>PQXF01000015.1:11758-49635 GCA_003194445.1 Candidatus Methanogaster sp.
GGGATCTATGTCCCAAAGTCTTGCCGGTCTGGTATCAAGCGATTACTGGAACAATAGTGGCGGCTGGGCGGGTAAGTAGTTTTTCATCGACAGTATAAGCACTGCGAAGCAGGTCATGTGTGTTTTTATTATTTTCAGGGAACGTCGGATTGTCTTACGCAACCACAATTTCCAGAATGGATCACTATCGATCTGAAAAGTCGTTTACATCGATAATCTGTGTCCATCTGCGTTAATCTGTGGCTGACACCGTTTTAGCCACAGATTAACACTAATTTCACTGATTACACCCATCTAATCATATTTGTATTTGCCGGGTTGGCATCATGTTTTCAACCGACCAGAATAACTTAAACACTCTCCCAATCAGCAAAGAATCTCTTTACTTCGTTCTCGTGCATCGACCTTATATATACAACAGTGCCCTGCAACACCCTGTATTCGAGGGAATTTTCACGTATTACATCCTTTGATCTCATCAAGACCAGCCAGTTGGTCCTTGAAATGTTTTCCAGCGAATCATAGTACTCTTCTGCATCAAATCCGTCTCTGACCAGTTCCTCGTAGCTGTTTCCGGATCCCCTTAAAAGTTTCAGATAAAATCTCACATTCTCCCTGACACCTTCCAGAGCCATACCCTCCATCTCTTCGTTATACGCCCGATCGAAATCATTCCCGGATAGGAAGAGGAGTATTATCCTCACAACCTTCTTTGCTGCATCACTTATATCCTCTGCATAATCCGAGATCTCATTTTCCTCGTGTATCACGCTCTCTGCTATATTCAGGATGTCTTTCTCCACTTTCAGGGTCTCCTCTTTCACCTGATCCATGTACATCCTCTTGTAGCCATCCTTCAACCTTTTTGGAATCAGGAATAATACAAGACCTTCCTCCCTCTTTGTGATATCTCCAACTGCCTTAACTATCTCTTCTGTGGCTTTAGTGTTGTACTCATCGATAATTTTCCGTTTATCCTCGATGCCACCATCTGCCATCTCACAACTCGCCTCTTGCCCGGAGATAGTACAGCTCGAAGCCGGCGATAAACATCACAAGAATTATCAGGTAAGTCCATAACTCCTTCTCGACATCTGCTTTGACAAGATCCGGCGTCAGTGTGCGCGCCTCCTCCGACATCGGATGGATTGAGAGATCAGACTCCAGAGGGTCGTACAGATTCGCAGCAAGGTCATCATCTCTGATCCGGTACTCGCCGACCTCGTCAAAGAGCAGGTTATCAGTCTCCACAGTACCGGAAGGTGTGGTTACCTTCTGCACCTCACCAAGCGACATCATCCGCCCTGTTCTGACATTATATTCCTCGATTCCATGAACCCCGCTCATCCAGTCCACAATCTGCCTCCAGAAGATCGGATAATCGACTCTCGTGTGGAAATCGTTCCATCTCGAGTCGCCTTCGCCAAATCCTGAGTAGAATACAGTGCCGGAACCGTGTTTCCGGTATGCAAGCATTGGAGAGTCGTCGTCTGCGATCACTGTCACGATCGCGCCATCGGCTGGCTCGGATCTGAGATGCGCGATGGCTGAAACGTCCTCGAATGCGATATCCTTTGTGAATTCGGTGGGCATGCTTGTCTCCAGCGCGGCAGCCCCTGCTTTCTCGGATATCTGCACAGGCAGCAGTCCTTCAGTCTCGATATCGCCGAGGTCGCTTGATGCAAGGATCACAAGGCTTCCCCCGGACTGCACAAACGACGCGAGATCCTTAAACGTCCCCGGAAGAAGCGAAGTCTTTGTGATGTTTCCGATCACGACGAGATCATAATCATCGAAAGACGGGAGAACCGGTGGTTTTACGATTGAACATTCGGTATCGGGAAGCGAATTGAGTGCAATCTTTGCAGGAGGGTTTTTAGTCTCGCTTACAACGAGAATCCTCCGTTTATCTACCGCGGGAATTGCGATGTAGGCGCGGTTATCGAGCCCAAGCGAGTCCTTCTGCTTTATAGATACGATCGTGGCACCCGGCTCGACATCGGTGAGTGCGAAGAGTTCGCTTGTGTAAGCGGGCACGGTTACACTATCTGTGAGGGTCTTTTTGCCATTTCGGAGTATCTCGATCGGTACCGTTTTTTTATCATCCATGTAATTTTTGATATTGCAAATATATTCATACGAATCTCCCTTCCGCTCCAGTTTGCCATACGTGATCCCGATGTTTTCGGCATCATTTCCGACCTGCTTGTAGGCCACATCGATGCCATCCGCATTCGCAAGCATCTTTGAGGAGGCTATCGAGTCGCTATCGGCATTCGAGAAATCAGAGATCACAACGATTGCACCCTTCTCGTCTTCGATCATGTTGGTCGCAAGGAGGATCGCATCCCCAATGCTTGCAGTGGTAGCAGCCGGTGCAAGACGGTTCAGCGTATCCTTCGCACCTGATCTGCCCCCGCGCTGGAGCACAACGACCGGGATATTCTTTGCCATGATGATACTCGTCCTTCCGCTGACGAACTTCTCTGCGGCGTCCTTTGCACGATCGAACCTGCTCGGGTTCTCTGCCTGCATCGATGCGGATGCGTCAATGATTATCACAGTGTGGTCAGCGCGCACGGTCTCGTTTGCGATGTAGAATGGAGCCGCCATCGTAAGCGTCAGCAGGATCAGGAAGAGCAGTTGCATGAGCATCAGCGGATCCCTGATGATCTTCCTGAGCATCGTCTCGTATCGATGCTCTTTTCGCTCCGCATCCAGGATAAACATCAGCGACGGGATCTTTATGTCACGGGGCTTTGGTTTGATCAGATACAGGATTACAATCGGTATAAGACTCAAAAGGCCAAGAAGTGCCAGTGGATTTGCAAATGCCGTCCCAATCCCCCCATATCCATTATTTATCCTATCTCGCCCTCACTGCCTCAAAGAACGCATCAAATATCGGAACGTTCGTCCCGAAAGATAAGTAATCTGCCCCGATGTGCATGCAGGTCGATCGTACTCCTTCAAAATGATCATCAAGCAGCTTTCTGTACTCTTCTTTCATCTTCGGACTGATGTAGGTCTTTCTGACCATATTCGTCTCCATATCATGCAATTTCACATCTCCTGCGATGGTAAGGTCATGTTCGGCAGGATCGAAGACCGAGATCACGATTAGATCATTCGGTGCAAGCCGGTATAATCCGGCACGTATCGAGTCGAGATCGGTTAAGAAGTCTGATATGACTATGACAAGCGATTTTGATCGTATCATCTTTCCGTACTGCTGGGTGCAGTGATCGAATTTCGTTTCACCTTCCAACGGTGTCCGGTTCAGTCTGTCGATCGTATGAAGCAGGTACCCGCGCCCTCGTTTCGGAGGCGTGATATCGATACTCTCTCCAAACGTCGATATTGCGAACTTCTCGTTCTCTCTTGTCACCAGGTAACCGAATCCACACGCAAGCATCGCGGCATAATCAAACTTTGTCATCCCATTGCTCGAATAATCCATGCTCATGCTCGAATCGAGGAGTATGTGTGTTGTTATATTCTTCTCTTCCTCGAATTTGCGGATGTAGAGTTTCTCGGTCCGCCCATACACCCGCCAGTCGATAGTCCTGATATCATCACCGGGCATATACTCGCGATACCCCACGATCTCGATCCCCTTCCCCTGTAATACAGCCCGCCTGCTGCCCGCATACACGCTTGATACGCGCTTGCGCACCATGAGCGAGAATCGATTCAGTTGGTTGAAGAACTCGGTATCGATCATCGTGACTTATTATGTGACCGCGGGTGTATAAATATGATTGTTGCACTTGCATGCTGACTGTTGGATTTGATCTATGCATCGCCAGTCTTAAGAGGTTAACGAACGAGCAGAACTAAAGTCACACGAAAGTGACAGATGATCATGCTAACAGTAACCACCCTTGTAAACGTGCAGAACATGTCTTCAGTCGAGCAGGTAGTGATAGGTGGGATGCTTGCAACGATCTCCTTGATCATATCGCTATCCATGGCTGAAGTCCTTGTCGAATCGAAGTGGTGGAACAAGTGGGCATCGAACACGCTTGAGATCTGTAATACCCCGCTGCTCGTGGTTTTCGCGGCGATTGTTGCGCTTAAGATACTGTGACGCCCCAGTTACGGATAGCGGGGTTTTCCGCCGCACATCTATCCATTAAGTACTATGGTATGTAGGGTAGCAATCCGAAGAGAAGAACATTGACCATGCCGTGTATCGCCGTTACAAACGGCAGACTTCCTGTTTTCTGGTATAGATATCCTATGATAAGCCCTGCGGCAGTTGCGAACAACAGTTCATACACCGAGCCATAGCCGGAATGCATGACTCCAAATAAGACGCTTGTCATAAGAAGCCCGTTACATACCCCTACCGATTGCTGAAGTTTCGTCTGGAGTATCGATCTGAAGATCAGTTCCTCAACCAGCCCCACAAATACAAACATGATGATTACAAGTGTCAACATGTCTGCGATTCCAAGTTTCGGTATCAGAGGTTCCGGATGGATGATCTGGTACTCGACCCATGCCAGTACTGCACCAATAATCAGTGCGAGGGGGATGTAACGATGCAAATTCCTCATATCCATCCCGATATCATCAAATGACGCATTTTGGTACCTGAGAACAAGGTAGATCGATATGAACAATGGGCTGTAGATTAATGGATACCAGTACAGCGTCATCGTGAAGAAAAATGGCATCACGATATTGATGATCCTGAGTTGTAACAACAGCAGCAATGCTTGAAGAATCTGCTTGTCCAGCACTATCTGATCGGTTTCTCCGCCTTTTATGAACATCGAGACGATGATCATCTGCAGATTGAGGATGTGAACCGCCACGCCAAGAGTGACATTTCCTGTGAATATGAGCAGTTCGCCAAGCGCGATCATAATCATAGAGACGACCGCGATCCGGTGGTGAGTCCCTACAGTTTTGTTCATGTTACAGGTTGAGTGTTGACCGGAGTTACAATAAATCCGACCAATACAAGAGGCGACTCTGTTCCATCGTGATGAAGCATTAAAGAAACATAAACACCAATGAGACCCGTAACAACGTATGGGAATGGTGCAAAATAATGCAAAGTGAAATCCGGACAATCCTTGCTACCGTCCTTGATAGGATTAAACCCACTCCCGTAGAGCGCGATGAACTTGCGAAACTCGCACGCAGGATTGCGGGGTATGTCGAGGAAGAGGGTGTGCCCTGCGAATTGGTCGGATCTGCGGCACGAAATACGTGGATTTCCGGAGAACATGATCTGGACCTCTTCCTGATGTTCCCGGCCACGTTAAATAGAGATGAGCTGGAGGACGAGGGGTTACGTATCGCAAAATCAGTAGCAGAGCGTTCAGACAGTTATGAAATACGGTATGCGGAGCATCCTTACGTTCATGGCAGATTTGATGGCTATCGGGTCGATCTTGTGCCGTGTTACCGGTTATCCAGCGCGAATGAACTTAAATCAGCGGTAGATCGAACTCCTTTTCACAATAAGTACATCTTATCTAAGATTGGCGGATTGGAGGATGATGTGCTGCTGCTCAAGCAATTTATGAAGCGTGCTGACGTTTACGGATCCGAACTTCGGGTGTGTGGATTCTCGGGACTCCTCTGCGAGTTATTAATCCTCCATTACGGCTCGTTTCAGGGGGTGCTCGATGCTGCATGCGACTGGAGGGACGGTCTGCTGATCGAGCCAGGAGATGGTGGCACGTCCCAGCGTTCCCAGGATGCCGGGATCGGTCACGGCGGGGTCTGGGAGCCACTCTACGTGATCGATCCAACCGACCCGAACCGCAACGTTGCAGCCGCGCTCTCGCTCGACCAGTTCTATGTCTTTGTTGATGCGGCACGCGGGTTTCTGGCAGAGCCGTCGATCGAATACTTCTTTGCAGAACCTGCCCCCCGCATCGATAAACCGGAGATAGTGGCGGCAATGGATGCGAGGGGAACTGATCTGCTTGCAATCGTCTTTGAGATCCCTGATATGGTCGAGGACATCGTATATCCGCAGCTATACAAGATGCAAGAGTCGGTACTCGCTCTGCTATCAGAGCACGAATTCGCGGTACACGGAAGTGCCGCAACCGTTCTGCCTGCGAGCGAGACCACAGATACCGTGGTGCTGTTAATCGAACTTGTGTCCGGGAAGCTCCCGCCGCTTCGGAAACACGCTGGTCCGCCTGCATATATGCGGAAACATGCAGAACGGTTCAAGATGAAGCTTGCAGGCGAAGATACATTTTCTAATGTGTACATCAAGGACGGTCGGTATGTTGTCGATCTCTGCCGGACGTACCGATCAGCAAAAGACCTACTTATGTCCGAACTTCATTCCCGCGCGCTTGGGAAACAGTTGCGCAAGGAAGCCCGCGAGGGGTATGCTGTGCTTGAGGGGCGAGAGATCATCGACGCGGTCGATCTTGCGTTTTTGAGCAAGTATTTCAAGAAATGATAAAAGTGTGGGCAGGTGCTTTAGAGTGGTCAATATACATTCCAGGAAACCGCTGACATCCGGCCCTATCAAAGAGATCATCAAGGAACTGAAGAGCGGACTGGAAAAGAAATATGGAAAGCCAGCTTATAAGTATACTGCTATTTGGCTCGTATGCGAGTGGAGAAGAAACCGAAGACTCGGATATGGACATAGCTATTATCCTTGAGGATTTCAACCATGCATGCACCGAGATTGAAAGAACTGGTGACATAGTCTCTTCATTATCTCTGAAATTCGATACCCTCATCTCACTCGTTCCTATAAAAGAAAAGGACTGGCTTGAGAGAAAGACTGCCTTAATCTCCAATATAAAGCGTGAAGGTGTGATGGGATGAATGCAGAGATTGATGCACTCTTAAAGATGGCCGATAAAAGCATTGGAGGTGCCAGACTGTTATTTGAAGATGGGTTGTAGGGGTTCGCTGTTCCAAGGTCATATTATGCCATGTTCTATCTGGCAACAGCAGTTCTGCTAACAAAAGACCTGAATTTTTCGAAACACAAAGCTGTAGTCGCCGCCTTTGGTCGGCATTTTGTCAAAACGAATATTTTCGACCATAAGTTTCACAAGTATCCGGTAGAATCTTTTGAACAAAGGCAGATAGGGGATTACGAGCCATTAGAAGAGATCACAAAGAAAATCGCAGAGAAGAGTATTGGAATGGCGGTAGAATTTTTAGATGCTGCCAAAAGAGTATTTTGCTGAAAATAGCAATAAATGATAACGGCGTGGGCATGCTCTCCCTTCCACATACCTCATCGCTTAAGCGCCCGCCATCCCCCAACTACCAGAAGCGCTATCGCAGCTGCCACGATCCACGACTTGTTCGCCAGAAGCTTCTCTGAAAACGGTACCTTCGGAGCCACAGCGACCCCGATCTGCATGGAGTCCGAGATCCGGACATCACCATCCTCGTCCTTGAACCTGATCCCTGTGCTCAGGTCATATACCTTTGGAACCGTGCTTCGGTCGGTGCTGACGCGGAAGTGTGCGGTCACGGACTCGCCAGGCGCAATTGTTCCGATGCGCTTCTGATTAGAAACCGCAGTAAATGGCAGCATATCGCTTATTCGAGCGATCGCGTCTGTTGCGATCTCTTCACCGGTATTCTTGTAGGTGATGTTTAAAAATCCAGTCCCTTCGACCTGCATCCCGGATACAACGTCGGTGACCTCGAAGTCAGACTCTTTCGCAACCGCGATCATTATGGTATGGTTCTGTGTCCCGGTCGTATTCCAGTAATTGATATCCGGCTTATCAGGGGTGCCACTCACCTGCACATTCCGGATGTGGTCGTAACAGGTCTCCACACGCAAGAGATATGTTCCGGCGGGTGCATCGTCATCGATATGGATCGGAAACCGTGCCGTTCCGATTTTGCCAGCTTCGATGGACTCGATATTCCAAACGTCTGCAATGACATCGACAGGCGAACTGTCTGCAAAGAGCACGACATTAACATGGTCTGCACAAGATTTTTCGATCTCGACATCCAGTTCGGCTGCAGCAAGTAGAATCTCGTCGTCATAGTTCTTCTTGTCACTGGAATCTAGATATTGATCGCCCTTGATTCTGTAGATCGCCCCATAATTCTGGAGCGTTATCTCGAGTACCGCATCCTCGCCGCGATCTAACTCACGATCTCCGACAAGCGTCGCGATCAGGTATGGCTCGCCTGTGACATCGTAGTAATTCGTGGACAGTGTGTAGCTCTCCGGGATGTACTCGCTTCCGACCGCAACCGGAACAGGAGCCGCGAGCAATAAGGCGGCTGCGATGATAGTAATTATGGCAGTCTTCGTTTGCACCGGATCACCTGCTCAATCGTCCTGTTCATCCGCTATCGGGGTGTTCCTGTTCTTCCCGGCAACGTTCATGAGATAGTACCGCACTCCGGTTGCCACAAGCGAGAGAAGTATGAGCAACACAGCCGGAAGAATGTAGGGCTTTATCTTCGCGGATGTCGGTATCAGAGGTTCTATCGTAGCGGTTGCAGCCATAGACTCTGATACTTTTAAATCCCCTGCAGCATCTTTAAACCCGATCTCGGTATCGATGCCGTACAGCTTTATTGCAGCGTCGGAATCCGTATCAAGTACGAAGGTACCGGTCAAGCTCTCGCCCGGGGCAAGCGTTCCGAGATATGCCTGATCATCGGTGCTGCTGAACGGATCGGTAACGCTGATCCGTGCCACCGCTTCGGTTGCGGTCTCCTCCCCTGTATTCGTGTAGGTTATGGAGAGCGTTTTGTCATCCTCGCCTGCACGGAGATCAGATGATACATTGGTAACCTCGAAATCCGCCAGTTTCTTGATGGTTATGGAAAGTACCTGTGTCTGGTCAAGTGTGTCGTACCAGAAGTTCACGTCAGTTCTACTATCAGAGACGTTTCCGCTCACCTGAGCGTTCTTCTGGTACATATAGCTCGTGGCGAGTACCAGCGGGTAGGTGCCGGCAGGAGCATTCTCATCGATCTCGATGTTGAATCTGACAGTCTTACGCGCGCCCTTATCCCCCTTTATCGATCCTGCCTGCTGCGGTCCCGATTTTACCTCGATCGGACTTCCCTCTGGTGCTGCGAGCACTGCAGTAATTCCGATCGCATTCACCTGCTGGAGCTCGTATCCGAGTTCCATCTTGGCGAGATCGATCTCTTCATCATCATCAGGCATGCGGTCGGATTCGAATCCAAGAACAACTCCACGGTTGGTCAGATCAATTGTCAGCGTGACCTCGTCGCCGCGATCGAACTTTTCGTCACCGACGATCGACGCTACCAAGTTTGGCTGTCCATAGACGTCGTAGAAGTTCTCCGAGAATGTGAACCCCTGCGAAAGGTCGTCTGGTAAGCCGGCGGCAGTTGTTCTGTGCATCGATGCCGCTGGCGATACGTTGGTGGCGTTGTGATGCCGGCCTGCCCGCAGCTCGTCGGCAGGCAGTGATGCTGCAAGCGATGTGAGTGTCACGATTATTAGTAGTGCGACTATTGTCGTTTTAGTTATGTTCATGTCATCTCCTTCTTCGTTTTGTTTTATCCCGCAATTCCTTTTCCTGTTTGGTTTGGCTGTTTCGTTAGATCAGGTTCCGGTATCTTCGCAGCCTTTCTCGCCCTTCTCTTCTCCCGCACCCCATCCAGCCACACGATAAGCACCGGAAAGACAAAGAAACTCGCCAGGAGCGCGAGCAGCACATCTATAACGGTCACGATTCCGAAGTTCCGGTTCATCGAGAACGGCGACGCAATCAGCGCTGAGAACCCTGCAAGGGTCGTGCACCCGGATGCCAGGATCGCAACTCCGATCTTTCCAGTGGACTCCCTGATCGCATCGATCGGGACAAGTCCGTTCTCCCGCTCCTCAAAGTACCGCTCCATCATCATCACGGCATACTCAGAGCCAACCCCGAGGATCAGTGCTCCAAGTGTTGCAGTCATCGGCGTGTAGTCCATGCCAAGCAGGTACATCACACCTCCTGACCAGCCGATGACAAGGGTCATCGTGAGAACAGGTACTATCGCTTTCAGCCAGTCGCGGTAGAGCAGGAAGAGCCCGCCAAGAATCAGAACGAGCCCCACAAGCGTCATCAACTGTCTGCCTGTCGTGAGTGCAGCAATCACCGTCGTCATCACAACAGACTGTCCTGTGATCGTGACGGTAACCCCAGGCGGTGGCGGCATCCACCGGATATCATCTTCCACAAGTCTGATCAGCCGCTCGATTCTGGGAAGCCCGAGCCCTGATACCGCATTCCCGATACCAAGGTTGAGAAGCGCAGTTGTGTGTCCGTAGATATAACGATCTCTCGTGCTCTCGGGAATTGTTTGTATAATAGCGTCCACTTGTGCCGCATCCTCAGGAAGCTCTCCGTGATTCGCTGCCTTTACCGGACCTGCTATGCTTTCTCCAGTGGAAATGTAGGGGTGCAGTTCAACCTCGTGTGCGGAAAATCGATCCATCCAGCCGATCACAGCAGGATCGGTCACGTCATCGGCCTTGACGATCACGTTTAACTGGTCAGTGCCTCCAAGAACCTCGACCATGTGGTGCATATCGATAAGCGAAGGCATGTCAGAGGGCACGAACTTCTTTACATCGGTCTGGATACCAACACAGGTGTCAGCATACAGCCCTCCGAGACAGAGCAATCCTGCGACACCGAGAACCGGCAAGGGATTCTTTGCAGCCCATACCGCAAGACTGCCGAAAAACCGTTCAGCTGCACTGTCTGCCTTATTATTCTTGCTGACCGTGCGATTATTCCTTTGCTTGCGATCCTTTCCGATGCCTCTACGATGTAGCGCGTATATCACCGCAATTCCGATAAATAGTGCAGAAAGGAAGCAGCAGATGATGCCGACCAGGCACAGAAGTCCGAAATCCTGAATCATCGGCACCGTTGATGTGAACAAACTCACAAAGCCAAGCCCGGTGATGATCAGCGCGATCAGGACCGCTGGTGCGGTATGTCGTACCGTCTCCGTTACCGCCCTCTTCGCATCATCACTTCTTGTAAATTCCTCTTCGATACGGTTGTGGAACTGGATCGCATAGTCGATTCCAAGCCCGATAAGGATCGGAAAAGCAGATATCGAGACCATCGAGAGCGGTATTCCGAGAAATCCGGTCGCACCGAACGTCCAGATGATCCCGATAAGGACGATTGGGAGTGGGAGGAGTTGCCACCGCGCATGTCTGAACGCTATAAAGAGCACAACCACCATCAGAAGCGATGCGATCAGGAGGATTGGCCCCATGCTCGAGTTCATCTCGTTTTTCATGGCGATACCAAATGCAGGTTCGCCTGTGACGACGGTATTATACCCTGCCGGAAACGCTGCCCATTCCACCATCTCCTCAACATTGGACAGTACCTTTTCCATCTCATCATCGGTTGCCCGTGCAGGCATGGTTACAAATACAGCAGTATGGCGCGTGTCGGGCAGCACAATCCCGCGCTGCTTTTCGGGTATCGTATCGATGAGCACCCGGATCGCGCTTCCATCATTCGGGATTCGGCTGCGCCCTGATACGCCGAGGTTTGTCTGCTTCACCATGCTTGCGATATCCATAACCTCGACAACATCCTTTGTTCCGGAAACACCGGTCTGTAGGCGGTCGATTGCGAATAGTACCTCCGGCGTAGTCACGTCTCCACCTTCGACCATGATCGCGATCGCTGCTGTGCCAAAATACTGCCGGTACAGGAGATCGAAATCCTGATAAAGGTGGGACTCCTTCGCGACAAACATGTCGGTACCGGTTCCCATCTCGATCTGTTGAGCACCGGTAAACGATACAAGGATGAGAATAAACACAATTGCGAGTATTGGGATTGTATTTTTCTCTATGAATACTCCGAGTCTCTCAAAAATGTCCTTGATCGAGATGTAACCCACCTCCCCTTTTCTCCTTCATATCGCCACCGATGCATCCCATTCAGTCTCGACGAAGTGTTTGAATATCGATGCAGCCCCGACCCCTTCCGTATAGATTGCCATAAGATCATACATGCCGGTATCCGCGTTTTCGCTCATGATCGCAATCAATACACCCCTCCCATCAACGATCAGTATTCCACCGCCCGCAGTTGCTTTATCTGCCGGAAATGCTCTTATGATCACTCCCGGAGTATCCTTTGCAATATCGTAAAGTCCTTTGCTTCGCAAGCCAGTCACCCTTACGGTAACACCCTCTTCGATTTTATCGGCCAGTACATTCTTTATATTCTTGAAAATCGGATAGGTCTTTGAAATTTCGTGAAACGAGGGATAAGACGCCGCGAAGATGATATCATCCTGTGCGCCACTGATAATCTCGATAATTTTATCGCTTACGTTTTTTATTCCACTTATTGTCCATATCGCCTCTTCTTGCACCTCTGTCTTCTGTGTTTGATAGATTTCTCCAAGTGCAACAAGTGCGTTTTCGCTTTCAGCCATAAAATTATCTTTCAGTTTTCCAAGTGCAATCTCCGGAGGAACTGCCCTGTATCTCATCGGTTTGGAAGACTGAACCTCAATTACCCCCCGCTCTTCGAGCCTGTGGAGTGCACCGTAGACCGCGGAACGCGGAATTCCAGAGACCAGGTGGATGTCTGATGCAGTTCCGCTTCTGATCTTCACAAGTGCGGTGTACACCTTTGCCTCATACTCGGTGAGTCCGAGATCACGCAGGGATTCGACAGCGGTCTTCATGATACTGGCATCTGTTGCAACGGTTTAAATATGTTTCGATCTGGCTGACTTATACGTCGTTTTTATAATACTGACAAAAGCGATGTAAGACAACTCAAGATATCCACTTGCGTAAAATCAGCAGATCACTGCTCAACCACGCGATCGCTCCCACTCCTCAAGCGGAACCGAAAACTTGCGCTCAACCTCTTCCCTGTGTAACGAGTTGTAACTGCAGAACGGAATCGCCCGCCCATCCGGAGTTGCATAATGGATGCCGCATCGCTCTAACCGCTTAAGATCGATGTTGTAGAGATCCTGAAAGTGCATTACCCCCAAAAACATGGTTTTGCGGTGGAACTGTTTTATAACATCTTCCGTGCCTTTGATGAGTGCATGGATGAGTAGTTTCTTTACATCCACACTCTTTGGTGCCTTTTCTGTGTCGATAAACTGCGTGAGATGCGCTATGATAGCTGCCGTGACATGCAATCTGTTAATCGTCTTATGATCGTGTGTACTGGCAACCTCGCTTAGATATTCAAACAAGCCCTCGACATCGATGAAGCGCATGATCGGGAGGTACTTACCATCTTCCATATAGACATAAGTACCTGCACCACAGTGCGGGTGCATCGTGAACTTCACCTGCGGCTCCCCCTTCTTGACTTCTCCAAAGTCCGATATCGGAACCACGCACGGAACCGGATAGAAATCATCTCGTGTGATCTCATAATCGGTCTGCTCTTCGATGCATCTGAACACATCCGGAATCGTGAATCTCCACTTTTCACGATCCTCCTGATCGATTCTCCCTGCGAATGAGACCGGCTGCATGTTAACGCCCTTGACCACATCGAGATTATGTGATGCAAACCGTATGATATCACCGATCTGACCGTCGTTTACCCCTCTGATCAATGTCGGCACAAGGGTTATACTCTTGAGTCCTCCTTTCCGACAGTTCTCGATCGCGCGCATTTTTGTGGGGAGTGCATTAAATCCGCGGATATGGTGGTATGGTTCAGGAGTCATACCATCGAACTGGAGATATACAGTATGCAGACCCGCCTCCACAAGCTCCCTGCAGTACTCGACGCTCTTTGCAAGGTGGATGCCGTTTGTTGCGATCTGAATCTGTATAAAACCAAAATCGTGCGCCATCCTGATGATAGCCGGCAGATCGTCCCTCATAGTTGGCTCGCCGCCTGAAAACTGTATCGCCCAGTTGCGTACCGGCATTTCTCTCGTTAAGAGTTGCATCATCCCCCGTATCTGCTCTGTGGATGGCTCGTATACATAACCCGCAGTGGCAGCATTTGCAAAACAGACCGGACACCACTGGTTGCACCGGTTCGTGACATCAATTAATGAGAGGACTGTGGTGGTCTTGTGTTCAGGACAGAGTCCACAATCGTAAGGGCAGCCTTTATCCCTCCTGGTCATCGGGTTATCGACACCAGTTCCATCATGCCGGAATTGTGCAAATTTCTTGTAGAGCACGGCATCAGACCAGTAGATATCCTTAAACCTGCCGTGTTTCGGGCAGGTCTTCTTCAAAAGCAGATGTCCGTTCTCTTCGTATACGGTTGCATCGATCACTTTCTTGCATTCGGGACACAGCGATTTTGTCTGCATGATATCACTCTCACCTAACTTCAATCGGTTCTATCCAGCCATTAAATAACTTTCTATCGATTAGACTACTATGTTGTTTTGATAAGAACAACCGTTTTACCAAACATATTTACATTCATGGATCATATCCACCAAGAATGAAGATACAGATACCGCTTATCGCCTCATACCTGATGAAATGCGCCATGATTGTTATGGGGGTCTACAGCATCCAGGTCCACGACTGGCTATGGATGTTTGCCTCGTTTTCAGGATTTATCCTCTCGATGGCACCGAATATCATCGAAAAAAGATTTGATATCAGAATCCCCTTGTTACTTGATCTGGTGGTCACGCTTGTGATATTCTTTCATGTTGGTGGAGGGGTTCTGAAGATGTACTGGACGATCCCTTTTTATGATAAGATCGGTCATTTCTTTGCATCTGCGTTGATCGCTTTTATCGCGCTTACGGCAGTCTATCTGCTGGATGAGTACTGGGCAGGGCTTCATATGGATCTTCGCGGGATGATCTTTGTCACGATTGTATTCACAATGGCGGTCGGCGTCACGTGGGAGATCGGAGAGTTCGGGATCGATCAGCTCTTTGGCACGCATGAACAGCGGGATCTTTATGATACGATGACCGATCTGATAGTGGACACCATAGCAGGTGTTATCGTTGCGGTATCAGGCGGATATTCGATAAAGAGCGGGAGATTCCGGAAGAGAATCGAGCCAATCGATGAAAGTGCCGATGAGGTGGTCGGCAGGGGATAAAACCATCAAGCCATTATCACCCTTTGGTATTACCTTCTCTAAATCGCTGTAAAGACATGAGGAGATCTGGATCAAAGGGGTGGGTTGTTCATCCGCCATGTCCCGGCGCCTCCGGATTCTTCATGATTGTGACTTCGAGCTGGTCAGTCGTAACAAATTGCTCGCAAGAGCGTGGTGGTAGGTACGATCCATGCACAATCACTATCTTTGACAAAATCGGTCGCCCTCTCTGACCGTTCTCCTGGGACGATTACGTATTTTTTAAGGAGCTAGCGTTTTCTTGTCTCGGACATGGTGTGGCACCTTCACACCGTATTTAAACGAATTTTCCTATTTTTGGTAGTTCATTAAGCGACCGAATGTCGATGTAAGAATACATCTATTCGTTCCACGCGACCCTCTCGCACATCATTCGCAAGCGGAGTATCGAGCACCTCGCCTTGCGATTCGCAGGTCGCTCCATCGGCATATTTCAGAATATATGAAGCGATCCCAGTCCAGTCTTTTCCAAAGGTATCTTTCCTCTCGTCGTTGTGATAAACAACAACTGCTTTGCCGAGGAACTTGAATGCAAAAGAGTTCGCAGGCACCGTTACATTAACGGCTCTGCCCTCACCATCATAAGTCTGGCACACCTCATCTCGCTCTGTGAAAAACCAGCCCGGAAGTACTGGTTCGAGCCTCAATTTCAAGCAACCCTTCCTATCGACAAAGAATGGGCACTCTCCTGCAACCATGATTATCCACATATTGAGAAGTTCTGCTGACGCCCCTGTCAGCCTTGGCTGAAAACCCCTGCCGTGAAGCTTACGGTCCGGAAAAGCACTGCTCACTATAAATGAGCTATTCTCAAGTATACTCCGCCCATACGTTTCAGGGTTTAAGAAAGGTATCATCGTATTCTTGATCTCCTCATAATACTCCTCGTAAAGCCCGGCTTTCAATAACTCAAGCAAAAACTTATATTCCATGTGCAGGTAGACGGATTCATTCTCTATCCATCCGGGTGGATACGCCCTTGCCCGTCCTATCTCAAAAGGTTCTCTCTCTATGGATTCGCTCGTCTTGTACATCCTCAATTCTCTATCATATATTCCGCTATTTTTGACGCTTCTGTATATCTCACTGGCTGACTCCTTCTTCACCTTTAACAGATGGACGGGACCTTCCAGAAATAACGAGATGGGTTTTTGTTTGAACTCCAATGGAGTAACAAGTAAAGAACCCGAACCAGTTGATGATATCTCTTTTCTTTTGACCTCGTTTAAAAAGTAGGTATAGCATACCCCATTTTTGTGAAATAACTTGTCTATAGGTATCTCGCTAAAAATACTATCCAGTAATTTAATGGATTTATTCAAAAATTCTTTTACCGTGGATATCTTCATCTCCACAGCTTTTCCACTTACGCCAAGTCTGGTTTTCTCTCTATAATCTTCCTTTATCCTGTGACTTTCATCCCAGAATATAAACGCCCTGTCTTCGTCCACCGAACTCAATCGTTCTTCGATTGCTTCCATTAGATCAATGATAAAAATATACAAATCCTCAAAGAGAGATACGGACTCGTCATCGTTCATCTTGATCGTTGAGATGGCATCAGAGAGAAATGAACAGGTTCTCATAAGTTCCAGGGTCTCGCATATAGATGAAGCCATGAGTCCGGGCATGCCATTTAGCGGGTCGTACCAGCCCGGTTTATCAGCCTCCATCTCCATACCGATCCCCTCCGGATCCAGTGACGATATCTTATTTGCAATAATAGATAATATCTTAACTAATAAATTTGTTGAATATATTTTACCCGCACCATACTCTATCCTCACCCTACAAGGGCATTCTTTCCTCGATTCTATGAGATTTGTTTTATCCCTGTCACGTATCACAGCACCATACTGCCTTACCGCCCCATCCACCAGCACGTATCTCTTGCTCCTTGGCATAACAATATCCGGGTTGTCATAGAACGTATAAACATATTTATCCACCAGAATCTCTCTCAGCCGGTCCGGGAAGATCATCAGAAAATTATCGATCAAATCCATATTGTATGTCCAGTGATCTATCCAGTAACCCTCGTGCAGTTCGCCCACATCATTCGCCTTACAGAACGAGAGCATTGTAGCGACGATCTCATCATAATTTGATATTCCGGATCCGGTATCTTCGATCTTCATTATGAACTCGCCTGGCGTAAAAGGCTTCTTAACCATCTCTAACAGATCGCTATATGATTCCGGTCCCTTTACAATCTTGCCGAGCCATTCTTTTAATGCAGGTACATCCTCCGCCGTGTAGGTGAGCCCGTTGACAACCAGAGGGTTAAACCCGTCGGTCTGAATCAAGTTGAAGAACGTGATGATATTACTATCCTGTATCAGTGGATTGAACCAGACATCATTCCTGCGGTTCTGGTTGACATCTCTGAAATGCGAGTTGCCCTGTGATAGATACGTCTGTTCCAGTACAAAATGGTTATAATCCCGCTCAAGATCGCCATGCTTTCTTGAATATAGATATAATATATTTTTACTTCCCTGTGTTTCAAATGCAACAGGCAGCCCACCCCTCATAACATTGTCCAGAAATGTCTGAGCACAGTAACTGTCAAAATCCTTATTACTGCTGACCGTTGCTATGTTGTCCTCGATCTCTCTGATAATTCTCCTGTTCTCTTCCCTTTTCTCCTCTATAACTCCCTTCTCCACAATATGACCTTTAAAATTCTTCAGTCTCTCTTCAGAGGATGTATTTCCCACAATAGAATAGAATACTACCCCATCGTCTCCGGGTATGTCCAGAGAGAGTAGCGTGAAGGCACACGGAGTCTTACTCTCACACCTCTGGTCAGAGGCTAATATCTTCTCTATACCGGTCTTCTCAAATATCCATGGATACTCAAACCCTCCGGATACACCGAAGATTGATTCGGGATCTACCGCATAGCTATCCTTAAGAATCTCACTCCGATCGGATAAGAACGTAAAATAGAAATTACAGCCCTTAACCCTCTGTACTTGCGGGGTATCGAGCGGGACCTGTTTCAATCTGAACAGCGGTGCCCCATCGACGGTGACCACCTGCATCATCGCTTCGATATGTCTCGCGATAAACTTTATGCAGTCTTGATTCATGCCAAACGGCAATATGAGCGGAAGACCGTCGATCAACTCTATCTTCAACCGCTTCTTCCTCTGATTCCTGATACTCACTCTTCTTACAAGCCCTGCAACCGGTAGATTCACGAGTGGAAAATAATCTATCGTTATTTGTATGCCCAAATCGCTATTAATTTCACTCAACTCTAATTCTTCTGCGGAAATTACCAATCTCTGAGATATTTTCTCGTCATCCAACTGTCTGAAAGGTTCATATAAGCAACCATCGGCGGTCTTTAAAAAGGTCCTGAATCCCTGATTGCCAACCAGCTGACAGGCTTTATTAAAGGAGAAAAATTCCATTATTGCGTTATCCTTATCTCTCACCCCCATGCTGGATATAGCCTGCACTCTATTAACATAATAACTCCATAATGGAACCCCCCATTTCCCGCCTATGCCCGGAAAAAAACTGGAAAATGGTTCAGCCCAGTTATAGTTTTCGATAACGAAACGATTTTTGTCATCGAGGTAATATCTGGGTTTTTCTTCATTCATCAGGATAAAAGATCACAACTCAATGACTTTAATACTTTCCCCTGTTCGCTACCACACCCGCATGCACATCGATCGTCGAATCTGCCACCTTATCCCACGTAAAATGCCGCGCCACCGGTTTTCTTACCCTCTTGCCCATCAGAGCAGCCTCACCCATATCATCGAGAAGGCCGCCCAAGCCCCATGCGATGTCAGATGCGTCATTCCCATTAACGTGGACGCCGATCTGATCCGTTTCGGATGGCATGACCTGATCACGGAAACCCGGGCTCACACCACTTGCACCAACGACGTTGGCATGCCGGTCTGGGACGCCATAAACGGAGTCGGATGGTGGCTCAAAAAAATTACACTTCCGGAGGAGGCAGTTATTCCATTTCGTATTGGAAAGAGAACTCTCTCTCTCGGAGGATCATAAGAACGCAGAACTATGAGGAGGTTTCGCTGCTCCCGAATCTATGGATTGTGTCTCTCCTGCCGGGCGTGGTTGTGCTCCTGCAGGTGGTACCGGCTGATTTTAATCTCGATGATGTGATCCTTGAGGTGGCATCCGCACAGGGCAATGCCCTGGCTCTCAAACCGGCATCACTACAGCAAGTCTCCCTACCGCAGGCAAGATCATGCCGATATTTAATATGTGGATCGGGCGGATTGAGATCATTCTTGTTGTCTTTTTGCTGCGGACGCTTCTCGTGCGGGAGATTACGCAAGGTTCTCGTGCGGAAGACCGTCTACATCCGCCTGTTACCGGATAACCACCCAAACACCCTCTGCAAAAACAAAAGAATCCGGTACTTGATCGGCAGCGCCTTTGACATAATCTTCCGCCCGGATAGCGCATCTCTAAGAAACCGCAATTTATCGCTGCTCCCGATCAGGTCCCGAAAAGTCTCACGATCCATGAAGAAGGCAAGCGGCTTAACCCCGAAATGTCTCTTCACGCTACCAGCGATCTGATGATACTCTCGCCGCCAATCCACGACCGATCCGGATCCTGGCTTTATCGCATCGAGTGTTGTTATCAGGTTGATCGTGCCGCCCTCGATTCCGATGATCCAGTTCGTCCAGATATTATTCCCGCTGAAGATTGTGAGCATGACAAGTGCGTCATCAGGTGCAAAAGTCATGATCTTCTTAACCGTTTTATACTCGAGATTGGAAAGCCAGCTTAAACCGTCCGGGTACTGGCAGATCCCGGTCCCGATCTCGGAGGATATGGCATCTTTTAGCGAGAACAACTGCTTGATATAATTGGCGTCAAAGTCAACAGTACGCTCAAATCTGGTGAATATGCGTCGTATCGCAGGATAGGATATAGCATAGACCCGGTCCACACCTTCTTCGTGGTGCATCGCTTTGATAACGTCTTTCAGTTGCCGATCATCCGTAAATCGACCTTTTAGTTCAGGTCTTGACCCCTGCCCGGTCTGCACGATCTTCAGTGGCACACCGGAATCGTGGATGATGATGATCGCAGTCTCTGGTTTGCCCCTGTGAAATAGGGCATGGTAAAGGTTGTTCCACTGCTCAACACTCCAGTCCAGGATTCTGATATTCTCACCGATCATGAGAAGCGACCTCAAGAATCCGGACCGTGTACGCAGGAATCCTGATCATCGGACCAACCATCTCTTCGCTATCCGGATCAAGATATATCCCTCCGATATCAACATCTTTCTCATCCATCCGAGTGTTTGCAACGAATAGAATCTCTCTGCCGTCTGCTCCGTCTGCTATGTGCACTGTTGCATCGATCTGTGGATCGGTACACGGAATCACGCGCCGCATCCCGCAAGCGGTTGCGATCCGATCGATTATGCTGATCAGCCCTGCCGGGATATCTTCTGTAATCCTTGGAAAGAGGAATCCAAAGTGGATGATACTACCATTCCCGATTTTCTGCTGGTAGATGATTGTTCCCGGGTCAGCGGTCAGAACGGAAACGGTATCGGCTGTGCCACCGGTTGCACCATCAGTTGTACCGTCGGTTACGCCGGTATCGAATATATCTACATCTTTCATTATGATACCTTCCACCATCACCTCGTCCATTCGTCCGTCAGGCTTTGGTAGATATTCTCCGATAATTCCAAATTCTCTGATATGTTCGTCGAATTCAGGGACTCTTGGTCCCATGACAAGACATCCACCACCTTTTACATAGTTGATTAATTTATCCTGAACGTCTCTGCTCATGAAATCAAATGTAGGCACTGCCACCACCCGGTACTCAGAAAGCCGTTCCAGTGGAAGTTCAGTATCCCCGATAGTAACAGCGTACTTCGCAGCACCGAATCCATAGTACAGTGCATCCCACTGCAGCCCATATTTAAGCGGGATTACGTCATTAAATCCAAGATCGTCCTCACTGACATAGTACTCATGCGTGATGCCGCCAACAATCGGGATCGGCGTGAGAAGCGATGATGCAAGTTCGAGACGGGCACAATCACGATTTATTAACAGGATTCCTTCAAATTTTATCCTCATTTTCTGATAATTCATCCGTTTGATGATCCGGTTAAACCTCTGGTAGAACCGAAATCGATCTTTTCTGACTCCTCCGAATCGGTCGATCGGGCTTCCAACCCACCGCTCACGCTCGACCAACATGTAAAAATTGATTCCTGAAAATCCGTGCATAAGCGCGGCGTAAGTTGTGAATTCGGCATCGTCGAGCATGATCGGTTTGACCGGGATCGGGAGTGCGACGAACCCCGATGCAAACTCTGTTATGAACGGCACGCTGCTCGTGCCATTGAGATACTGGACGCACCGTTTTACCTTGTGATACTCCTCTTTATAGTAGTAGAGATCAAAACCTACCGCATCAACGATCTCTTCCATCTTAATCTGGTTGTATGGCGGTTTTATGCATATCCCTGGCAGATTATGATACATGAACGTGGTAATGCCGCGCTCCTTCAACAGATCGCTGATACGGGTAAGCCCGTGCTGTAAATAATATTCCTTGTACTCGATCCAGTCCAGATAATATGGAAGATCGTTTCGACCCCTTGCATTGAAATCGCGGGGTGGCGGCACTTTATCAAACGAATCGTAATCTGTTCCGTATATGCGGTTCAACTGCTCGATGTTGTGGTATTTTTCGTTTAAGAACCGTAGATACAGAAGAATCGCACCTTCTGAGTAGTCGTGATCATACGGCTGGATGCGCAGGAAGAAAGACATCTCGTTGTCCGCCTGAACAGCGATTACGCAGCCGTGTGGATGGAGATGATCTCTTATGATCGGGCAGACGCGATCGAAATATATTCCGACTTCTTGATAAAATTTTTCCGATGCATAACTTGGTACAGGAAACATCCTTGGAGGTGATGGGAATACCACTGGTGTGCCGTCGGCAGTGACCGATTGGACCAGGGGATCCTCCAGAACCCGCTTTGGAAACCCGAAATATGTGATCTCGGAGTTGACATGCGGACCCGGACGCAGAAGCACACGCAGATCCTTATCCTCACAGAGTGTTAAGAATGCGTCAAGATCGTAGTTAGGGTTGATTTCTCCAAAATCAAACTCTCCCGGGGAGATTTCATGAACACCCCATGGTATATAGGTGCAGACGACTGAAAACCCCATTCCACGGACTCGATCGAGGATCTCCTCCCATCGCAAGCGTTCGAGCCGCCAGTAATGAACACTGCCACTCACAAGAAGCATTCGTTCATCATCAAGATAAAAATCCCCATCTCGTGCCGTCAGTGCCATATCACTTGCGTATACCAACGTATTCCCGCAGATCCGCGACTCTGAGTCTCTTTGTAAGCCTATCCATCAATGTCGAATCCAGTTTCCAGCCAAGATCCAGTTGTGCGTAATAATAGACCGTTCCGAGAAGTCCCATCGATTCCAGACGTCTGGATGAGTTCGTAACTTTTATGTGAGGAAAAAACTTCACATCTCCGATCTTGTTTATCCGTCTGCTAAAGTCCACATCCTCGAGCAGGACATTTTTGTACCCACCACACTTCCAGTATGCATCCCATCGCACACAGGTGTTAAAACCCGGAAGAGTGATAGAGAGCAATTTATCGCGCATCGAAAAATACTTGTTGGCGAGGGTCTCTGCAAGTTTTATCTGCTCTGATTGTTCTGAAAACTCAAATCCGGTTGAGAATGCGACAAGATCGGGATCGGTCTCGAATGTTTCGTAGACATAAGCAAGGTAGTACCCGGGCATCATGGTATCTGCGTCGATGAATATAAGATATCTACTGCTCTTGCTTGCATTCATGACTCCAAAGTGTCTACCTGCCCCAATCCCGCGCTCTTCGCAGTAGATGACGCTGTCAGCATACCTCTTTGCGATATCAAGACTTCCGTCCGTACTGCCACCGTCGGACACGATCAGCTCGTAGGGTATGTTTGTGTTCTGGTTCGCAATCGATTCGAGCGTCGCCTCGAGGCAGTTAGCCTCGTTTAAGACCGGCACTATGACCGAGATCTCAGGTTCCATGATTAGATTCTTGGTGCCAGATGCACTTTAAACGTTGAGATGGTGGTGCTACATCTGCCCGTGCCTGAGAATCGAGAAGAGAAGCCAGAACCCCATCATCCCCGCACCAAGAAACCCGATGATTCCGATTACCGGGATGTCATGCCACAATGGCGGAATTCCTGCGAGCACGAGCAACCCGGAGCCAATGACAAGCGATGCCAGAACGATAGCGAAACTGATGCGATTGCTGACCTGATCAAGAGTCTTCTGCATCGGCTCAAGTCCCCGGTGTTCAAACTTGATCGTAGTCCCTCCACTCTTTACCTGCTTCAGGATGTCACGAAAAGCCCCTGGAATCTCTTTTAAGAGGTGGATGATCTCAGCACCTGCGTTTAACATATCAGCTGCCACGCGTTTTGGATGCATCCGCTCTATCCGGATGCGTTTGATGAACGGGGTTGCTGAACCGACAAAATCAAAATCAGGGTCAAGCACCGTTCCAAGCCCCTCAACCGTTGTAATCGCCTTAACCATCATGAAGAGGTTTGGCGGAATCTGCAAACGGTGGTGCGAGACAAGATCCATAAACTGGCGCAAGAGCCGCCCTGCATTGATCTCTTTTAATGGTTTTCCGATGTACTGCATCGTCAGGTCGGAAACATCCGGTTCCATCTTTCGGCGATCTACCGGCACATCCTGCGTGGTAAGTCGCAGCAGCGCATCGGTCGCTTTCGACTCGTTCTGGCGCACGACTGCAACGACGAGATCCACGATCTCATCTCTGGTCCGCCTGTCGATGCGCCCCATCATCCCGAAATCCAGATAGCAGATCACGTTATCAGGCAGTATCATGATGTTTCCAGGGTGTGGATCGGCATGGAAGAAGCCATGCACAAGTATCTGCTCGAAGATCAGGTCTGCGCCGCGTGCTGCGATCACACTCCTGTCAAAACCCTCCGCTTCCAGTCGGTCGATATCAGATGCTTTGACACCATCGATGTACTCCATCGTGAGAACACGCGCTGTTGTCGCATCGGCAAAGACTTTTGGCACGTAAACCGTAGGATCGTCCGGAAACTGTCTTGAAAATCGCTCGATATAGAACGCCTCGTTGTTATAATCGATCTCCTTCTTAATAGTATCTGCAAATTCCGTAACAATCCTTGTGGGGTTATATATCTGGTACGCATCCACATTCTGCTCCAGAAGCGTTGCCAGATGAAACATAATCTCCAGATCAACCTCGATCGTCTTTTTGATGTCAGGACGCTGCACCTTGACAGCCACATCCTCTCCAGTTGCGAGTGTGGCGCGATGCACCTGTCCGATAGATGCTGCTGCAACCGGAGTCTCGTCAAAGTCCTGAAATATCGTATCCATCGGGGCACTCAGTTCGGATTCGATCGTCCTCTTAACATCCTCGAATGGAAACGGCGGAACCTTATCCTGAAGCTTCTCAAACTGGGTGATGAACTCCATTGGGATCAGGTCAGGGCGTGTGGACAAGATCTGCCCCATCTTAATGAATGTGGGACCGAGTTCTTCCATCGACAGTCTCACCCGTTCCGGTAGTGTTAACTCCCTGATTCGCTCCTGCTCTCTCCTCATCTTTTTCGGGAGTGCGATATCAACATAACGCCCTATATGCAAGGCATCTATCACATCGCCGAAGCCGTATCTGAACAGAATCGTAAGAATCTGGCGGTAACGCTCAATGTGACGATATGTGCGTGAGATAACTCCAATTTTATGTATGGGCATTATTTTCCCCATAGTTCAGGCATATATTCAATTGAATACGCGCGTCATTAAAACTTTTCAGCCTGTGCCAAAAGTTATATGTCAGAAATGTCTTGTGATATCAGGAGGATTACTATGATAGAATCACTTAGAAGACTGGGACTCCTTGGAATTGGTGCGATATCCATCACCGAGGAGAAAGTCAAGCAAGTCGTAAATGAACTCGTTGAAAAGGGAGAGGTGAGTACCGAGGAAGGAAAAACCCTCGTTCACGAACTCATGGCCGAGAAGAAGAAGCAGATGCAGGACTTCGATGAAAAAATCTCGAAGGATGTGCAGAACGCCGTCGGTAAAGCAAAGATCGCATCGAAGGATGATGTTTCTCGTCTGGAAGATAAGATCACAGAACTTGAAAAGACTATCGAAAAACTCCTCGAAAAATAAGGGGAGTATGTTTATCTCGTCGAGGGAGGCGGATAACGATGAAAGCACTGATGAGATGATTGGCAGAATGTAGGATCATTGATCCGGTGCCGTATTCCAGCAGTGCCACACCATCTTTACGGTAGATTACAACTCCAATTCTCTCAAAAAGATCCTCAATCAGGATATGAGCCGCACCCCCACATTGCGGCTACTTGCGCATCGCATCCGGGATGCACTCGATGACATCGGTTGCAAGCAGCCCGCATCCGTATTTCACAAACGCAAGATCGCCGGCAGTCCCAACAATAAGTGCACCTGCCGAAGCAGCAGCAAGCGCACCGGCATTCGCAAAGATCGCACCGGTAACTCCTGCGAGCACGTCACCGGTCCCGCCGACAGTCATCCCGGGATTTCCGGTCCGGTTGATTCTTACAGCTCTTCCGTCTGACATAACATCGGTATTTCCTTTAAGCAGCGTAACAACATGGTTTCTCGCAGAAAAATCCATAACCAGTTCGCATTGCTCATCAAGATCCGCTGACACAACCCCTCCAAGCATCCGAAACTCGCCGGCATGTGGCGTTATGATCGGCAGCGTCCCCTCGTGTACCGGCATCGGCATCCGGAGCGCATGGAGCGCATCTGCATCGATCACGAACCGTGCATCAGGATTTGACCTGATGATCACGGAGACTGCCTCCGCGGTCTCGCTCTCGCGACCAAGCCCCATCCCAATAACGGTCACGTCGTGCTCCCGGATCAGCGCGTTGACCGTATCGATGTCGTCGCTGGTAAGATACCTGCCAGATAACGAATGAACGATCAGGTCAGGCGAGAAGCCCGCGATCGTCCCTGCAACACTCCGCGGCGCAGCAACCGTCACCCAGTCCGCACCGGCCCGTGCTGCTGCAAGCGCGGCAAGCGCAGGCGCACCCGTAAACGCACCGCCCCCGATTACAAGTACCCTGCCGTTATCGCCTTTGTGCGATCCCGCATTCCTTGCTGGCGGCAGGTCTCCTGTCCCGACAATCAGGGTAGCCCGCGTAGGGATGCCGATGTCGGCAACTTCGATCTCGCCTGCCACCTCGGGATGCCCGGAAAGCCCTTCTTTCATCCGGTGGTTCGTGATTGTCAGGTCTGCCTGGACTACCTTCTCGAAGTTATCAGGATTGAATCCGGACGGGGTATCTATTGAGAGAACAAACGCGGAAGATTCATTTATGAGGTTGATTGCGCTTGCCACTGGCTCACGAACGCTCCCGCGCACGCCTGTACCGAGCATGGCATCGATCACGACGTCAGCGCCCAGTTCCAGTTCCGAGAGTTCGGATGAATCCTTAATTTCCATGAGATCGGCACTGAGATTCTCCAGTATCTCCCAGTTCCGGCGGGATTCCTCGGTTGCAATGTCCCGGGCGCGTCCAAGCAGCAGAATCACAGGATTATAGTCCAGAAGATGCCGTGCCGCAACAAACCCATCACCGCCATTGTTGCCGGTACCTGCGAGGACTACGATGCTGGTCTCTCTGTCCTCTAAAAACCGTGCGCGAATCGCGCATGCAACAGATGCGCCAGCATTCTCCATCAACTGGAGCGGAAGTAGACCGATACCGCCACAGTTGGCATCGACCCTGCGCATCTCGGATGCGGAGATCTCGGTGTTCATCTCACGTGGTCTCTCTTCACAGTGATCGGCAACATGTCCCCTTCCAGTTCCCGCATCGCTATCTCGATCGGGTCTCCGGTGTCAGGTCTGATCAGTACCGGTGCTCCAAGCGAGATCTGGAGCGCTCGTGCGCCGATGATGCGGGCGCGTTCATATCGTGTGTATCGTTCCAATGTGGTTACATCCTCCTGTATCTTGTATAATGTCCCGCCCTGCTGGCGGTGGCATCGATGGATTGCTCTTGGTGATCCATTATGTGACTTATTGTGATTTAAGTATCGGTCCACCGGTCAGGTGGACAACCTGAAATAAATCCGTCTGTTATTCTTCCCCTTATTTTCCGCCTTCACAACCTCAATCCTCCCGATCTCACCGGTGTTTTGCACATGCGTGCCGCCACATGCCTGCGCATCAAATCCCACGATATCGATGATGCGTAGCTCTTCCATATCAGGGAGATCCATCTTCAATTTCACAATCGACGGAATCTTAAGCGCCTCTTTTGCGGGAAGAATCTTTATCTCCACAGGAATCCCCTGATCGATGATCTCGTTTGTCTTCTCTTCAAACGACTTGATCTGCGACCTGTCAAAGTCCTTCAGACTGAAGTCCACCCGAGTCCTTGCCTCTCCGATCTGGTTCCCTGTGATAAGCGCACCGGTCTCCTTGTTGATCACAGCGGAGAGGACGTGGCATGCAGTATGCGACCGCATAAAGAGATGTCGCCTGCCCCAGTCGATCCTTCCGGTGACGGAATCGCCCACCATAAGCCCTGGATCTGCAATCTCATGGCTGATCGAATCGTCTATCTTTCGTACATGGACCACCGGATACTCGTCCCCATCCCGGACCAGAACACCGAGATCGTTCGGCTGTCCGCCAGCATTGGGGTAGAATGCGGTTCTGTCGAGGATCACGAACCTATCATCGGTGACCGCCTCAACAGTTGCTTCAAATTCCTTCAAATAACAATCATTCAAGTACAATGCATCCATTTCACATCACTCCGCCGGGGTAACTTGCTCTCCGACCATCGCATCCATCAACCCGAGAAACTCATCCTTCGTGCCATCGGGTATGGTCGCGCCTGCTGCGATGTTGTGCCCGCCGCCCATGCCGCCGACCTCTGTTGCGCAGACTTCAAGCGCATCCGCAAGGTTAAGTCCTCTTCTTACAAGGTCCTGCGTGCCGCGTGCAGAGACCTTGGCACCTTCGTCGCTGTCTGCGAATGCGAGCATCGGCATATCCCGCTTTCTGCGGTTTGTCAGACTCATGCCTGCAACGATGCCGACGATCGTGT
This sequence comes from Candidatus Methanogaster sp., assembly GCA_003194445.1. Lineage (GTDB taxonomy): Archaea > Halobacteriota > Methanosarcinia > Methanosarcinales > Methanogasteraceae > Methanogaster_A. The sequence continues at coordinate 40,059 of PQXF01000015.1, forward strand.
CCTTGATCGAACTACCCGCATCGAAGTACTGGATGTGGTCAAGTTCGGTTATGCCATGTTCCTTGACAAAGTTAAGCCCGTCCACAAGGTTCTTTCGATGCCCCGCAAGCAGATCTTTCGCTCTTGCAAGTTCCTCGTCTCGATCGCCGAGGCAGACCGCAAGACCGATATCCGCGAAGCCGTATCTGCCTGTGGCGTTTAGCAGAGTTGAGTATTCGGACGCATCTCGCATCTCGGTTCCTTCCCGCTCCCGGGTAAGCGTATAGCCCTCTGTGACCAGCCGCTGGATGTGGTAGGGCGACATCCGCTTCGAGATGCCGTACTGGACCAACGAGGAGACAACCTTCTGCTGTTCGTCAACGCCTAGGTCGATCCACCGCTTCCACCGCTCGCCAGATGAGTTTATGCCGACGTTTTTCAAAAACGCGATGCTTGCGCCCTCGTTTCCTGTGAGGCCGGGTAGATACGGGTCAGAGGAGTACTGAAGCAGTTTGAACATCTGGCGGGTCTGCTTCCCAAAAAGCGAAAGATCCCTCTTGTAATCGATGACGCCATGATCCACACCCTTCTTGAGGATCTCCCTGTTGCATCCTACCAGTTTCCCGGATTTCCTTGCCTGCAAGTCCCCAACAGCGCCAACGATCGCAAGATCAGCAAGATCACGGTTCTCGCCAAGTGACTGAGCAAGTATGTACGCACAGCCAGCGCCGCTAAGCTCGGTCGAGCCGTCGATGCCGAAGATATGTGGATTTAGATGATGGAGATGCTGGTGGTCGACCGGACGGTGGTCGACCTGGTGATGATCGGCAACGACTATCTCGATATTAAGCGGCATCTCGGATATCATTCCGCTCCCGAGATCCGTGAAGATCGTCGGGACGTTCGCATCAGCCACATCTCCGAGAACCCGCCTATCCAGTTGCTTCACGCACCTGACATCATGTTCGATGCCGCACCGGTCGAGTGCGCGGGATGTGATCGCGGCGGCAGTCAAGCCGTCGGCATCGAGGTGGGATACTACCTGTACCCGATCATACTTTTTGATTGCGGCAGCGCACACATCAGCCCGCGCTTTTATTGAAGGGTAGTCGCTCATTTTACTCGTGTCACCACCTCTTACTCCAGCAGATCCATCGCCCTGCAAGACTTTGTATCATCTTCTGGTGGTTCGGAAAACCACGGAGAAGCATAGAGAAAGACAATAACTCTCTGTGCTTCTCCGTGTCCTCCGTGGTTGATCTTCTTTGTCATAGCTTACTCTAGCATATCCCGGATTACCCGTCCGTACGCAGGTCTTGCGATCAGAACGCCGATTAAAACACCGACTATGGTAGTGATCGCGAAGCCTTTCAGCGCGCCGAATCCCATCCAGAGTAGCGGTGACATTGCGATGATCGTTGTCGCTGCAGCAGCGAAGATGATAGCAAACGCCTTGGATATGCGAGATAGATACACCTTCAAGGATGGTATCTTCCCCTCATAAAGCACTTCATCTGTGATGATCACCAGATGGTCGATTCCAGTTCCGATAACAGCGATAATTCCGGCAATAGCTGGTAGATTGAGTTGCCAGCCGATAAGCGTGGCGAACCCAAGGATCATGAAGACCTCACTTACAGAGGTTGCGATCATCGGGATTAAGATGTTCTTCTGCCGGTATCTTAAGAATATGACAAGCGCAACGGTTAGCAGCGCAAACAGACCCGCGATCAGTGCCTGCTCCTTGAATAGTGTGCCGAGTGATGCCGGGACCTGATCCGAACTGACCACGGTCACCTGCACAGGAAGAGCCCCTGCACTGAGATGCACATGCAGTTGTCTCGCCTCGGCCTCTCCTTCATCACCAGAGCCGGTGTTCGCAACCAGACCTCGAGATGGCCAATCGCCATCCACACCATATAGATCATACAGTCCGTTGAGATCGCTTGCAAGCCTTGGGTTGAGTGGTGCCGAGTACACCTCATTATCATCGAGCAGCATGATCAGTTCATGCGCATCCGGGTCATCAGCAGCACCGTATTTGACCGCTGCGACTCCGAATTCTCTCGCTCCTTTGTCATTCAGCGTGAAACCGACACCCCATGACCCCTCCTTCATATTTGGTACGTCCACTGCGGTGATACGGTCACCCCACAGCACATGCTCTGATGTATTGTTCGTTGTCTGGACGCGGATCTCAAACTTTCCAGGCGTTGTAACAATATCCCGCGCGGTACTGAGATCGATTCCGGCGAGATCAACCATAAGAACATTGGATCCAACAGGGGTGATCGGAATCTCCTTAAGACCCCAGATGTTTAATTTCTCGTTTAATACCTTCTTCGTCATCTCCTGGGTCTCTTTTGTCACCTCCTCCTTAAATTCGGGCTTGCCCTGCATGTCCTTCTTGATCGATCCGCCGACACCGGCGAGCAGATCTGATAATTCACTATCGGTCACCTTTGACCTGATCTCATACGTATCTCCGCCGAGATATATTACCTCACAGGTCAACTGCTTTGAGATGTATGTCCGGATCACATACTGCTTGTTTATGGCAAGTGCAACATCGTTGCCCCTTATGCGCCCATTTCCGTAACCAACCGCACTTATTGCATCCGCGCTATGCGGTTCTGCTGTCCTGAATGTGATCTCTGTATCCGAGTGGTCAACGATCTCGACGTCTCCAAACACATCAGAAAATTCGTTCTCGATGATCTGCACCGGATCGGCATCGATACTTGCGATCACGCCATCCAGATGGAGTATCAGGGAGGTTCCGCCATCGAGATCGAGTCCGTATTGCAGATGGGATGTGAACCCTTCATCAGAGTTATAACCCGGATGAATCGCTATAAGCGCGATTAGCATGGCGAGAACAAATACAATTATCCTGAAGTCCTTATGTAATCTCATGCTCTCCGCCTCCTTGGTCTCTGTAGATGCCATTTCAGTATTCCTGTATTAAGCATCCACGTATTCATCAGATCGGCAAATAGACCGAATATGAGTACGATCGAGATGTCGCTTATGATGCTGATCTGTGGCAATGTTGGTATGATGAGGTACGAGTACGTGGCAACAATATACATGACTATGATTGCGGCAAGCGTTGTACAGGTCATCGTAAGTCCTGTCGTCATCGCATTCGTAACCTTGTCATCGAGATTGCCCCGCCGTTTGAGAAGTCGTGTCGTTAAAAGGATGTCGCTGTCTACAGAATACCCAATCAACATCAGGAGGGCTGCAACTGTTCCGAGTGAGAGTTCGATGCCTGTAACAGCTATGAATGCGGCTGCGATCGCGATATCCGAGAATGCGGAGAGCACAACTGCAACAGATGGCACCAATGTCCGGAATATTAAAAAGACTACCACTGCCATCAGGCAGAACGATATCACAAGTGCCCTCAGTGCCTGAGTCTGCAAGGATGCCCCATATAGTGCGCCTGCCTGCTTGATCTCAGGAGCTGCGTACTCATAATCGGTATTAACCAGCTCAGTCAGCGAATTCTGTTTATCCTCACTCATCGGACCGAACTTGATACTCTTGCGGCTACCTGAATCCCGCACGTAGATCACCGGATAATCCGCGAATTTCTGCTGCAGCAGATCCTGCGAGTCTTTGGTGTCAAGGGTAATGATCGTGCCGCCCTCGAACTCAAATCCAAGACGTACCGGTGAGCCTGTAGTCGCATACATCCCGCCAAGAACGATCAATGCGATTACAAGTACGATCAGTGGTGGAATTGTTAGTTGCACCGGTTTATGAGTTCTTATGTACGAATCGAACCTTGATATGAGATTTGTTAACGCCTTCGGCATCGGCGCCTCTCCCTTTCCCGGTCTTGAGTGCGTTATCTGTTTCATTGTTTTATTGTTTCTCCTTTGAATATATTCGCGATCAGTTGCGCCACAGTGACTACGCTTACGCTTCTGTCAAGCGTATCGGTTGCTATGATCCCTTCCACGCCAGCTGCAAATATGCGCAGTACGGCATTTCGGACAAGCACCGGATGGATACATGCCGCAAACACCCTCCTTGCACCGTTCTTCTTTAACAGAAGGGTTGTCTCCACGATCGTGCCCCCGGTTGAGATGATGTCATCCAGTATAACGACGTCCCTTCCCGAAACGTCCGGTTCCTTCGTCTTTATCGAGACCTCGTCCCCGCTTATGCGCGTCTTCTCCATGTAATCGAAGCCGATGCCGAGATTCTCAGATGTGGACTGTACGAGATCGAGCGCGCCCTCATCCGGTGCAATGATCATCGGATCGGTAAGTTTCATCGATGCGATGTACTCTCCGACCACTGGCGCGGCATTAATGCTGGTTGCAGGCGCATCAAAATACGGGAGTACGTCAGGATTGTGGATGTTTACTGTGAATACACGATCTGCTGTGATCGCTTGAGCAAGCGCTCTGGCACTCACAGACTCCCCGTCCTTGAACCGTTTGTCCTGCCTCGCATACCCGAAATACGGGATGACGACGTCGATCCGATCAGATGTGTCGCAGGCATCGATAAGTTGCAGAAGCGAGATGTAATCGGAATCGGTCGGTGTTGACTGCACGATTGCGACATGATCGCAGGAATCGATGCCGGGTACGCGGAGGTATCGTTCACCATCGGGAAATGTTGAAAATTCGGTGTCTGCAAGATGGCACCCCAGCGTACGTGCAATTCTTCCTGCCAGTACTTGGGATGAGGGTCCGGATACGATACTTATTGACGTTTTCATTCCATATTCATGGTATTGTTGATCTGTTGACATTAATACCTTTCGTTTGCGATGTACTATCCTGCCTGGTGATGTTGGTGATGGGTTGACCAGATGGGCAGAATTATAACGAATCTGCCACCTCTGTCGCCGCTTGCATGCTCAGTATCGCATCGAGCGAGGTGACGTGTCTGTCGCCGCTGACGTCAGCAATGACGAGAGTTCCGGAGTAGTGCGAGGCGGGACCGCCGGCTGCGATTGTGAGTGCGATCGCGGAGTCTGCGGGGATGAAGTCGCCGCGCAGGAGTTTATAGCGCGCAGCAACCTTTTCCATTACGCGAGGGACGTGTGAACATGCAATGACCCGATTGAGCAGCCGATCGAATATCAATGTCTTCTCAATTCCACAGTTTCATCTTCAAAATCGAAGCACAATATCGAACCGACCGCAGAAAGAAACGCCATACCGGGTAGCGAATCACCAGGGATAAACCAGGTCTTGCTCTCGTAATCATCGAGGATCACTTTGCCCATGAACATCGGAAGTTCAACAATGTCGCCTGTAGCAAGGGTAAATGTATCATATCCGAAAAATTCCATATCCATCTTGTCCATCATTTCCAGCGGAATAGCGATTCCACCGTTGAAGCCGGTATCCACAGTAATCGCGAAATCCCCATCCTCGCTGAGTACGAGACATCCCCCATCCGGATGTGTGCCAAATGTCGGGACAAAATCTACAACTTTGCCGGTGATGAGCGTTCTCATACCTGTTTTACGCCTCCTTTCTGCGCGTGTGCAGACGGGTAGCCAACGCGAACAAAGTAGAAAATCCCGTTTACATACCTCTTCCGCCCGTTCTTAAGAGCCTCAAGAACATCTTTCCCCAAAAACCATTCTCCGGTATCAGGCTCAATCGCTGCGATCATTCCTTTCTTCCCTTTCAGAGACTGCACCTTCGCCAGAATTTCCTTTGGTGGTCTCTTTACTTCGGGTATCTTCATAATTTTCACCTCCTATCCGCTGACCGGATATACTTTACCTGATGAGTCCCCGGTTATCATAATTCTATCGCTCCTGTCGCCGCCTACAGGATCGCGAGAACGTCGAGCGCTGTGACGCTGCCATCGCCGCTGACGTCCGCGGCGGCGAGCGTCGCGGGGTCGCACGAGGTGGAACCGTCGGCTGCGATCGCGAGTGTGATCGCGGCGTCCGCAGTGGTGATCTGGTCGTCTCCGTTGAGGTTGCCTTTCTGCGGCAGTGGTGGAGTCCATGGCTGCATGAGTGGGAAGCGGTCGATGCTGGTGCCGCCCGGGATCGGGTGTGGGTCGGTGCCGATGCCGTTGTAGTCGGAGTAGTAGTTGCCAGCAGAGCCGGAGTCCCACTGATTGTGGTTGTTGCCAGCACCATACACGTTGAGATTTGATGAATCGATAATGATGTCATCAACAGCGCTTGCTAAAGCAGCGCATCGACGTCAACCAATGATAGCTCTTTTATCCTGCAAAAATGCTTAATATTTCTTGTAAGTAGTGGGAGATTGAAATAAATACAAGTTCCCGCTACAAGAATGTCTTTTATGTCCAGTGAATTACCGGTCTTGGAGAGTCTTACATGAATCTCGGCTGACTTTCTGATCGATGCACGGGGACAATCCAATATCCCAAAAAGATTAAGAACATCATCCACTTTATCGGCCCTCCCTGAGTAGTATCCTCCGTAATAAAGTTCATAAGCAGAAATCGGAGCGATATAGCAATCGTACTTTTCAATCGCTGATGGAAGAACGTCTTGAAACTGAGTTTTCCCGCGCAGATAGTCTATGACAACGTCGGAATCTACACAGATTCTTCGAGAGTCCATCTTCTCATATCCTCATTGAATTTCCTATATATGTCTTCGATGTCCAGATCACTCCAACTGCTGCGGGCGTTTCTAAACTTTTTAAGTTGTGATTCAGAGTATTTTCCGTCGGTCACAGATATCAACAGTTCTCTCTTGATAGTGCGAATTATTTCTGTGAGTTTTGGCAAAAAATCAATTGGGACATCTGCAATTTCAGTCAACAATTGTTCTTCCAGTATCGACCTATTGATCATATTTAAGACCCCATATTGGTGAATTGTTTGACAGATTCGTTTATAATTCTATCGCTCCTGCCGCCGTATGCAGGATCATGAGAGCGTCGAGCGATGTGACGCGGTTGTCGCCGCTGACGTCCGCGGCGGCGAGCGTCGCGGCGTCGCACGAGGCGGAACCGCCGGCTGCGAATGCAAGCACAATAGCGGCGTCTGCGGGGGTAATTTCATTGTCGCCGTTGAGGTCGCCGTTCTGCAGCAGTGGTGGAGTCCACGGCTGCATGAGCGGGAAGCGGTCGATGCTGGTGCCGCCCAGGATCGGGTAAGACTCCTCGCCGATGCCGTCGCCGTCCGGGTCGGTGCCGGTGTAGTCGGAGTAATAGTTGCCTTCGGAGCCAGAGTCCCATGTGTTGGTGCCGCGATCGTAGGCGTTCTGGGTGTTGCCGATGAGGTTGTTGTGGTAAAGGGTGTTGTTGTTCGACTCATACAGGAAGATGCCATGGTTGCTGTTCGAGCTCGCAGTGTTGCTTTGCAGTGTGTTGTTGTCGCTTGAATAAAATATACAGATTCCATGGTCGTTGTAAGATACGTTGTTATTCTGCAACATGTTGCTGCCGCTCGAAGAATGTAGATAGATACCGCACCAGTTGTACGATGCGGTGTTTTCCATTAGCACATTGTTGCTCGAAGAAGCTATATTAATACCTGACCGGTTGTTCGATTTCGCGGTATTGTTCTGTAACATGTTGTTGGTCGAAACCGACAGGTCAATGCCATCATCGTTGTTTGAATTCACAACGTTGCTCTGTAGTGTGTTGTTGCACGAATCCCCGTACATGAGGATACCGTCGTCGTCGTTGCACGATGCGTTGTTACTTTGCAGCATGTTGTTGTTCGAAGACCATAGGCTGATGCCATACCAGTTGTTCGAGACAACGTTGTTCGCCAACATGTTGCCGCTCGAATCTCCTAGCTGGATGCCGTGGCAGTTGTTCGACACAATGTTGCTCTGCAGCGTGTTGTTGCTTGAAGAACCCATGCGGATACCCGCATCCGCCCAGTTGTTTGATATGGTGTTGTTTGTGAGTGTATTGTTGTCCGATGCCACCATGTAGATACCATCGCAGTCGTTCGAGTCCGCAGTATTGCTCTGCAGCGTGTTGTTGCTCGAAGAATGTAGATAAATGCCATGCAAGTTGTTCAAGACGATATTGTTCGCTATCTTACAATCATCAGTTTCGCAGAGTTCTATGCCGATGCTTGTATTAGAGAGATTTAGACTTTCCACAGTAATGTTAGTACAGTTCACGAGAATGGCTTGTCCAGCATTTTGAATCGTGAGGTTAGACGTATCCTCAAGGTATGCGAGAGGTTTACCGTTTACTGTATTGTTTTCGACAGTGTTTCTATAGGAATCCACAACAAAGAGTCCATCATCTATAAAGGCATTGTTCGTGAGTGTATTGTTGCACGAAGAAGACATGTAGATGCCATAGTATCCGTTTGAGTTCACGGTATTGTCCTGCAGCGTGTTGTTGCTCGAAGAATGTAGATAAATGCCATACCAGTTGTTCAAGACGATATTGTTCACTATCTTACAATCATCAGTTCCCCAAAGTTCTATGCCGATGCTTGCGTTAGAAAGATTTAGATTCCCCACAGTGATGTTATACTCGGCACCGTCATAAACTGCGATTTTTTTATAGATAGAATCATAGCACATATTTAGTATACCGGTAACTACTTTTTAGTTTGAGATACAAATCTCAACAGGTGATCTGCATGATTGAGATTGAGTTCACTGAGGAAGAGATGAAAGCATTGGATTACGAACGGTATCATCATCCCCATCCACGCGTTCAGCGTAGAATGGAAGCTCTTTGGTTGAAGAGCCAGAATATAAGCCATAAACATATATGCCAGTTTACAGGAATATCTTCGAACACTCTAACTAAGTATCTCCGAAAATACCAGAAATATGGCATAGAAGGGTTGAAAGAAGTAAATTTTTACCAGCCTCAAAGTGAATTGAGGCAGTATGCAACAACTATCGAAGCTTACTTTAGTGAACATCCGCCTGCAAGCGTTAAAGAGGCTATGGCTAAGATCGAAGAGATAACTGGAATTAAGCGCAGTGAAAACAGGGTTAGGGAGTTTCTCAAGTCTATTGGGATGGCTCCTCGCAAAGTGGGTATGATTCCTGCTAAAGCAGACTTGGATAAGCAGGAACAGTTCATAAAAGAAGAACTGGAGCCCCGCCTCAAAGAAGCCAAGTCCGGCAAGAGAGTTGTCTTTTTTGTGGATGCTGCACACTTTGTTCTGGCTCCATTTCTCGGAATATTGTGGTCATTTAAGAGATTGTTTATTAAAGCCCCAGCTGGTAGAAAGCGGTTCAATGTTTTGGGTGCGTTAAATGCTATAACTCATGAATTGATCACTGTTACTAACGATACGTACATCAACGCTCAGAGCTTTTGTGATTTATTGTGGCGCATTTCGCGCCTTGATATTAGAGTTCCAATAACCCTTGTTTTGGACAATGCCAGATATCAGAAGTGTAAACTTGTTTGGGAATTAGCGGAATCCCTTGATATCGAATTGCTTTACATTCCTCCGTATTCACCCAATTTGAATCTTATTGAACGATTATGGAAATTTGTTAAGAAGCAGTGTTTGTATTCGAAGTATTATTCCGAGTTTAAGGATTTCAAAAATGCCATCACCAACTGCCTGAACCAGACGGACACCACCTACAAAGAAGAACTTGACTCTTTGCTCACATTACGGTTTCAGAGGTTTG
>PQXF01000015.1:53076-56861 GCA_003194445.1 Candidatus Methanogaster sp.
GGAGTGAAATTGACAAAAGAGGCAATGAAAATCTGCGAAGAGAGAATTGAAAGATCAGGAAATTTGCCAAAGTGGGATGTCACCATCGAGCCTGCATTCGGGTAAGCTATTTATTGTGGCTTGCCTAAGACCGTTTTATGCTTCAACAGAGAGGTAAATCGTATTACAAAAATACTTAACGTGGCATCTCACATCCGTGCATTTCAGTCCAGAGGAGATGCAGACTTTCATATACGCCATGTTGCCACAATCGGAACATCGGAAGAGAAAGAGATTCCCAACCGTGCGTTTAAACAGATTCTAAAACGGGCTATGGATTTGGGAATATCTGACCTCGCTATGCAGCACGATCACTATCTCTATGGAACAGATAAGCGGTAAGAATGGTTATTTTCATTGACACGGGCTACATTCTGGCATTGATAAACACATCTGATGAGTATCATGAACGTGCCAGCGCCATCACATCAGAGATTGTGGGTCGGTTCGTGATAACCGAAGCGGTACTAACAGAGATTGGCAATACGCTTTCCAGATTGCGCTGGCGATCCACCTCTGTAGCTACAATTGAAGACCTGCGGAGCGATCCTGATATCGAGGTGGTATCGATCAGTCCGGAATTGTTTGACCGTGCGGTGAAACTCTATTCCTCTCGTAGGGATAAAGAGTGGGGGCTGACTGATTGCATCTCTTTTGTCGTCATGCAGGGTATGGAGATTGTCGACGCGCTCACCACCGATGACCATTTTCGACAGGCTGGATTCAGGGCGTTGCTGATCGAATAGACCTGCGGAAGCTGTGATTGGTGCGGACACGGGCAGAAGTTGTTGAGCGGAAGGCTTTTACATGATCGGGTTGTTGTGGCGAGTAACATCCCGGAGATGATTGTTATGATCAGGCATATTTTCATGAGTGAATCCCGTACTGTTCTGCGACCGATGATTATCACTGCCGTGCCTGCCGCGGGTGCTCGTGTGGGGGCAGCATGACCCGACTGCTGCTGCTGGCTGCGGCACTCGTGGCGGTGCTTGCGGCGGCGGGTATGGGCGCGGGCGCTCGTGTGGGATGTGTATCCGGGCGCGGGTACGGCGATTCAGACGGCGATTGACAGCGCAGGGGTGGGGGATATGATTTATGTGCATGTCGGGACGTATGTCGAGAACGTGGATGTGTGGAAACGGGTTACGCTGATCGGCGATGGCGTGGGAACAGCGGCTACAAATGTCTATATGGATATCGACAAATATTGATAGCAGATAGCGTCTGAATGTGAGGCTTATGATGCAGCAAAACAAGTTAATGGAACTGACCCCGGACAAATGGGGACTGCTCGTTTATCTAAACGAGCATGACGCAGTGGATTTGATCACGGTAAAACGATTTATGAATGGTATCGCAGAGTCCAGATTAGCGATTGCAGAAGACAATCTATTTATTGCGGAGAAACTTCTTGAGATCGGTTTGAGCAATCGAACCGTGATTCACAAATCGTATTATTCGATGTATCATGCTGCAAGGTCTGCGGTGTATATACAGATGCAACTTGATGTTACGAGGCATAAGTCACTGGTGGATAAGTTCAAGAAACTGATTATAAAGAACTTTGGAGATGATACGCTTGCTAAGCAGATGAATAAATGGAGATTGATGCGTATAAAGTGCGATTATGATCTGAATGTAGGGATTGCGGAAGATATGTGTGGATCTGCAATATCAGACGCTTCCATGATCGTTTACATAAGCAAAAGCCTTGTGGAGGGATTTTAGATGGATAAAGAAGAAATCATACAGATAATCAGGGATGAAGTTTCAAAGGAATTTGGAGTAGAAAGGATAAAGGATATCGAGTATTCCGGACCTTATGAAGGCGAGGATCTCGATGTGCTCGTTTATGTTGAGGGAATCGATGAGCGCAAGGATGGACTGGACGTGGGCATGCGACTGTCTGATAAGTTCTATGAGATGGATCTCGATGTTCCGATTGCTATAATGAGGGCGAGGGAAGGAGTGGGCGAAGAGGTAGCGGCATGACCCGCCTGCCGCTGGTGGCTGCGGCGGTCGTGATACTCGCATTTGCAGGCGTTGGCGCGGCATCCATGCCGCCTGTGCCATACTTCAGCCAGTGCGACCCGCGATGGGGAAGCGACAAACTGGGCGGCGATGGTCAGACGATCTACAGTCAGGGCTGCACGCTCACATCCGCCGCGATGGTGATGGCGTACTATGGCGTGGATACTGATCCGAAGAGGCTGAATGATGCAATTGGGCGCGCGGGATATGACGAAAATTATTGGATCCACTGGTCTGCTGTCAGTGATGCCTGTCATGACGAGACAAACCAGATCGAGTATTCTCCGGGCACGGTCAAGCCTTTTGACACGACTGTACTGAACACTCACCTTGATGCAGGGCATCCGGTCATCGTTAATGTGGGAGGTCACTTTGTAGTGGTGACTGGCAGATCAGATGGGACGTACTACATCAATGATCCAATTTCAAGCGCCAAATCTACGTTGGACGCTTATCCAAACAGAGTGGGGATGCATATCTACTCTGGCAATCCGCCGGACATAAACAAACCTCTCGTCGGCGACTGGAATGGCAATGGAACCGATACAACCGGCATCTACAACTACACGACCGCAAATTTTTCACTTGATAGTGGACTGAACATCAGTTTCAGCATCTCCGGCGATATTCCGATCACAGGGGACTGGAACGGGAATGGATATGACACGATCGGCGTCTTCCGTCCGTCCACTGCTCAGTTCTTCCTCGATTATGATAACGATGGCGTCTCTGACATGAATGCAACGTTCGGGGTTATTGGCGATATTCCGGTCGTTGGAGACTGGGATGGTGACGGTGGTGATAACATCGGTGTATTTCGGCAGAATCATTCTGATTCCGGGCTTACGATGTTCTTCCTTGATCTCGATAATAGTGGCGGATCTGCAGACCAGAGCGTGGCGTTTGGCGAGCCTGATGATCTGCCTGTCATCGGGGACTGGGACGGCGACGGGGATGATAATATCGGGCTCTACCGTCCCGGAAGTACTACCGGCGTATTTTATCTGGATATCGATAACGATGGCGGGGCTGCTGATATTGTGACGCCTGAGTACGGGGATCTCGGCGATATTCCGATTGCAGGAGATTGGGATGGAGATTCCGATGATAATATTGGGGTTTATCGACCGGGTACGGGGGAGTTTTTCTTGAATGCTTCGATGCCTTCGGTTCCGAAGACGATCTATGTGGATGATGATTTCAGTGATGATCCTTCTGAGCATAAGTGGGATACGATTCAGGAAGGGGTGGATGATGCGACTGATGGTGATACTGTGATTGTGTATGCTGGGGAGTATAATGAGACTGTGGGTGTGGGGGTGGAGAATTCCATAACGCTTTGGGGTGCTGGCGTGGATGTGGTGACGGTGCGGTCGAAATGTACATGGGGTCGTGTGTTTGATGTGACTGCGGGTTATACTCGGCACCGTCATAAACTGCGATTTTTTTATAGATAGAATCATAGCACATATTTAGTATACCGGTAACTACTTTTTAGTTTGAGATACAAATCTCAACAGGTGATCTGCATGATTGAGATTGAGTTCACTGAGGAAGAGATGAAAGCATTGGATTACGAACGGTATCATCATCCCCATCCACGCGTTCAGCGTAGAATGGAAGCTCTTTGGTTGAAGAGCCAGAATATAAGCCATAAACATATATGCCAGTTTACAGGAATATCTTCGAACACTCTAACTAAGTATCTCCGAAAA
>PQXF01000015.1:57825-66736 GCA_003194445.1 Candidatus Methanogaster sp.
TTTCAAAAATGCCATCACCAACTGCCTGAACCAGACGGACACCACCTACAAAGAAGAACTTGACTCTTTGCTCACATTACGGTTTCAGAGGTTTGAAAAAGCTCAAGTTGTGGCGGTGTGAAGTATACATCGACTGCACCGCCTGCAGCAAACAGCGCGGCTTCGATGATCTCTTTTTCGTTCTTCACTTAAGGTTCGGATTCGACCGGATGCATCTTATTCTTTTCGTGAGCGGGAGTGTTTTTGGTTTGCGGTGTTACTGAAAAGGTCGTGAACCCGGGGCTCAACATCAGGTGGATCGCCCCCTGCTTTAACCACACCGCGCGACATAAAGATCGGAGTTGTAAATTTACTCTGGTGCTGGCCTTGTTTCGAGACTCTTGTTGATTCGAGTCTCGTGTCTGCTGCCTCTGGTTCGGATGTCTGGGTGATAAATCTGAGTTTCTGTCACCTATTTCCCAATAAATTGACAGATGAGATGTAACCGAAATGCTTAAATATGATCAGATGGTTGTGTTATTTGCATCCGTAACAAAGGTTCTCAGGTGATCTGTGTGTTGTGCTACATTGTGAGCGAAACATCATAGAGTTGCTTGAGATGTTATTAAAAGTGTAAAAGCGCTGCAGGTCCCGCAGCGCGTAGAAACACGCGCTGTTTATGCTTATATACTTTTCTCTGTAAGCCGCGGACATGTTCCATACGACCGTGTATGCGGATGAGGTGCCATGAAACCCCCGGGTTTCAATGGTACATCAACGAACAACGAAACAAAAGGAGGTTAAAGGAAATGAATAGTATATACATACGGAAAGGAATTACAGCTCTGTTGGCGGCTGCAATGATAGTGAGCATTCTGGTAGTGACGCCCGCAGTGGCGTTTGAACCAACGGGCAGCTACTACAAGTACGCGCACTTTACACCCAGCAATAGCTGCTTCAAAGGCGGTTACGATGTTGGTGGTTACGTGCACTCTGATGGAACCGGGTATCTCTTCGTCGGAAATGGACAGAATTGCGATATGTATACTGTGAGTATTCCAGCAGGAGATGATCCTAATATGCATCCGGACAACCCATATGCCACAGGCCCAATGGCGAGTAGAACACTGAATTGTAGTATAGGATCCTACAACTACTATGCAGATTGTGGTTTTCACTCTGGATCGATCAATGAGTTCATTGTCACAGAGGATGCCATATACTTAGGACCGCAACAGTATTCCTCAGGTACCAGCAACTATGCGAAGATCTACAAATGGACCATTGATTGGGACACCTTGGACTGGACGCCAGTGGGATTGGTTGTGGACGCAAAACTGCCTCAAAACTACTATACCCAGACATTGGGCTATGATGAAGAACACACAACATTCTACACTGGAACCGCAAGTGACAGGAATGTGCTGAGCTTCCAGGTGGGAGTTGATACAGAATGGCAATGGGAATTCAAGCATACAGCAACTCCTAGTGGTTCTCATCATGACGGTTTGGAGTATGTGGCCGGCAAACTATGGATTAGTGACATGACATCCGCATATATATTAGAGTATAATTACACCGGAACTGGCAGCTTCAACGGATGGGAAGAGGAGAACATCTTCAACTACACCGGCTTCCCCGGATGTGTGGAAGGTATGGGCTTCGGTCCTCTGGGACATTTCTGGGCATCGTGCGGAAATAATCTCTTTGAGTTGGGTGGAGGAGAACTCCAACAGGAACTCGAAGGGATACCCGATCAGTGCATATTTTCCGGCGAGGAATTTGAGACCTTCGATCTGGACGACTACATGGTTGGTGAGGTAGATCATTACGCCTACAGCGGGAATATTCAACTTAGTGTGAGCATCGATGGTGATAATAATGTAACCGTCACATATCCGGATGATTGGACAGGAAATGAGACCATTACCTTCACTGCTTATGATGCCGATGATGAAGTGATCGACAGCGATGATGCTACGTTCACGGTCTGTCCCGTGCCTGTAGTTGGTGACATTCCTGATCAGACGACACCGTTTGAGACATTTGGCTTGGATGACTACCTTTCTGGAATAGATCCCGAGAAGGTAACATGGTCTGCTTCATTTGCATGCGATGGCTGGACAGTGGATATTGATCCTCTGAATGTGGTTGCTGTAACCGCTCCTGAGGGTGCGACTGAGCCTTGCACCATCACATTTACTGCTACGACTTCTTGCTGTAATAGGGAGGCAAGTGACAGCGATAACGCCATATTCATCCCAAACCAGCTACCCAACGTTACCGGCGCATACCCGAGCATGGACTGCCTCTGGCCACCCAACCACAAGTTCGTTGACCTGACCATCGAAGGCGTCACCGATCCAGACGGCGACGATGTCACGATCACGGTAACCAAGATCACCAGTGATGAGCCGACTGCCTCGATCGAAGGTGCCGGCGGTGCCAAATATGCGCCGGATGCGGATCCGGGATGCATCGGAACTGCTATAGCTCGCGTCAGATCCGAGCGGTCTGGAAACGAGGATGGTAGGGTGTACGAGATCACGTTCCTTGCCAGTGATGGAATCGGCGAACCTGTAGAGGGCACTGTACAGGTCAAAGTGCCACACGACCAAAGTGGCGATTGTGTGAGCATCGACAGCGGCCAGAACTACGACGCTACCGCAGTGAACTGAAAGGAAGACCTCTTCTTCCTTTCTTTTCTTATTTTTTGAGAAGATACCATATCTTTGTCAGACATGTGAAAATGTTGCCGGCTTATGCTTCGATCATGCGCGGTCTTTGCAGCCACCAACATTGATGCTGTCTTCGTGGCTGGCGCGTTTTCCGCAGGAATTGCGAATCTTGCCGCATCGGCGCGAAATCGCGAATGATCACAGATCAACGCCAAAATAGCGTCATAAATCCGTATGCACCATATTTGAAGTATGTTGAACCGTAGTTAATCGACCACATCGCTCCGCAGATGCGCCCCTTGCTTTACGACCTTATCGGGCCATACCCTGACGCCAGAGAGGATTGCGCCATCATAAACGACCGTGCCCCTGCCAAGCACAGTCCCGGTCTCAAGCGAACAATTCTCATGCACGTGGCAATCGTTGTCGATGATAGAACTGAAGACGAGCGATTCCCTGCCGACCCAAACGTTGTTATAGATATGCGAGGTCAGGATGTGCGCATCATCCTCAATCGTGCAACCCGACCCGATCGTTGTGTATGGGCCAATAAGCACCCGATCCCCAATCGTGGTATTCTCACCGATCACGACCGGACCAACGATCATGGACGATTCCGCGATATCAGAACCTTCCTGAATCATCACCGGATCTCTGATCCGTGGTGTGGGAATCCTTGCACTGCCAGATATCTGATCTAGTTTCCATTTACATGCGTTCCGGTACATCTCGTGATTGCCGATGTCAGTCCATCTGCCCTGCACGAGAAAGCCATCGATCTCCTTCCCAGCGTCGAGCAGGGCGGGAAAGACATCTTTTGCAAAATCATACATCTCGCCGCCCGGGATCCAGTCTATAATCTCGGGATCGCAGACATAGATCCCGGTGTTTACGAGATTGCTGAATGCCTCACCGGGTTCTGGCTTTTCAAGGAACCTGTGGATCACGCCATCCGCATCCATGTCGCATACCCCATACTCGAAAGGATTGTCGATGCAGACCAGTCCGATTGTGACCATGGCATCGTTTGTCTCGTGGAACCGGCACATCTCACGAAGCTGCAGGTCAAGGACATGATCGCCGCCAACGACCATGAACGTGTCATCTTCAAGGTGCGATCTGGCGTTCCTGACTCCTCCTGCCGTCCCGAGCGCGTTTTGTTCGTACACACAATCGATATCGATGTCCTCGATCTTCCGCACCTCTTCTTCGATCATCTCGCCGAGATAACCAAGTGTCAGCACGGCATCTGTGAACCTCTCTGCCTTCAGGTGCTCGATCAGATGCACGACCGAGGGTTTATTTAGAAGCGGTATCAGTGGCTTTGGTCGCTCAAGGGTCAGTGGACGGAGTCTTGTGCCCAGTCCACCACACATAATACACGCTTTCATGATATTAGTCCGTGTTCTGATACGTCTCAACGAATTTCACGCTATCCAGTCCCATCGATCCGAGGAGTTCGTTTGCGAGCCCCGACTTCACGAGCAGCCAGTTCTGATTTAGCCGGAGATCGCTTGGCGGCTCGATCATAACAGTCTCATCGACAAGCTCCACATCAAAATCCCTTCTGAAGTAGGATTGTAACAGGGATTTGATCTTGTCGAGGTCGTCATCGATCTGATCTTCGATCGTGTAATCGAAGATCAGAGTTTTGCCAGCCATAGGGCTGTTGAAATCGATGCGCACCCTGCGCCCAATCGTCATGACAACCAGACCCTGTTGCCCATCAATGACCGCCTGCATCCCTTTCACAGGCGGCTCTGTAAATTTGGATGTGGGATAGGTCTTTACCAGTTCCGTTTTGTGTTCGCCGTAGCCCTTCTCCGGCGGAATCTCAACCGTCCCGTGATAGCCGACTTCCTTCCCGACAAGATCCTCGTCCAGCCCTTTCACGACATGCCCTTTGCCAACTACGATCACGAAAGAATCGTAGTGGGTATTCTCATCGTATATGTCATGTTTCTTTGCGACTTCCTCGTCGGTGGTGTCGAATACCATGCCGTCTTCCAATCGCCCGGTATAGTTTATCCGTATAAAATCCTCATTCTCTATAGTCAATTATATCATCTCACAGATTCGTATTTCTTTTGTCCATTGTGTGGATCATGATTGTTGCACAAGTTTCATAGTATGCGGTAGATGTAGGCATCATCTATTAGCGTATTGTTTATAACGTTTCGTGTAAATCTGATACCAGCTATATCATGTCCCGTGTGGATTGTCGTCTTCAGAAGTTTTATTAATTGATGCTTTGGGCTCAGAACTGAAATATTTTTCAGAGAAATTTCTGACGGCGGCGAGGGTCGTGTCAGCACCGACCGTATAAAACCATAAGATCTCTTCGGACCATTCTCTTCTACAAACGGAGAAGCGATTAAAAGTCGCCATTCGTCAGAATCTGACGAATAGAACCACAGAGAAGCATCTACTTTAAACTCTGTCTCGTCCAGAGCTTCTACCAGCTCCTTTCCCTCTTGTATGTCCCGCTCTACCAATGCCGTTTTATCCATTGTAAAACTCCTTGTTTTTCATCTGCGACCGCAGAATATAGATCTCGCGCTTCTTTATCAGTATGTTTCTCATACCGGCTCTTCTCAGACCAATCTTTGACAGTATACCAATTATCTGCAAAATCCGGATTACTTTTCAACTCATTGTCCATATTCGGTTCGAGAGCAGCTATCTTAACAAGATCTTCAAGTTTGTGACTGTAACTTGCGTTAACAACCTTCTTGTCTGGAAAATCGTGAAGTCTTGTTTGTTTTGCGATACATGCTTTTAACCCACATTCAACCGCATATCCGCAAAGATAATACGATCCTTCATAATTCCCGTTTTCCAGTAACACGTATGCCTCCCTACATCTGATAAGCGCAAGATCTTGTAGATCATACCTATTCATCTTCATGCCCCGCTAACATGAACATTTCACATAACATATCTACTTAAGTCCTGCGCGCAAGCCCGTACCGCTCGACATTGTGGTCAGCAATTGCCTGAATCTTCGCAATCTCATCTCTTCCACTCTCATCTTTGAACAGATGAGCAAACCGCTTCTGCATCCGGAGGTACTCCTCAACAGGTTTTTGTTTGATCTTATGCACCTTCCCGAGTTCTCCGTTCACGATCTCAAAGATCGGGTATAACGCGGTCTCTACTGCGAGCCGTACGACCTCGATAGCCAGTGAACTGTCGAAGTACCAGCCAGTGCAACATGACGCGTGGATCTGGACATAAGCCGGGCCCTCGGTCTCGGTAGCGGTTTTTATCTTGCGGATCACGTCTTTTGGGTATGCTATTGTTGCAGTCGCCACATAAGGCGAGCCATGCGCCACAAGGATCGCGGGCATATCCTTCTTCGGACGGGGATTGCCGTAAGAAACCGTTCCGGCAGGTGATGTCGTGGTCGATGCATCAAAAGGTGTCGATGCACTGCGCTGAATGCCTGTGTTCATGTATGCCTCGTTGTCGTAGCACACATACGTTATGTTGTGCCCGCGCTCGAATGCGCCTGATATGCTGCGGATGCCGATGTCGAAGGTGGAGCCATCGCCTGCGATGATGAGCACCTTCGTGTGGGTGTTTCCGCGGGCCGCGAGTGCGGTCTCGACCCCTGACGCGACTGCAGCAGGGTTTTCAAAAAGCGAGTGGATGTACGGGACCCGCCACGCCGATTCAGGGTATGGGGTTGTGAATACCTCAAGGCAGCCGGTAGGACCACACATAATGCAGTCACTGCCAGCGCCTTCGAGAACAAACTTCGCTGCAAGTGATGCTCCGCACCCTGCGCAGCCTCGATGTCCCGGTGCAAGTAGACTCTCTGTAATCATTCTTGATGCGCTCCTACACTCGGTACACCGTGACATTCTCAGAAGGGCGTATAATTGTTTCACCCGTTTGAGAAACAACCATCATCGTATAGATCACTGCCTCTTCCCCGAGTACATATCCGGTCACGTCCCATAGTTCAACATCCTTTACTTCCCAGTTGCCATTCTCGTCAACATACCCGACACTCGGTCGAAGGCGATCTCCCTCATCTTCTGTGCAGACATGAATCCTGACCTTTGAGCCGGGCACACCACCATGTCCTTTGACATTGATCAAGCGGGGAACACTGTCGCCATCTGCAGGATATGTGATCTCGAACGCGTGAGTTGCGTTAGGGGTCACAGTTGGTGTGGGTCGTGACGGTGGCACAACCGTCTCCACCGGTGTCGGTGTTACCCTCGGAACCGGTATGTCAGGATCGAGTGGGTCTGCATCCAACGGATCCCAGTACTTGTCGCCATCAGTGTCAGTCTTGTTCGGATCTGTTCCTGCAATCAGTTCATGTTCATCATCCCATCCATCGCCGTCGCTATCAACAACTTTCTTCTCCTCCTGCCAGATGCATCCTGATGACAGTAGCAGTGACGCAACTGCCACGATTAGCACAATATCTTTTAATCTCATGATTACCTCCAATTGTCTGCTATCTATTTATCTATGTTTCGGTGATATAAGGACTTTCGCTGGAGATAACCATGGCAACCCCAACAATGGTAGAGAAGATGTCCTGTCCCGAAAGTCGGGAAGAGACGTTCTGTCGGATGATCTGATATTAGTACCTGCGGATCTTGCATTCGCGCAAACGATGGTACGCTTCCGCTCGAATCCAGTTGATGGAGAATGAACTTGCGACAAGAACCGTTCACGATCCCGGAAAAGTGATCGCAATCTGCGACCGCGCGTCACCGTTCCCGAGCGAGAAAGTCTCAAACGTTCGGATCATGATGCAGAAATTCGCGCTGGAGAACGGAATTCTATGTTATGAGAACGGCGACGGCGCGTGCTACCAGATCATGCTCTAGCGGCACGCATCCCCGTACAAGGTAATCATCGGCCGCTGATAGCCACACATGCACCCATGGCGTGCTCGGCGTGTTTGCGACAGGCATGGGATCGACCGGCATGGCAGCGGTCATAGCGTACGGGAAGGCGTGGCTGAAGGTGCCAACGAGTTACAGGATCGAGGTCGAAAGGGATCTTGGTGCGCATATATATTCGAAGGACGCATTCCCGTATCTCTGTGGGCGGATCACCGCGGATGGCGCGACATACGAGTCGGTGGAGTTTCTCGGAAGCACGGTAGACGCTATGGGTGTGGAGCCAAGGGCTGTTATGAGCAACATGGTGATCGAAGCAGGCGGGAAATGCGGACTCTGCGCTGCTGATGAGAAGACTTGCGAGTTTCTTTGCGCGTTACGGGAGATCTGATGATTACACGCCGCTTGCCCCTGACCCGGAGGTAGATTACGCATCCGTGATTGTGATTGCTGCTGACGACGTCGAGCCGCAGATTGCTGCACCGCACCACGTTGATAACGTAGCCCATGCGGGCAAGTACGCTGGAATGCCGCTTGATCAGGTCTGCATAGAATCATGCACCATCCGGAGGATCGAGGATCTACGGATTGCTGCATGCATGCTTGATGGTAGGAAGGCGGCTGCGGGGACGCGGCTCGTGGTATATCCTGCAAGCAGGAGCGTGCTCTTGCAGGCAATCTCATAGGGTGTAATCGCAACACTCGTTGAGGCAGGTGCTGCCGTATGTGCGCCCGGATGCGGATTCTGTATCGGACGGACGGTTGCGCTTGGTGATGAGGAGAAAGTACTATCCGCGCAGAACCGGAACTTCAAGGGCAGGATGGGGGATAATAGCGCGGAGATCTATCTGTCTTCGGTCGAGACCTAGGGTGATGAAAATCATACATATTTGGGCAATTTTTGCCCCATAGAACCATACCACTTTTGTTCCTCCTTCACCCACCCGTTCAAAAGTGTTTATGCTCTCGATAAATAATTGTTCTTTGTAAAGTTTTATTATATACCCCACCAATATGGAGGGTAAAAACTGATAAACAGTGAAAAGGAGGATGCGATGAGCGAAATGCAACAGGGCAAGGAATATAAAATCCCGCCGAGAAAACTGATTAAATTCTTCGAGAAAAGCCGCAATCAATGGAAAGCAAAGTGCCTTGAATCCAAAAAATTGAGTAAACTACTCAAGAAGGCACTGTCCAATTTTCTAGTGATAGGATAGAATACCCCTAATCAGAAACTTTTTAATGATAGGATAGAATACCCCTAATCAGAAACTTTTTAACTATCAGAAGTAAATATATCCATGGTGATAGTAAATGACCACTTTGGATTATGCTGTATTGAACCTTCAGTATATGAGCTCACTCAGTTATAGTTTTGAAGAGTTC
>PQXF01000157.1 GCA_003194445.1 Candidatus Methanogaster sp.
TGGAAAGGGTCAATACATAGGTTACCAAAAAGGGTCAATACATAGGTTACCCTCATTTGTTGATTTAGGGTCAATACATCGTACACCATTTTAGGTTTTCCAGATATCGTCCCTGCGAGGTTCGACCCCCATATTCAGCTCATAATCAAATTCTTTTATTAATACGGCGACATCCTGATCCTTTGCTCGATAATAGACATTCATTTTCCGTGTTCCCGTGTAGATAGTAGCCCAGACGTATTCGCTGATGAACTCCTTGCCCACTTTTAACGCCTCATTCAGGACGTTGATCCGCCCCCCATCATCGACCGGCCTGATGAAGTGTACCGCCCCATCGGTCACCGGTAATTTATTCAGATTGATTTCCGCAGCATCTTTTAGTATTCTAACGGGCTCGACCTGTTCCAATTTTTTGTTTCTCTTCTTCCATGCACCGAGATCGTTGTGCTGATCAACAAAATGCAGAGATCTGGTGCGTATGTCTTCCATATCTTCGAAAGTCTCTTTATCCCAGAACTTTGATCCGAACCAGTTATTGAAGTTCTCGATGCTTCCGTCCATCCAGGGGCTGCTGGGCGCGATGAAAACGACTTCAGTACCAACGTAGAGGCAGAGTCTTACAAAACGACTGAACCCACGCGGGTTTTTGAAGTCTCCAATAAAGTACATCCCGTTATCGACCTGCAAATACTTGGGAATGGGGTTGTTGCTCCAATACTTGATGAGAAAGGCGATCACATTATCCATGTGTTTGGAGTCAAATTGCTCAATATGAACCCGAGTGGAGACCACATCGATGAGATGGAGGGAGGAGATGGCACCATACCCCTTGATGAATCGTGGTCCAACAAAGTCCATCTGGTGCATCTCATCGATTTGTGTGGGATTAAGGAGTGTGCAATCGCTTTTTGGATTTGACCCGCTTGTATCGCTCTCGTTTATTTACTTTCAGACCATGTTTGTTCACAATCCGCTTTATCGTTGATGCCGATGGCATCACATCCTCTGAAAAACCGAGCTCATACATCCTATACTGGATCGCATCAGCGCCTAACACCTGAGATATTTTGATTCGTGTTCATTGCCTTCTATCAGAGCTTTTCTAATGCTCACGATCACTTTTTCGATCTCTTCATTCGTCTTTCTTCCATGTTTTTTAGGCGCTCTTGGTCGAGATTTATACCACTCTTCTTCGCCAGTTTTGAACCGATTCACCCAACCGGTGAGCCATTTCTTTGATCTATTCGCGTCTCTATAAATATCTGCTGGTTTATCTCCTTTGACGTATCGATTTACGGCATCAATTCTCTCTTGTTCGTTAATATCCATAACGCATCACAAAGGACGCGTTGAACGGAGCGCATATCAAAAGAGTGTACGATGTATTGACCCTTTATTTGGCAAATGAAATGGGGTACGATCTATTGACCCCTTCCA
>PQXF01000158.1 GCA_003194445.1 Candidatus Methanogaster sp.
ATAAATACAACTGTAAGAACCATCAGAAATGCTGCTATCTGTTTTGTATGTTTCTTCATCTGTTTTCACCCTCCTCGTGTTGTTTTATCCATGCGATGTCACTTCTGATATCGGTGCTGTCGGAGTTGCATCCGGCGCTCCGATCTCTGATGTCTCCTGAATGCATCCTGACAACACCGCAGCGATCAGCACTGCGGACAGGAGCAATGGTGTAGTTCTGTTATTCATGTTGTTCATCCTCCATTTTCTGCAATATTTAGTCACACGTATAGCTCATATTTAACCATTCTTGTTGTACCAACACCCCCGCCCGTATGCGTCGGTGACGATATCACTGGTGCTAGCGGGTCTGTTGCATCTACTCGAACCGTATACTCTTCACTCTAACCAGTATTACCAACAACATCGCCGATCTGAGATTTGATCCGGTTCTGCGTCCCAAAATCCTGATTAGGCGGCACAGAACCAGCAGTTACTATCTGCCATGGCACAGTGCCACCGCGTCCTGCAGAGCTCGCAGAGAGCCGGCCGCTTCACGATGATCCCCGTCGATCAAGTATTTGTAGCATGCTGACCCGACATCCAGGCATGATGTGACTCGATCGTGCGGTCAGGTGTCTGGTCTGTTCACGACCCATCCCCAGCCGCCGCCTGCAGGATCATGAGAGCATCGAGCGAGGTGATGCGTCCGTCGCCGCTGACATCCAGGCGCGGGTCGTATTCGCGGCTGCCCGCTGCGATAGCAAGCGCGATTACGGCATCTGTCGTGCTGGCTTTGCTCCCTATCTTCACCGCGTAGTGATCAGCACCGCCCCAGTTTCCGGCATTGTCCTTCGCTCTGAGATGGAAGTACCAGATGCCGTCTGCTACATCGGTGTATGATCCGGAGTTTCCTGTGGTATCGCATCTCGTATCCGGCGTTGTGGTGGCTGATTGGTCGAGGGTGTAGCTGTAACAACTGATTCCGGAAGTGTCGGATGGGGTTGTCCAGATGAAGGACGGATCGTTGTTAGTGTACCATTCATCCTCTTCCGGATTCGTCGGTGACGATATCACTGGTGCTGGCGGGTCTGTTGCATCCACCCGAACCGCATACTCATCACTCTCACCAGTATTCGTTGCAGCATCATCGATCTTGAATTTGATCATATTCTGCGTCCCGGAATCCGGATTGAACGGGACAGAGCCGGCAGTTATCGTCTGGTATGACGTGGTGCCGTCGCTTCCGGTGCAGCTTGCAGATCGCCAGCCGCTCCACGATGAGCCGCCGTCTGTTGAGTACTTGTAACAAGCGGCCCCGACGTCCAGGCCCGCGGTGTTATCCTTCACCTCGATCGTGCAGTCAGGTGTCTGGTCTGCAACCCACTCTGTTGGGCTAAAATCTCTCCAGTGGT
>PQXF01000159.1 GCA_003194445.1 Candidatus Methanogaster sp.
TCGTGAGTAAGTCTATACACCATGTTCTCCATCCATCAAACGAAATGTTTTATTCACAACCATTGCGATAGTACATATAATTTCATTAATAATAAATTTTGTGGTGGTGGGGGGTGAGTAGTTACGTACCGGGAGCGTTACACCACCATCAATAAGAGGTACTGCATTGTATAGCGGCTTTGGGACAAAATTCACGTATATCCTCTCCAGTGTGGTACCACATCACTCATGATCTCCAAGTACCCCACTCGCCGAATATTATGCCCCACAAGCTTCAGCTGCGTCTCAGTCTCCTTCAGCGATTCAAGTCGTTTCCTCAGTGGCGCGCCAAACCGGCATTTTACCATTGAATGGTTTGCTTCACATATAAAGTGTCCCACTTTCATTTGAAACATAACCATTTCTTCGGAGCAAGAGATGGGAGTTTAGGCATATTGCGCCTGAGCTTCTATGTTCAGGATGTACTCCAACATTCCTTCGGATGTAGGTATCTCCTCGCCATGCTCAACAAGACTCTCAATATAAAGTTCGATAGCCTCCCGTGCCATCTCTATTGACTCATCTATCATGTCTCCATAAGTTACGCAACCGGGAAGCGAAGGTACTGTTACCGTATAACCTCCTTCCGGCTCTCTTTTAAGAAGGATTCTGTAACTCAATGTGTTCATTGTTAATGTTCTATGCTCGCGCCGTGTAATAAAAATTCCGATCTCGAGAACACTGTGGCGGGATGATCGGATGACACTCACCGAAGAATCGGCGAAGGTCTTATGAATCGCTTACGTGGTGGATGCGTACCGGGATGCGGCAGAGGCTGTGCCGGATGTGTAAATTTTGGATTGTTGAATCAAGGCTCCGCTTGCGCGGGGCGCGGAGCCGGGGCGATTTTGTTGACGAGATTCCGGGGCTATGGTTATGGTAGCTGTGTCACCCCATCCCCATATCCCCGAGATCCGTACCAAAAAATAAAGACGCAACAACGCAAGCAAAGCGCGCTTTTAACACTCTGCCGCAAGCAAGGCTTCACTATAAACTCCCATATTCGTCCTCGATCCCATCGAGCAAGATCTCGCTGTACCCGCGCAGATCGGCAAGGCGCTCCCGGTGATCTGCGAGCAGCTCCCTATCGTTCCGGACGTACTCGCCCGGAACCAGTTCGTCACCACAGTACTCGACTAGGGTGATGAAAAGATGTGTCTACCCCAAACTGAATCGGTCCCATTTTTGTTCCGTTCCGGTACTGGGACAAAAGCATCGCTCCAGGTAGATTGAACTGATTGCCACTGGTTTTTCTTGCACCG
>PQXF01000160.1 GCA_003194445.1 Candidatus Methanogaster sp.
ACAAAGCTGGCATTAGACGCTGATGCAGAAGCATTGCCGATGTTCTTGATCACGGCAGAGATGTTGTTGCTCTCGTTTCCAAAGAGGTAGCCGCCGCAGTTCGGCGCGATGCTCTCAACAATAAGGTTGGGTTCTGCTGACGGTTCAGCCCCCAGTTCTACCACGAGGAACGCGTTGCTCGCTTCCATCCAGTCTCCGCTGCTCCGGAAGCCAACCAGATTGTCGGTTTCCGTGAGATTATTCTTCACATCACACTCATCGATTCCGATCTGTGTGGCACCAGCAAAACTCCACACATCGTTCCGGATGTGTTCATTGAAGATCAGTTCACCTTCATTCGGACCTGCGCCGGGAGCAACCGTTATCAGTGTGGCATCCGTCACGGTTGACGTGTCAATCGATCCGGTGATCGGCGCCCACGCTGTCGCTTCCTCTGGTGTCGTGCATTTGGATGAGCCGCCATACAGGAGGTCAAACTCCTCGTTTACATATATCAGCCGCTGCGGTTCGCTTGCATTCTCGTATACCACCACCAGCAACATGCCGCGCATGGATACGTTGTTACCGCCGGTATGCGAGTTGGTAAGGTTTGCGATATTGCCGCTCGTGTCAAAGCCGTCTGTTACGTTGTATGCAAGCATTCCATAGGGTTTGCTGTCCGGAAACACCCTGTCATCCTGGTGGTGTGCGTCCGGCGTCTGAACGACTCCATTGAAACTCATGCTGACGTTGCCCGGCATCACGCCATCCTTGTCCCACGTATAAGTCGTATACAGCCTTACTTCCATGACTGTGCCTGCAACCGGGAGATCGCTTGCATTCCAGCTTGCGTTGTACGTTGTCCAGTCCGGATAGGATGAGCTGCTCAGATAGTAGCTGTCACCAACCGAATAGATCAGATTGCCGTGGAGATCATACGACTTCCACGTAGTCATGTTCGATCCGCCTGTGTAGGTCTTGCCCTTGTAGCCGTTGTTCACAACGGTTACATCCACTGTGGTTACATTGTTCGTTTCATTGGACTCAGTAACCTCGCCATCACAGTCGGCTGTCACTGTTATCACAACAGTATCGCCGGCATATCTGCCGGTTGTATCTGTGATGGATACAGTTGTATTGTTGCCAGCATCCAGTGCAGGCACTGAAACAATCTCACTGTACCCATTCAGCACAAAGCTGGCATTAGACGCTGATGCAGAAGCATTGCCGATGTTCTTGATCACGGCAGAGATGTTGTTGCTCTCGTTTCCAAAGAGGTAGCCGCCGCAGTTCGGCGCGATGCTCTCAACAATAAGGT
>PQXF01000161.1 GCA_003194445.1 Candidatus Methanogaster sp.
AAATAGAAGCAATAAAGTAAATGTGATCGGCATCTTATTATGCTAACATAAGGATTTGTAAATTATTATGAATCCACAAACGAGGTGCCAACAATGTTTGATTCCATCCGCAAACGGATTTCCCACCAGATAAACGCACTGAGGAAACGCTTTGCCCAAACCGAGGGATTACCCTTCAATGACATCCTTTCGGCTGAATCCATCCGCGATATTATGGATGAAGAAGTAGACAGTTATCGAGACCGTATATTTTCTCCTCTAATCACTCTATCTGCATTCTTGTCTCAGGTACTCAGTTCAGATCACTCCTGCCAAAATGCGGTAGCGAAAGTGATTGCAGAAAGAGTGGCGCGAGGCGAGGCGCCCTGCTCATCAAACAACAAATCCTACTGCAACGCCCGCATGCGTCTGCCCGAAGGCTTTGTCAAGCGATTGGTGTGTGAGACGGGGAGATTACTGCATTTACAGTCAGAAAAGGATTGGAAATGGAAAGGTCGTTCAGTTAAGCTTGTGGATGGAACGACAGTATCAATGCCAGATACCCCTGAAAACCAGAAAATGTATCCACAGCCTGAAGGACAGAAAGAGGGCGTAGGATTCCCAATCGCCCGTCTTGTCGCTATAATCTCATTATCCTGTGGAACAGTCCTTGACATAGCGATTGGACCTTACAAGGGCAAGGAAACTGGCGAACATGCTCTGTTGCGCCAGATATTGGGCAGCATATCCGCAGGCGATATTATATTGGGAGATCGCTACTATTGTTCGTATTTCTTGATTGCCATGCTACAGCGGTTGGGCGCGGACGCGGTCTTCCAGATCCATGGCAGCCTTAATAAGCGATTTCCGTTTGGGTAAGCAGCTTGGCAAAAAAGACCACATCGTTATATGGGAAAAGCCAAAACAACGACCGGATTGGATGGATGAGTCCATGTACCTCCAGATGCCAGACACGTTGACGATACGCGAGATCAAAATCGATGGGAAAGTCATTACCACGACCCTCCTTGACCCAAAAGAAGTTACAAGAAAGGAGATCGGTGAACTTTACACAAAACGGTGGTTGATCGAAGTGGACTTCAGTTCCATCAAAACAGTTCTCCAGATGGATGTTTTGAGGTGTAAAACACCTGACATGGTGCGCAAGGAAATCTATGTTCATTTACTTGCATATAATTTGATCCGAACGGTCATGGCACAGACAGCACATCGTTATGGTATTTCACCGCGGACATTGAGTTTTAAAGGCGCATTACAGCATTTGAATGCATTTAAAGAT
>PQXF01000162.1 GCA_003194445.1 Candidatus Methanogaster sp.
CAAACATTGTTGACACCTCGTTTGTGGATTCGTAATAATTTACGGATCTTTATCTAACATAATAAGATGCCAAGTACATATACTTTATTAACTCTATTGGACCATTTTCTTAAGGTAGTGGCATTGGGCTTTACCCCTCTGCTCGCCACACCCCGCGATCTTCCCGCACCCCACTAGGCCCTCGCCCGCCACTCCCCCTACAAACCATCCCCCGCCGCCGCATCCGAACCCACCAGAATCGCCCCGCGATGCCAGAGTCACACAAGCTCCCGCAGGAGCGACCGATCACGAACAGATCCGGGCGGCAGCATCCGGGCGAGATTGCGGCTGGCTGACCTGCGACGCCCGGGGAACTGCCCGGCGCAGACCGCGTGAATGCGGTCTTTACGACAATCATCACCTGCACAACCAGAGGACTGGTGTACGAAAGTATTATTGCAGGCGAACCTCATAACGAAGCTTAAAAGGAGCAAAATCATGGAACCGGAAAGCGTGGAATTATCAATACCTTTCGAATCATTGGTCGACTCTGTTACAAAGCTACACCTACGGGACAAGTTCCGGCTCTGGGAGTTACTGGACGAGCAGATGGCAGATGTTGAGGACGGGGTGTGGGATGAAGATCCGACTGTGCAAGCCGAAGTTCGGGAAGCCCGCGATGCATATCAGGCAGGAGACTATGTAACGATCGACGAGTACATCGCTCGGCAGCGCAGGAAAGACTGATGCACTATCAGGTCGTGATCCCAAAGCCAGTGCAGAAGCAACTGGATGATATACCAGACGATGTTTATGATCGAATCATCAAGCAGATTGTTATGTTAAAAGAGCGCCCACGTCCGCGTGGGTGCATCAAACTGAAAGGATATGAAAATGAGTACCGTATCCGGATCGGTAACTATCGAATACGGTATGATGTCCATGATCAAGAGCTTATCGTGATACTGCTTCACTGCAAGCATCGGAAGAGTGTGTACCGGGGCTGATTTATTGATGCTGTTATGTGGTGATCGCTCAAGTCCGGCACACCCGACCTCTGAAGCCCGCGGATTAATCACAACGTCCCAGACTTCGCCTAACGCGGTGTATGTAGCTCCCGCACCTATTGATATTGGCACCTGCCTGGGCTGATGAAAAGACGTTCATCCAGCCCGTTAGATTGATCCCATTTTTGTTCCTTTTTGTCACCCCGTCCGCAATAGACAATGGATAAATGGCGTGCTGAATACGGCGTGTTTCACAAATATCG
>PQXF01000163.1 GCA_003194445.1 Candidatus Methanogaster sp.
TGTACAGAGTAAAGGAAAGACTCCGTCTGTATTTGCCTCGCGCTTTAACGCTTCCCCCTTCCGCGTCCAGGAAAGCGTATAAAGGATATTCTCACGAATAACATATCTGGTGTTTTTTCCCGGCCTTTCCCTTCCCACCTGAACTCGGTATGTTTCTTTAGTCTTTCCGATCTCATGGTGGAAGAACTCTTCAATGTTGCACTTTTGAACTATATTTTCAACGGCTTCTTGAATAGCCTCCTTGGTTTTCAACTTGCCCGTGTTTATCCTTGCATTGAGTACCGTCAGATTCTGTTCGGCCTCTTTCAGATACTTCTCACGAGTTCCCCTGTCTCGCTTACGCTTTTCACTGGAATATATCCAATGGATTTTGTATCCTCGCTTAGTTGTCAAATATTCTCCTTTGAAAATTGAGAAATACTCCTTTTCATTAAGGCTCCCAGGCTTTCGTCTTCGCCAGATTATCTCTTTTACTTTTCGCTTTTTCCTAAGATCTTCCTTGAATGATTTTACCTCATCCCAGGTTTCCGGAATGATAGTGATCGCCCGCCCGCCCTTTCCCACAATGTAGCTGAGTTGGTCGTCTGTACACAGCTTTGAGTCGCCCACATAGAGAAAACCTGGAGTTGATACTATCCGTTGGAGAGTATCCCAAGTTTCAATGTGAGTTGTATCATCCGTTCGATTCCCAGCGTAACATTTATGATGAACAGGCACACATCCGTCAGATGAAACACTGAGACAAAAAACCAACTGTTTCAGGTCCGGACGATGATCCTTGCTGTGACCGCGTTTCAGTTCTAACCCGGTCATAGTCTTGCCCGAAATTTTGCCATAAGCCTTTACGCTCGTTGAGTCGTTATGAATTCGATCCAAATTGATGTCAAATAACTTGACGACTCTCACAACGATGCCTGTCATCAATGATGCCCGATCGGCCTTATACAGCTTGTCAAGAGCCCTGCCAAATCTGTCGTCGGTAAACTTCACCTTTCGAAATTCTTCTATGCCAAGGCATCTGAAGTCAATAGACCGGACCCATTGATCAAGTTCGTAAAGAGGCGCTTTCCCAAGGGTGAGATTGAAGATAAGCAGCATCAGCGTCTCCACTGCTGGGACGTCTTCATTCCCATGACAACGAATGTGGTTGTACAAAATTTCTCTTAACCCCATTCGCTCAACTATGCCATGAATTAGAGGAAGTGCCCCCAC
>PQXF01000016.1:0-42061 GCA_003194445.1 Candidatus Methanogaster sp.
GATGCTGTCCATTCGTTCTGTGTGCTTCACCAATTGAAAAATCTCAGCAAGAGATACCTTGATGAGTTCGGAAGCATTGAGAACATCCCTTCCAGGGATATGGAATTGTATGAACTTGCACAAGAGTTGATACTTGCCGAAACATCCATCCATTCATCGATATCTTATCAGGGAATTGTGAACCTGGCTTCGAGTACGGAACTGTCACGAGTATCACGGAAGGTAATCGCGTACGCGAAAGAGATTTACCGGAAGAATCTATTATTGCTGGAGAAAGGATTCACTCCGGAGACTAACAATGTGATGGAACAGCTATTCTCATTGATAGATAACTTTGTCGATCAAGCCAGATCTTTTAAAGCCACATTCAGTACAGTCAACTTCTTTTACAACCTATTCGCCTCGATGAACAGGAAGTGCTTCAATACAGGCGACTGGAAAGGCTTTTCTCCACTAAATCGAGCTAAAATGAAATATGGTTAGTAGTTAACTTTGAAATAATTGATGATAACTCTTAGCGGTGGCTATCTACATTTTATCGGGATTTGGATTAATTTACAAATTTTGGTCATTGTTTTCTGTTCTTTGAGGTGGATGTCCGAGATATTCGTCTCATGCATGACTTGTTTCGGTCATTTTCAGGCTCAACCAGAAAAAATTAAAAAACAGACATGACCTGCTCCGCAGTGCTTATACTGTCGGTGAAAAAGCAATTTCAGAACCGTGGCTACCGCCACTGTTTTTGAGAGTTTTACGTACCAAGTCTCAAGAATCTCCTCGATCCGGTGCACACAATCCTTTGCAGCGGCAGCTACTCGATATGTCGATCCTCCAGTTCATACTCGGGTGCAGATTCGGTCGATCCCGTCGAGAACGTCCAGTTTCGTCAGTGCGATGCTCGAATGGAAATTGAGGTGCGTGGCTTTCCACACAAGCAGGGACTCGAACCACCCCCCACCTCCATCTCACATCTGTCCACGGCGCGATAATCGGGCTTTGGGTAGACTAACTGATCACGCTTCCCTCGCTTGCATCTCCGACCATCCGCTGGTACCTCTCCAGCACGCCGCTCAATTTCGATTCAGGTGGTTTCCACGCCTTTTTCCGCTTGTCAAGTGCATCCTGATCGACCACGAGATTCAGTCTCCGGTTCGGGATATCGATCTCGATCGTATCGCCGTCCTCTACAAAGGCGATCGGCCCACCGACTGCTGCCTCTGGCGATACGTGCCCGATACAGGGTCCGCGCGTCCCGCCAGAGAACCTACCGTCCGTTATCAAAGCAACCGAATCGATAAGCCCCATGCCTGCAATCGCTGATGTCGGGGAGAGCATCTCACGCATCCCGGGACCGCCCTTCGGACCCTCGTACCGGACAACGACCACGTCGCCGGACACGATCTTTTTAGCCATGATCGCTTCCATCGCATCCTCTTCGCTCTCAAAGACCTTTGCAGGTCCTGTGTGCTTGAGTATCTTCGGATCGACTGCGGTCTGCTTGACCACTGATCCCTGCGGCGCAAGCGTCCCGTAAAGGACCGCAATCCCGCCTTCAGTGTGCTTTGGCGCGTCCACGGTTGCGATGACCAATTTATTCGTCTCGGGGTTTACGATCACCAGATCATCCAGATTCTCGCCGATCGTGCCGGCGGTTGCAGTGAGCGCACCGAGATCGATTCCAGAGCTCTGCCGGAGCCGCTCAATGATCGCATAGACGCCGCCTGCCCTGTCGAAATCGATCATGAAATGCTCTCCACCCGGGCGCAGATTGATGAGGTGAGGGGTAATCCGGCTCAGTTCGTCGAAGCGCGAGAGTGGGAGTGTGATGCCGAAATCGTGCGCGATCGCGGGCAGGTGAAGTACCGTGTTTGTGCTGCCACCGATTGCCATATCGACGGCGACCGCGTTGTCAAATGACTTTTCCGTGACGATCTGGCGTGATGTGATGTTATTGCGCACCAGTTCGAGAATCTGCCTTCCCGAGTCCTTTGCGATGTGAATCTTCTTTGCATCGATCGCGTGAGCGGTTGCGCATCCGGGAAGACTCAATCCAAGTGCTTCGGTCATGCATGCCATCGTGTTTGCTGTAAAGAGCCCTGAACACGATCCGGCACCAGGGCACGCTATACCCTCAAGGTTGCGGATGTTGCCCCGTGACTCACCGACCGCCTCGAATACAGAGATCAGATCCTCCTCCCGGTCGCCAACAAAACCGGGAAGCATCGGCCCCCCTGTGACCGCGATTGCTGGTAAGTCGAGACGTCCCGCAGCCATCAGGTGCCCTGGCACAATCTTGTCGCAGGACGGTATCAGCACCATCCCGTCAAACGCATGTGCACGCAGCATGATCTCGATTGAGTCTGCTATCAGTTCTCTCGACGGCATCGGGTATCTCATGCCCTCGTGGTTCATTGCTATGCCGTCGCAGATCCCGATGGTGCTGAATTCGAACGGCACGCCTCCAGCCATCCGTATGCCAGCTTTCACTGCTTCACTGATCTTGTCGAGATGGATATGGCCAGGGATGATATCATTCCAGGAATTCACCACTGCGATAAACGGCTTGTCCATCTCAAAGTCTGTAATGCCTGTTGCCCTGAGCAGTGCGCGGTGGGGCGCCCGCGCAAGCCCTTTTTTGATACGGTCGCTTCTCAGTTCCATGCGTTTTGTTATTGCGGCGGTGATATATTAAATTTCTTCTAAGGTATGCCGAGGGTGGTGGGGCTGGCAAGCGCCTCCAGTAGTACCTATAATATAGAAACTACATAACCGATACCATTCAAAACTACCGGACAGGCGGGAATACAGTGAAATGGCTAAATAAAATCCTCGGGAAGCAGAACCAGCAGAACCAGCAGAAACCTCGTACAGCCGATACGGTCGCGTTCCGCGATCTTGGGGACTGGGTTTCAGACCGGACAGAAGCAGAACTCGGAGGGTTCTTCGAATCCGCCGCACAGATATTCGCAGAGATCGAGGAGATGAAAGAAGAACTGATTCGCGATATCGGGGGCCTGAAAGCCGCAGAACCTCCGGAGTTACCGTCCCGCGTACTCCGAGTGGGGTTTGCAGCCCGCGATAGCCTGATCAAGCAGATCAATGTGGTAATCGATAGGATCAGCACCCCAGTGATGGATTATCCTGCTATCATGGAATTTTGCAGGTCTATCGATACCGCTCTTGACGCCACGATCGAGAAATCTGCAAAGAGCCACCACCGTGCCAAATACCTATTTCCAAAGGAGGTTGGCGCGGTATTCACCGATCTCAGAAATATAAAAATATCGTTAGCAAAACTCAGAGATTTGCTTGATAGGGAAGGTGTGAAAATAAAGGGTTTTGATGGCATAACAGAGGCTATACATCGAATAGGCGATATAACCAGAGATATCGTCGCAGGTAACTCAACTATAAAGAAAAATGGCTCTAAAACAGACGGAATAAAGCGCGAGATAAGCGATTGCGCCGCCAAACTGGAACAGCTGTCACAGAGCAAGGAATGGAGTTCTTTTGTTGAACTCGAAGACAAGTTGAAAGAAAGGGAGTTGGAAGTAAGTAACATCAAAAATAATGTTTTAGAATTGTTTATTCCACTTAACAAGGCATTAAATCGGATGAAAAAGCAGAGCGAGAGTGGAAGGTACACGCTTTCAAAGAAACAGAAGAAACTCCTGGATGTGTGCCTCGAAAACCCGATTTCGGCGGACGTAGCTGATGTCAACGATTTTCTGGTAGAGATGCTGCAGATAGTCGAGAGCGGCGCACTTGGACTTAAGGATAAGAAACGCGATAAGATCGTTGATCAGATCGATCAGATAATGGATTCCTTCGCGCCGAAGAAGGAGCGATACGACACCCTTAAGTTCGAGACTCATGAGATCGGGCACCAGATCTCTGACCTGACCATATCAAAAACAAAAACCGCGCTTGAGGGACAGCTTGCCGAGAAGAATAGGGAGATCGCACATATCGACGAGGAAATGAGCAATCTGGGGGATGAACTTAAGATGCGAAGCATTGAACTAGAAGAGCTGAAGGCAGAACTTTCTGACGCAGTAAACTCAATCGAATCGGTGCAGATCGTCTTTGATTAACACTGCCGTAATAAGCGGTGGTTGCTTTTATACTGGTTTGTTGAGCTTTGATCCGTCTCTTGCGCCAGATGGGGTCGGATCGCCTGTACTCGTCCCCCAGTATGGATTAAGTTCTCACTCGGCAAAGATATGTGGCTCTCTGGTATCTTGAGTTACAGTGAGATGATATTAAATTGATACGTTGCCATATATATTGCAATGCCCACTAATCAATTCCGCGGTCAAGTGAGGGATAACGCACAGCATGTGCCCTACACTTTTAGCAAATCCGACGGTTAATTATATATACATCTAACCATCTACAATACATCCAGCAGATCTAATGGATGGTGAACGATAATGGCAATATTTGAGATACCACTCTGATATTCCAGACGTTGAAATTGAGAACGTGGAGTTAACTAAAAAAGGAGATATTATCCTCACGGTAGTAAGCACAGTTGAAGGAACTCACTGTCATAAATGTGGCAGAGAGATTAGCAAGCCTTATGGTCATGGTAAAATGATTAAACTCCGTCATTTATCGATTCTTGGTATGAATGTGTATATTCATATTCGTCCTGTGAGGTACCAATGCACCAGTTGTGCTGGCAAACCAGTAACAACGCAGATATTAAACTGGTACAATCCGAGAAGCCCACACACAAAAGCGTATGACAATCATATACTGCTTGAAATGGTGAATAGTACAGTAGAAGACGTAAGTATTAAGGAAGATTTGGGTTATGAGGCTGTAATGGGGAGTCTTTATCGGCATATCGACACAGAAGTAAATTGGGATGGTATTAAGAGGTTGGATGTTATAGGACTCTGATGAAATTTCGCTTAAAAGGGGGCATAGAGACTTTGTAACGATTGTAACGTCGCGTGTGGCTGGGAAGACAACGATACTGGCGGTACTCAAAGGCCGTACAAAGGAGACTGTGAAAGAGTTCTTGTCTAGCATCCCAAAGCGGCTAAAGAAGACTGTTAAGGCGGTATGTTCGGATATGTACGAGGGTTATACCAATGCTGCAGAAGAAGTCTTCGAAAATTATACTGTAATCATAATTGACCGTTTTCACGTTGCTAAATTGTATCGGAAGGGACTGGAGGGCCTTCGTAAGAAAGAGATGAAGCGTTTGGAGAAAGAATTGTCAGAAGATGAATATAAAAAGCTGAAAAACGTAATGTGGATATTACGTAAGGATGTAGGGGACTTAACGGATGAAGAAGTGGAAATTTTGAAGTGTTTATTTCAATATTCTCCAATATTAGAATTAGCATATACACTTTGCAATGATTTGACTGATATCTTTGAAGACGATATTTCCAAGAGCGTTGCAACTTGTAGGATCAACGATTGGAAGAAGAATGTTGAAGAAAGTGGTTTGAAGTGTTTTAATAGATTTATATCGACATTAGATAAATTTATGGATAAGATAACAAACTACTTTATCGACCGGCAAACAAGTGGATTTGTAGAAGGATTGAATAATAAGATAAAAGTGATTAAACGGCGGTGTTATGGCATTCTAAATGTCAAACATCTGTTCCAGCGCATATATCTTGACCTCGAGGGGTACTCTGTGTATGCCTGATTTATCAGGTTGTGTAACTCGAATTACCAGAGAGCCAAGAAGAATTAATACCCGAAGAGGGAAAAGACATGAACACAACCGAGGATATGTATGAGACAATGATGCACAGTGGGGCGATTCAAAAGCAAATCGAGAGGATCAGGGATACAAATGACACTACAACGGCTTTTTGAGGTGATATTTGATCTTCAAGGTACAGTAAGAATCGAAAATGGATGCCGAAATATATTTATAAAGAAAAATCCAAAACAACGGGATATCATGAAAAAATTAGAATCGGCACTCGATTCAATTAATTATATTAGGATTAAAGATTTGAATGGATGTACATATAACTTCAAGCTTCTCTAATTTAACTTGCCGCTATAATTCGTATAGCCGAAAGTCATGTTTTATAAATATTCACACTTTAGCGCTCGCAATCAGTGCTTGCAAAACAAACCAACGTCTCATAAAAACACAAGCTCCGCCACCCGCCTATCCGGCACCCCCTCGCCCGAACCGTTTCGAAAGTCACTTCTCAACCTCGATTGCAACAAACCCCGGCAGGTCAAGCAGGATACTCAGGCAAAACTTCCCGCACCTAAGAAATGGCGTAACGATCATCTATGGGCTCATGGATAATATTACAGCTACAATCAGGTCAGGGATGGGATGTTGAGAAGTACATCAGGACACAGGAATATGCGTGAAAGTATGAATCGCACTATCACAAGCAATCGCACTTTAGCGAGTGGTGGCGATGGTGGGGCTTTATCGGAGAATGTTTTTGAGTCTACGCGGAATCGGGGGGTTTGGTCAGATGATTTGGATCCCGGGTGCTTTGTCAAAAAAAGTGGGGCGGTGCCCCGTCACCAGAAACGGAGCACCGGAGTCACTCGACACGTCCCCCCCAATTCGTTTGAATCTGGATATTCCCGCCCGAGATCGTGTTCTTTGCCTTGTGGTACGGATCAGCCTCGGTATCGGTGCCGTTCCAGATCTTGATATCGAAGTGATCGGTGCCAGCACCAGGCTCGCCGTTGTCTTTCGCCTTCACCCGGAAGGTGTACAAGCCATCGCCATTGATGGTGCCTGTGCCCTGGAACTGTGCGCTCACTGCGCTTATCGTCAGCCAGTCAATGCTCGTGCTCTTGAGATGGATGCCGGCATCCTTGTACTGGAAGTTCAGCTTGCCTGTGGAGCTTCCGTCCTTGTACCTGGCTGTGAACCCGAAGTTGGCTTTACCATCCGGAAGTGTGCTGTTTTCATCCGGATAGAACCAGCCGCCGCCTGTCGCATGACCGCCGTTGGGGTCGTAGACCACAAAGAAGACCGGATCGCTAACGTTGGTGTTGCTCGCGTTATCGGTAGCCGTTACAACCAGCGTGTAGACGCCGACTGCAGGCGCAAAGCCGCTATCAACGTTCTGTGACACTTCGCTCGTGTTTGTCAGGTTGCCAACGACAGTGTCAACGCCGCTCTCATCATCGGTTGCAGAGAAGTTAAGCGTCATTCCCACGGTGTAGAGCCCGTACGGCACTGGCGTTGTGATGGTGATCACAGGCGGGGTGGTGTCAGGTGGGGTACATGGGCATACGTTCTCGTAGCCATAAGACACACCACCATAGTCACCGATCAGCAGGTCATAGTCACCATCACCATCCAGATCTGCAAATGCCGGTGCTGCATACGCCCCTGCAGCCGGAGCATCCCAACTTGTGTTCGCTGTCCACGCAGGACTGCATGCGCTGCCTGTGTTCTCGTAGCCATGAGACACACCAGATACTTCACCGATCAGCAGGTCATAGTCGCCATCACCATCCAGATCCGCAAATGCCGGTACTGCCATAATCCCTACATCAGGGGCATCCCAACTTGTGTTCGCTACCCAGCAATCAGCAGAAGCAGATGCTGTAGATATAGCAATGAGTGCTAAGATTAGCACTGTCGTCGTTACGATTCCTCGTATTTCCATTTATAGTCCTCCCTTGTTCTTATGTCGCCCCTCTCCGGTGCAGGTGCCTGCTTGCGCAAAGATCAGTCCATCGAAACTTCTCCCTTCATGCGCTATCCCGATCGATTGCTCCCTACCTGTCGGGACGTGGTTTGTGCCGGAGCTACACCACCTACTGGGCGAAATATTTCCCATTTACTTTAGTTATCGGTGAGATGTGTGTAACGCAAATTACCAAAGAGCCTGAAGAAAAAGAAAAAAATGGGGAGGGGTTTTAAGCAAACGTTGAATCGTTTACCTCACCCATAGCATCGATGTCGTCAAGCCCTCCAAGCATAGCCTCAAGTTCCGCAAGATCGCTCTCGAAACTATCCATCTCATCCTCAGTGAGTCCACCGGCATCGGTTGCCGCTCCCGCTGGTGCCGGCGGTGTGTCTGGTACGGATTCCTGCCCTCCGTCCTGTGATTTATCGACGCAGCCCGAGCAGCTTGTGAGCACCAATCCCACGAGGATGAGTGAGATTACGTATCTGGCGTTCATGATGTGGCCCCGTTATCATCAGTTCCGGATTCGGTTTCATTGTTTGATGTATCGGTATCGCCATCCCCCGCATCATCGGTTCCCGAATCCGGCTCGTTTGCCGTATCGTCTACTGCTGTTTCGTCTTCTGCTTCATCTAATAAGTCATCGCCTGTAGAATCACCTTCTTCTGAAACGCTTTCATCTACTCCGATCTCGTATCCATCGCGCGGCTCTTGCCAGTCGCCTGATGAGATCATATCACCACCGGATCCCTTCACCTGGTATGTACCATCGCCGACGAGAATCGCCCGCCCGGTTCCGGTCACGGTCAGATCGACTCCTGATCCGACCAGCACCACTGAAACGTCACTGCCGGTAATATCTGCGGTGCCATCAAACCCGTGGTACACCGTCCATCTGCCGGATTGACCCTTCACGCCATTTCCTGTGACTGCGATCTCCATGTCACCTGCGCGGTCGCGTACCATCAGTGTACCAGAGTCACAGACAAGCGCGAGATCAAGCGATCCGTGGAGCCATGCAGTCCCTGACCCACTTGCATCGAACGAGCCGGTTCCAGTAAGTATCACAGCGCCGTCCATGTAACCTTCAAGTGCTCGCAACTCCCTGAACATATCCCTGAGGAGATTATTCGCCTCTCTGATGCAGCGGCTGGCGTTTCGGATATACTGCCGCACCTCACCGGAATTAATCTCATCATCAGAGACCGCTTCCTTTGCAAGTTCGTAGTTCTCCTCGATGCAAACGAGTGCCTCCTTGAAATCCTCCTGATTCTGTCTCAGATTTGTGGTATCGACATCCTCGTCCTCAAGTTCGCCGATCTTCACGTCCAGCCGGTCATAGATGTTGTTCGCCTTCTCGAGATACAGCTCAATCCGAGAAGCGAGCATGTACTTTGTGCAGTGCAGAATCTCCCTGCGACTCGATCTCCATTCATGGTTGATCGACCGTGCGACCGACCTGATGTCAGCCGCGGTATCAGCGCTCCTTACCTCTATCTCATATCCTTCGAACCTTATTATGTAGCGGTCGATGTTCTCAGACGCGCCGTCCGGCACCAGAATGTTGTTCTTCTCGGCAAACTCGATCCGTTCCTGCAGGAGCGTTAGTCTCCCGATCATCAGATCGAGCATCTGTAGAAGATAGTCTTTTGCAGCGTCCATGAGCATCTGCTGGTTTTCAGGAGTCTTATCGTTCCGGTAGACCTCCCGCGCTCTCTGTAGCTCGTCTCTGCTATCTCTCCTGGTTGCTTGCGCATCGGCAGCCACACCCATTCCGGCATGCGCCTGCCCTACAGTTCTGTCTACTTGTGCATCTTGTGTATGCAGTCCGTCGTTGTTGCCTGCCGCTGCAATACACGGGATGTACAGGCATGTTAGCAGCAGCGAAACAACGAACAGTGTTTTTATTTTGTTCATGTTCTTTACCTCCGGTTGTGTTGTGTTCGGTTATGTTCTTTCAGGCATTTCTGCCCAGATCCCACTGGAAGTAGTTATGAGATAAGCATACTTTCGGTTTTCGGATTTTTTAACTCTTTATAATGCTTTATCATCCTTTACCGATAGCTGTAATTCAACTTAAATCTTTATGACCGGTTCTTTGATGCCGCGGGTATGCGCGATGTGGGGCTGTGGAGATTTGGGGATTTGGGGATCTGTGCATCTTTTAACCAGCATCTTTAAATTATTCCAAGACAAAATGTCGCTTCAGGATCAGGAATGAAGATGCTCACGAGACTGCTATTGACCGCATCAATCTGTCTGCTCATCGCATGTACAGCAGCCGCCATGCCGCCATCTGTGGACCACACCGACAACTACACCGTAGTTCTCACGTACGGGCAGACCCCGTATCAGATGGGGTATCGCGCTTCCGGAAACGTTACTGCATGGAACTGGTGGGATACTGGCGAGGGCATGCAGCAGCAGAACCTGATACTTGTAATGGTGCTTGATAAGACCGCACACCCGGTCGGTGGACTTTCCCAGCCCAGTTTCAGTCTCTCGCAAACACGGTTTCGCGCGGGGTTGAATACATACTCATTAAAGGCAGACAACGACGGAACCGGCAATTACAGCAACAACATGAATATCTGGCACTGGATACCTCTCGACCTTGTCGGGCATTCCAACACCGAACTGACGTTTTATACATGGTACCGGATAGTTCCGGGCGACTATGGCTATGTGAAAGTCTCGACCGATGGTGGGCATACGTGGACCGAGCTTGCGAATTACACAAAATACCAGACAGGCATGCCAGTTAAGCAGACGATTAGTCTCAGCGCTTATGATGGCGAGGATATTCTCCTTGCATTCAACTTCGTATCCGATTCAAGCGGCGTTGATGAGGGCTGGTACATCGATGATATTAAGGTCGTTGCCAACGGCATACAGTTCTTCAATTGGCGGCTGTTTGGCAGCACCATCTTTAAAGACGGGGCAACATCGACACCCCCCGCGCTTGTGGTTGATATCTCATATCCCTCGTACTATTCTGCCAGAACCGAGAAGATAAAACTTCAGGAGTATTCGAAGGGGCTTTACGGCGGGATATTCTACTATGCAACCAACGAGACCTATTCAGGCAGATACGAGATCAAATTCAACAACGAGATCAATGGCACCGATCCTCTGTCTGTCACGACGACCTTTGACACCACGCTCTGGGGCTGTCAGGCAAGCAATTGCCACGATGCATGGTCTCCGACAGACGATCCATCGATAAGAAACCCCTGTAACGTTATCCATCCCGATAACATCACCTCATCGACCGCGACCAACTGCTTAACCGCATGTCACACACCCTCTGCATCCCAGTTCCTGCGCGCAACGCCTGTGCACCTCCACGAGATCGTGTACGGGCATTATGGTGGCTTTGTATGCGGAGACGCGGGTTGGGTCGAGATATTCAACAAGCCCAATAGTGTGAATATACAGATGTACCGCGACACCTCGGTCAAGCGACCGCTCGTGCAGGGCGCATTCAACCAGTCGTCACATGCATCCGCAACTGCCACTGTTGGCTGCACCGACTGCCACACAAAGTTTGTCCACGATAAGACCGGTAGCGTCCAGTATAAGGTTGCGCCACCCACCACCCTGCATGGAACAAACATCACCTACGGGGTTCATAGTAACGTTTCGTGCGAGAAATGCCATGGCAGTCTGACATATCCGAAGTTTAACCCAAGTGTCCATTCACTTAAGGGAACCCTTAACGGTTACGTGCCTGAGTTCATGAGTTATAAGGAGAGTACCGGGACATACATAATCGATGTGAATGGCACGGCAGAGATCAACGTGACCGTTGTGGCGGATGATACCGATCACGAGTTCCTATTATCACTTGTGGGGCCGGTTAACAGCAAGAATGTAAAACCCACGGACTTAAATGTGAGCGATCCATGGCGCGGCACATACATGCTTCCAAGCATCGA
The DNA here is from genome assembly GCA_003194445.1 of Candidatus Methanogaster sp. Lineage (GTDB taxonomy): Archaea > Halobacteriota > Methanosarcinia > Methanosarcinales > Methanogasteraceae > Methanogaster_A. The sequence goes on from PQXF01000016.1 coordinate 11,594, forward strand.
TGGCACCGCAATCTTTAGGGCTGGCGGAAAGATCTGCTATCCGTACGGGGAGTACTTAAACGTCGTGACCTTCGACACAGGTTCACCGAAACCTGGCACATGGGTCGTCAGGATTCTTGCCAGATCGACCGGGAAATTCAATTACACGATCACCTCGAACTACGCTATCGCACAGAAACCGATCATCCACATCCCGTGGAACTGTAGCGAGTGCCATCAGGCAAGCCCGACTGCAGGATGCGAGGGCGCAAGAACCAATCTTACGATACCTGACTGGGACAACTATGGTCTTGCGTACACACATACCGATATCGATGGAGATGGCAGCGATGATGTAACATGCAGGGCATGCCACAACGCACTTCACGACGTCGGCATACTCAACTGCGTAAACTGCCACCAGACCCCGCCTGGCGGACACGCTTCAATATTCCAGGATTATCCAAATAAAACATACGAGGACTGCCTCCGCTGCCACGACGACCCGCACTATGAACCGGAACGCGCAGCAGGTGGCGACTGTGCCAGCTGCCATCTATCAGGCGGAATGAACGTATCATGCGGACTTCCAATCATCAACGAGTCCGGATTCTCCGGAAGCGTGCATTCCAACATCACGGGAGACTATGATCTCTCGAACTACACCCGGCTCAGCATGGTGTGCTGGGGCTGCCACAACAACTATTCGGAGCAGCTTGAGGATCCGAAGCACTTCAGGATCGAGCCCGACTGCACCGACTGCCACTTCAACGAAACCCCGCTAAACATAAAATACTTCCCGAGACCACCGCGGCAGGCAGTTGAGCACCAGCCAGACGGCACCGATGTGGTAACGCCGATTGCGAACTGCACGATCTGCCACAACAAGTCACTGGTCCAGGCTCCGGGTGTGCCACCGACTGCCGGTGTCAACAACCCGGGCGCAAGAAACTTCGTCTCGCACTATGGCAGGAAACGAACCGATATCATCGTTGACGGCGGCGCTGCCAGCAAATGCGCCTACTGCCACCGCGATGGAGGGCACGAGTTTAATGATGTCTTTGCACTTAAGAGCAATGCCAATATCACACACGGGGTGGACTGCGCGGCATGTCACGGATACGGCAGGATACATGATGATGTCTTCACGGTGCCTGTAATGGCTCCGGGTAACAACTCACTCTGCTTCGCATGTCATGACGACATTGGAAACCACGCGGTCAACAAGATTCTGTTAAGCTCAGGCACCCCCAAGGTCAACAAGACTTTATTCAATAAAGGCATCCACGCAGGCGCCAACTGCACAGACTGCCACACACCGCTGCCGGTCAGGATTGATCAAAACGTCAGCGTAGGGGATACCGTGTGCTACAACGTAAGCGTGATAGAAGATACAAAGGAGTTAAACGTCACGATCAGATGGAATGCAAGCTCCGGCGGTGATCTCAATCTGACGCTTAAGTATCCGAACGGAACCGAGATCAATTCATCAGCACTGCCCGATATCAAGTACGTGACAGGTAGCGATTACGAGTACTACTGGATCTACATGCCTGTCGACGGGACATGGCAGGCGTGTGTCACTGGTGTTGTAGATACGCCTGATTTCCGGCTCGCTGTAGAGCCGCTCGTGAAGCATCCTGGCACTCCACCTCATGGTTGCGAGGATTGTCATGTGAACCCGTTAATTGAGCAGGTGTACGGCGCACCGCAGGCGGTACAGCATACAAGAGATGCAACAGACGTCCATGTGAGACCCGAGTGCATGGGCTGCCACAACAAGTCAGAGATGATACTGCCACACGGTTACAAGGTCGAAAGTGAAGCTGCAAATGTATCGCACTACGGGAAACCGAGGAGATATGACATAGTCAATCCTGGCAATGCCAGCAGCAACTGCTCCTACTGTCACACAGATGGCGGAAACGAGTTTGGTGATGTCTTTGTGGATCCGCAGAATGCAAATATCGAACACGGCGTTGACTGCGCTGCATGTCATGGATGCGGCAGGATACATGATGATGTCTTCACGATGCCTGAGATGGTACCGGGCGACAACGATCTCTGCTTGGCATGCCACGACCATATTACAAATTGCACCATCGTAAGGGGCGTATTCACTTCGAGCATTCACAGCGGAGCTAACTGTACTGACTGCCACACGCCATTGCCGATCTCAATCGCCGGGAGCGTGAGCGAAGGAGGGGGCAGATCGTACCTGTTCGAGGTACCTCTGAAAGTAAAACGGATGAATATCACCCTTGATTGGACAAAAGGCGATCTTGACCTGACCCTGAACGATTCGGACGGAAGAAAGATCAACTCGTCTGTAGCAGCGAGTGATCCGGACATTGATTATGTTGTAAATGAAACTCGTGAATACTATACACTGCATAGCCCCGCCAATGGAAGTTGGACTGCTAGAGTAACCGGAATCGCTCTTGATGGAACCGAACCATACACACTGGCGGTTGACATCGTGGTGAAACATCACGGCACTCCGCCTCCCGCTTGTGATGTCTGCCACGCAACCGATGATAAAGAGCACGTCATACCCAAGAACGCACCTCAGATCGCAGAGCATGTCACAAACGGCACGCCGATGGATGCCGTGGTGAGGACAGCGGCGAGTTGTACGAACTGTCATAGAAACGACATCCCAGACGGTCTTTTCATCATTAATAACAGAACCAGAGAGAATGCAACTAACGCAACCGTCTCACATTATGGCGTGCCCGATGCCCTCGACACCAGAGAATGTATCGAATGCCACGAGAACGACGATATTGGCAGGAAGTGGGGCGATGCTCCGGACCCGAGAGAGGTCACACGTTATGAGCGCATAGAGGATGTTAATGACATAGAGGAGACGCTCCGAACAGGTGATGTCTGCAAACTCAAGAATGGCTACGAAATCACGGTCGGTCCGGTCAGTTCAACAGGAAGCAGCATCTGGGTCGATCTGACACATAACGGAGTATCGGTTCAGAGGGAACTGGTAAGCGAGGGCGGAGTCTTCGAGTATGAGATCAAGAAGGACTGGGTCAAGTCAAAGAGCAATGCCGGTGACGACCTCTATGGAACCGGACATGAGACCTACAAACACAGAAGGTCGAATGAAAGTGGCTACACCACCATCGTCGATCTCGAGGTCGATGATATCTTTACCAGCGGCATGATGGGCGTTGCCACATTCAAGGGACTGGTCCTCAAATCCCGCATGCACGTCGAGACCGAGAACAAGGCATGCTACACATGCCATATCGATGGATACCGGTACTACGCCCCCGAAGACGGTGACAGCTATTTTGTTCTCAGAAACGGAGGCGCAGACGGAGATCACGACGATTCGGATGACATCACCATCGGGCGGGTCCCGATCAACTTCACCGAACACGAGCATAAGACGCTGCATGCACGATCAAGATGGGATCTCGGCCACGGATATCTGCTACAGATCACAGAGATCGATCTTGTGGGCAAGAAGGCAGTAGTGGAACTCTCAAGGGATGGCAGCGTCCTCCAGCGCGAGGTTGTTCCTGAAGGCGGGATCTTCAGTTACAATACCACAATAACTGATAAAGAAGGGCATATGAGGACAGACATAACGGTCTTCGAGATGCGGATTTCAGGGGTGTTCAGGCGATGAATAAGATTACGCGAATGGCACGAACGATAAGAGGGGATGGATTTAGTCGTGCCATCCACACAATCTGTCTATTTATGTCATCTGTTATAAACGCTATGGAGCGCGCCACCCGCGCGACGCTGAAGATACGTCCTAAAAATATATTCATAGTCACAATCATCCTGGCACTGATAATCACGATCGCGCCGCTTGCACCGGCAGCAGATACCAACACCAGCAATAGCACCGGCACCGGTAGCGGCACCGGAACAGAGTTCGTCCAGATCGAGGATGCGTGGTTTATGTCTCCGGATCTCTGGGCCACGGACGCGGACAAGACCGTTGGCGGGCATAACCTATCCGATCTGCCGAAAGACGAGGAATTCATGATCGGCGGCGAACCGGATACCTTCCATATACGCACGCTTCTACATGGCGCGTTCGGTGGCGACTGCCTCGACTGCCACCAGATCGGCGGGATTGCACCGCCTGATGTCCGGATCGATATAGATGCATTCGGAAAGTCGGTACATGCAGGCCTCAACCGTAATGCCACGTACAATGCAACCATGACCAGTCTCCTGAACAAGGCGTGCTGGGCATGTCACAGCAACTTAACATCAGATGGTGTCGAGCCACACGATCATCCACCTGATTACTGGGATCCAAAACCGTGCGTCACATGCCACGAACATAATCTCTTTAGTGCCCCACCGATATACGAGCACTTCTACAAAGGCGGGAGCAGCGTGGGCATAGATATCAGGGTCGAGTGTGTCGATTGCCATTTCAACGGAACGGCTGAGCACACGAGAATCCCTGATATGTCTTACGAGGCAGAGGCGTCCCATTACGCATCGAGAGACGTACTTCCAGCGACAGATAATTGTTCGGTCTGCCATCAGGACGTGGATGGCGGTGCGGCTTTCGGAGACGCCTCGCAGGTCTTTGCTCATGACAAAGGCGGATCATGTGAGGACTGCCACGGCGTTGTCGAGACATTCCATGACCGCGAACTGGTGATACCGCCTGAACGGACATGCAAGGACTGCCATATCAGTGCGGACTCGGTGGAGAAATACGGGACTCCGGGGCAGATCAGGACACACTATCCAGGAGCTTTGGAAGGAAGCGTTGATACCACAATGGTCGATGAGACGCTCGTCTGCAACAAATGCCACAACGGAACGATCCATAGCCCGTATCTCACCAGACACCTGAATGCGAGCAACGAGACTGTATTCAGGGGCTACTGCTTCGACTGCCACGCAAAGGGAGGCACATTCCCGTACCCGTCACACACCCAGATCAGCAAGCTCAGTCACGGAAAGGAGGCGGAATGCATGGCTGTAAACTGCATCGAGCCATGCCACAACGCAAGTGGTGTGAGTAGGTTCCACGAGCCGACCGATGTCGCAAGCGGGTACTTCGGGCTTGCGACGAGCGGTGCAGGCGCTCTATGCACAGACTGCCACCCGAAACACATGAGACTCGGCGAGTTCGAAGAAGAGGTTGACTGTCTCAAGTGCCATCCCGAATACGGGGCAGCGCATTACGGCGAGGCGATCGTCGAAGCGGTTAACAAGACCTATACATGCGCGCTCTGCCACAACGAAAAGGCGGATCAGTATCACAATCTTACTTATACGTACGGAGAGGGTGCGACCAATGTGGACGAATCATGTTACACATGCCATGCCCGCGACACGAACTTCACAGAGTCGCAGACCCTGACTTATGGCGCGGGAGAGGTACGCGGCGGCATCATGGTCGCAGGCGAGGTCAAGATGATCGATGTGACAGAGGCGTTTACATGTACCGAGTGCCACAACGTCACAGACACACCGTTCCATTACAGCCCGTATCCGCTCGGAAGCCCGCAGGACCCTGGCTGGGATGGCTGGGTCGCAGGCGTTAGGGTGAGGGATTGCAAGGACTGTCACACCTATTATGGCGGGAAACCGCCGTTTAATGCGACCGATATGAGTGGAACTTCGCACGGATATGAAGAGGACTGTTATGTCTGTCACGGCGGCAGGGGTCCGATCACATTCCACACGCTCGAGGTCTTCGATGTGACTCCGCACGTCTCTGAGATCTCGATTGCGCCCGACCATATCCATGCAGGCGAGTCGGCGGTGCTGGACGCGAAGGTCGTGACCGGATGGAAGATGGAGGTGAGATATATCGAGTATTTCGTTGATATACCCGGTGAGAGGGGAGAAGGGACTCCACTTACATTCACACGTACCGAGTATTACGGGCAGGCAACAAAAGCCACTGCGCTCGTCAATACGACCGGATGGTCGCAGGGCAAGCACACGATCTTTGTCCAGTCGCTTGACTCACGCGGGATATGGAGCGATCCAAGACCGGTGATGCTTACCGTGACCAGACCAAAAGGCGTACTCGAAGCGATATTCCTTAAGAGGGAGATATTCTTTATAGGTGCAATGGCAATCATAATACTAATTATCGCAATATTGTACAGGATAAGGGGTAAAAAGATGAAATGACCGGTGGGGAGATCATACTATACGCGGCACTGCTATGTGAGCTGCTTGCAGCGGTCGTGCTGCTATTATACGATAGATACCAGATCAATCCCGCCCACATCCTGACCGTTACACGGCTGGCACTGTTCCTCCAGAGCGGTGCGATAGGGCTGATGACATACTATTTCATCAAGGATAATTTCAGCGCTCTCTATGTGTGTCAGTACTCTGCAAGCTGGATGCCGCTTCTATATAAGATAGCAGCGGTCTTTGCAGGGCAGCAGGGAACCTACCTGTTGTGGGCATGGGCATCGGTCCTTGCGGTCTGGTTCATCATAGAGGGTTACGGATTTAAGAATCCGCTGTACCGAAAGACCGAACTCATAGCGATGGTCGTATCGATCTTCATCCTCTTGCTCTGCATCAGGTCCGAGCCGTTCATGCAGATCACTGAGCTGACCAATCAGGCTCCTATCCCTACAGAGGGTAATGGATTAAATCCGGTCTTCCTCACGATATGGATGGTTGTCCATCCGTTCGTCACATTTATAGCTTATGCTGCGACGGTCGTTCCCGCGTCTGCCGGAGCCGCCCATCTCATCACAGGCAAGGAAGGCTGGCACAGGATATCGCGTCAGTGGCTCAGGATCTCGTGGTTGTTTCTTTCGGTATGTATGGTGACAGGCGGTGTATGGGCATACAAGCTCGTCGGATGGGGAGGTTTCTGGAACTGGGACCCTGTGCAGACTGCGACACTTGTATTGTGGATGCTCGCAACTGCGGTGCTGCATATACTCGCCAGGTATCATGAGGGGAGAGAATATACGACTGCTGCGCCAGTAGCAACGATATTCTTATTCATAGCCACCATCTACGTGACACTGGTTACCAGACAGGGGATTATCCACTCGCTCCATGACTTTCCTGGCACGCCAACATACGGATTGCTGGTCGTTGGCATAATCGTTGCCAGCATCGTTGCAACCGGACTCGGGATGCGCAAGTTCCTGCGAACCCGCGTGACAAACACCCCTATAAAATCCGTCTTTTCGACGCGTAATACCTTTTTATGGACGAATATCCTGCTGATTACCATTACTTTTGTGTGCTTCTGGGGACTTACCTACAGTTTTGTCTCGCAGCATCTCTTCAGTACAAAGATCATAATCCCGCCGGAGTTTTTCAATGTCTGGTGTTTTATTCCGGTGATACTGCTCGTGCTGCTGACCGGCGTATGTACGGCGTATGGCAGGATCCATGATACGTCCCTTAAATACATACTGCTTTTCGTATTCGCACTTTCGCTTTTGCTGGCGATGTTGCCAGGTCATAAACTGCTGGATTGCGGGGGCGAATTTTACCAGACATCCTCAATAATCATAAAGGCACTCGGATCAATCTCAGTGTGGGCGTTTGTGCCGGCGTTTCTGTTTGCGTCTATTACGATCCTGTCCAGGCTCTCAAAGGATCTTAAGCAGATGCGCGGGCGCATGAGGTTTCGGACGACAGGGATCAACCTGGTCCATATCGGTTTCGTGCTGGTGATTGCAGGTGTAATCGTCACCACATCATTCGATAGCTCTTCAAGCGTCGTGTACGATGTAGATGAACTGTGTACACAGAAGGATATGGGAAACGGCTGGAGCATGGAGCTTGCGGAGTTTGACGTCTTCCAGAATTCTGATGGTACATGGACGCAGACTGCGCATTTAAATGTCTATAAGGATGGTAACCCCTACTGCTCTGGTGCGACCGGATTTACCAAGACCAAGCACTTCGGAGACGTTCACGATCCGATGATCAATCGTGGTATAACGCGTGATGTGTATGCGCAGTTCAGCGGGACAAGATCCCATATATCAACCGAAGCGATAGTTCCGATAAGCGTCAAAATCATACCCGGGGTATCGATGCTCTGGGCGGGATGCATTCTTATGCTGATCGGTATATATTGTATCATCATATCGATCTACCTGCTGGTGCTGAAGAAGAGCGAACTACTTACACGAGCCATACGCGGTGACGTTACATGAGACTCCTTCCCTCTTTGCGCGGAAGAAAGCGGTACCTCGCTTTCAGGATGCTACTTGATGACGCGAACGCGGTAACGCCTGTTAAAAATTCTCCGTCCCGGGCGTCGACGGCGAAGCCGTTAATGCCCCGCCCTGCAGACGGTGGCATCGATGCACCCTGCAGGGGCGCGTTATCGAGACGTGATCTCACCTTCGAACTGGACCGATCCTCGCAATCGCTGCTTGGGGACGCTGGCAGCAGCGAGTGCGATATCCGGGTGCTGTCGTTTGATGGCACGGAAGGAATTGTTTCATGCATGCATAGAGAGACTGCACGCACCCGTGCCGTACTCGCCACGATCTATGAGATCAGAAACAGACGTGCCTCGGTTCGCGTGATCGGAGTTTCGGGAACGGTTAAGGGAGCGAAACGATTTTTTAGCGAGAAAAGGTGAGAAAAATAGAGAGAAAACAAGGTTTGATGGTATCTGAGAAGTTCGGGGCGTTCTGTGTGCTGTGCGCCTCGGTATACCTGATAGTGATCTCGATCTTCCCGGTGATGTACAATCTCACCGGAGAATTTGAAAAAAACGACTTCATCTTCAATACAATCCTCCTTTTGATCGGAGCCGGATCGCTCTTCGGGAGTATACGGTTTATCAAGAAGAGTATCCTCTTTGAACAACTGCTCGATATTGGATTTGAAAAAGGAATCTATGCACGACTCGAACCAATTTTAAATGACATCGTGGAGTCACAGGTCTCGATGAACGATGTGGCGGATCAGCTTAAGTATATGAACACAAACATCGACCGACTGCAGAAACGTGTCCACAGCGCCAGCACAGGGGCAGGAGTGGTCGATGTCAGGGAAGAGATATTCAGGTTTCTGCGGCTGGTGCTTCTGATCAATGTCTCGCTCGCCGTATTTATCTACCTGCTGAGGGCTTACGGGACGATCATACCGTATGCGATGGCGATGCTCTTTGTCCTGTGGTGGGCAGAGATCACTTTCGAGTTTCGGATGTGGAAGAACTCATGGGTATGGGTATGGGTCTTTGTCCCGATACTGACCATACCGATCACAACGATTCTTGCAGACATATTGTATGGCGATGCGATCCTTGTTGCTGCGATGTCTGTCGTGCTGGTCATATATGTGGCTGCATACTATACTTGGGGCAGGTACCTTGTCGAGCGAACGCTGCCGTTTGGCATCTCCGAGGTTACGAAGGAAGATATGCCTACAGACCGCTTTTCCGGTGTGCTCCGGATCATCGATCCGATCCGGAAATTTGTGCGAAGAAGGGCACGTCTGATCTCGGTCGTGTTCTTTACAGCATCGGCTACCCTCTTCCTGCTGGTGGTGCTCACTGTCACATCCATGATCGGGTTGTGGCAGTCCCCGCTCCCGATCGGCATCCATCACCTACTGCTCATCGGGCTACACGTCTTCATCTTCTTCTCAGTCGGGAGAAAGCTGCGGAGGATGAGTGTGGCAAGTCCGGTGGATGCCGGATAGGCACCCGAGTACAGAAGATTCTTGCGGCATTCGAGTTACAATATTCCGGTGCATTCGATCCTACCACCATGGCCCGAACAGACGCGATTTGACAGACCCCTCGAAAGATATATCTATCTTGATTATTATAACCTATTGTGTCTGATAATACTCCGCAGACAGTGGTCACGCATGATAGTAAGAAAAAACATCTCTATCGAATCAGAGCATCTGAAACAGATCGAACCGCTGATCGAGCAGCATGGCGGCAACCTCAGCGCGGCGGTGCGGGATATCATCGAGTTTGCCGATCTTATGATCCAGCACCATGGGTCGCTTGATGAGGCGCGTCGTGCGAATCTGGATGACCAGTACCATTCCCCGCGCGAACTGCTCATCGAAGACGGTTTCTGCGCAATGATCGACTATCCGATGTTCGAATGGTTCTTGAAATGCACGAAAGACATCCTGGTCGATCCCGCGATGCTGGATGACATCATCGATCCGCTCATCATTAACAGGGTATCCGAGCTGGTCGACCATCTCAACCGTAAATGGAAGGAATATGGCTGGCAGACCGCCATAATTATGGAATATGATGCCGATATCGCACCGAAGACTGCCATTGCCGTGATTACCGGAAGAAGCGTATTTTTAAATGAGGTTTTATCCGGAATGGTCGGGTTGTTTCTCGCAAAGCAGAAGCATCTCGGGGTCAGCAGGGTCAGCAGGAGGACGAGGTCGATACGCATGGATATGCAGCGGAGGGACAGCGTGGATGTAGCATACAATGAGCTGTCGCACTATTTCGGGAAGTTGCACGGGGCATCGTGTGAGATTGCGGCGAAACCGGACTTCTGGCAGACTATGGTCGATCTGCACGCAGAATCGGACTACAACATGGTAACGATACACAGGCATGAGTTTGAGGACTTGCTTGCCAACCGGATACCGCTTGATACGATCGTCATGGAGCAAGGGATGAAAGATGATGCCGCCGGAGATGCGCACCCGGATTTCCTGAAACGTCTGAAGCACCTGTACGAGACGATGCACATCGTTGAGCATATCGACATCAGTGCCGATGATGGCAGGATCGTGGTCGATCATGGCTACCATGATCCGAATTCGATAAACATCATAAAAGAGATGCTGATCAGGCTGCTTGCTGCCGGGGGACGCACGTACAGGGCAGAGGAGCTTGGGCGGCTCATCGTGCTGCAACCGGAGGGTAGAGGATGATTGCGAAGGAAGAGAAGGTGATGGTGATCCTCCTTGCGATGGCGCTCCTCTCGCTTCTGGTACTGTACCTCTCGATATATTAGGGACATTTTGGATGGATTGAAATGATAAAAACACCAGCGCTCACCGTGGACATCATAATCGAGTACCAGCAGAAGATCGTGCTGATCAGGCGGAAGAACGACCCGTTCAAGGGCAACTACGCGCTTCCCGGCGGATTTGTAGAGGTTGGGGAGACTGTTGAAGCGGCTGCAAAGAGGGAGGCGAAGGAAGAGACCGGGCTTGATATCGAGATTAAAGAACTGGTTGGTACATACTCCGATCCCGGGAGAGACCCGCGTGGGCACACGGTCTCGGCATGTTACCTTGCGGCAGGATCAGGCACGCTCGCTGCCGGAACCGATGCAGCTGATGCGGTGCTGTTTGCCCCGGATCGGGTCCCGAAACTGGCTTTCGATCACGACCGGATGATCGCAGATGCATTTGGGAGATTTTCGGTGAGAAAGATCGGGGTCGTGAAATCACATGTAAAGGATTTCATTCCCGGCGACAGGTGGGGTGATGTGGCGTCCGAGGTCATTTTAAAGGTGCAGTACACAGATGCGCTCGATGGGCTTGACGAGTTCTCCCATGCCGTGATCGTCTTCTTCCTGCACCGGGTGGCCGGTGTTGTGCAGATGAAGACGCATCCGATGGGGCGGGCTGATATGCCATACATCGGGATATTTGCGCTCTGCACGCCACGCCGACCAAACCCGATCGGGATAACCGTTGTTGAGATCGTCGAGAGGGACAGAAACCGGCTTGTCGTGCGGGGGCTTGATGCGATCGACGGGACGCCGGTGCTGGATGTAAAGCCATATATGCCGCAGGGGGACGCACGCGTTCCCGAGTGGGTCGATCGGATGCGCGGGGGACGATAATGTGTTAAAAGAGTGGGGTGCGGTGTTGCGATCCGGTTGGATTCTGCGCCTACACAAGTACGAGCTTGAGTTCGATCGTCCTTCTGTCCGTCTTTTCAATCTTCTTGATGATGTTCATCACATCCTTTTCAGAGCGTAACTCTGTTTTCAAGAGCATTTTTAGAACTGTGTGTATGTGCAGTACAGGTATATCTCGAGCTCTGGCAAACCCCATGGCGTTTTCATCGAGCGTTGCAAAAATAGCCGAACGATTCATACAAACAGCGATGGATTCCAGTTCACCCCTGCTCGGAGCCCGGGTTGCTGCCAATCATATCAATGTAAAGTTCCTGCTCCCTTGATTCTACTATCAGGACGTCTATATTGTTGAATATCTCGTCAGGATAGGTATATCCGTACTCTTTCGGCACTTCCAATTCTTCATAGACCTTTGGAGTGATTATCAGATAGTGTTTTTTTGAAAATAATTCTTTAACTAACTCTATTATCTCCGCTTTAGCCAGCACGCTCGCAAAATCCGTATCGGTGACGATCATTCACAACATCCCGAGATATTCGATTTCTCCCCCCAACTCCTCTTTTGTTGGAGTTGCCGTCCTGATACCGATACCACGATCTGTTAGCACTTCCTTGAAGCTTTCAAAGTCCATGCCGGCAATCTCTGATGCCCTCATGAGGGATACCTGCCCACGCCGGTACAGTTCTGTGCCGATGAGTGTCTTTTTTTCAGGCTTGTTTTCCAAAAACACACGAAAAGCGTCCGTCAATACGTCGCTTCCTGTTCAGCAATTCCCGTTGTATCTATAAACGCATGCGGACGAAGGGTTGATTTTTCATACTTTCGTAAACATTTACGTACAATGTTGAGACACAAAAAGGATAATTCCAACTAATGTTTAGTAAATTTGGAACTCAAAAGAAGGTAGTTCGCATGAGTAAAACAGAAACAAAACTGTGGGAGCATCTGAACGCGACGCGCTATTCAGTCCCGTTCACTTAGGTTTTAAGAGAATAAAAGACCATCAGTCAAAAAAGCATCAAAATATCCAAGCAATTTACCCCATCTCATATTCATCTCATTCCAAATGTTTGAGATTATACTATCGCTCGTGGCTGATTTGTACTGTGAATAGATGATGTAGATGTTTACGAAACGCCAAAGAAACAGTCCCTCGCTTGTATGCGTTTACAACCATAGCGGGAATTGCTGCTTCCTGTTGAATATTCTCCGGATCCCACCAGAGCCTCGATCCCCCGGCTCATCGCTGGCGGCATGTTTAAGGATGCTATCTGTTCTTCCATACGATCGCCATATCGATACTGATTATTGCTGTTATTTAATCTTTTCTAAAAGGGAAACCGCTGACCATCGCTCTATTTTCTGCTTTTTGACAAAAGAGGGACTTTACAATTGTGTGCCTGGCAATCAGCACCTCCCAGGATCTGTTCGTGCTTCTTTGACTACCACCGAGGGGATTGAGATAAAATCGGGCAGGTGCATTGATCAGGGAACTGAGCCCCGGTCCTGCTGATAGATAATTTGGATGTATTCTGGTTTATGGAACAGAAAGATCTATACCTAACAACAGCGAACATCGTGATAACACCCTTCGCAACCGGGCATCTGGCGTATTCCGAATCGAGAGCACGTTTGCACGATCTGTATGGGGTGTTGAAGAAGGGCGTAGTTGATAGCACAATACAGACACTTGACCGCGCATTGGAGGAGAAAAAATGAGCGATACGACCGCAATAACCGTTCGATTGGGCGCAGATGTCGATATGGCTACTCTCTGACTTGCAAAGGCAGAACACACATACCAAAGAGTACGATGGCAAGGAAATTCACAGAGGAACGGCTGGAACAGTACCGAATAGAGAAGGCGATCGAACTCTATGTGAATGAAAATGGGAGTTTGAAGGAGATATCAGAGATAACCGGTCTAACGGTACGAATGATAATGGAAACTCTCAGAAAGAAGAATATACCACTAAGGATGGGCGAAGAGGTGTTTGATAGAGGGATGGAACACGCGAGGAGGGTCTTTGGGTTTTAGGCGGGGCGGGTGGGCGTGTGAACTGGTGCTGAAGCTTCAGAAGAGGGTGGGATCGGATATTGTGGATGCTATTCTGAATGTGGGGGTTCGAGTGTGCGCTTAATGTGTCGGTTGGGCGGAAAGGGAAGGCTGATGACGAGCTGTCCTTACTCCTGCATCAGATCGGACCGGCAACCCATCTTCACTCGTGATATGGATCTCCGCCACCGCCATCTTTGTCATGCCGATTGCTGTTTAGTTCGCCTATCTGCAGGTCAGTTCGAGGTGGGGAAACGCTAATATCACATCCAAAAAAATATATCCACTGCACTCCAATCTACAAAAGAGGCATACACAATGCAAAAATACCTCATCCAATCAGACCCGGCAATCATGATGGGCAAACCTGTAATTGCGGGCACACGCATTACAGTGGAGTCGATTCTGGAAAAACTTGCTGCTGGTGAGAGCATTGAACAGATCATGGAGGAACATCCGCGCCTCTCTGAGGAGAAAATCCGTGCTGCGTTAGCATTCGCATCCGCTGCATTGCGGGCGGATGTGGTCTACCCTATCGCGAGGCAAAAAAGTGAAATTCCTTGCTGATGAGTGCGTGGATCGGCAAATCGTGGATCGCCTCAGGCACGGTGGATATATTGTGCTGTATGTTGCTGAGATGGAACCCGGGATTTCAGATCACGATGTGTTGAATCTGACAAACCATGAAGAAGCGATACTCATAACGGCGGACAAGGATTTCGGAGAACTGGTGTTTCGTCAGGGTAAAGTGGCGCCCGGTATCGTTCTCGTCCGCCTTGCCGGATTATCACCTGCGATCAAAGCAGAGATTGTTGCCGCCGCAATCATGGATCATGCGGGGGAGCTTTTCAGGTCATTCACTGTGATCATGCCGGATAGTGTGAGAATCCGGCGGAGAGTTTTCTATGATCGGCGAGTATCGGATCATCAACGTGCCGGTGGGCGTGAGAGTGATGCAGGCGTATCGCAGGAGGTCGGGTGAAAGGATCAGAACACACTATTATATAGGTCAATAGCAACAGAACAAAAATTATCGTACAATCAAAGATTTTCGGGGAGTATGAAATGAGGCTCAAAGTCGTTCTGGAACCAAGTGACGAAGGCGGATACACGGTTTACGTGCCATCGCTCCCGGGATGCATCAGTGAGGGTGATACCATCGATGAAGCGCTGGCAAACATCGGAGAAGCGGTAGAACTTTACCTCGAGCCAGTTGAAGACGACTGGATCATTGCAAAAGGAGCAATGGCGCAGGAGCTGGTGGTTTGAGCAAGGTTCCGGGGCATGTCCTGCACCAGAATCATTGGGGCGTTGCAGCGGGACGGGTGGGTCGTGGTGCGTCAGCGTGGCAGCCCCATATCCGAATGCAAAAGCACCTGCGAAACGAGGTGTTGAGGGTAACAATTCCCGCACATAAGCCGGTTAAACGTTCTACGCTATCCCATATCCTGAAACAGGCTCGCATCGATGTTGATGAGTTTATTGGATTATTGTAGATTGATACATTGGAATGTATATTCTATCTACACAGTGAGCGTATCACGGCATCGCCAGGGGGTAATCAGGAAGGTTAAGCGAGGGCAGCCCGGATGTGATCGATTGGATCAGGGCTGGCATGGGCGACATGATAATTACCACGGATATTGTCCGGCAATTCTCTGAGCGCGGATTTTTGATATATGAGACCCGCGGGACAAAGGAGTTTCATAATGGGTCGGGTGGGCGTGTGAACTGGCGCTGAAGCTTCAGAAGAGGGGGATCGGATATTGTGGACGCTATTCTAAATGTGGGGGTTCGAGCGTGCGCTTAATGTGCCGATTGGGCGGGGTGGGCGGATCAACCGATGTCACACGAGAAGTTTTAAATGTAAATAAGCCATCTTTAGCAACGCACAAACTCATGTCGGCACCAGCATGAACAACAGAACACTATCCAGACTGCCCAAAGAAGAAAGACCACGAGAAAGATTGTTAAGCGTGGGTGCTGAAAACTTATCAACAACGGAACTTCTCGCCATAATAATCAGTACCGGGACGCATGGTTCGAATGTTCTGGATGTTGCCCAGGAACTTTTGAGCGTGTATGCTGGGAAGTTAGACCTGCTCTTTACTGCGGATGTGCAGGAATTAAGCAAGTTAAAAGGAATCGGTAGGGCAAAAGCAATTCAACTAAAAGCATGTTTTGAACTCTCCAAAAGGGTGCACCTTTCGCAATTTGTGAAAGGAGATAACTATTATTTTAAATCTGCCGAGGATATTGCAAATTATTTCATGCCGTTGCTTCGTTTCCAGAAGCAAGAATATCTCATGTGCATATATTTAAATAGTAGGGGGAAGATGTTAAAGTCAGAAACCATTTCAATGGGTGATATCGAGGGGTCAATGTTCTATCCAAGGGAAGTTTTCAAAGGAGCAATTGCGACAAGTGCTTACACAATAGCATTGATTCACAATCATCCATCTGGTGATCCAACTCCAAGTGATAGCGATATTCAGGTGTCCAAACAGTTAAAAGAAGCTGGTGAATTGCTGGGAATTCAGATGATGGATCACATAATAATTGGAGATGGTAGATACTCCAGCATGAAAGAAAGAAACTTGATATGAGGTGAAAGGATGCCAACGATAGGAGATGTACTTGAACTCAGCGAGGAAGTTAAAAACCGCCATGTTAAAGGGAATATCGAATTATACAAGCTGATCAGCAGGGATAATGAATTTGAAAAGGATAGTGCGGCTATTTTCAATTGCACCTATCCAACTGGTCCGATAAGGAGTATCGTCGAGTTCATTACAAGAAAAATGGATCCAGAGCAAAAAGCAGATGTGCGGAGTGCGTTTGCTATCACAGGCACTTATGGGACGGGAAAGTCTCACATTCTTGCCACGATATACCATCTTTTTAATGATCCGACCAGAGCCAAGTCGTGGCTTGAAAAAAATGATATGATTCAGGAGATGCTGCCCACCTTCCCACGTACAGTTGTAATGCCCATGCTAAACTTGAAAAGAGAGGACGGAAGCAAATATGAGTTCTTATGGCAGCCTCTCTATGAACAATTCGGAAGAGAAGATTTGCTTAATGAAATAGGAGATTTTCCCACAGTAGATGATATTACAACACTGGTGGGGGATGGAACCGTTGTTATCCTTGTTGATGAGATCGAGAAATGGTATGGTTCGATACCAGAAAACCAAGAATATAGAAGAACGGCGAATTTAGTTTTCTTACAGAATTTGATGGATGCTGCTAATAACAAGGACGTAAAACTCTTCCTGTTTATTTCCCTGCTTCTGGAAAACGATGATGTAATGGCAATAATGAGCAGAACCAAGCCAATAAAGTTTGATTTGACATCTAACGATGAAGATAGAATAAATATCATTTTACATCGACTGATTGCAAGAAGAAGAGACACTGCGGCTATAGAAACAATTGCCAAACAATATACTGGTGTTTACAAGCGTTCGGATGATATAAACATCCCGTATAAAGAATTGCATGATACGATCGCAGATCAATACCCATTCCATCCTGAAGTTTTGAAAGTTCTATCAGAGCGATTTCACGCAGCTAAGGACTATCAGAACACAAGGGGACTGCTCAATATGCTGGCTGAGGTTCTGTATGCGAGGAAGGATCAGGTTGATCTAATTCTCATGTCTGACATCGATGTCGAGCTGGAACTTGAGGATCCTTATTTTAAACTCAAGGACGATCTTGTCTGGATCGATGATACACTGGTGGAGAATTGTCTGAATGATATCCAGCGATTGCGAGGACAAAAATACGCTAAGGAGGTACTGAACACTATACTGATGTACTCTCTCACCAAAATGGGGAAATCCGGTGCGAATAAAACAGGACTCCTTTTGGGAATATTGAGGCAGGGGATAAGCAGCAATGACGTCATGATGAATTTTACGGGGCATATATTCAAAAAAGCATGGTATCTGCACAAATTGAACGGGGAATATGCCATCGAAGAGGATCCCAATCCTTATGCAGTCATTGAAGCGGGTGCCGAAGATATTTCAAAGGATGACGCCATCCAGCGCATGGAGAGAATCTTGCTCGAAGACGTGTTTAAAGGACCAGAGATTTATATATTGGATCCGGTTAAAGGTTCCGCGGAGATACCTGATTCTCGTAACTTCAAGATTGCGATCAGCATGGACGGGAACGACATCTCATTTGAGCGATTTAAACCTGTTCTGGACGGTAGAACATATCAAAATACAATCGTTGTTGCGGTACCGAAAAAGGGCACTACTGTGAAAAGTACAGGGCTTATCGAAATGGCAAGACGGTTGTGTGCTGGCGAAAAAATCTCGAGCGAGGAAAGAGATCTTCCAGATGGATTTAGCGATATCGTTCGAGATGAAAGGAAAAGTTTGAACGAGAGACTTCAGGAGAAATATGGGCGGGTGCTGAAGTTTGTGAGGGACGATACCTTTCCCAAGTCGATTTCAAAGGTAACAAGAAATGAGATCATAAATGCGGTTAAACCTGACATCGATAATGTGAAATCTGCTATCATGCAGATCACGGGGAACGTTGGAGATAGGGGAATCAGGATAGATCTTCTTCAGGATGATCTGTATATTAAAAGAGAGTATCCCACCATAACTGATCCCGGAATGATAATTACTGCACTGAAAGAACTGTGCAAGGATAAAGAAATCAAATTAACCAGCCAGAGCGGCGTTGATTACTATGGTGAAAAAACTGTGACCATCGCGGACTCGATGTTTGCATATCATAAGGATTTTGTGAGCGAGCCACCAGAATCCGAACCTCCATTCAGCGATTCTTCAAGAACTCGTGTCGGTGTTGAAGATAAAGGCGAAGTTGTCAAGACTCCGACTTCAGGGAAGGAACCATTCGTTGAGATCGTTGAGACAGCAAAGACCGTAACCGTTCCACCAATGGGGTATATTTCTGCCACTGCAAAGCCAGAACTGATCGATAAGATCGATAGAGAGATCAACAGTGGAGATATCTTGAAGGAGATTGATTTGAACATATCCGGGAGACTCGAACTCGAAGACTTTGATAATCTTGGTCTGCCAATGATCAAAGTACTTGAGGAAGGCTCCACTCATTTAAACAGAATCATTCTACGAACAGAAGTTGACAAGAATGGTTTCATATCATTTTTAAGAGAGATCAAAACTCCAAAAATAGCGACATTTGAGGTACAGATGAAGGTAGTGAGAGGATGAGTCTCGGGATATATTCTCCACCCGACCTTAAACTGATCTTTGAGGGAAAACTGTTCGACTCGGTTTTTGGGATATTGAGAAGGATATGGGATCCGGAGAATAAGTCGATTTTAAAATACTACAGAGATGGAGAGATCGACACGAATAGACTGGAAGAGACGCTTCGTGAACTGTATCCTGCCCTTTATGACGAACTTTTAGAACGATGTATGGCAGAGAACGTGGCTGAAATTACAAGAAAGACGAAACGGCATTGTCTCGTTATCATGGATTCATTGAGTTTACGTGAGGCAATGCTTCTTGAAAATGATTTGAAAGATAAATACAGCGTGAATCTATCATATTCGTTTTCATCTCTACCCTCTGAAACAGAGTCCTTCAAACAGAAGGTATTTGGCAGAACCAACATTTCGCAGTGGGATAACCCCGATTTCAAATATCTACATGATTTAGATGGCATATCAGTCCTGCCAGAATCGGATACGCTAACGATATGGACGCAGGCACCTGATGACAAATTGCATCACACACGATCAGGGCATTCCGAGCCATGGAGTATAGATGATGTTTACGCTGACACACAGCAACTGGTGCATGAAATACTCAAGACGTGCCGCCACGATGATGTAATCATAACGAGCGACCACGGTTATGTTGACCTCACCGCGGGCTGCACATTTCCGATAAGCAAAGAATGGAAGAGGGTACTTGGCAATCAGTTCAAAAACAGGTGGCGTGCAAAAGAGAATAACTGGGAGCTTGAGCAACTGTATGAGGAAGGATTCATCCGATATGCTGGCGAATACTATGTGGTGGCAGGGAGATATTCATGGACTACTGGCAGGGGAAGTGTGAACACAAGGAAACACGGCGGGCTTTCGATAATGGAATGCATGACGCCTGTACTAAATGTTAAGGTGAATTAATATGCAGGCAACTGATGAAATCAACAAGGTTAAACAACCTGAAACAAGAAACAGGATGGATCTTCACAGGTTTTTGGAGGTTGTTGTTAATAAGACTTATGAACTGGAAAAGGAGTATCAACGACTGGAAGAAGATTTGAACATGGTCAAGAGCTACATCATTGAGTCTCATAAACTTGTGAATGAACTGACTGCAAGTGGCTACACGATTAGAGTATCAAAAACGGACGATCCCACTCTTTTTATCGTCAATTTTAAGAAGACTGATATGAGTAAATTTTCTACGCTTTATGTTGATGTTTTTGATGATCGATTCTGGACCGCACATACCGTTGAAAAAAGTGCAATAGCCGATCCGTTCATTGGAAAAATCGCCAGAACAGAGATTAAAAATGATTATATTTGGCTACCCTCTCAATATATGGGGCGTTTCAAGGAGAAAGGTATTCCCAGAGGAATTACTTTGCAGTATTCAGAGATTATGGGTGATGAGGAGGAAAAATTAATCGGGGACCTTAGTATGAAATTGTGGGGTGCTGCGTCCGGGGATGTGTTAGAACTATTTAGAAATCTTCCCCATATCAAAGCTCTTATCCAGAAAGGAGGTGAGGAGAAATTATATCACATTTTAGACGTATGTGAAGGATTAGCACATTCATCTCCGTTGTCCGGGATTGGAATAACATATAATAGCAAGGATGATGAAGATAGTAGATATGTTTTGGACGATATTATATACAAAGGAAAATTTACAGCAAGGGGCGGAAATTCTATCGATAGTCACCTCTATCTCATAAGAAATACGAAAGAAGAGTATACAAATGTAATCAAGTATATTGAAGAAGAGATAGCGATGGGGCTTGTTCATAACAGTCCGCTGAGGATGATGGGGCATCCGATCAGCATAATCTTGAGTAGAGAGATTGAGGATATCAAACTTTTTTCAAACGAGTTGATTTCATGCAAGTATCCTTTCCGGCTATGGGGCATCCCGAGATATGTAACGAAGGATGTTGTGGCAATAACCGGGGTAGATTTGCATACTGGTGGTAAATTAAATCTTGAGTTGTCGAGTGATTGGATTAGATTGTACCTCCATAAAAATTCATGTGGTAACACCATTGCCAGACTCTATTCAATAATTCAACATAATTACGATTCAAACGCAACATTAGAGGGGGTAGAATATGGAAACCTTTTCTGAGATGGTCCCTCTGGAAAAACACAGGGTTTTAATTTGCTGCATGATGGCATTGGCAGAACCGCCAGGTACAGCAGGTTTTCCAAATCCACTTTACGAACTTGGGTATGAAATCGATATATTGGAATGGGATGCTGTTCTCAATTCAAAGGGTGAGGTGGTAGCTCCGGATATCATTCTAACCGACAAGAAAAGCAATCATTCCATGGTTGTGGAATGTAAATCGAGTGAATTGGATGAGGGCCAGATTGAGAGGTATAACAATGTTGAGCGGACTGATCTTGTAGATTGGGGGATCGGTTCGGACGACCCCAGAAAATTAACGCACGATACCACATTAGTTTCATCGTATGAGAACTCAGGAACGTTTTTTAATACACTACATCAATGGAATTGTACGTTTCCAGCCTTGCAGGTCGGGCTTGTGCAGATAGAAAAGATCGTTAATGAATTCAGTCGAGAGGAATTAAACAGAATATTTCCCATCCGGATACGATTTGAATACATTCCACAATATTTATACCCGATAAGCAGAGAAAGCCCGGATCACGTTGTGATGGAACAGATTTTACAGGGCTTGCTTTCAAGGTTGTACCGCCATGAAAGCGAGGAATTTGAAGTTGATTTGAAGAATGTTGTTATTGACACATTCCCCCACTGGGAGTCGATGGGCACAGACATCAGAGCAAAGATCATGGAAAAATGTCAGCGCATAATCACAGTCGCATCAAAGGATGGTGTGATTGGTAGGTACATAGAATACCAACTTATGGAACATCAATCTGGCAGAATAAAATTCAGAATACCAAACTACAGACGCACGAACGCAGTACAAGCATTTCAGAGAGTTGGGACGGAGTATATTGATAGATTACGTAAGAGTTACGTGCAAAAGACATTGTTTTGATACCGGGATATGTATAGAAGGTAAATGAGATGGGAATCGAAGAGAACTTTCCACTGGAGCAGTTAACGCCCATCGCAAAAGCGGAAGCCAGTTCAAGACAGAACTACAGACCAATATATTCTCTTCACAAATGGTGGGCACAGCGTCTGGGATCGGTTTTCAGAACTATCGGTTTATCCACCTTTTTGAATACCGATGATCCAAACGAAGTATGGGATCATTATTTCAAAAGTAATGATTTTTCAGACAAAATCGTTCTCGATCCATTCATGGGTAGCGGAACTACATTGGTGGAATTGAATCGGCTGGGCGCAAAGACCATCGGCATCGATATCAACCCTGTTGCATGGTGGACTGTGAAAAAGGAACTTGAGCCGGTCGATACCAACGAACTGGAAAAGGCGTTCAAAACTCTGGAGAGAAATGTAGCAGACAAGATCAAACAATACTACAAGACCGAATGCCCGATATGTCACAGAGAAGCCGATGTGATGTATTATTTCTGGGTGAGGAAGGTGAAATGTATTTCCTGTGGAAAAGATGTTCATTTGTTTAAATATCATGTTATTGCGCGAGAAAAAGAAAAACATCCTGCGGTCGTTGTGTGTCCAGATTGCTGGCACATATTTGAGATGCACAGTTCAAGAGAAATAACCCAGTGCCCGAAATGCAGTTCCGAGTTTGATCCAAACAAGGGAACATTCGAAGGAGGGGATTATACCTGCCCGCATTGCAAACAGGGATATAATGTGCTGAAAACTATTCAGAGAGGGGATAGCCCACCCGAATGCGATATGTATGCCATTGAATATTATTGTCCAGTGTGCAAAAGAAGGGGATACAAAGAGCCGAGTGCTGATGATTTGAAACTCTATGAAGATGTTGGAAGAGAATTTGAAGAATGTAAGACCGCGTTGATCTTTCCAGAGCAGAGTGTCCCCATAGGCGAGAAGACAAAAGAATTACTTAATTTTAATTTCAAAACATTCAGTTCATTGTTTAATGAACGCCAAATATTATGTCTTTCCAATCTTTTATCCGAAATACGAAAAATCGATAACAAAAAAATTCGAGAATTGTTGATAACGTCTTTTTCGAGTTCATTAGAGTATCACAATATGCTTTGCCAATACAATTATACTAAAAGGCACATCATAAATTCATTTAACCATCATGCTTTCCCAATCACTATGATTCCTTGTGAGAACAATATTTTTGGGATTAATTACAAGGTTCGAGGAAGGAATCTTGGAGCAGGGACATTTTATTCTTATTTTACTCGTCTATTCGAAGCAAAACAATACTGTGACACTCCATTTGAAAAATACCGTAGCAAAGGAAAAGTAATCAAATCGAAAGTTAATGACGAAAAGATAAACGGAGAATTTGCTGAAAGTTTCGAGGAACTAAGAAACGGAGCCAAAAACAGCATGGTTCTATGTAGAACTTCGGAGAACATGGATTTTATTCCGGATAAGTCAATTGACGCCGTAATTACAGATCCCCCTTACTATTCAAATGTGATGTATTCTGAACTGGCAGATTTCTTTTACGTCTGGCTGAGGGAAGCTTTAAAGGATGAATATGAGGAGTTTAAGCCTGAACTATCCCCGAAAGTAAATGAGATCGTCAAAAACAAGGTTCAAGGAAAGGATGACGATTTCTTCATCGAGGGTATAACCCGCGTATTCGGGGAATGCTGCAGGGTCTTGAAGGATGATGCTCCAATGGTATTCACATACCACCACAAACAGTCTCAGGCATGGGCTGCGGTCCTGGAGGCTATTCTAAAGGCAGGATTCTACGTGTCAGCGATATACCCTGTTACCAGTGACCCATCGTTCAATCCACATATTAGGGATAAGAATTCGATAGAATACGATGCCATAATCATCTGCAGAAAGAGAACAGAGGAGAAGCGGACGACCTTTGAGAACTACGAGGAAGAACTCTATATCAATGCAAAAAAGATCATCGAAAACGAGCGTAAGAAGAGACCTCATCTCTCCAGGGGTGATATTTCTGTAATCGTCTTTGGAAAATGTCTGGAAATCTATTCAGAGTATTATCCGAACATCACCTCGAATGGAGAGCTAGTATCGGTAGACACTGCCATCGATAAGGTCTGGGAGATCATCGAGCAGTTATCAGAGACTGATTATCTGCCGCATGAGCTGGACCCGATAACCAGAGCGTTCACGCTGAATCTGTTTGAGCCGGGAGGGATAAGTTACAACGAATTAAACAAGAGATTGCGCCAGCGTGGTATAGATATATCCGAACTGGATGCGGAACAACTCATCTCTGGTCCGAAAAATGCCAAGAGACCAGCAGACCCATTCTCAAGAAAGAAGTATATCGAAGGGAAGTTGGGTAAGGACGGAGATATCCTCGATATCGACAAGGTTCAATATCTCTACATCCTCTACACCACCGATAAAAACCCATCAGAGTGGCTGCGAAAGTGGAAAACTCTTGAATTGGAGCAACTCTGCAAGATTCTCGCAGAAAAAACAGGAGATTCTCGATATGCAAACGTGATGGAGATAACGCTTGATATGTTCTGAAGGTGCTGAAAATGAGACTAAAACGCGGGTTTAATATCGTTGAGAACGAATACGATCACTTTGAGGATACAATGACACTCCTCGAATTTCTTAATAATATTCGTAGAGATGAACAGATACCTTCCAGACTGACTGTCAAAGGTCTGGATACACTGCTCCTCAATTCATGCGATCAGGAGGAGATGGGGATGTTTATTGGTGAGTTGTTGAGAGATGGGCAGAGCAAGGGACTGATACGCACTTCCACGGTTGTGCAATTCATCGTGAACGGCAAGATCACAAAAGACATCCATACGAAGATCAAGGTGTGAAATGAGTACATCAATCTTGAGAATCTGTTCTATGGCAAGGTGTCGCGGCTGGCTCCTGATTGGGTACATGCGGTGAGGTAGGATGGAAGATTGAGGGTAGGAAAAGGACGATGGAAGGGTTATCGAAGGATTGTTTGAAGGAGATTTAGTAAAATGAACAATATTGAAGTTATCAAGGTCGCTTCTTTCGAATTGATAAGAGAGAAGCGAGAGAAGAAAATCAAAAGTCAAATATTTTTCACAGAGTCTATACCATCGGATATGAAGGACGCATTGGATGAAAATCTAAACGCATTATTGTCACTTCCCGAGGCCGAAGTGAAGAGGGATACCGGCAAAAACCCCCCAATTATTTATGACACACCTCTACTCAATAAAATAAGGGATAATGCACAATCCAAGTGCTTTATTGTTGATTTTATCGATGATACAAAATTAGATCTGATATCTTCCCTGCAAAATAATGGTCAAGATGATGTGTTCAAGGAAATAACTGGCAATATTGCAAACCATCTTAAAGGCCGTCCGAGATGGCCGGTATGCTTAATTATAATTGTACAATTTAGAGTTTCAGGGATCGATGATGCCTTTATTGGCATTCTAACAACAGATTTAAAGGTTGGTGAACATTTAACATACGATACAAAACAAATATTGAAGGAGCTCACTAATCCCATTTCCGATCGTTATCTTGCTAAAGGTTTAATATTTCCACATATAGTGATAAAAGATGGTGAACTAACTACTGAAAATAGAGTTAAGATATATCAAAAGAGTGATGCAAATTATTTTTATGATTTTCTTTCATTGAATCGTCCGTTGGATCCAGAAAAACATTTTAATGAAAAATATTCAAATATATCTTCTTTGAAAGAATTTGATCAGATAATAAATCCAAACGATAAGGAATATATAAAATATACTATAATTAAAGTTCTAATCGATAATCTAAAAATAGAAGGGATTTTATATTCTGATCTGAAGAGAAAGATAAAGTTTGCTGAACTTCCTGATTCTGATATTAAAATAGTAGTGATCGAAGGTCATGAAATAGTAGTCAAAATAGGCGATAAAGAATTGAATGCAGATTTTTCTGAAGCCAATGAAATTAGAAGTTTGTTTGGTGATAAAAATGAATGAAAACCAAATGAAAGGGTATAATGTGTATGTAGATCCTTTTTATTTTCAAGATTCATTCTCTGATTACATAGAACCGCTATCATTACTTGCAGACGAAATATTCGTATATGACCCAACTAACTGGCTTTCGTCTGAAAATTATTCACAATCGAAGTTTAAAGATTTTGTAGAAGAGGAAATATTTATCCCTATTTATAATGAACCTCCAGATTATGAAGTTCCATTTTATCTAACAAGAGATGGCATTATTGGGGATGGAGATTTTTTCTACGCTTATAATGAGCATCTTCGAGACGATTTTGAAGATGATGAGTTAAATAGATTTATTAAAACTGTACTGCCAAATCAAAGTAAATATTCTGCTGAAGATATAGTTTTCTCAATGGATTGGGATATGATAGTTTCACAGGCTCTTAATGCTAATTCTTTGATAACGTCTGAATTGAAACCTCTATGGGAATTGAAATTCTCAAAAATTTTAAATGAGGAAAAAACAAGCACAATGAGAGATTTTTTAGTTAATTACACATTAAAAATGCCAAAAGACTTTACAATTGACCAAATTAAAAATTTAAGAACGGATAACGGATCAAAAAAGATTCGGAAGTGGTTTGAAACCACATACCATAAAATCAGTACTTTGGAATCCCATGAAAATGTGGACCTGAATGATGGTGAAATTCTATTAAGAGAATTTCAAGAGATGCTGTATGTGGAAGAAAGAAGAACCCAAAAATTCAGCAAATATGGTGCAGCTATCCCCTCAATCCTCATTACTATCGTAGGGCTTTCAGTAGATCCAGTTGCTAGTATAGCCGGCCCCGTGTCGAGTCCTGTCGTTTCCTCTTTGATTGAGAGAATCTATAAAAAGTTTGGAAAAAATAATTGGACATTTTTATTGGCTGATATAAAAAATTCAAGATGACACAAGACTTCTTATATCTATCATCACCCACCATGCACCCCATCCCATGCCCCCCCAAATGCCCAGAAACCCCCAGAAGAACAAAAACCACAAGACACTGATCAGTAAAATGCACGACAAAATCAAGGATGGAGGCGCCCTCCACGAACAACTGCCCACAGCAACCACGTCGGATGAGATCGCAGGATATGTAAAGTTTCCGGAGGTTGCCTATACTGAGATTGAAACGGGAGCCCATGATGCTGGAGTGGCGCTAAAAATAACAGACTTCCAGCTTCCTCCAACCGCAGAACTGGCAGAGATTGCCAGCAAAGTCAGTGATTCAAGAGAACTTATCGACTACCAGGCGATAGACTGGAATTACAAAGGCGATGCCTTCCACAACCAGTGGCAGAGTTTTAGAGTGAAGAAGAATCTGTTGGTTGATTATGAGGCAAGATATACGTATGAGGATGGTGGAAAATATCAGATAATGATCAAGGTGGTGGACGTTTTCTGGAATGATACGAACAAGATGACGGGGGTCTGTTTGGAGTGAAATTCTACGAGATTCGAGATCCGATCTATGGGTTCATAGGGCTTAATGAGTTAGAAATGGACATAGTGAACCATCCGGTCTTCCAGCGGCTGAGGAGAATCAAGCAATTGGGTTTTACCGAAATGGTCTATCCTTCGGCTAAACATAGTAGATTCGAACATTCGTTGGGGGTTATGGACCTTGCGACAAGGTTATATGACGGAATAGTAAAGAAAAATTCCCACATCCTGAAAGAGACGATAGGGCTTGATTGCGGTGAGTTGGATCGAGATAGAGAACTAATTAGATTGGCAGCTCTTCTTCATGATATCGGTCACACCCCATTCTCTCATGTCGGGGAGAGTCTAATGCCCACAAACCCGAAGACATCAAAACCATACAAACACGAACATTATTCGGCTGCGATAATAAAGGAAATCTTTAAAGATGTCATCGAGGATCATGAAGCCAGTGTTTACAACATTAAAGCCAGAGATGTGGCTGCCCTAATAGAGGGGGATGAAGAGATACTTAAGACACGATTCTTCTGGAAAGTTCTCATATCGGGACAACTGGATGCAGATCGTGGCGATTATTTATTGCGAGATTCTTACCATGCTGGTGTTAAATACGGAATTTACGATGTGGACCGACTTATAAACACTATCACGATAGGAGAAGACCCGGAAACAACAGATCCCATTCTCGCAATCGAAGATGGGGGCTGGCATGTGGCAGAATCGCTCGTGATTTCCAGGTATCACATGTTCACACAGATTTATTTTCACAAGACAAGAAGGGCTTACGATTATCACCTGACCAAAGCGCTGGAAGACATTTTGCCTGGAAAGAAGTTCCCGCCACCCGAAGAGCTTGAAGATTTTCTGAAGTGGGACGATTGGACTGTTGGATATAAAATTCTAAACTCCGGCCAAGAGGATTGTAAACGAATAAAGGAACGAGATCATCTGCGAATGGTGTATGAAACTCCGGAAAAACCAACTAAAGTGGATTTGAATAAATTTGAGAAGGCTAAAGAGGTATTGGAGAATATAGTTACCTATGAAGACGAAGCTAAGAATTCATGGTACAAATTCACGACTACAGAAGGAGGAGATGTAGAGATCTATATAAAAAAGGAGAATGATACAATATCTCCTTTGTCGGAATACTCAACCATCGTAAAAGAGATCGGTGGAATCAGGCAAAAAAGACTCTATGTGCCCCCGGAAGAGAAGAATAATGCTAAAAATAAGTTAATAAAGGAGGGATTACTATGAGCGAATCTACGATTGGAGATGCCGCAAAACTTGTCTATCTGGTAGATAGGTTAGAAAACGTATCTCCACAGGTTGGAAAGACGGTTGTGCAGAAGATGATGTTTCTGCTGGATAAGAAGGGTGTGGTGAATTATGACTACTCGTTATACCACTATGGACCTTATTCTCCAGCAGTGGGGAACGACCTGAACTATGTGGAGTTCCTTGACGGAGTTGAGATCCATTGGATAAAGAACGAGGGTTATTTTATAACACCTGGCAGCAGTGCCGCGTCGCTGGAAGAATCCTTGAGTGTTGAGGAGAAGGGCACAATCGACGGGGTTGTAAAGAACTTTGGTCAGATGCGGGCATTGGACCTATCACTTCTTGCGACCGTCCTGTACTTCTGGGATCGATTCGAGGGCGATGCAGATGGATTAACAACGGCAGTTAAGAGCGTAAAACCCCAATATTCAGAAGAGGATATCCGGGAGAAGATCAGGCTATTAAATCTAAAATTTTTTGGCAAATCCGGCTAAACTCCTGAATTGTTGCTGGAATACGATGAATACGACGAAGTAGACGTATTCACCACACAATTGAAGTAGAACCCCATCATGCACCCCCACATCCAGACCCTGATCGAAATTATAAAAACCACCGTAAAGCAGGATATAATCTCGATAATCCTCTTCGGCAGCGCAGCAACCGGACATCTCAAAAAAGAAAGCGATATCGATATCCTGACCATAGTGAAAGAGTACAACGAACCCGTTTGCAAAGAATATTGGAAACGTATAAAGAAGAGCAGCTATCGGGCAATCGGCATCCCGGTAGATCTGATCTTCGCAGAAGAAGAGGCACTTGACAATATCACAAGTTCTTTTTACCTAGATGTCATAGCAGACGGAAAAGTGATCTACGGAAAGGACGTCCTTGACCGAAATATATTCAAGCGACACAACATATCACCTATCACAACAGGCGGTGTCAGAATTGGGTGGAGAATTTCAGCATAAATGGGTGGCAATCATCGAAAGACATGGGCGTACCGGGCGCGGCACAGTATACGTGCTAAAGGGCTCAAACGACCCAGAAACGACTCAATGAGGACCTCCGGAAATAATGAAAACACCTGGTATGGGACACAAAAATGGATGAAACACCAACAACATTGGATGAGATCGTAAGTAAAATAGTCAACACATTCCACCCGGAAAAGATCATCATCTTCGGTTCACCTGCATACAGCAAACCCACAGAAAAAGGAGATATAAACATTCTCGTAATCATGGAATCCACCAAAAGAGAGATTGAACGCATAGTAGTAGTGAGCAAATTAATACGAGAGCATCGCAAAAAAATCGACTTCAACATCCTTGTAAAGACGCCAGCAGAGGTTAAGCATCGTTTAGAGATCGGCGACCCAGTAATCAGCGAAATCATATCGACAGGAAAGGTTTTGGCGCACCGGAAGATCACGCATAAAATCACACAGCCACTGATAACATCCCACCTTTCGGTGATGCCCCGACACATCACCAAAAGGTGTCACGGTGGCATGACATACTCCATTATCAGTAGTCGTCCGTCATTCAGCTTTATGCACCTCTTCGATATATCGTTACATGCTCT
>PQXF01000016.1:44268-59897 GCA_003194445.1 Candidatus Methanogaster sp.
GCATTCGCCAAACTCCAACCATCTGCCACACCCCTGATATAATACCTGACCTCCGATGTGAACTTCCACCGCGGAACTTTCTTTGGAATCAGACCTCTGACGCCATAAATATCCAGTAGGCCCTTATATTTCCGATAACTATTCGGACTCAGATCCAAACCCAGCTCATCAAGCACAACCTGACAATTCTCGCCACGATCCCTGACCCGCATGACCCATTCGAGGCGCTTACGACCTTCTTCAATCTGATCTGAAGAAAACTCATCAGACAATGCATTCATCAACTTTTTCGGAATTTTCCTCATAATACAACCATCCATTATACATGCATTGATTAACTATAACACAGCATACACCTCGAGCTATACCCTCTTATATATTACGCATAAAGATGTGTGTAATTGGTTTGTGCAAACCCAGAACTTCGGAAAAAGTGCATATCCCATGATGTGGATATCTATCTGATTCGTCTCAATTATTGAACACCATACCCCACAAAACACCGATACTCCGTGATGGTAGAAGGTAAGTCTATTTTGATTCACCGAAATTCGGGGGATATCTGGCAATACCTGAATGATTCTCCCATTTTTCACTTCTTTCGCAAGCGACTTATTGATGGAGACGTTGCCTTTTGGCATATATATTGTGTATGTAATTCATACTTATTAAATCTTTTGGAATGTATGTGTATAAAATTATAAGTATAAATTAATGGGACGATAGACTATTAGTGGACTCGACCAGTTACCAGAAGACAAAAAAAAGTCTCACAAAACGCTTTAGATCCCAGCGGTTGTCTTTGGGGTGGCCATAAGTGATCTCGATTGCGTTGTGGTCAGGATCTGAATTCTCGTAAGCTCCATGCAAACTGAAATTGGTCGTGTCCGTGTGAAGTA
Source organism: Candidatus Methanogaster sp. (assembly GCA_003194445.1). Lineage (GTDB taxonomy): Archaea > Halobacteriota > Methanosarcinia > Methanosarcinales > Methanogasteraceae > Methanogaster_A. Next base: position 45,168 of record PQXF01000016.1, read on the forward strand.
TGTGCGCACCAAACAAGACGTGATTCATGGATTCCGAGACTACCTATCAGAGCGTGCTCCCGAGTACGTCGTCGTTAAGGTGTTCCGGGAGCACGCCATCCCCAAGCAATCGTCCTGTTGGGAGATTTTCGAAATATTGGGGGTAAAGATACAATCTGCTTTCGTTAAACCCCAAACCATTCAAGCACATAGCTTGGATCACAGTTGAGTGAGGTATGTTGTGATCCCGATTTTTTGGTATGGCGGAATCTATTGTATCAGCAATATCAAGTTTGTCGAATATTCCGGCAACGAGTCCAAGGTGTGCAAGTGATGTAGTTGTTATCTCACGCAGTTAATCATCCCCTCAAAGGATATTACTGGTTAAATAGGTGGGGTGGGTTAAAATGTTTGGGGTTTGAGATGTGCCTGTGGAACCTAAGTTGCAGTATAAAAATAATACTTTTTAGATAGCTAAAACCGCTATCAGTAAAAATGGTATGGGGTTTACGGATACGTGCGGAATGTCAGGTGACGCATATTCCGATTAAACCCTCTCGCGTACACGCGCCACCATATTAGCTGACCACCTCCTCCGCGATTTCAACCACCCTCTCGAAATCCGCTCGACCAGGCTGCAATTTTGCAAATTCAACGGATCCGCATCGATTAAGACATTCTTTGACCATCCGGAAATCCTGATCCATCCTCTTCAGCAAATGTACCGCCTCCACAGCAGTAATCTCTACATTAGCACCGAATTTATACGAAACATAAGACCGTACCGCCTGCGAAACTTTTTTATACGCCTCTTTCTCTTCTCCGCGCTCGAAGAGATTGCGGGCATCTCCAATCATCGCTCTTGAGATCGCAACATAGTCCACCTTCGCCGGGTTCTGCAATGGTGGCACATCCACCGCGACCTCTCTGTTAGAATATCTGCCATAAACGAACCAGCCAACAACAGTGAGTATGAGAATAGAAAGCAATATCCACCATGGATACCCGCCCCGCTCCTGCTCGCCAACTACACCCACATCTCTGATCGTCCCGTTGATGTAATCAGCGTCTATCTCCCTCTTCTCGCCGTCTTCATCCTCGTAAGGTATTGTGATCTTTGTATGGTTCTGCGAGAGCTGATCAAATGCAGCAGACCCTCTCTCAAACCCACCATCTCTCAGCTGCTCATCCAGCCGCTGAAACGTAAGGTTCTGCTCCAGTCTCTGCAACATAGCACCCTCATCCTCGCTGGTATGAGACATCATCTCCTTCATGCTTCCGTTCTGCATCCTCCCGGTAAGACGTGCGGTGCTGCCATCTGACCCCTGGTATCCAAGCTCGAAGTCACCTGTGTTGTTCGAGGCAGGATTTACAGACGTATTCGTGAGATTGTAACCCTTGTCCATCAACTCCTGATGTTTCTGCTGAAACTCCGGATTCTCTGACAGTTGTTTCTGGAACTCTTTCTTCATCTGCTCCTGTTTCTGCATTTCCTGCTGCATCTCTTCCTTAAGGGCACCAGTATTCTGGTTTAGCTGGTTGTTCCGGACTCGATCTCCCGGATCTCCTTTCTGCTGGTTTCCGGCACCGGTTGATCCATCCATCGAGCTGCCAGTTGAGCCACCGATCCGAACATTCATTGAACCTCCGGAACTCGTATATGATGTCGAGCGCATGCTCTGCCCGCCGCATTCATAGATCGTTGTTATGCCCTGTGCCTGCCCCTGCGCTGCCGTGCCGTTGACGACGATATCAAGTTCGTTCGACCTCGCGGTCTCCTCTTTTCCGGTTTCAGGATTGGTGTAGGTGACCGATGCTGCTTCAAGCTTGTAGGTTCCAGGTGCATAAGGCTTTATCGGATCATAAGCGAGCGTAATTTCCTTCTGGCTGGGAAGCGTCCGCTCAAGGCACTGGATATCGATGCCGTTATCTCCAAATATATTCTTATCGACGATCCGCACGGGAATCTCCTTGCCAAACGGATTTGTGAACTGGATCATGATCGTCACATCGTACCCGACCTCTATATCCGTCTGCTGGACGGTCTTCTCAACAGAGATGCTCTTTGTGGCAGAGCACTGGGCGATGAGAACCATCACGACCAGTGCAGTCAGTACCAGTATCAATACTCTTCTTCGCACCATGACCGCCTCACACGATTATCCTGTACTTTCCATAGATCAGATACAGATAAACCAGAAGCACAACAAGCGCAGCACCAAAGAACCAGTCCTTGACACTCGTCTCCTCCCTGACGCGCTCGATCTTCTGGCTGATGCCCGAATAGATCTCGTCAAGCGTCTCATCATCGACCGATTTGTAGTACCGCCCACCGGTCTCCGTTGCGATCGCTTTGAGGGTTGTCTCATCGAGTTCTGCGTACTGCGGGCGTCCGAAGAAGTCGTAGCCAAGAACCACAGGCTCAACAGATCCCATTCCAATCGTATTCACCTGAATCTTCTTTGTTTTTGCAAACTGCACAGCTTCAGCAGGGCTTACAACACCAGCATTATTAACACCGTCGCTCAAGAGGATCACGACTTTCTTCTTGTTCGGTATCGATGTCGCCATATCGATCGCAAGAGCGAGCCCATCGCCTATCGCTGTCTTGCCCTGCCTGGGTTCGATCGTTTTCAGCTTCTCAAGAGCCTTACCCTTGTACGGTGTCAGATACGCGGCTGTTGTTGCCCCGGACTCAAAGACTACGATTCCGACGTTGTCTTTGGAATCGAGATTCCGCACCAGGATCGCGGCAGACCTCTTTGCAGCCTCAAGCCTGGTTGGCGTGTAATCCGTCGCCTGCATACTCCCTGAATCATCGATCACAAGCACGACGTTCACACCTTCCTTCGCCTGTTTGAGCGGTATGTGCGGGTTTGCAAGTCCGAGCATCAGAAGGACTATCGCGAGTAGCAGGATGTAAAACGGCAGATTCCGGCGTATCGAAGTTTTTTTATCGCTTGCTTCCTTTACGATGCTCAAGTTGCTGAATTTGAGTGAGGATGCCCTCTTCTTCTTTTGATGGACCGTATATAGATAATATATCACCGGGATTGTTAGTAACAGAAGCAACCTCGCTGGTTCTGAGAATCCAAATCCCATCCTACCTCATCCTCCCGATTTTTTCACAAAAAATCGAGTAAAAACTGCCCTCCGGGCGGGGGTATGTGACATCCTTCTTCGCATCATGAAAAACCGCCTCAGCGGAATCTCGAAGGGCTGATCCGTCCTTATGTTGATCATATCCACCTTACGCCGCCTCATCCTTTCGGAGAGTGCCTCGTTTCTCTTGCGCACAATACCGGCATATCGCTCCCTAAACCCCTTGTCCGACGTATCAAGGAGAAACTGCTCGCCGGTCTCGCCATCCTCAAGCAGCACATACCCGATATCCGGAATATCAGACTCTCTGACATCGCTTACGTTTACCAGTATCACCTCATGCCGGTTCTTTAGTATCCTCAAACTCTTCTCGAAATCCTCTGTTATGAAGTCGGATATGATAAAGATCGTGCTCTTCCTCTTTGTGACATTGGATACGTATCTGATGCAGTTGTTGAGATCGGTCGTCTTGTTCGCAGGCGTAAAGTAGATCATCTCTCTTAAGAGTTTGAAGAGATGGGATCTTCCTTTCCTCGGCGGTATAAACTTTTCAACCTCGCTTGTGCAGAGGAACATCCCAACCCTGTCGTTGTTCGTAAGCGCTGAAAATATGAGCGATGCCGCGATCTCAATTCCAACGTCCCGCTTTCGCCTCTCAAAACCAAATTCGCTGCTCGCCGATATGTCAAGGACGATGTGGACCGTCAGATCGCGCTCCTCTATAAACTCCTTCACAAACGGCGCATTCATCCGTGCGGTCACGTTCCAGTCGATCGCACGGATATCATCGCCTGCTACATACTCCCTGATATCCGAGAACTCAATCCCTCTACCCTTAAAGACCGAATGGTAGTATCCTGCCATGAGCCCCTCCACCATCTGCTTTGTTGCAATCTCGAGTCTTCTCACGCGTTTTATAGCGTCTCGTACCCGTTCCGGCATGATTACCCCATCTCCTTGTTCAGGGGGATTTGACCTGTTTGAGTATCTCTCCGATGATCTGGCCCGCAGTCACTTCCTCTGCCTCAGCCTCGTAGCTAAGGAGTATCCGGTGGCGGAGAACATCAGCAGCAATAGCCTTAACATCATCAGGGACCACATATCCGCGCCCATCCAGCAGCGCATGGGCTTTCCCGGCCAATATGAGATATATCGATGCTCTCGGAGAGGCTCCATACTCGATCATATCACCCACATCCAGATCATAATCGGATGGGTTTCTTGTCGCATCAACGATCTCGGTCACATAATCCTCGATCGTCTCATCCGCGTATATCTCCTGGTTGAACCGCTGGATCTCTTTGATCCGGTCTTCTGATATCATCTTCCCGACATCGATATGCGCCCCTCGTGTCATTCTTCTTATGATGATCTTCTCCTCGGCTTTCGATGGGTAGTCGATCAGGAGTTTGAACATGAACCTGTCAACCTGCGCCTCAGGAAGCCGGTACGTCCCCTCGGTCTCGATCGGGTTCTGGGTCGCAAGCACCAGAAACGGAGCATCCAGGCGGTACGTATCGCCGCTTATTGTCACCTGCCGCTCCTGCATCGCCTCAAGGAGTGCGGACTGTACTTTTGGAGGAGCACGATTGATCTCATCAGCAAGAATGAAGTTGTGGAATATCGGACCCTTCTGTGTCGTAAACGATGTGGTTTTCGGCTCATAAATCTTTGTACCAACGATATCTGCTGGCAGAAGGTCAGGAGTGAACTGAATCCGGCAGAATTTGGTGTTAAGCGCGTCAGATAGCGTCTTTACCATGAGCGTCTTTGCAAGCCCGGGAACGCCCTCCAGGAGGACGTGTCCATCAGCGATCAAAGATATCATCAAGCGATCCAGTACATCGGTTTGCCCGACAATCACTCTCTTAACTTCATCCAAAACCTCGTTTATATCTCCGCAATACTCTTGTGCTATTGTATTAAGCTCTTGAATCTCTTTATCCGTTTCAATCACCTGATATTAAACGTATTACAATCAACATCAGAATTATTAGGTAATTAATACCTTAAACCTTTGGGTGGGGTCAGTATCTCCGAAAGCTCATATTTAACTGATCCGATCCGGACCGTCTGGCATAAGTGGGGTCTCTGGCATCTCGCGTTGCGGTGACCAAAACCTCCGATTTTTGATATTTTCGAAATCATCATAACTGCGAATTGTGCTTGAAACGACAGGATCATATGCCCGGTATCGGCGCGATCATCATATAGTGACCAGCAAGATATCCGGCATCCGGTTGGTGTAGGGGGACTGGGACCACCGATAACGCGATTCACTCGGCTGCGGCTTGCAGTATCATCAGCGCATCAAGCGAGGTGACGCGGTCATCGCCACTGACATCCGCGACCGGGTCGCGTGCGCCGGTGGCTGCGAGTAGAAGTGCGATCGCGGCGTCCGCGGAGGTGATCTGATTGTCGTGATTGAGGTCGCCCTTCAGCGATGTGTCACCAGTCCATGGGCTCATGAGCGGGAAGTGGTCGATGCTGCCACTGCTACCCGGGATTGGATGGTGGGTGTCACCGATGCCGTCTGTGTTATTGTCGGTGCCGGTGTAGTCTGAATAATAGTTGCCCTTGGAGCCAGAGTCCCATTGGTTGGTTCCGTTGGAGTCGTAGGCGTTGTGATCAGCATTGTTGGCCCAGTGGTTGTCATGAATCCGGTTGTCGATCAGGCTGTTGTGGTGAATCCGGTTGTCGCTCGAAGAGCTTAGGTATATGCCGTAGTCGCTGTTCGGTACAGTGTTGCGTGTGAGTGCGTTGTAGTTGCTTGAGTAAAACAAGCGGATGCCATAGTAGCTGTTCGAGGCGGTATTGCTCGTGAGACGATCTCCACACCCGGATAATAATCACGCCCTATATCTTCTGATCTCCAAACATCCATCTGTTTGCCACCCATTACTCAAGCATATTCCACTCCGCCCATCTCAATCTCCCTGATCACATTCCGCGCCACCTTCGGTCCGACAATCTTTCCGACCCTCGTATCACCAGCCGCAAGAAGTGATTCCGGCGTGGCGTAGCCGGCATCATACAGCCGGCGTGCCCGCACCCTACCAACACCGCGGATCGCGACAAGCGAAAGGAGTTCCGGTTTTACCCCGTACTTCAGGCACTCTGTAAGATCGCTCGCCCTCTTCGTGTGCGGCGTCCCGATGTGTCCTGACAGCCGTGCAGTCGCATACATGATCCACTGCGCAGTATCAGCGATGCCGCGGATATCCCCGCCGCCGATCCCAAATTTCGTCTCGATCGCTTTATCCTGCACTTCAGACGTCCAGTCGAGAAGAACGGCTGCGGTCTTCACTTCGGAAAGGAACCACTCATACCCGGTATCAAACACATCCGGAGCGTATGTAAACTCCTCCGGTATCCCGGATACAAGATTACGAATCCAGCCGTAATCGTTCTTGCGAAGATAGAGTTTGCGGATGTCAGGCGTCCTGCAGACCAGGTGGAGTAGCGTAAGATCGCTTGCATCATCGCGCGATCTAAGCCCGTCGATAATGGTCGACGCCCCCTGTGGGTCGAGATAGAGCCTGGAGACCAGCCGTCCGAGCGGGGTTGGGTCAAGTAACTCTCCTTCTGCTGCTATCATCTCGTTTTCGGAGAGGAAGTCGAGAACGTTCTCGACGATATCACGTAGATACGAGGTCTCCTGCTGCGCTGCAAAGAATGTCAGCTCCAGAAAATCCATGAGTTCCTTGTGCGTCGTTGCAAACATTCCTGTGATGGCGGAGAGGATGTGGCTGCGGAGTGCGCTCTCTGTGCCGAGTTTCGAGTGGATCGGTTCCGGGTCGGATTCGATATAATTTTCAAGGAGGCTCTGCATCTCGGGATATGATTTTGCGATCAGTACGCATTCGCCGGATGGGTCGAGGTGCGGGCGCCCTGCTCTTCCTGCCATCTGTTTGTACTCGAGGATCGGTATGGGCTGCATCCCGTAATTCGGGTCGTATCTGCGGTAACTCTTGATGATCACCCGTCTTGCCGGGAGATTCAGCCCGAATGCAAGCGTTGGCGTACATGCGATCACCTTGATCCGGTTGTTGCGAAATCCATCCTCAACGATCCTCCTGTGTTCCGAGATGAGCCCTGCATGGTGAAACGCAACCCCATGCTCGATACAGTCTGCAAGTTTCTGTGCGGCATCGGTCTCGCTCTCCCTGACCGTACTCGCAAGATCGATCAGATCAGTCGGATCTTTGTCGGGGGCTGGGTCTGCCGTATCAGGTGGTTCCAGTGCCGTACTCACACGCAGTGCCGTACTCACAGCGTTTCTGCGGCTGCTGTCAAATATCAGGCACTGCCCGCCATCACGCAAGGTATCGTTGACGAGCGCAATCACCGGACCTGCCCTGCTTACCGGGAAGTCTGCCCCTTTCCTCCCGAGAAAATGGATCGTCTCGTCGAGGTACACGCCCTCCTTCAGATCGACAGGTCGCCACTCCGAGCGCACGCATCCGGCATCGAGCCAGTCAGCGATCTCGTTTGCGTTGCCGACCGTTGCCGAGAGCGCTATGATATGGAGACGCGGGATTCTTTTGCGCAGTTTCGCAATCGTGACCTCGAGCGTCGGACCCCGATCCGGCGAATCGAGAAGATGGATCTCATCGACGACCAGCGTGGTCAGGTCATGGATCCAGTGCGTCTCGTTTCTGAGGAGCGAGTCTGCCTTCTCTGACGTCGCAACGATGATGTCGTTATCCCCGAGGTACTCATCCCTCGAATCGAGGTCGCCTGATGAGATGCCGACCTTGACCCCGATCTCCCGAAACTTTGAGAAATGGTCGTACTTCTCAGATGCAAGCGCACGCAGCGGCACGATGTAGAGTGCCTTTCCGCCGGATCTGATCGCGGAGAGCATGGCAAGCTCGGAAAGCAAGGTCTTTCCTGACGCGGTCGGTATGGCTGCAAGGATGTTAGTTCCATCAAGCAACCCCTTCTCCACCGCCTCTGCCTGCGGCGGGTACAGTTCGGTGATGCCTGCCTCTGCTCTGGCGTAGTACTCGATAATATCTGCCGGGAGCGGAAGATCCGATATCTTCATATATGGGTCTGTTGGCGCGGATGTGATATAGATATTGGCAGGACGTGTTTCGTCGTCTCATGAATGGTAGTATCCTCGAATTTCATGACCCACCTTTGAACATCAAAAATTCCACCTGCGTCCATCGATGACCTGCAGCGAGGGGTTTGTTAACTTTCGTGTGCAATGCTTGACAATATTATGTCAGCCGTTTTCACATTCAGTGCAAGAGGAATATTCTTGAAGTTGCATACCCGCATCAATGCATAAGCATCCTGACAATGCGGGAAATACCGTATGGGATTTAGCAAAAATATCGCAACGTCGATCTCGTCTTCCAATACCATATTTGCTATGTTTATATCCCCTCCCTCTTGCCCGGAACTGACTGCCCTATCTACTGTAATCTCCGTCTTTTCATGAAGATATTCGGCGGTTCCTTTAGTAGATATAATATAATTGTCCGAAAGAAATGTTTTGTGATCGTTGACAAGTTTCTGAAGATTGTCCTTCATACCTTCCTGCACCACTAACGCAATGTGAACTTTCATGGCCTACTCACCAACACATATCTTGTCGCATTTGATATTTAAATTTTGCTCATAAAACATCAGTTAAGCCCATCAATCGCTCCTCTGGCGGTATCGTCCGACATCCGGAAGGATAGCTCTTGGGCTTTACAATATTGTGCGGTATGCCATGGTGGCTAAAATACGCTCTGCTCAAAGTTTATTCGAGAGATTCGTTTATCAGCGCGTACATGGATAGGTGCCCCAATCAGGCGTCCTCGAACCACGCGATCATCGTTCTAACACCTTCCTCGAACCCGACCTTCGGTTCAAAGCCCAGATCCCTGATCCGCGTGATATCCGCGTACAGCGTGTTCACATCGCCAGCCCATGTCTTGCCGCCGTACCGTATCTCGGCTTCCGGCGATATGATCGAGACCATTAGCTCGGCAAGATGCGTGATCGACGTCGGGCTTCCGCCGGCGGCATTGTACACGTCCTCGCCGCGCTCTGCGACCAGCATAAAGGCATCTACCATGTCGGAGACGTAGCAGTAGTCCCGGATCTGCTCGCCTGTGCCAAGAACCTCGAGCAGTTTCGGATTTGCTCGCAGCTTCTGTATGAAATCGTACATTACGTATCTCGGCTGTCTCGTCCCGTAGGTGTTAAATATCCGTATCGCGGCAAACGTAAGTCCGTAAGTCTCCTTAAACGCAAACCCGTACCGTTCGCCTGCAAGCTTAGACGCCCCGTACGGTGATATCGGATGGAGTGGATGCCCCTCGTCGATTGGGGTGTAGGCTGGTTCGCCATAGACCGCGGCAGTGGATGCGTACACCACCTTTGCAACATCCGAATCCAGTGATGCGGTAAGGACGTTAAACGTGCCAAGAGCGTTTGCGTCAAAGTCGTATCTCGGTTTCGCAACAGAGTTCGGCACAGATGCGTTCGCGCCGATGTGGAAGATCAGATCGATCTCTGCATCGTCGATCGTCTTTTTGAGCAGATCAAAATCACTGAGATCTCCGTTTACGAACGTCGCATTCTCTGGCAGATTCTTCTTCTTTCCCGTACTGAGATTGTCAAGCACGGTTACCGTGCATCCGCCTGCAAGCTTCTCCGCGAGATGGCTGCCGATGAAACCTGCACCGCCGGTCACCAGAACGTTTCTCCCTTTTATCATGATCTAACTCTGTCGTCACTGTTTTAACTTTTCCGGGCAGAGCGGGGTGTCGATCTATCTGGTTCTCTGGTTCTGACCTGCATGCTTCAGACATTCGGAACCTGGAGTGACAGATATGAGAACTTGTATATCAACCCCGACCACGCCACACTCAACTGGAGAAGCGGTCTCACAATTCAACTTGACTTTCAAAGAAACGCGAATTAGCCCTTAATCCACCTTGAAAACCGCTAGCCGTCGGACTGTCGCCGCCCAGCAAGCTGTATGACCTAACTTTTGATATCAGCATAATGCTACACTACATATCGATTGAATCAGATAACTATTTATATGAGTATGACCAAATACACCAATATGATTGCATAATCTACCGATGTCGATTTAGTAAACTAAATACATACGGGAAGTTTAGGTCAAATTGGGGAAGTTGGTGGCAAGGAGGTTTATGTTTTGATAGGTCATACATTAATTGGGTTGACCGATGGTGTTTTTCACTACATGTTTGAAAGTTGAGTTCAACATCCTGGTAAAAAAGCCAAACAAAGTTTTATGTCTGAAAACAAGCGTTCATTTCCGCAAAATATCCAATCAGGGGACCGTCTTTGAAGTCGGGGCGTCCGATGTTGCTTGTCGCACAAGCACCATCGCCCCTCTCGACTGATCGCCACAACCGCCGCCTGTAGGATGAGAGCATCCACTGAAGTATGGGTTGATTCATAAGGTGCCAGCAGCACCAGTTATACTCGAACTGGCGCCGCTTTTTATGTTCTGCAATATGCGGCACAGACATTAACCGACAGATACTTTAGCGACGGTAGCGGAATTCCCACCAACCACTCTTTGCGCTTGCTTTGCCGTCAGCCCCTACAGCCCAGACTCTCCAGCGGCCCGGTTGTGCCCCAACAAAGTTGAAAACATAACTGGTCGCTTTGATGTCAGACTTACGCCTCGATAGACTCCATATATTTCCGTATTTGTATTCAACCTCAACTGTGTAACTCGCTGCCCTGGGCACAGGCTCCCACTTCAGTACCGTCCGGCGTGGGTAGTGATAGAACGTGCTGTTGTTGAGCGGAGAGATCTGGGTTGGTGCTGCAAGTGGAGGCGTCCACTTAGGCTCCACAATCTTGAAAGTGACTAAAATATATGTAGGCCATGACCAGTAAGAAAGATATTTGAGATCTAATATGTTACCATTGTTATAGATAAAATATCCTGGATAATTCAACGACTCAAATGAGACCTGTCTATTATCATTCAAACCTGGCACTACTTTAAAGGTAGCATCTTTCTTAAATAACCAATCACCAGTCTTTTTATGCAATTTTATCTGGAAATTTTGGTGTCTAAGGTAGTATCCGGGATAATTCAAGGATTCAAAAGAAACGCAACTATCATCTGCCAGACCAGGTACTATCTTAAACGTGGCGTCTTTTTGATCCAAGGTCGAGACGATCGGTGTGACCTCTCCGCGGAAGTTTCTGTGACGTATGAATGACTGACGGTACCATCCAATACTGATGAGATCTCCCATCGGTTGAAGATGAGCGGCAGCCTTCTTCAAAACAAGCAAACTCATGGCGGTTGCTATCTTTACAAGAGCGCTAGCGCTATATCCATTGAAGCTATAACCATGTTTGAAATGATTGTATGTATTACTATATTCTTTGTATGCATTCAAGGCAACCCATGTAACAAGCTGATCCACTCTCCAATTTATCGCAGGTATCTTGCTCCAATCGTTAACATCCAGGTGAGATGGGGGTGAGTTATCGACCCTGTTCCATCTTCTAAACAACCTTTTAACAATATCTGTGAACCTTGCATCGAGTAACCATCTGAGAATATTCGATTCCAGATCCCTCTCATAATCGGTGTGCCAGTTACCACTGTATCCAGCGGCGTGATGTGGGATGCTTGCATCTTGGATGGCATGCATCACCGAACCCAGATATGCCGGGTTATTAGTCTTTAGAAACTCAGAATACCAGTATCTTGCCATATTATCAACTGGCATGAAGACGCTCCAAGGGATTCCTCTATTCCTTTGACCTGTGGCCTCTGCCATCGGGAATCTTGCCCTGCATTCATCTTCCACCCTTCTGTATCTCCCTTTATCTTCGGGAAAAGAATATCGTTCTAACGCTGGGGAACATTTTCCTCTTCTATACCATTTGTGACCTGGAGCATGGGCATATTCATCATTGAACCACCAATTGATACCTTCGTCAACCTTTTTCCCGGATATCCAGGCGAATACTTTTGCCCAACCCGATGTGACACTACTTGCATCTTGATATTCTGCTCCGGATGCCGAGCCTCTTTTATAACTATATCCATCATAGTCATCGAATATGCCGCGTCCCTTCTTTATATCTATGAAATGATTGAATGCTGTAAAGTTTCTTCCATCGTATTCATAGTGAGGGTCATCATCGTTCACCCAGAACCCCTCATCCGTATGCGGGTTATCTCTAGCAGTATCACCAAAAATGCCACCACCACCCTCTACATCAACAAACTCTAAGTCTCTGTAGTCATCTGTTTTCCATGCGTGATATGCAACCACATGTTCATAGGCAAGAAATGGGTATGCACTATCACCAATACCGCGCAAGATCTTGAAAGCCTTGTGTGTAACCAATCTATGACTTTTACTGTACATGGTTTATACCTCCATTACAATTCTCGGGAAATGCCCCGGACTTATGAACCTGCACATAGCGTCTCTTTTACATACACCGATGCTGACAACACCTTCGTTTCACAGATCGTACCATATACGACGGAGCTCCCATTGCTCTATGTTTAATGAACCAGAACTTACTATAAACCTTTCCGTGGAGTGGACTTTGGGACAATATTACTCAAATGCCATCCAAAAAACAGGGAGAAGAACTCATAAAAATCATAAAGAGTGTTCGAAATTCCGATTTGGCGCAGCCGCTCGAGGAAACGACTTGAATCGCGGAAGGAGACTGATACGCTGCCCAAAGCTTGTGGGGCATAATATTCGGAGAGTTCTGGTACTTGGAGATCATGGGTGATGTGGTGCCGCACTGGCGCAGATCTGCAGGTTCATGAATTTCGTCCCGAAGCCGTTGGGTGCCGATCTATCCCGGATTGGTATGCCGCCCGAAATTTCCAATCATCTCGTCGAGATGATCTTCACCACATCTCCATCCTCGAGTTCCCGCCCCATCCGCATCCGCTGCCGCGCATCGACCGCGTGTAAGAACCCTTCCCCGATATCGGTGTGAATCTGGTACGCAAGATCGTGCGCGGTGCTGCCCTTTCGCATCAGGAACGCATCCGGAAGGACGTTTCCTTTCTTGTCTGTGAACCGCGCCTCATCCTCGACGGGATAGACCACAATCTGATCGAGTAGGTCGAAGACTGCCGCATTGATACACTGCTGGACGCCTGTACCGCCCAGACTCGTGACCATCTCCCGAATCTTATCAAGCGCCCGGATCTGCGCATCGGATAAGTCGTTTGAGACGATCTCGAAGTCCGAATCTCCAGGAACGTACGAGATTGCGCCGCTCTTGTCAGCCATACGGAGCGCAAGTTCTGCTTCGGCAGATGTCGGGATCACGGTGTAGTCAAGATCGCAGAGCCGCTTTATGTTCTCTTCCGGCGCGATGTCAGCCTTATTCGCTGCGATAATCATTGGCTTGCTCTCTATCCGTAGCAGGTCTGCAAAGTTCTGCAGATCCGAATCATCCCATAGATGCGGAGGTTTTACACATACCTCACCAAAATGGGAAAGCGCGGCTTTTGCCTGGTAAATGGAGACGCCCGCGCCTGCGAGTTGATCTGCAACCACAACTGCCGTCTTTAAGTTCTCTGCCTGTATCCTCTTTGAAAGCCGGTTCCAGTTCCGCTTCAGTATCGAGTATATCCACATAGTCAGTTCGTACTCAAGAAACTCGATATCGTCGAGCGGATCGTGTTCACCCAGGTCCACCGGGTTGCCCTCGATATCGGTTCCGCCCGATGCATCAACGACATGGATGATTGCCTGCGCCTGACGCAAGTTGTCAAGAAACGCATTGCCAAGACCTCTTCCTCTGTGCGCATCAGGCACGAGACCTGCAACATCGATCGCCTCGATCGATACGAAACGGACGCCGTTTGTGCAGTTTGCGCAGACAACATCGAGATCGATGCATGGGCATTTCGTGCGCACATAAGCGATGCCGTGGTTGGCATCGATCGTTGTGAACGGATAATTCGCAATCTCGATATCCGCGAGTGTCGCAGATTTGAAGAAGGTCGACTTTCCCGAGTTTGGTTTTCCAGCGAGACCGATCGACATTGACATGATGGTATCTGTTATGGGTGTCTGATATATAACTTGCGGCGTGGCGGGGGACACTTTTTAAGTTCTTCCGGGCGGACTTTGGGTTGCGGCAAAGAAGAGTAGCCACAGAGGACACGGGGGGTACGGAGAGTTGCTGTTTTGTGTCATCTGTACTCTCGGTTTTCCAAAACCCAATTTCAGAAGAATTAAAAGGCTCTCTGGTAATTCGCGTTGCATGCACCTTTTCAATCTTCCAGAATATCTGACTATAATAAGGAAGATTAAACCACAGAGGTCGCCGATTAAGAAGGGGGCGGTTACCCGCCCCTCCTCATCTCAGAACGGTACGTGAGACTTTCACCTCATACCGCTCAAGCATCTCATAACCCTTTCAGTATCGGGCAGCATTTCCGTAAGTTAAAGTAGTCTTGGTCAATATAGGGATTCTTATCCAACTTCAGGCCAGCACACCTGACAATCTTTGTGTCCGAGAATAGTTTCAATCTAAACTCGCCGGTAGAAAACACCCAGTTCCGAGTTCCCGCGGAATGCCAATATCTATTAGCAACCCACGTCCTGGATTTTTTATCCGGATGCCTTCTCTTAGCCCATCTCCAGAGCA
>PQXF01000164.1 GCA_003194445.1 Candidatus Methanogaster sp.
CGAACGGGTGTAGTTCCGAATAGAGATTGCCATGTAAATACGATATAAGAATGGTTCTTTTAGAGAGATTATCAAGAATGGGCTAAACTTTATCAAGATATTATCAGATTGAAGCTCAAAAGCTATTCGGAGTTATGTGAAACTGTCTTTCATAGGTCTTTCTCGTTCGGAAGTAGGGGGTTTCGGAACTACTGTAGAACGCTTTAGACCCATCATAGAAATTTCGTAAAATCCTCGACAGTTATTCCAGCATGTTTTAGAATTGATTTCAGAGTTTTCGGAGCGATAATCTTCCCCGAATGAACTGGAACAGTTACAAGTATGTTCGTTTGTTCGTTGTACAAGTGGCAATGACTTCCTCTCGTTCGTATCTCTACAAATCTCCCCCTCTTCAACGCCCTCACAACTTTATCCCCAGTAACTCGCGGGAGTTTCATGAAGTTGCCCCAACCTCGACTGGGACTTCAACCGGAATCTCTATTGGAATTTGCTTTCCAAGAGTTTTTAACGCCTCAATATGTCCTGCAATTGCTTCTTTTGCGTTAGATATTGTTTCATCCCATGTATCACCTTGGGTGACGCACCCTGGGAGAGAAGGCACCGTAACGGTGTAACCCTCATTCTCATTCTTCTCAATGAGAACAGTGAATTTCAACTCTGCCGATTCTATTCGCATCTATCCTTCACCTAATGGTTTATTACATCACTTCTTTTAAGTATCTATGTTTTTGGCAGTCATGCCAAAACTCATGTTTTCCCAGACATCAGAAACCCTAAACATCAGCAACATCATGCGGGGTGGCAACCCTGGATCTTCGCCGCCCCCGCCGCCCATTCGTGCTGTACGTGCCGTCGCAGGCGAGCCCGGGCGGCGGGGCATCTCGTGTCGTGGCGTGGGCGGATGCGCCGCCGGTGGGTGCGTGGAAGTGCAGGTGGAGCGGGGGCGGGCAGGGACGTGCGGACCGGCGGCGGGTGGCTGTGGGCGTTGATACACCGTACAAAGCGACTCGCAGATGGAATGCAGCGGAGGGTGTTTTTGTCGAACCACCCACTTATCTCCGCAGCAAATTAATAAATTCATCGACACTTAGGGGTTGCCAGAAAATAACCTATCAAAATACGTGGCATTCACACATTCACACATTCGTGATAAAACCGGGACAAAAACAGCATCAGTAGATCACGAATAAACGAATCACATGAATGCCAGA
>PQXF01000165.1 GCA_003194445.1 Candidatus Methanogaster sp.
GGTCGTTGGTCAGCATTTGAATAACTCGATAAACATGACGTGGACGAGTATAAATGAAACGATGGGTAATGAGAGTTATGAGCGGTCCGAAAACAGGACGGATAAAGCCCCGGTACAGGTGAATAATACGGCGAACATATCAAAAACTCCGGATTACCCGAGAAACGCGGCAATTGGTGAATCCGTAAACTTCACCATCTTCGTTGACCTGCCGAATGCCACGCTTTACAACGTTACTGTGAACGACATGCTGCCTGCGGGATTTATTTATAATTCGCCAAGTTTCAACCTGACCGCAAACAACGATTCCTTTAACGGGACTGTGAGCGATCCGAATAATGGATCGGCACCGGTTCACGTCAACTGGACGCTTGGAACCGTGAATAACTCAAACAACAGAGACATAACGATAAATTTCAATGCGACAATCGCGAATGTTTTGAATAATCAAAACGGAACCGTCCTGAATAACAGCGCCATCTTCAACTGGGTTGATTATAATAATGTAACAGGCAATGATTCTGATGAGTCCGGCAATATAACGATTCTTGGGAATGAAGCCGATCTATCGATAACACTGTCAGATTCACATGATCCGGTCACTGCTGGAAGATACCTATGGTACGAGATCAATGTCACGAATAATGGGCCTGACTATGCGTACAATGTCAGTGTTGTAGATGCTCTGCCAAGCGCGGTGGCATTCAGTTCCGCTTCGCCCGTGCCGAATGAAAGCACCGGAATGGTCCACCGGTGGAACTTCACAGGAATCGAAGCCAGCAGCTCAGTTCCTATCGAGGTATGTGTCGCTACTGGCGCAACTGGCGTGTTGAAGAACACCGTCAATGTGAACAGCGCCACCTATGATCCGGATGAGACAAACAATGTGGATACCGAGTACACAACAGTTCAGGGTTCAGGTGGGCATACACCTGAACCTACACCTGAACCTACAGCACCTGAACCTACACCTGAACCTACAACACCTGAACCTACACATGACGGGCCGGATCCGACCGATGGCGACGGTACCAAACGACATCCGTCAGGGAGTACAGGTGATAGTCATAGCCCTGGCCCAGGTGATCGTCGTATCCCGGACGAGATGGCCATTCCTTTCATCGCATTCCTCTTCTTAGCGATTCCTTTGATCCTTTTCAGGGTGGATGTGGTAGACAATGGAGAGCTGAGTCCC
>PQXF01000166.1 GCA_003194445.1 Candidatus Methanogaster sp.
ATGTAGTGTAGCATTATGCTGATATCAAAAGTTAGGTCATACAGATTGCTGGGCGGCGACAGTCCGACGGCTAGCGGTTTTCAAGGAGGATTAAGGGCTAATTCGCGTTTCTTTGAAAGTCAAGTTTTCATCTGCGACTGTCACCCACGACCCGGAATACTTCTTCAGTTCATCCCAGCGAATGCTTCCTCCGCCCATGCCCTGATGTCTCGCCTCAATCATACTTGAACGCTTCTAACCACGCACAAGCAACCACCATACGCCCAAGGATTCACACAGCCGGATTCGGAGGCTTTTCGTGCGTGCGCCCCTGTGGACTGCCATCCCGGCTATGTGACCTCAGCCACCTTCTTCTTCCGGCTCAAGCGAAGCAAAGTATTCCAGCAGCAGCCTGTGCACGAAGATGTACCCGCCGCCCACCTTGCGCAGAAAGATGCGACCGGCAGCGCAATCGAGGAAACGGACATAGTTTAGTGGCGCAGAGCCGTTTCGCCAGAGCATGATGCGCAGGACGTAATGCTGGATGCAGGCGCGACCGCCGAATAACAGCCCGGAGAGTAGCATATAAAACAATACTAAAAACAACCCTAAGGACAGCTCGGGGGACAGTCCAACGAGCAATCCTGATACGAGCAATCCTGATGCTAGTCCGATAAGTATCAGCAGTCCGATGAGCAGCCCAACAGATAGCGCATTGCGCGCCGATCGATGTGCCCCTTCGTTCGGAGCTGTTTCGGTAACTATCTCACCCTCGACCAGCCCGGTAGGCAGCGCGAATAAAAACATATATAACAGCATCCCGAAGAAAATCCGTAAGTGCATCACGTAGGATGGCACAGGGATCAGCACTGCTAATATAAGCACTGCTAATAGCAGTCCGACATAATACCCCCGACGATCTTGAATCGCTGACCAATAGAAGCGCAATATCTCAACTAGTGTCATGTCAACCCTGTAATGTCGCAAAGAACATAACACATGTTCTTTATAATCAATATGAGATGATTGAATATCCCACCTTTCGGTGATGCCCCGACACATCACCAAAAGGTGTCACGGTGGCATGACATACTCCATTATCAGTAGTCGTCCGTCATTCAGCTTTATGCACCTCTTCGATATATCGTTACATGCT
>PQXF01000167.1 GCA_003194445.1 Candidatus Methanogaster sp.
ATTTGTGAAACATGCCGCATTCAGCACGCCACTTATCCATTGTCTATTGCGGACGGGGTGACAAAAAGGAACAGAAATAGGATTAATCTAGTGGGCTGGATGAACGTCTTTTCATCAGCCCAGTTCCTAACCTCCCTTCAAGCTCCAGATGGCTCGTTTTACGAGACCGAAGCCAAGCTGGCACACTCACCTCAGAAATGGCTCCAGGAAAAGACGTTGATAGATCGTTTCTATTTCACAGCAGTCGTCCCGATGCGTCTCTCTTCCCTTGGCTGCTGGGAACACCCGGTTATCGAGCCAGCGCTAAAGTGGCTTAAGTTACATTGGAAAGATTGGGAGTTGGTCACCGGAACTTGGTATGGTTCATGGTCACTGTTATGTCTCTATCGAGATAACATTGAGCTGAACGAGTCACTGTATAAGCATTGCTATGAATACGCACTGAATTGGCTTCCTCACCTTAAATCTCAGCCGCTTACATGGCTACTTGATGCTTTACAGGGATCCGGTGTTTCTATGAACGAACCGCTGGTGGTATGGGGGATTGCTCGCCTGGAGAGCTTACAAAATTAGGAAGGAGTATGGCCAGATCCACAATATTCAACGGTAGAAACGACGGTTACTGTCTTGCGGCTATTGCAGTAGTTCCGAATACCCCTACTTCCGAATACATTTATATCCTATAAAACATAGTCCCATCACCCAACAAATTAGGTGATGGATGACTATGTTAATAAAACAATCAGATATTAGAGCCGTACTTATGAATAAGCTTTGCGGCGAAGGAGGTTTTATACGAGTGCCCGAAGGTGCAGAATACAGCGCAGAAGATGCGACCAATGTGCTGTTGCACGCTGCTACTTCGTCTTCGAACTCTATAGAATCAGCAGTGCAGGATTTACAGGCAATGCATCCGATTTCAAGGATTCCGTGTGCAGATACTGTACATACCTACGTAAAAGAGAATGATATCGATGAAATGATGTCATTTTACAGGAAAATGAATTCTGAATTCATCGATATGGTGAATATCAGTGATTCTCCGCAGGATATTGCGATAGACTTCCATAACGTACCGTATTATGGAGATAAGAACACGAAAGGCGTTGTAGGCATACAGCCAAAGAACGGA
>PQXF01000168.1 GCA_003194445.1 Candidatus Methanogaster sp.
GATAATAGCTGATAGAAATACGTGTATCCACACATTGAGATTTCAGTGAGATTAAAGAGCAAGCAGTATTACAGTATCAGTCAAAAGCAGATTTAATAAATCTACAGGATGGTTTGTAAGATGGACATAAATGAAATACCGGATACACTCAAGTCGATCATTAAGAGTACGGCAGAGAAATTGGGTGGTGCTGCAAAAAGAGAATACGTTGCTGAGATTACCATTGAATTACTGGGTGGTAGTGCTCGTAAAGCAGAAAGTACACTTGGTTGGAGCAGAGACATGGTTAAGACGGGTATGATGGAGTTAACTACTGGTATAAGATGCGTGGATAATTATTCCTCCCGTGGAAACAAGAAGACCGAGGAAAAGATGCCCGAACTCGGGGAGGATATCCGATCGATAGTAGATCCGAAGAGTCAGACTGACCCCAATTTCCAGACACCTTTCACATATACCAGAATAACAGCGAACGCGGTTCGACAGGCACTGATTGATGAAAAAGGATACACGGATGATGAATTACCATGTGAAAACACGATACGAAACATCTTAAACAGAATGGGATATCAACTGAAGAGGATTCAGAAGACCAAGCCGATTAAGAAGATTCCTGAGACCGATGCGATTTTTGAGAATGTTACTGAAGCCAATCGTCAGGCAGACGAGGATCCGAATACTTTGAGAATCTCAATTGACGCTAAAGCTAAAGTGAACATCGGAGAGTTTTCAGAGAGGATGGAAAATCAGAGAGTTGGAGAACCAGAAGAGGCGTCAGACCATAATACCACTACCTTAAGCGGATATCCCACCTCCACATAATTCGTTACGAGCTTCTTCTCGTGGTTTAGTGAGTAACGGATAAGGTTTACGCCGCCGTTTGACGGCACGTGGTTCACGGCGCCCAGGTCTATCCCCCACACGATGGCAAGAAATAGCTTCCAGAATCTGTTCATACAAACTGGGAAGGGACTCTTCGTCAGTTCGCAGAATCGTATCTTTAAATGCATTCAAATGCTGTAATGCGCCTTTAAAACTCAATGTCCGCGGTGAAATACCATAACGATGTGCTGTCTGTGCCATGACCGTTCGGATCAAATTATATGCAAGTAAATGAACATAG
>PQXF01000017.1 GCA_003194445.1 Candidatus Methanogaster sp.
ATCAGTAAGGATGCAGAGGAGAAATGTGATGAGGCATATTTCGGGTGAGGGGATATCGAGGTACAACAGTTGAATGTAGGGCTAGGTTGGTGATAAATGTGGTGTGGAATGGGGTGCGTGGGTTATAGTGTATATACCATGAAAAAGCAATTTCAGAATCGTGGCTACCGCCACTGTTTTTGAGAGTTTTACGTACCAAGTCTCGAATCTGCCGATAGTACTTCAGAACTCGATATACATCATATCAACGATGCTTCTCTACCCGGTGATAATTGCGCTGCTGCTCCTCACCGGATACCTGATCGTGGAGATCGGGACGTTTATCTATGAGTATTACATGCGGCTCAAGCGGAAGAGGGATCTCTCGGGAGTTAGAAGAGCAAGAGAACTCTCGAAAGTCGGTCGTTTGGGTGATGCCCTCGATCTGATCGGGAATTCGATGTCAGGTGCGTTTGTGTATGCATTCATAGACGATCTCCGCGGGATACCGATCGATGATGTCCTGAAGGTGGAGATCGAGAAGCTACTTCATGAGTACGACACCCTGATCACAAAGCGGCTTGAACGGACAAGTCTCGTAGCAAGGATCGGTCCGATGCTCGGGCTGATGGGAACACTGATCCCGATGGGTCCCGCTCTTGCCGGACTTGCAGCGGGAGACGTCGAACTCCTTGCAAACAATATGATCCTTGCGTTCGGGACGACCGTGCTAGGTCTTCTCGTGGGCGGCGGATCGTACGCAATCTCGACTGTGCGGAGCCGGTGGTACGATCGGGACATGGACGACATGGACGACATGAGCCATATTTGCGACATGATACATGGTGATTCTGATGTATCTGAAGAATAGAAATAACAGGAATGGCGGCAGAAGGCGGCGAAACGATGAGAACCCGATGGGGGGGTTGCAAACCTCTTCGATGTGGCGATGGTCTTTGCTGTTGTGCTCCTTGTTGCGCTTGTGACCTTCGTACCACCTGCCAGAACTGATCACACCTGATCAGGATGTGACGATCGTTAAGAACCCGGGAGAGCTCACAATGGTGGTTATCGTTAAGAGCGGAGAGACGATCGAGACACTGAATATGAGCGAGACTGCGATCGAGGAGGATGTTGTCGGGACTGTCGGGACGATATATGAGATGAAGGGGGGTATGATCTATGTGCCCTCGAAGTAGTGGTATGATCATGGTTGATGTGGACAAGCGCTGCAGCATGGGTATAAAGTCTCTGGATATACTGAAATATAATATGGATAAAGTTTTTAGTCCTTCTTAACACCAGAGGATATATTCATGAAATATAACACTGTGTCATTATCCGATAAGATCAATGAGAACCGTACGCTCTTAACGTTCGGCGCGCTCTTTGTAGTCTTCTGTGCTGCATTCTATGCCGTAACCAGATGGACTCCATCGTCATTTGCCCCACTGAACAACTACACTGCTTCGGCACTTGGGTTTCTGCTACAGGCACTCGGAATGCCGCCCACTCTGGAGGGCGTCGTAGTGTCAGCGGGCGGTTTCAGTGTGAAGATCATTGACGAGTGTTCTGCGATCTTTGTGTTCATCCTCTTCATTTCGTTCGTGCTGGCATACCCTACATCGCTCAAGAACAAAGCGATTGGTCTGATCTTTGGCATTCCGAGTTTATTTGCGGTGAACGCACTGCGTCTCACCATTGTTTTCTTCGCAGGACTGTGGCGTCCTGATCTCTTTGAGTATGTCCATGCATATCTCTGGCAGACGATCATGATAATTCTTGTTTTCATATCGTGTCTGGCATGGCTGCACTATGTGGTGATGGTCACCACCAGAAACGATCCGCTGGCTTTTCTGGTGCGGTTCGCGGCGTTCTCAAGCGTACTTTTTTTGATGTGGTTCTATCTGGATGGTGCATACGTTTCGATGACCGGTTATATGACCGAATTTCTGTTGAACTGCATGGGCTATCGCATACATCTGGCACCTGATCCGAATATAGCGCTTTACCCGTCAACCTTCAATCTCATCGCTTTTACAGCGCTCATTCTTGCGACACAACGCCCGAGTGTTCGCGCGAAGGGCGCGAAAGTGAAGGCACTGGCGATCGGTCTGACACTGATGATGCTGGTGGAGGTTATCCACGGGTTGTATCAGGTTCTTGCCGACTTTGGCGTGGGGTATGCACTTGAGATCATGTATGCGGCACAGATCGGTAATCAATATTTTCTTCCTTTCGGGTTATGGCTTGTCTTTGTTTATGCTGATGTGTTCAAACGGGCAGGAATGCGTGTTTGTCCGATATGCGGGGAGGAGAAGGTCGGGATTGTGGAGCATATAAGGGCGAAGCATGGGGCGGAAGCGCTTGAGGATGAGCGGGTGAAGGCTGTGTTAGGGGGGCGGAGAGGCGCATTTGGATTCAAAGGAAAGATGCACTTGAAGAGAATCATGAAACAGATACAAAGGAGTTCAAAGCTACGAT
Organism: Candidatus Methanogaster sp.; assembly: GCA_003194445.1. Lineage (GTDB taxonomy): Archaea > Halobacteriota > Methanosarcinia > Methanosarcinales > Methanogasteraceae > Methanogaster_A. Next base: position 2,464 of record PQXF01000017.1, read on the forward strand.
AAGGAAGAAAAGTGAGAACGTGTCTCTGTAGGCGCAAATTTCGTTTCCGAACATCCGAAAGGTTTATACAGGATAAGATAATCATCATGATAAACTCAAGCATGTATGCATTAAAACAAATAACTTGGTTACGGAGACTTCTGAAGATGCCCTACACACTACAATCGACCCGCGCGGAGACGTTATATACATTATGCACACAGCGCGCAAAACGATCAAACATATCCCACTTATGGCGAGACCATCTATGCTCTGTGGGATGAACGATCAGGTGAAGCAATACCTGTACTATCAGGAGTTCAATTCCTCCTATCACATCCGGATTCATCGATAGTGCAGCGCTTGCCATAAGATATGTTTCATCTTTGTTCATTCCGGACGAGTAAGCAGATACACAGATATTGAAACAAATAAATTGGAGATACACATGAAGAGAAGAACAACCATCATGGCGCTGGTGGCGCTTGCGCTTGTGATGCTGGCGGCGTCTGCGACCGATTGGCAGCAGTTTCAGAAGGATGAGATCAATACCGGATGGACGACCGATTACGCGCCTATATCTGATCCGACGTTGGTATGGTCCAAGCAGACGACTGGCACAGGGATGGGTGGCATCGATGTAGCACCGATCGTCGGTGATAGGCAGGTATTTGTCCTCGATTATGTGGGCAATGTATGGGCTTTCAATGCAACCACAGGGCAGTTGAACTGGAACAGATCATGTACGGCACCTGGGACGTTTGAGCTATCCACGCCAGCATACAACGACGGTATACTATATGTCGCAACAAGTTCAGGTGATCTGAATCAGGGTTACTGTAGAGTTACTGCACTGTATGCGAACAACGGCACCAAACGCGAGAATATTACATTGAAGACGACCGATGGATACCAGTTATACACACCTGTGACGTATGCAGACGACCGGATATATCTCGGCGACTGGAACGGCAGTGCCACCACCACAAACGGCAGCGGCACATACTACTGCCTCAACGCCAGTAACGTCTCTGATATTCTATGGAACTGCACGCCAAACCGTGTCAGTTGTGGATACCGCTGGGCAGGTGCCGCAATCATCGGCGATTACATCCTATTTGGGGATACCGCCGCGAATGTGACGTGCCTGTACAATGACAACGCAACGTTCGTGGACTATATAAATATCTCAGAGGTGTGCGGATGCAGCGATCCGGTTGAAGAGATTCGGTCATCGATTGCATGGAATGAAAGCACGGGTCATATCTACTTCACAGCCGGGAAGCAGGACACTGCACATAGCGGTTATGGGACCGGGCATGTGTATGCAGTCGCTTTCAACGCCACAACCGGCGATCTGGGCGATACATGTACATGGAGTAACGATATATGGCACACCACATCCACACCGGTCTACTATGACGACAGAATCTATGTCGGCGGTGGCGCGGGGATGGGACTGGCGAATGGTCCCGGCAGGATGCGATGCCTGAATGCGACCAATGGTAGTACGATCTGGGAGAAATGGGATGCAAATGCCGGCAGGGTACAGGCGTCTCCGGCATTGTCGGTTGTGGGCGGGCGGAAGTTCATCTACTACACCACCAATGTGAACAACGGCAGCGCATACTGCCTTGAAGATGTGGGCGACAATTATACGGTTAGATGGGTGTGGAATCCACCTGATCCTGACAACCAGTATATCCTGCAAGGAGTTGCAATCTCTGACGGATTTGTGTACTTTGGAACGGATTACGGTAGAATCTATGCATTGGGAGGTATGCTCAGAATAAAGACCACCCATCATTACGGGAACACTTCTCCATATAACGGCACATTCATGTTTAACATGGAATTGGTGTGTAATGGATCCACACCTCTTCAGATGCTCAGGAGCGTTGCAGACGTCACAATGAATGGAAGCCGTGTTTGTGGCATAAATGGGCTAAACGAATCGCCTCCTTGCTACTGGTATCTCTATATAAACGGCATACCTGCACCAGACGCGGATATCGATTCATATCAACTACGAGAAGGTGAAGTCGTGCACTGGGACTACTCGAGCATGATAAACGCGGGCGGAGGAAAGTCCGGATCCAAATCTTATTCGGCAATGAATTACCCGGAGCCGCCCCGGTCTGAGATTGCAAAATTGATACCCGAGGGGTCAACACCTCTTGATGTTCTGCAGAGTGTTGCAGATGTCACCATGCACGAAGGAAGGGTATATAGCATAAACGGACTGGCTGAATCACCTCCTTATTACTGGCGCCTTTACATAAACGGTATGCCTGTGCCATACGAGGATATCGATTCATATCAACTACAGGATGATGAAACCATAGAGTGGAGGCACTCAATCAGGAACAATGCAGGTGGCGTAACATCTGAGAATCGCTGACGTCCCAGGACGTTAGCCATTTTTTTTATTTTATATAGGGTATAAAGTTATTTGCACAAATTGGTGTTACGGAAATAAAATCTGGAAAGATAAAATATGAACAAAATCAAACCACGGTTTAAACGGTTCGAGATGCACGGGAATCTGCCAGCTATTTTGCGATGTGGTACTGTGGTAAGTGCATCGATAAACAGAACGAGAGGAGGTAGATAAAAAAGATCTACGCAAACAGAACCCACAAGAGCGCCGAAAGAGAGCGCAATGACAGAAAATACCCAAAAGAACAACGAATACTGCATAAAAGGAGGTAAGGAAGCGTGAAAAGAAACAATGTAAGGACAATCGGTGCGTTGCTCGTTATGGTTGTATGCCTGGCGAGTGCCGCACCTGTAATGGCGGTGGATTGGGAACAGTTCCACTACGATATTGAAAACACAGGGACCACTTCGTCAGATGCCCCTGATACGAACGCGACAATATGGGTAAGTGCTAACATCGGGGCAGTGATGAGCTCGCAGGCGATGATCGTCGGAGATAAGGTTTTCGTCTATGCAGACGACAAGGTCTATGCACTGAGCAGAAGTGGTGGAAACGAACTCTGGAATGCATCGATTCCAGGCGACTTACTGGCTTATGGCTCATGGGCATCGCCAGCATACAGCAACAACATGCTCTATGTGAGCGGTGGATACAATCTGACCAAGATCGATGCATCAGGGAATGTGATAAATCAGATTGCGTTCCCGGACGGCGGGTACAGTTGCAATGGCGGTCCAACGGTTGCCAACGGAATGATCTTTGCAGGAAGCGGTTTTGGTTCATGGCCAAACTCGGCGCACTACTATGCGTTCGATAGCGATCTGAATGAGCTATGGAACTTCACCGTTGCCGGGACCGCATCTTCGACACCAGCGGTGGCGGATAACAGGGTAGTCTTCGGCGAGTATATCTGGGACAACCCATCCAAACTGTACTGTGTACATGCGTCTAACGGGACTGAAATCTGGAACACCACACTCAGCAAGGATATCTGTGGTTCTGCTACAATCGATGCAGCGAATGACAGGGTCTATGTTACGACATACAATGATGGCTTGCTCCACGCATTATACTTCAATAATGGAACCGAGGTATGGAACAGACCCATCATAGCGAGCGACTCAACACCAGCGATATCAGGCGACCATATCTACGTCTCAGGAAGTACTGCCGGTCCAAGTACGGGTCGTACCTACTGCTTCAATTCAACGGGTGACGAGAAGTGGAACGTCTCATGCGGAAGCTGGACGATGTCACCGACGATTGCAGACGGCAAGCTATTCACCGGCATGGTTGGAACGGTCACATACGACCCCAGTTGGAACCCCACATACTACGATGAGATCAGTGTATACGATGCTCTGACAGGAGCACCTGTCTGGTCGTATGAACATGCCGGATCGTCACCATCCGTCGCGAATTCGTATGACATTGCTGTAAGCATCGGAATCGATGGCAGAGTCTATGCGTTCGGTACGCAATCCCCGCCACCATCAGAAGTTCCGGCGATCGCACCACACGGACTTGCATTGGTCATGCTATCCCTCTTCGGGCTGGGCATGATCACGATCAGAAAAATAGGTAAGAGCAAATAATCGAATTTGCTTTTCCTCTTATTTTTTAGACAATGACAGGAGGCATACCGGATTAGAAGAATAATTGGTGTATCGTTCGTTGTGGTGACGTATCTGAGCATCGCGCTTGTGGGTGCACAACCGGCACCGTTCCTGATATCGGGACTGGCTGCCTATGATAATACCGTGCCGTGCAACAACCTTACGCTGAATATAACAAATCTCAACACCGGCATGGTGTGGCAGGCAGAAACCCATGCTGGATATAATTTCTATCAACTTGTGCTCGATAAATCAGAAGTTCATTGTGGGGATGTACTGCAGTTCAATGCTACAGGCAGGGACTTAGAGACTGTGAACATCTCGCAGTACAAACTCGGTATGATGAATGAAAGTATTTTAAAATATAATATTACATTTACATCAAAAGACGTTATTGTAATGATCAACGATACAAACGGAACTGTCCATATCCAGCGGTTGTCTCTGATCACTGCAACTGACTGCACAATATTGAATGCTACGAAAGTAGCCTGCGACCGACTTGATATGCTGTTTGAATCAGATGCGGCTGCAGCGACTCGAATCGATGGCATAGACGATCCTGTCGTCTACCTATACAACGAAAGCAGGCACGAGTGGATAGAAATACCGCACTGTTATCGTCTGGCAGATGATGATTCGATCTGCTGGACAGGCGCAGATACCAGGCCTCCTGCAATGCTTCCCGACCTCTGGATTGTGGATATGCAGATCGAAGGCTGCTGGGGCTATATGGTGCACTCGAATATCACAAATACCGTAGCAGTCACGATATCAAACAAAGGATGTTCCACATCAGGGTGGTTCGATCTCGCCCTCTCGGTAGATGGTGAACTGATCGATGTGAAGAGACTGCCACCGCTGGATCCGCTGGAAAACACAACCATCGTATTTGATTGGGTGCCGGACGAGACTGGAAATTACACGGTTCTGGTCGAAGTTGATTCCAACGATCTGATTGCTGAATTAAATGATGATAACAACAAGGTATCAAGAGATGTGACAGTGGAAGAGGGTGCGACCATCCGGGTGCCGCATGACTATCTGACTATCCATGACGCCGTAGATAATGCCACTGCATACAGCGTTATATCTATTGGCGAAGGTGACTACGGCGGATTTACCATAAAAGATAACCATCACCTCAGTATAATTGGAGCAGGCGAAGATGTAACGAGATGTAGTGAGACACGTATATTAGACTCAAGTAATATCAAACTCAGTAGATTTCATGCGCAGTCAGGCATTCACGTATACGACTCTGATAACATCTCGCTAACGAATCTTGTGATGACGCATAGTTCCTACCGCGAGGATTGTTACCTCTTAAAGATTGATGGCTCGATCAACTGCATGGTATCAGATAACTTCATGTCAGGCAGTCTGTCTCCTGCCGGTTGGGCGGTACGTATGGCAACGTCGGGCGTCTTGATCACATCAGACAAGAACACAATCTGCAGCAATGTTATCTCCAACTGCCAGTACACAGTTAAATTGCAGGGAGACAACAACACGATTTATGCCAACAGTCTCTTCTTTACAGAAGCCGGGGATAGTATGGAAAACGCGTTTGCAATAGATAACGGGCAGAACAACCACTGGAATGCGAGTAGCCCGCTAAGCTATACCTTCAACAACATAACCACTGCAAACTGTATCGGTAACTACTGGGATGAGTACACAGATGAGGATTGCGATGGAGATGGAATATGGGACCGCCCATACAACATCAGCGATACCGCAAGGGACTATCATCCACTCGTGTCACCATACAACGAGGAGTATAATCTGGATGTCAGACTAATCTCACTGCCAGATCGAATCTATGCCGGAGTGGACAACACCATCATCGTGGCTCTCAGCCAGAACTCGCAGAGGCTGACAGAGGTCACTGTCAACCTCTCCGTCGATGGAGATGCGATCGAATCGAGACGTATCGAACTTGTCAGAACGGCAGAAAAAACTTTGAGATATGTATATAATCCCGATGAAACCGGAACCCATGAGATATCCGTGGATGCATCGATCGATGACTCGATGACATCCTTCAGGACTGGTCGATCCGTCCTTGCAGACATATATGAACTGCCGTATAATTATAGCGACAGCATCATACATGCACTACGGTTCCTGCGAGATGAACAGACTCCAGGGAGCGGCAGCATCGGGGCATTCTCCACCTCCGCATGGGCGGTGCTTGCATTCTCTGCTGTAGGAGATGACCCTGGTGTAGCACTCACTGGCTTTCTGTCGGAGTACCCTTCGCTTCCGGAGAACGAGTTCGTACTCGATTGCTTCGAGGACCTCGCACGCACCTGCCTTGCAGTAACTGCACTCGGAGACGCCGATCCAACAGACTTCGGTGGTGTGAACTATCTGACGACTGTGAAATCGTATCATGATGGCGTCCAGTTCGATGATCCTGCTTCCGTGAATGACGATGCGCTTGGCATCCTCGCACTGATATCAGCCGGGGATCCGAACAGAACAGAGATCATCGACCGATCTGTGGAGTATATCATATCCAGACAGAGCCGGGATGGTGGCTGGAGCAAGATCATCGAGGAGACTGGTGGAAATGTTAGTGGTGCCGATGGAAACGTTACCATCGATGCCACAAGTGATGTGAAGACAACCTCGCTTGCCATTCAGGCACTCGTGGCGGCAGGAGAGCCGCTTAAATCCAGTGTTATCGTGAATGCTTCGGCATTCCTCCGCAGGAGTCTCGATGCCGATGGCAGTTTTTCTGATGCGGTTACAACCGCCTCTGCTGTGCAGGCGATTCTGGCAATGGGGGAGAATCCTCTCGTATGGTGGAACACAAGCGTCAACAACAGCGATACTCCGATTGAATATTTGCTGAACCTGCAGCAGCCGGATGGATCGTTCAACTACACCACAAACAGATCGCTCTTCCCGAGAGATGCCACGGCAAAGGTGGTTCCAGCACTCGCGGCATGCCCGCATCCTCCACGAGTAAGAGATCTCGATGCATACCAGCTTCCGGAGATAACCCAGTTCGGCTATCTCGATCTTCCTGAAATCGTATATGTGAATACGAGCTCTACCGTGCATGGGAGGCTCAGGTGCGATGGCGGCATCATCGATGTATCCCTCCGCAAGGACGGTGTACTCACATCCACTACGCAGGTGCGGTCGATATGGTGTGATTCCGTGATACCGTTCTCGCTTGAGTGGATGCCAGTCAGTGATGGATTCGTCAATCTAACTGTTTTTGTGGATTCGAGTAACCGGGTCATGGAGGTATGTGAAGAGAATAATAACCTGACTGGAAGGCTGTTTGTGAGCCTTCCCGACCTTACGATCTTAAGCGTGATACTTCCTGACCGGATAGTCGTTGATGCGAGAAACATCATCAACATAACCGTCTGCGGAACCACTGATGAACATTTCAATGTGACATTCCTATCAGATGGCATAGAGGCTGGCAGAAGGCGGATCGATGGTATAAAGGGTGCTACAAATCTCTCGTTTGAGTGGATACCGAATACCACTGGAGTCCACAGCATAACGTTCATCACAGATTCGGATGGCGAGGTCAGGGAGGAGTGCGAGACAGACAATATAGCCACAGTCGATGCAGAGATCATCTTCACCGACCTGGTGCCTGCCGGTCTGACACCGGGAGTCGCATTCGTGCGTGCAAAGAACAATCTCACTGTGACCATCAACGGAACAGCAGAAGAGTTCAGTCTCTCTCTTGTGGAGAATGGTTCGGTGGTTGCGAATGTCACAGATATTACCTGTTACGACCAGAAGAGCGTGAATCTCACGTACATGCCACAGAGTCCGGGCGATCATACCGTGACTGTGGTCATCGATCCGAATGATGATATCCTGGAGACAGACGAGACGAACAACAACCTGACAGTAAGCATCAATGTGGTGCTAACCGATCTCGTTCCGGTAAGGGTCGCTGGAAAAATCGCGTATCTGAACGTGACAAACAAAATGATCGTACCCGTGAGCGGAACCGCTGAAAGGTTCAATGCAACGCTCATCGCTCATGCAAGAGACGACCCTAACGGTACGGTTGTGAATGCAACAGACCTTGACACCTACGATAACGGCAATCTAACAATCAGATGGACTCCGTATCGGGATGGGTGGCACAATCTGACCGTTATCGTGGATCCGGATAACGATGTGGACGAGACGAACGAGAGCAACAACAACCTGACAGTAGAGGTATTTGTCGCAAACAAGATCGATATGGAACTCGTATCACCGAGAGGCGGCGAGGTATGGGGCGGAACGCAGGCAGTCAGGTGGAAGGCGCTGCACGATGAGAACCTGACAATCAACCTCTCCTATAGTCCGAACTACGGGGTCGACTGGATGCCGCTTGCATCGAATCTGACGTGCGACCCTTCCCTTACTGCAAACTTAACCGAGAATCCGGTGCAGAATGCTACCAACACAACCAACACAACCAACGCGACCAATAACACAAGCGTAAATTACAACGGAGTCTATCTGTGGGATACCGCTAACCACTCTGACGGAGAGTATCTGATCAGGATCACGGCACGATGGTACATCCTCGAAGAGGTGTACACCTCAAACACGGTCATCGTCCTGAATGGCGATGCTGCAAGTGGTGGCATAGGTGGGAATGGACGGTACTTTGACTGGGACACGCCTGACGAGCCGCATCTTGCATGGGTGAGCGAGGATATCTTTGCAGGAAGCTCCACATCGATTGTGGTTGCAGACGAGAAGGCTTTCGTCTACTGCACTGGCAGGGACAGCAGATACACATATATGATTGCCCTCGATGCCACAAACGGAGAGATGCTCTGGGCTACCGAGATCGATGCTGCGCAATACCATTCATGGACATCTCCCGCGTATCACAACGAGAGCATCTTCATTGCGTCAGGAGCGCACCTCTACCGGATCGACGGTGATACAGGAGATATCCTCTGGGACTATAGGTTCTCTGATTGCGGTGCAAACTGCAACGGAGGTCCATCGATATCCAGAGGAAAGGTCTTTGTTGCGACGTTTGCCACGGACATGAATGCCGGAGCTGGCTGTCAGGGGACTCCCGGAAACATCTTCTGTCTGGATGAAGAGACTGGCAAAGAACTCTGGAATACCTCATCGTATCTTGAATCAGTCCCCCATTTGGGATCTCCGACTCCGAAGTACGGCAGGATATACTACGGACGCAGCTATGATCTCTACTGCCTCACAATGCATGACGGCGCGAAGGTCTGGAACACGAGTCTCGGACGCGACGCCTGCAGCACCCCTGTTGTTGTGGACGGTGTCGTGTACTCATCCACCTACGAGTTTGGTGGGGGACCTGGAGATTTTTATGCTCTTGATGCCTTCAACGGAAGCATCATCTGGCATGTATTTATAGAACGCACAGACTCAACGCCTGCGTACTTTGCGCCGAGGGGTTCTGATAAGACGTATATCTATGTCGTTGGTGGATGTGCGGGTTTTTCAGGTTACGGTGTGTACTGCTTCAATGCAAAGAACGGCTCACTGATCTGGAGCGGGGGCGATGTCGGATCATGGACGAACTCGGTTGCGGTCTCGCGGGATGCCAGGGTCTTTGCCGGGGTCGCCGGAGGCAGCTTCGGTTACAGTGGACTAAAGTGTCTCGATGCGTACAATGGCACAGAACTCTGGAGTTCACCTTATGGCGGCTCATCCCCCTACATCGCTTACGGCAGGATATACACGATCGGCGGGAACCGGTTGTACGCATTCGGGAGGAGGGAGCTTCCTGACCTCGTTGTCACAGCCGCATCTGCAAGTGATGGCGTGGTTCATGCGACCATCATGAACAACGGCACAGGCACAACGAACGAGAGTTTCAGGGTTGCGCTCACGCGTGGGGAGACCCAGGGCGGTGAATGCACGGTAGGTGCGTTGAATGCGAGTGAATCGGTAACGGTAACGCTCTCCGGGGTGTGCGGATGGGTGATGGTTACGGCAGACAGTGACGGCGATATCCCTGAACACAACGAGTACAATAATATGAAAGAGGTGTGGGTTTCGTGTGGCTGCGGAGGTGGGTGGGGCGGTGAGGATGATGGGGGTGATGGGGGCGCTGAAGGGGATAAAGATGATGGGGATGATGGGGATGATGATGACGACAGCTCGGATTATGGCGGTCTCGGTTCGGGCAGCGGTTCCGGGGGTAGAGGGGGCGGCGGCTACCTCGGCACGCACTCTGGCTTCGGTGATGGCACGGACGATGCCGAGACGACCACAGAAACCGGCGTAGAGGTAGTTGTCAACAAGACCGAATCGGCAGGCTCCGAACAGAAGGCAAAAGGCTATCCGATGGGCACGAAGTTTAATACCGGCAGTTCGGGCGGCGGTTACTTCAGTTATACCATGATCCTCGCAGTCCTGATCCTTATTGGGCTGCTTGTGCAGGGAATACAAAAGGAGCGGGGGCGATACAGGAGATACATGAAATGACGATAGGAATAGGAATACTGAATCTGCCGGTAGTGCTTCAGAACTCGATATACATCGTATCGACGATGCTTCTCTACCCGGTGATAATCGCGCTGCTGCTCCTCACCGGATACCTGATCGTGGAGATCGGGACGTTTGCCTATGAGCACTACATGCGGTTCAAACGGAAGAGGGATCTCTCGGGAGTTAGAAGAGCAAGAGAACTCTCGAAAGTCGGTCGTTTGGGTGATGCCCTCGATCTGATCGGGAATTCGATGTCAGGTGCGTTTGTGTATGCATTCATAGACGATCTCCGCGGGATACCGATCGATGATGTCCTGAAGGTGGAGATCGAGAAGCTACTTCATGAGTACGACACCCTGATCACAAAGCGGCTTGAACGGACAAGTCTCGTAGCAAGGATCGGTCCGATGCTCGGGCTGATGGGAACACTGATCCCGATGGGTCCCGCTCTTGCCGGACTTGCAGCGGGAGACGTCGAACTCCTTGCAAACAATATGATCCTTGCGTTCGGGACGACCGTGCTAGGTCTTCTCGTGGGCGGCGGATCGTACGCAATCTCGACTGTGCGGAGCCGGTGGTACGATCAGGACATGGACGACATGAGCTATATTTGCGACATGATATATGGTGATTCTGATGTATCTGAAGAATAGAAATAACAGGAATGGCGGCAGAAGGCGGCGAAACGATGAGAACCCGATGGGTGGGGTTGCAAACCTCTTCGATGTGGCGATGGTCTTTGCTGTTGCGCTCCTTGTTGCGCTTGTGACCTCGTACCACCTGCCAGAACTGATCACACCTGATCAAGATGTGACGATCGTTAAAAACCCTGGCGAACCCACGATGGAGGTTATCGTTAAGAGCGGGGAGAATATCGAGACGCTGAATATGAGCGAGACTGCGGTCGAGGAGGATGTTGTCGGGACTGTCGGGACGATATATGAGATGAAGGGTGGAGGTATGATCTATGTGCCCTCAAAGTAGTGGTATGATCATGGTTGATGTGGACAAGCGCTGCAGCATGGGTGTGAAATCTTTGGATATACTGAAGTATAAGATGGATAAAGTTCTTATTCCTTCTTAACATTACAGTATATATTCATGAAATATAACACTGCGTCACTATCTGATAAGATCAATGAGAACCGTACGCTCTTAACGTTCGGTGCGCTCTTTGTAGTCTTCTGTACTGCATTCTATGCCGTAACCAGATTGACTCCATCGTCATTTGCCCCACTGAACAACTACACTGCTGCAGCACTTGGGTTTCTGCTACATGCACTTGGAATGCAGCCCACTATAGAGGGTGTCGTATTGTCAGCGGGCGGTTTCAGTGTGAAGATCATTGACGAGTGTTCTGCGATCTTTGTGTTCATCCTATTCATTTCATTCGTGCTGGCATATCCCACATCGCTTAAGAACAAAGCGATTGGCATGATCTTTGGCATTCCGAGTTTATTTGCGGTGAACGCACTGCGTCTCACCGTTGTTTTCCTCGCAGGACTGTGGCGTCCCGATCTATTTGAGTATGTCCATGCCTATCTCTGGCAGACGATCATGATAATTCTTGTTTTCATATCGTGTCTGGCATGGCTTCACTATGTGGTGATGGTCACCACCAGAAACGAGCCGCTGGCTTTTCTGGTGCGGTTTGTGGCGTTCTCAAGCGTACTTTTTTTGATATGGTTCTATCTGGATGGTGCATACGTTTCGATGACCGGTTATATGACCGAATTTCTGTTGAACTGTATGGGCTATCACATACATCTGGCACCTGATCCGAATATAGCGCTTTACCCGTCAACCTTCAATCTCATCGCCTTTACCGCACTCATTCTTGCAACACAACGCCCGAGTATTGGTAGAAAGGGCGCGAAAGTGAAGGCGCTGGCGATCGGTCTGACACTGATGATGCTGGTGGAGGTTATCCACAGGTTGTATCAGGTTCTTGCCGACTTTGGCGTGGGGTATGCACTTGAGATCATGTATGCGGCACAGATTGGTAATCAATATTTTCTTCCTTTCGGGTTATGGCTTGCTTTTAGTTATGCGGATGTGTTCAAACGGGCAGGAATGCGTGTTTGTCCGATATGCGGGGAGGAGAAGGTCGGGATTGTGGAGCATATAAGGGCGAAGCATGGGGCGGAAGCGCTTGAGGATGAGCGGGTGAAGGCTGTGTTGAGGGGGAGATCTCACAGATTGCGCTTGCCTGGTGTTGGGATTGTGGATTACATGAAAGGTACGTTCGAAGTTCTGTTAAAGAAGAGAAAATAAAGAGAAGCCAGTTGTTTGCTGGCTTCATTCACCTCATATACCTTTTCCTCAACACAATCGCAGCGAGTCCGAGCAGCGAGAGCAAAGCCAACAGGAATCCCGGTGGTGTGAGGGCTGGGACTATTGGTGGTGTTTCCGGTGTTTTGTCCCATGAATAGATGCTGACGGTTGAGTTGCCTGTGCCAGTTACAACAGATTTGCAACTACTGCAACTGCAACTTGCGCTACTCGTACTCGAACCACCACCCCACCTACTCCAACTCCAACTCCAACTCCAATAATTGCCCGATCCTATGCCACTTCCGCTATTGCTATCACTTCTGCTGCCTGCACTCCAACTCCAACTCCAACTCCCAACAACATTGTCACCACTGCAAGTAGCAGTGCTCCTACTCATAGAAGAACCACCACCCCTAAATTCATTCTCAGTAGAACACTTGGCTGTACAGGAACCGCCCCCAGCAGTGGCTACAGCATCACTTGCAGTAGTAGCACCACTGCGACCTATACTATGACCCCAAGTCTTGCAGCTACACTTGCAACTGCCACTGCTGGCGCTGGCGTCGTCATGGTCGAGACTTATTCTAAATTTAGTTGGTGGTTTGGGTTCAAGTGGTAGGGGTTTCGGCACCCCATAGGAAAACAACTCCTTTGTAGCATCCAACAACTCCTTTATAGCATCCCGCAACTTCTTTATAGCATCCCGCAACTTCTTTGCAGCCTCTGCTTTCTTCTTTAACCACTCCCACAACTCTTTTGCCTTCTTCTTTGCAGCCTCTGCTTTCTTCTTTAACCACTCCCACAACTCTTTTGCCTTCTTCTTTGCAGCCTCCCACCACTTCTTTAATCCCGTTCCAGTTGGATCCACAAAATTAATTGGGTTATTCTCGGCATAGACGTACAAATTCGTTCCATCAACCATCCCTAACGGATCTTTTGATATAAACCTCCCAACCTCTGGATCATAATATCTCGCACGATAATAATACAATCTGGTCTCCGCATCCCACTCTCTGCCAGTAAACCTGTATGGATTAACCACACTTCCAGTCTCCTCCACAATCGCTCCAAACACATCATACCTGTAACTGGCTGCTACATTCTCATTGACATCACTAAGCAATGTCACACTCCCTAAACCATCGAAATGATAATAGGATACAACTCCGCTTCTGTCCATACTAATGAGTTCATCGATTCCTGGTCCATGAGTGTATCTCGCCTCTTGCACACCATTTCCATCAAGCTCCATCAAGATATCTTCAGAATCATACAGGTAATATATTATCCCACCACTATCGCTTCTGCTCAGCCGGTCTCCACCCGCAGAATAATTGTATGTAACCTGACTTGCATCTGGAAGTGTAACGTTGGTCAATCTATTCTCGTAATCATATTCATAATATGTAGTGGCACCGCCAGTTGTCTTACTGATCAGATTGCCGTTGTCATCATACGAGCAACTTCCTGTTCCGGCAGTTAACAGCCTGTTATCAGCATCATAAGTGTATAACACAGTTGATGTATCATTCACCTTGCTCAACCGATTTCCCACTCCATCATACGTGTACTCGGTATTGTTTCCAGACGGATAGGCCACATTAACCAATCTATATATTACATCGTATTCATAAGCTGTAATATTCAAATCAACATCGGTCATATTCAACCGGTTCCCTACCTTGTCATAAGAATAGGTATAACTTGAAATCGCAACCCCGTTTGACTTCTTGTTTGTGAGATTCAGCAAATTATCCGCAGCATCGTATTCATAGGTAGCATTGACACCATTTGGATACTTCATTTCGATTCTTCTGCCCGCATTATCATACGAATACGTTGTAACATCGTTAGATGGATCGGTGATGCTTATAAGCCGACCAACAGCATCATACCCATAACTCGTAACGCCTCCTTCCGGATCAGTCATCGTTACACGATTGCCAACGGCATCATAGGTATAGTTCACAGTTTTGGCAAATGAACCATAGTCCGCTGTGACAGAAGCCAGCCGGTTAAGTTCATCATAAGTATTGGATGTAACCTCACCAAGTCCGCCGGTATTTGTCACCTGAATAATGTTTCCTTCTGCACCATAAGCAGTCGTAACACCGCTCCCATCCGGATACGAAGTTGACACAAGACGATTCAACACATCATAGCTATAAGTAGTGAGGTTACCATTTGCATCGGTTCTGTTCAGAATATTGCCGACACCATCATAATCATATTGCGTCGCATATCCAAGAGGCGAAATAATTTTTGTGAGCCTATCCAGCTCATCGTACTCATATCCGGTTGTATTCCCGCGGGCATCTGTAATATTCAACAGATTGCCCACGGAATCATAGGTATAGGAGGTCTCGTTATCTGTAGCGTCTATCTCCCTGATCAAGCGATTCAGGGCATCGTACTGGTATTTCGTTACATACCCATTTGCATCAGTTTCACTTATCAAATTGCCAACTGGATCGTATGCATACTCTGTCTGATACCCCAATGCATCAGTAACCATTATCAACTGATCCAGAGCATCATGATCATAAGTAACGCTGTTTCCATTGGCATCGGTTTCACGTATCAGGTTTCCAAGTGCATCATAATTGTACGAGGTGCTGTTTCCTGTGGCATCAGTCATCTGCGTTAGTCTATCCAGTTCATCATACGAATAAGTGGTCGTAAAGCTTCTCGCATCTGTAAGTGTCTTTAAATTGCCAATTGCATCATAACTGTACAGAGTGCTGTTTCCTGTGGCATCCATCACCTGCGTTAGTCTATCCAGTTCATCATACGAATAGGTGATTGTATGTCCATTCCTATCTGTCACCGTTTTTAAGTTACCAACCGGATCATACGTCTGCATCGTGTAATTTCCGGTTGGATCGATCGTTTTTGTCAATCGGTTCAGGGCATCATACCTGTATGTCGTTGCATACCCATTTGCATCGGTAACACTTACCTGGTTTCCATTGGCATCATAAGAGAACAACTGCTCGACACAGCCGCATACGGCTCCGGTGATGCGAATTACTCTGTCCAGTGCGTCGTATTGGTATGTGGTGGGATGATCATTTGCATCCGTCACAGAGAGGGTGTTACCTACCTCATCGTAGGAGTGTGTAGTCGAATTGCCAGTTGCATCGGTTACTCTAATCAGTCTATTCAATGAATCATACTCATACGTTGTAGTATTGTCCTTTTTATCAGTCAGAGTTAACCTGTTACCCACCGCATCATATGTATAACTCTCAGTATTTCCAAGTGCATCCGTAACAGAAATTACCCGGTCTAACACATCATAGACTGTCGTTGTATTGCTGTTCTTTGCATTGGTAGACCTGATAAGGTTTCCGTTTTTGTCGTATAAAAAGTTTGTCTCATTGTTAGATGCGTCCTCGATCCTGTCAACCTTGCCAATGATATTGTTCCGGTAGCCTTTCTGATTCCCATTTGCATCTGTTACACCTGTTAAACTCCCTTCTGTATTGTAATTGTATATCGTCTCATTGCCTGATGGATCTATCGTTTTAATGACTCTATCATTGTCATCGTACTGATATGCAGTTGCATACCCATTTGCATCGGTGGTGTTCAGCAGTCTGCCAACGCCGTCACAGGTGTAGTAAGTAACATTCCCGGTTGCATCCGTGGTGTTAATCATAAATCCATGGGTATTATATGAATAGAGCGTCTTATTACCTCTGAAATCCGTTGCATTGATAAGATATCCAAAATCATCATACTCATTGTATGAACTGTTCCCGGTTGCATCCGTTGTTCTGTTCAGGTTGTAATCTGCACCATACCCATAGCTCGTATTGTATCCCCGCGTATTTGTGACATTAAGAAGCAGAGAGATGTATTCCGAATCAGACTCAATATTATTCCACGCGTAGAACGTTTTATTGCCAGTTGGGTCTATTTGATTGACCGGATTGCCATAAACATCATACCCATAACTGGTGGCGTGTCCGTTGGCATCCGTGAAATTCACCATATTCATGTCACTATCCCAACCTCTGGTTATGAAGTTCCCGGTAGCATCGGTGATTTTTATGGGATTTCCATTCTCATTGACCTCTATTGACGTCTTATGCCCCAATGCGTCCGTCACATCGACAACGTAGTTGTCATACTCAATCAGATACAGTCTAAACGGATTTAAATAGGTCCCTGCTGTTCTGTTGTATAACGTAGTCTCGATTTCTCTGACCTCAGTTTCATTATACGAAAAGAGAAGCATACTATCTACCCGATCAACGACGCTCTTCAGCTTGTGTGCGCCATCGTAGTCGTACAACGTGGAATATCCCATTGCACCGGTTACATTGATCAGATTGCCAGAACCATAGCTATAACTTATCTGCCTGCCAAGCGGATAGGTGATGCTGCTAATTCTATCCCCATCGTAATTGAATGTGATTTCCAGACCGGAATCATCGGTAACATTTGCAAGTCTTCCGGAAGAGTAACTGAAAGTCAATCTGTTATCATTCTTATCGGTGATGTTTAATGGTTTACCGGTAGAATCGAAATTGTACACTGATCCTGACTTGAATCTGAGCCTGAAAGAATCGTCTGCATTCTTCGTTAGGTTGGAATGTACTCCTGGTGGTGAATTATAATTGTTTCCACCTACGCTTATAAAAGTGTGTGCCGAGCCATCTCCATCAGAATACGTAACATTGCCCCCTCCATCTTCTACGAGGTAAATATTATAATTATGTGTCCACCCGAAACCAAAAGGACTATCAGTTCCACTATTATGGCTGTTATACGACCTGATTATCTCCATATCAAATCCTCTGGCTTTTATTGAAAGATCTTTTGCCGAGAAGAAGAGATTACCATTCGCTGCATTTACCACATCTCCGATGTAATAGTACCATGGTTCATACCCTGTGTTCCCTATATCGCCTCCACCATCGTCAGCCGAGGCAATGCCAATAAATATGCCCGGTGGAAAAGTACTCATGATCAGCATCGATATTATGAATACTGATAATCCTGCTGAAGCTTTGGATTTACCGCCTCTTCTTCTCTCCACTTTATTTGCTTTCATCATTCATCACCTTCCTTTGTTTTGGTTTGTCATAGTTTGCCCAACCCTGTTGGAGCAGATGTATGACAACACCACATTTCCGTTCGCATCAATCATACTATGATCACATATCATAGCATTTGATAACATGATTGTTGAACTTATACTATATAAATCTTACGGTCTGGTTAAAATATGCGAAGATTGTATAAAAATCTTTGATTACCGCAATCCATGAAAATCGAGATGCTGCGCAGATGTCAGCACTGAAGTATGAAATATAGCGCAATCATGCGAAGAATGTGAAGGTGCGCGAGTCACGCGCGACGATGTATCGGTGATATCCCATAAACCGAGACCGATTCATGCATCAGCTTCGAATGTGCTTACGTATCATGGAATTCTCGGATAAATCTTGTGTTAGATGGATAAAGATATAGAAACTCTTAAGTAAGACAGTTTGTACATGATGCAAAGACAAATACCATGGATATTAGTCAAGCAATCTGGAGCTACAACTCGTGAACAGAAGAACATTGATGATAACGATATTGGTGATGGTGACGTTTGCGCTCACAGGAACCGCGATAGCGTCCGACTGGCACCAGTTCCAGCGCGATGAACAGAATGCCGGAGTAACATACAGCCCTGCACCGACAGAATACCCGGAACTTGCATGGAATGCATTTACATGCACGAGCGATGGAAATGGGATCGATGTGACACCGATCATAGCAGGAGACAAGATATACATCTTCGCGGCAAACGGCTCTATCCGGGCGTTTAACAGGACGAACGGCGATCTGATATGGAAGAACGAGACGACCGGAGGAACTCTCCAGATGTCAACACCTGCTTACGGCGATGGAAAGATATTTGTTGCAGCGGAGAGCGGCGACCTCTTTGCATTCGATGCGGAAACAGGAGAGGAACTGTGGAACGTCCATGTAACGGACAAGAACTTCGAGTGCCCGATAACGTACTTCGGTCACAGGATCTATATCGGAGAGGGGCTCTCTGGCGGCGTAACGACCAAATATTATTACTGCTATTCCGACACCGGAACAGAGATCTGGAGACACGCAACCGGTAGTACAGCGGGATTCCTGTGGAATGGGGCATCCGTTGTGGGAGATTACATCGTCTTTGCAACTCACGAAGGAGAACTGATAAGCGTTTACAAAAACAACGGCACGCTTGCAGATGAAGTTGATCTAACATCAGATTTATCGTTTTCCAAGTCCGATCTCGGAATGGTTCGTGCATCGGTAGCGTATCACGATGGCTACGTGTACACCACATCAGAACACGGGCAGTCGATCGGATACATATTTAAGGTCGGATTCAATGATAGCAGCGGAACATTCCTCGATGACGGATGGAGCACCGCAAACGGGTTTTCCACATCAACACCCGTAATCTACGATGGACGTGTCTATGTTGGCCAGGGTGAGCATGGATGTTTGGGAAACCTCACATGCCTCGACGATTCCACTGGAGCTGTATTGTGGTCATATCATGTTGACGCCGGCGTGAAATCATCTCCTGCGGTATCAGTGCAGCGCGGAAATCCCTACATCTATTTCACAGGAGCAAAGAATGACGGTTCGTTATATTGCTTAAGCGGAGATGGTACGCTCGCATGGAAGTACGATCCGCCTGACGATGGATATATCCTGCAGGGAGCTTCCATATCAGATGGGAATGTGTACTTCGGGACTGGTGCCGGATACCTCTACTGCATCGCCGGCATGGAGGCGCCACCGCAGCTCACCGCCTTTTTCACCGCAGAACCCAGATCTGGCACCGCACCATTAAATGTAATATTCACCGATGAATCCACCGGATACGGCATCACCGACTGGGAATGGGACTTTGGCGATGGGGATAACTCAACCGAGCAGAACCCGAGTCATGTGTACGCAGAAGGGACATACAGTGTGAGCCTCACTGTTACCAACGCTACTGGCAGAGATACATGTAACCGTTCCAATTACATCACAGTCTCATCAGCTTCTGCACCGGTTGCCAATTTCGGAGCAAGTATCACATCGGGATATGAACCCCTCATAGTTTTGTTTGAGGATTTCTCACTGAACAGCCCTGATTCATGGGAATGGGACTTTGGTGATGGTGGAACCTCTACCAGACAGAACCCGAAACACGCATATCTCACACCTGGGACATACAACGTCTCGTTAACGGTCGTAAACGGAGATGGCAGCGATACAAAGACCGTAGCCAATTACATCACGTGCATCGAATGGGTGGTGCCGGGTTGGGTAACAGGAGATGGTTGGGAGCAGTTCCATAACGATGTCCGCCATACCGGGTTTTCAAGCTCCACTGCTCCAAACACAAATAGCATTCTATGGGTAAGCGACGATATCGGTGCAGTATCGAGTTCATCGCCTGTTGTCACCGGAGGCAGGCTCTTTGTCAACTGTGGTGACACTGTGGTATCACTGGATGGATCCACAGGAGCGTATCTGTCAGCGCACGGAGAAGGCAGCAGCGCGTATGGTTCGTGGGCATCCCCCTGTTACCACGATGGAAACGTATGGTGCGGGCTTAACGACTACCCCGATAATGCACCGTACAGTTCAGTAAACGGCGGGACGATGGTAGCGGATGGGCATGTCTACGTCGGCAACTGGGACGGTGGTCAGTACTTCTGCTTCGATGTTGCAGACGGAGGAGAACTCTGGAACTTTACGGTGGAAGGCGCAGATCCGGGAACCATTGGCGGAGGATGCGCGCAGGGGACGCCCGCATATTCGGATGGAAAGGTCTACCTCACAAGCTGGCTATATGGTGCTGCTGCCGGGCATGTATATTGTCTTGATGCAGATACCGGTGTACTGGTATGGCACCAGAATAATATCCCTGATCAGTGCTGCGGCTCTCCGGCAATCGCAGACGGCATCGTTTACGTCACGACCTATAACTTCTATGACGACGGAGAGATTCTGGCACTGGATGCGAACGATGGTTCTATTCTGTGGCGACAGACGATCGAGCGCACCGATGCAACGCCTGCGCTTGCGTATGGAAACGTGTACGTCTGTGGAGGATGCGCCGGGTTTAGCGATCTTATGACATACTGCTTTAATGCGACAACCGGGGATCTGGTATGGAACACAACCGTAAGCGAAGACGGGATCGGTGGATGGACCGTCTCGGTTGCGGTTGCGGATGACAAGGTCTTTGTAGGCAATTCCAGCAGGTACACGGGATGCGCAGGAATGTATGCTCTGGATGTGGCAACAGGCAATGTTATCTGGAGTTCTCCTGATGGTGGTTCATCGCCCGCTATCGCCGATGGAATCGTGTTCACGATAGCGAATGGTAGGGTATATGCATTAGGAGATCCACTAAAGCCAGACCTTGTATCAATCTCGCTTGTACCCGAAATGCTCTATTCCAACCAGCAAAGCACCATCACAGCAACGATCATAAATGACGGCGCTGCTGGCGCGACAGCATTCAACGTCTCGCTCGAATACGAGGGGATGATAATCGGTAGTACCACGATCGATTCACTCGATGCAGGCGAAGAGAGGACAACCGAGTTTTCGTGGACGCAAGCATCGACAGGAACGTTTAATCTAACTCTTGCTGTTGACCCTGAAAACGCAATCGACGAATCAAACGAGACAAACAACAACCTGACAAGATCGGTACTGGTCAAGGAATCGATCGACTGGCAACAGTTCCATAGAGACGTCGGACACGCGGGATTCTCGCATTCGGATGCGCCCGATACCAACCACACTGCATGGATAAGCGATGATATCGGCGCACAGACCGGATCGAGCACTGTGATTGCAGAAGGAAAGGTGTTCGTCTACTGCAGTGACTATCTTGTCTGTTTGAATGAGCAGACCGGAGCAGTGCTCTGGAACATATCGATAGAATGTACGCCTGATGTCTGCTGCTCATGGACAACGCCGGCATACCATGATGGTAACGTCTTCTTTTCTGCAAACAAGACATACTGCTTCGATGCGACGGATGGTAGTGAGGTCTGGAGCTTCACACCTCCGACCGGCAAAGGTGCGGTCGATGGCGGGTGCGCGATAGCTGACGGTAAGGTATTTACGAGCGATTGGGACGGTGGGTATTACTACTGTTTGGATGTTGCAGACGGTAGTGTTATCTGGAACTTTACAGTGGATGCAAAGGCTCAATCAACTCCCGCGGTATCGGTAGCGGACGGGCTGGTCTTCTTCGGTAGTTACACCGGAATCTGCGAGGATGGTGGAGTCGCCTACTGCGTGGATATGGCAACAGGAGCTGAGATCTGGAACATTACAACCGATAACTCGTTCTGCGGATCGGTTGCAATCGGAGATGGTGTCATATATCTGACAGAGTACAACTTCTACGGCGATGGCTTACTCTATGCGCTGGATGTGGCAACAGTCAATGTTATCTGGAGCCAGCCGGTGCAGCGGACAGACTCGACACCAGCGCTTGCGTATGGGAATGTATATATCTCCGGAGGTGTCGAGGGGATGACCGATCTCGTGACCTACTGCTTTAATGCGAGCAATGGAGACCTCCTGTGGAGCACGTCCGCGTCAGATGAGATCGGAAGCTGGAAATGCTCAGTCGCCGTCGCAGACGGAAAAGTCTTCTCAGGAAAACCGTACTTCAGCTTCCCGGTCATGGACTTTGTCGGAACTTATGCACTCGATTCCGAAACAGGTGATGTGATCTGGAGTTACCCTGCCGGCGGATCATCCCCGGCTGTTGCTGACGGCATGGTCTTTACGATAGGAAGCGGCAGAGTGTATGCGTTTAGAGACCTGATAGGAGGCGACACCAACAACGATGGTACAATCACCACAGCAGACGCAGTCATAGCGCTCCGGATAGCGGTCGGGAGCGTCGCCCCCAATGACGAAGCTGACGTGAACCGTGATGGCAGTGTAACCTCACTTGATGCACTGATGATCATGCAGGCAGCGGCAGGTCGTATAGAGATATAACCAGATATAAACCACACAGCAACGTTTAAGTTAAGACTAATTACATGGACATAAAACAAATAACATGGAGGAATAACATGAAAACAAGAATGATTATGTTTGCGCTTCTTGCAACACTCGTTATGCTGCCGGCAGCGTTAGCAGACTACCCAATGTTCGGGCTTGACCCGGGACGTACAGCGGATGCACCGGGATATGCGCCGGTCACGGATAATCTGATATGGTCGACAGATGTATCATCGATAGGAAATGGTTACATCGGAGGCGGTGCAAGCGTCGCCGACGGTTGCGTCTATGTCTCGAACTGGCTCTCGATGACTCTTGATCCTACAAATCTTGGCTTGCACTGCATGGATGAATATAACGGGAGTATCATCTGGAACAACTCACTGGGCGGAAACGGTAGTGTCTCGACACCGGCTGTTGCTGGCGACAGGGTATTTGTCGGATCCTACGACGGGGATCTGTACTGTGTCAACACGACCAGTGGCGACACGATCTGGAACATTAATGTTGAACCAGCCCCTGCATGGTGGGGGCTCGCATCTTCGCCACTCATCCATAATGGCATGGTATATGTGGTCAGTTTCTCGGATGGAGTGATGCACGCCATCGACTTCGATGGAGTCGAGCAGTGGAACTACTCGGCATCAAGTAGTTCTAACAATTATATGTCGGTTGCAACCGACGGTAGTAAACTCTTCTTTGGCGGTGGAAACGCGATGAACTGCATAGATATAGCAACGCAGAGCGAAGAGTGGACATTCAGTGGTTTGGGGCATCAGGTAACGACAACCCCCGCTGCCTGCGACGGGGTTGTGTACTTTGCAACCGGGAAGAATGAGAAGAAGCTGTATGCTGTCGATATTGCGACAGGAAATGAGGTCTGGAACGGGTCTCTCTATGGCTCGCTCTCTTCGCCAGCGGTATCGGATGGCAAGATCTACATCGGAGATAAAGATAAGCGGATCAACTGCATATACGCAAGCAACGGAACCACACTCTGGAATCAGACAATAGGTGGGCCGTGCCTCTCATCACCAGTCGTTGCAAACGGCATGGTGTACACCACAGCCAACTACGGTCAGGGCACGATCTATGGATTCGATGCGGGTGATGGCGCACTGAAATGGAGTTACGACACAGGCAACTGGAACATGGCACAGCCATCAGTCTCTGACGGAACTCTATTCGTTGGATCTGACACCGGGTACCTGTATGCATTCAGCAACATGGTATGGGATGGTGAGGTCGACATCACCTCCGGCACAGTGAATGTGACTGCTGACAACAGCGGTGTGGAGTACACGATCAGCAGTACCTGTGCAATGTACGCTCTCATCAAGTCAGCAGAAGCGGCTGGGTTCAACTACTCGATAAACGACTCATGGTATGATACATACGGCTCGCTATACTTTGACATGATCAATGATCGTCCCGCGTCAGGCTGGGACGGCTGGAATTACTGGGTGAACTATCCGGATGAACCAAGTCCATTGGTCGGTGCAGACTCTTACGAACTGAATTACGGAGACATTGTGTCATGGTACTGGAGTTCCTATAGTACCGGTACTGGCACAAATCCAAGTAACTCCGATATGCTAATACAGGCTAGCGTATGCGGTCATGAACTTCCGAATGTGGTCTGGAATGGTAGTATTGACCTTACCCCCGGTAAAGTGAATGTGACTGTGGACGACAGTGGCGAGGAGTACACGATCAGCAGTACCTGCGCGATGTATGCGACCATCAAGTCAGCAGAAGCGGGTGGGTTCAACTACTCGACAAGCGATGACTGGTACGATGACTGGGGTGGACTGCGCTTTACCATGATCAATGATCGGCATGAATCGGGCAATACTGGGTGGCTTTACAGGGTGAACTATCCTGATGGGTCCCAGCCGCCCAGCCCGAATCTCTGTGAACTGGAAGATGGCGATCTCGTTACATGGTACTGGGGCGAAAACATGGGTGCAACACCAGAGGACTCTGATATGCTGATACGGATCGAGGTTACGATCACGGAGAGGGGCGATCTCAACCACGACGGCATAATCACTCCGGCAGATGCGGTGATCGCTCTTCAGATAGTAGCCCGCGGCGAATGGCTGGAGGCGGCTGATATGAACTGTGATGGCGTGGTGACATCGATCGATGCGCTGATGATCCTGCAGAGTGGTATCAGCGGGTGAGGTCATGCGGATTTCAAGTCTGCTGCTTGCAGCAGTTCTGTTAATCGTGCTGGCACTTCCGGTAGCAGCAGACTACCCAATGTTCGGGCTTGACCCGGGACGCACAGGAAACGCAAGCGGGGATGCACCGCTTTCAAACATGCGGATATGGGAGGCGAAACCCGGAGTAGGATATATCGGATGCGGCGCAAGCGTCGCCGACGGCAGGGTCTACGTACCGACCTGGCCTACAATGTCAGAGAGTTCGTATCTTGGATTATACTGCCTGGACGAATCAGATGGGAGCATCGTCTGGAATAATTCGCTTGGAGGAAACGGAGGAGTATCAACACCGGCAGTCGTTGGTGATAGGGTGTTTGCAGGTTCTGTCGGACCTTATGGCACTCCCGGACCTGGTGATCCCACGACTGGCGATCTGTACTGCATCAATGCCACAAACGGAAATACGCTCTGGAATAAATCGGTCGAATCGAATCCTGGCTGGTTCGGTCTCGCATCTTCGCCACTCATTTATGATGATGTGGTATATGTGGTCAGCTTTTCAGACGGAAAGCTCCATGCATTCGATCTCGATGGAAACGAACTATGGGATTATGCGGCATCAGGCGGCTCTGATACATTCATGTCGGCTGCAACCGACGGAAGCAAACTCTTCTTTGGCGGCGGAAACGCTATAAACTGCGTCGATATTGCAACGCATAATGCGGTATGGACGTTTAATGTAGGTGACACGGTGACGACAACGCCTGCAGTCGAAGCCGGAGTTGTGTACTTTGCAACAGGGAAGGGTGAGAAGAAGCTGTATGCTGTCGATATCGCGACGGGAAATGAGATATGGAGCAGGTATCATTATGGCTCGCTCTCTTCACCAGCGGTATCAAACGGCAGGATATACATCGGCGACAAAGACAAGAGACTCAACTGCATCGATGCAACCGATGGAAATGAGATATGGAACCGGACGCTTGAAGGTGCGTGTCGATCATCAGCAGTCGTTGCAGGTGGTCTGGTATACACCGCAGCCAACAGTGCAGAGGGAACTGTTTACTGTTTTGATGCGGACGATGGTACTTTGAAATGGAGTTATGACACCGGTGACTACGTTATGGCGCAGCCATCGGTCTCCGACGGAATTCTCTTCATCGGATCAGACACAGGATACCTGTACGCATTCGGCACTCCGGAGAAGTTCTGGAAATGTAATGCAATACTCCTCAAGGGTGAGACGCTGAATGTCACAGCAGACAACAGCGGAACAAACTACACGATCAACCGCACCACATCACTCGGCGCATTCGTCAAAGCTTCCATGTACGGCGGATTTAATTTCACGATCAACGACTCCTGTCACGCCTTCATTGATTCGGTTTCAGGGGTTGCAAACAATGAGACCCGCGGTGAGTTCTGGCATTACCGGGTGAATTATCCTGACGATCCGAAGCCGGGGTTGGGCGCAAACGAGTTTGAGCTGAATGCTGCAAGTGATGCCCGCGATGTAATCACATTCTATTATGGAGATTCCGAAACCACGCCAGAAAACTCCACGATGGCAATCGAGATCACGACGCAGGTCATCGATGGGAAGCCGGAAGCGATCTTCATCACAGTCGAGCATCATGATTTTATAAAAAGCACATCCGCTGGAAGCAATCTTAACATCACACTCCTCAATCCTGTTGATGTCCAAAGCGGAATCGATCTTCCCAGATATGATCTGATATTCCTCGAACACATTAGTGGTAGCACTGCCGAAAACCTGAAGAATCCGATCGAAGCCGCAAACACTGCCGGGATTGATATCATCTGCATCCACTCAGAGTGGTATGATGACGAGTTCGGGAATGTCGACCTGACCGAGCATCCGCTCATCCTCCAGTACTGGGGCAACTATGGTGAGGAGAATATCGCACGACTGCTGACGTATCTTGAGGTTTCTTTCTGCGGGTTTATTGGTGACGTAAAAGACCCGGTTTTGACTCCAAAAGCACACATCCGGCATCCGGATACTCCAGAGCGATTCTATGATACAACAACGTATCTTGATTGGTATGCCAACAAACCCGGCTACCAGTACAATCCTGATAATATAACGATCGGCGTCGCAAGCTGGTATGAGTCCTCCGGATCGGCTGAAATATCAAAACTTGCCCATACACTGGAGAAAAAAGGTGTAAACGTGATATCGATCGGGTTTGGTGGAAGTGGAGACCTGAAGAGGTTCTACATTATAAACAACAGCACAACCGTTGATACAATCGTCTGTACAAAATCGTTCAGAATCAACGTGGGCGATGTTGATCAGGGGATCAGGGACCTTGAAACATTGGATGTGCCTGTAATGCGAGCGGTCAGGTTGTACTACATGTCGCCAGCCGAGTGGCGAAACGAGACGAGTCATGGAATCTCGATTATGGACCTTGGCTTTCAGGTGGGGCTGCCTGAAATGGACGGCATAATCGATCCGATCGTTATTGCGGGTAAGAATGAGTCCGATAGTGAGTACCAGCCAATCGATGAGCAGATCAACTGGACAGCGAATAGGGCTATCGGCTGGGCGCATCTGAACAGCACCCCGAATGATGAGAAGAGGATTGCGATGATCTATTACAACCACGGTGGCGGCAAGGATAATCTCGGCGCAACTTATCTCAATGTTCCTCCGAGTCTGCGAAACATCCTCGTTGCCATGAACGAGTCCGGATACGACGTGACAGGTGGTGTACCCGATGAAGAAACACTCACCGATCTGATGATTCATCAGGGCACAAACATCGGGACATGGGCACCAGGCGAACTTGAAAGACTCGCCTCCTCCGGGACCGCGACTCTTCTCCCTGTTGAAACGTATCTCGGATGGTTCGGCGAACTTGAGGCAGAGCGGCAGGCAGAGGTAGTCGAGTGGTGGGGTGAGCCTCCTGGTGAGGTTATGGTCTGGACGAATGAAACGACAAAAGAGCAGTACTTCGTGATCCCAAAGTTCTCCTCCGGAAACGTGATCCTTGCACCACAGCCGACACGGGGCCGACTCCGGAACGACGCGGTGCGATATCACAACAAAGACCTCCCACCACATCATCAGTACATTGCATTCTATCTCTGGTTAGGGGCGGATCAGGGATCCGCTGGATTTGGCGCGGACGCGATCCTGCACTTCGGAAAGCATGGCACGCAGGAGTGGCTTCCTGGGAAGGGGTCGGGATTGTCATCTGATGATTGCTGGCCCGCAATCCTGATCCGGGACATGCCTGTGATCTATCCGTACATCATGGACGGCATCGCGGAGGGCACGCAGGCGAAGCGAAGGGGAAGTGCTGCGATGATCACGCATCTGACCCCCCCGATCGTTGCGGCAGGGCTATACGGGAACCTGACCAACCTGTTAGGAACCGTATCGCTCTACAGCGACCCAACTATCAATAGCACTGTGAAGCAGGAGTGTAAAAACATCATCATAGCAGAGTGCATGGAACTGCACCTCGATGAGGATCTCGGTGTGGATCCGAACGCCATAGCAGGGGATGACACCGCGTTTAATCTCTTTGTCGAGGAACTCGCGGATTACCTCTATGGCATCAAGACCGAGCTTGTGCCCTACGGGCTGCACACGTTTGGCGAACCTCCGGAGGGCGAACCTAAAATCTCCCTCGTAATTTCGATGCTCCGCGACGGGTACAAGGCAGAGATTGCACATATAATCGGATATGATGACTATCCAAACCCGATTCGGACTGATGAGGAAGAAGAACTGGATAACTTCGCCGCACAACTCATCGCAGAGGTTCTAAGTGGTACAAATAGCACAGAAGCACAGGAGATTGTGCTCAACCAGTCAAGTGATGATCTCACCACATACCTGAACCGTGCAGCCGGATTCTCAGGCGATCTTGCGAACTGCACGATCGAGGTGAACCGGACACTGAAAGGGTTCGACGGCGGCTACATCCCACCATCTACAGCAGACGATCCGATAAGAGACCCAAGCGCGCTTCCAACTGGGCGAAACTTCTATTCGATGAATCCGCGAGCGATACCAACAAAGGAGGCGTGGGAGGCCGGAAAGAAGATGGCAGATGCCTTAATTGAGCGATACCAGGCAGATCACGACGGCGCATACCCGAGAAAACCCGCGATCGTTCTCTGGGCGTGGGCGATGACCGATTATGGGATAGTTGAATCCGAGATCCTGTATCTTGTCGGTGCAAGACCAATGTGGGATAGCTATGGTGCTGTGTATGATGTCGAACTGATCGATGAGAGCGAGCTTGGGCGACCGAGGATCGATGTTATGATAATCCCTTCAGGGCTGCACAGGGACGTCTACCCTGATAAATTGAAGCTGATCGATCGTGCGATCCGTCTTGCTGCCGCGGACAATGGTACATTGTATGACAACTATGTCAGAGAGAACTCAGAAGAGATTTTTGAGGCTCTGAATGCGACAGGCAACTACACCGGACCGTATCCGGAGGAAGATGCGAGATACCTATCAGTGTCACGGATATTCCTTGAAGCACCTGGCACATACGGGCCGAATCTCGATTCTGTGATCGGTGCAAGCAGCACATGGAACAATAGTTCGGTGATCGGAGAGACCTACATCAGCAGGATGCACTACATCTATGGCGATGAGGTCTGGGGCATCCCGGGTGAGGAGGTCTTTAAGCTCAATCTGGCGCAGATCGATGCGATCGTGCATAATACCAACTCGAACCTGTACGGGTTCATCGACAACGATGATGTCTTCCAGTACGTGGGCGGGCTTGCGAGCGCGTACAGGTATATCGCAGGAAGCGGTAGTCCTGATGTCTACGTAACTGACAACCGCGATCCCGATGAAAACCCGACAGTATCGTCGCTTAGTGTGGTGATCCACAAAGAACTTCGCACCAGATACTTAAATCCGAAATGGATCGAAGGGATGAGAGGTGAGGGTTATGCAGGCTCAAGGGAGATTTCTAATTTTATGGAACATCTCGGGGGATGGGATGCCACCATGCCTGATCTGATCACAGACAGTATATGGCAACAGGTGTACGAGGCGTATGTGAAGGAGGACTATACACCCACCACCGTAGATGCGGTAATTGCTCTTCGAATGGCTACTGGCAGTATCCCTGCTCTTGATTGGGCTGATGTGAGTGGTGATGGTGTGGTGACTTCGCTTGATGCACTGATGATACTACAAAACACAATAGGAGGCTAAGAACTATGAGAACTTCAAATCTGCTGATTGCAACACTTCTGCTGGTCGCGCTGGTGCTTCCGGCAGTTGCAGACTACCCGATGTTCGGGCTTGACCCGGGACGCACAGGAAACGCAAGCGGAGATGCGCCGCTTTCAAACATGCGGATATGGGAGACAAAACCCGGTGTAGGGTACGTCGGATGCGGCGCAAGCGTCTCCGACGGCAGGGTCTACGTATCAACCTGGCCTACAATGTCAGAGAGTTCAGGTCTTGGATTATACTGCCTGGACGAATCAGATGGGAGCATCATCTGGAATAATTCGCTTGGAGGAAACGGTGGAGTATCGACGCCGGCAGTCGCTGGTGACAGAGTGTTTGCAGGTTCTGTCGGACCTTATGGCACTCCCGAACCTGGTGATCCCACGACTGGCGATCTGTACTGCATCAATGCCACAAACGGAAATACGCTCTGGAATAAATCGGTCGAATCGAATCCTGGCTGGTTCGGTCTCGCATCTTCGCCACTTATTTATGATGATGTGGTATATGTGGTCAGCTTTTCAGACGGAAAGCTCCATGCATTCGATTTTGATGGAAACGAACTATGGGATTATGCGGCATCAGGCGGCTCTGATATATATATGTCGGCTGCAACCGACGGCAGCAGAATCTTCTTTGGCGGCGGAAACGCTATAAACTGCGTCGATATTGCAACGCATAATGCGGTATGGACGTTTGGTGTGGGTAGTCAGGTATCAACGACACCCGCAGTCGAGGGCGGGGTTGTGTACTTTGCGACAGGGAAGGGTGAGAAGAAGCTGTATGCTGCCAATACCACGACAGGAAATGAGACCTGGAGCAGGTATCATTATGGCTCGCTCTCTTCACCAGCGGTATCAAACGGCAGGATATACATCGGCGACAAAGACAAGAGACTCAGCTGCATCGATGCAACCGATGGAAGTGAGATATGGAATCAGACACTCAAAGGTGCATGTCGATCATCAGCAGTCGTTGCAGGTGGCATGGTATACACCGCAGCCAACGGTGCAGAGGGTACTGTTTACTGTTTTGATGCGGACGATGGTACTTTGAAATGGAGTTATGACACCGGTGACTACGTTATGGTACCGCCATCGGTCTCTGACGGAATTCTCTTCGTCGGATCAGACACGGGATACCTGTACGCATTCGGCATCTGGAAGGGTAATACAGTGCTCCTTAAGGGAGAGACCCTGAATGTCACGACGAACAACGGAGCAAACTACACGATCAGTCCTACCACCGCACTTGGTGCGTTCGTCAAAACCGCAAGGCGTGAAGGTTTTAATTTCACGATCAACGACTCAGCTTATGCGGTAAATGGTACGCTGTTCATCGATTCGATTGCAGACGTATCGAATGATGCTGCGGAAGGAAACTGCTGGCATTACTGGGTGAATTATCCGGACGGTCCAAAGCCAGACAGAGCTGCAAACGAGTTTGAGCTGAATGCTGCAAGTGATGCCCGCGATGTGGTCATGTTCTATTACGGCGGTGCGACGAGCACTCCGGTCGATGCTGTAATGGGGGTCGAGATAACGACACAGGTAATCGACGAAAAACCGGAAGCGATCTTCATCACGGTCGAGCGCCATGATTTTATCGAATCCGCATCTGCTGGAAGCAATCTTAACATCACACTCCTCAATCCTGCTGAGGTCCAAAGCGGAATCGATCTTCTCCGATATGATCTGGTATTCCTCGAACACCTTAGTGGTAGCACTGCTGAAAATCTGAAGAATCCAATCGAAGCCGCAAACACTGCCGGGATCGATATCATCTGCATCCACTCAGAGTGGCATGATGACGAGTTCGGGAATGTCAATCTGACTGCCGAACATCCGTTTATCCTCCGGTACTGGGACAACTGTGATGAGGAGAACATCGCACGGTTGATGACGTATCTTGAAGTTTCTTTCTGCGGACTGATAGGGGACATAAAGAATCCGATCCCAATTCCAAAAACATATATCTGCCACCCGGACACTTCGCAATTGTTCCTGAATACACCGGAATATCTCGAATGGTATGGAGATATTAACAGGTCCGGCTACCGGTACAATCCCGATAATCTGACGATCGGTATCGCGAGCTGGCATCAAGCTACCAAATCACCTGAAATACCAGACCTTGTCCATACACTGGAGAAGAAAGGTGTAAACGTGATATCGATAGGATTTGGTGGAAGTGGAGACTTAAGGAGGTTCTACCTTGTAAACAACAGCACGATCGTTGATACAATCATCTGTACAAAATCGTTCAGAATCAACATGGGCGATGTTGACCAGGGGATCAGGGACCTTGAAACATTGGATGTGCCTGTGATGCGGGCGCTTCGGTTATACTACATGGCTCCAGCCGCGTGGCGTAATGAGACGAGTCATGGAATCTCAATTCTGGACCTTGGCTTTCAGGTGGGACTCCCTGAAATGGACGGCATCATCGATCCTATCGTAATCGCGGGTAAGAATGAATCAGATAGCGAGTACCAACCAATCGATGAGCAGATCAACTGGACAGCAGACCGGGCTACTGGCTGGGCGCATCTGAATAGCACCCCGGATGATGAGAAGAGGCTTGCGATGATCTACTATAATCATGGCGGCGGCAAGAATAATCTCGCTGCGTGTTATGTCAATGTCCCTCCGAGTCTCCAGAATATTGTAAACGCTATGAACCGATCAGGATACGCCGTTGACGGTGAGATTCCAAACGAGACCGAGCTTGTCAGGATGATGACGCTTAATGGAACAAACATCGGGACATGGGCTCCAGGCGAACTTGAAAGACTTGTCTCCTCCGGGACAGCGACCCTGCTACCTGTTGAAACATATCTCGGATGGTTCGGCGAACTTGAGGCAGATCGGCAAGCAGAAGTGGTCGAGAGGTGGGGCAAGCCTCCGGGAGAGATCATGACATGGAAGAACGAAACGACAGGAGAAGAGTATTTCGTGATCCCAAAGCTCTCGTTTGGAAACGTCATCTTAACACCACAACCGACGCGTGGCTGGCTTCAGAACAATACGGTGCTGTATCACAACAAGGACATACCGCCACACCACCAGTACATCGCGTTTTATCTATGGCTCAAGCATGATCGGGAATCCGGCGGGTATGGCGCGGACGCGATCATGCACTTTGGGAAGCATGGCACACAGGAGTGGCTTCCCGGGAAGGAGTCGGGATTGTCGTCTGATAACTGTTGGCCTGCCATGCTGATTCAAGACATGCCTGTGATCTATCCCTACATCGTGGATAACATCGCTGAGGGTACACAGGCGAAACGGCGGGGGAGTGCTGCGATGATTACGCATCTGACGCCTCCAATCGTTGCTTCGGGGCTATATGGGAACCTGACCAATCTTGCCCGGACTGTGGCACTGTACGTTGATTGTGATAATGAGACTGTCAAGGAAGAGTACAGGAACACCATCATAACAGAGTGCAGGGAACTGCATCTTGATGACGACATGAGTGTTGATCTGAACGAGACGAGTGAGACACTCACGAACGAGACCCTGTTTGATGAGTTCGTCCTTGAACTTGCTGAGTATCTCTACGACATAAAGACCGATTTCATGCCGTATGGGTTGCATACGTTTGGCGATCCTCCGGGTGGCAAGCCGTTGATCGGCCTGATCACTTCGATGCTTCGGGATGACTACAAGAAGGATGTCGCCCTGATGATCGGATATGATGATTATCCAAACCCGCTGCAGATCGATAAGAAGGAACGAGAACTGGACAACTGCACTGCAAGGTTGCTTGAGAATGTCCTGATCAATGGAACCGGGATCATTGAAGCGCAGGAGGATGTGTTTGACAACAGGTCGAGTGAGAATGTGAGCAGGCATCTTGAACGCGGGCTTTTGTTTGCAGATGGTATCGCTGACTGCACGGTTGAGGTTCCAGCCACACTTGATGGGTTTGATGGAGAGTATATCTCACCATCCGAGGCGGACGACCCGATAAGAAATCCGAATGTGCTTCCGACAGGACGAAACTTCTATTCGATGAACCCGCGAGCGATACCGACAAAGGAGGCGTGGGAGACCGGAAAGAAGATGGCAGATGCACTCATCGAGCGATACCGGGCAGATCACGACGGCGCATACCCGAGAAAACCCGCGATCGTTCTCTGGGCGTGGGCGATGACCGATTATGGGGTAGTTGAGTCTGAGATCCTATATCTTGTCGGTGCAAGACCGGTGTGGGATAGCTATGGTGCCGTGTATGATGTCGAACTGATCAATGAGAGCGAGCTTGGGCGACCGAGGATCGATGTCATGATAATCCCTTCG
Organism: Candidatus Methanogaster sp.; assembly: GCA_003194445.1. GTDB lineage: Archaea > Halobacteriota > Methanosarcinia > Methanosarcinales > Methanogasteraceae > Methanogaster_A. The sequence continues at coordinate 36,999 of PQXF01000017.1, forward strand.
GGGCTGCACAGGGACGTCTACCCTGAGAAATTGAAGCTGATCGATCGTGCGATCCGTCTTGCTGCCGCTGATAATGCTACATCGTATGACAACTATGTCAGAGAGAACTCAGAAGAGATCTTCGAGGCTCTGAATGCGACAGGCAACTACACAGGACCATATCCAAAGGAAGATGCAAGATACCTATCAGTGTCGCGGATATTCCTTGAAGCACCCGGCACTTATGGGCCGAATCTCGATTCCGTGATCGGTGCAAGCAGCACATGGAACGATAGTTCGGTGATCGGGGAGACCTACATCAGCAGGATGCACTACATCTATGGCGATGAGGTCTGGGGCATACCAGGTGAGGAGGTCTTTAAGCTCAATCTGGCGCAGATCGATGCGATCGTGTTTAACATGAACTCAAACCTGTACGGGTTAATCGACAACGACGATGTCTTCCAGTATGTGGGCGGGCTTTTGCAAGCATATAAGGTGGTCACTGGAAACGATTTTGATAGCGATAGTGTATATGTCACAGACAACAGCGATCCGACCGCGGATCCGACAGTCTCTTCGCTTCGCGAGGCGATCTACCAGGAACTCCGCACCAGATACTTAAATCCCGAATGGATCGAGGGGATGCTGGGCGAGGGATATGCTGGTGCTGGTGAGATAAGTAAGTTCTTTGAGTACCTCTGGGGCTGGGAGGCGACGTGTCCTGATCTCATCAGCGATGATGTGTGGCAAGAGGTCTTTGATGTGTACGTGGGAGATCAATATGGTCTTGGGCTGGGTGAGTTCTTTAAAGGAGATACTGCGTATGCGTACCAGTCGATTGTCGGTAGATTGCTGGAAACGGTGCGCAAGGGATACTGGACTCCAGCAAGCGATGATGTGCTGCGGCAACTGGTGACTGCATACATCGAGTCGATCGTGGAGACGGGTTGCGTGACATGTTGTCACCACACATGTGGAAACCCTTTTCTCGACGAATATATTCGCGGGCTCATATCCACGCTTGGCATAGATATCGATCAGGAGACTATGGATGAATATGAAAGAATTATGGATGCTATGAAAGGAGATACGTCCGCGGAAACATCAGAAGATAGGTCCAAACCGGATGATAGTGGTGGTAGTAATACCGGGGATGGCACGTATCCGTCAGGCTGGTCTAATGAGACTGAAAAGGAGGAGGGCGGGAGTGGTATGGATGTGAGCATGCCCGCAAGTTCGTCCGAGGCATCAGATCCATCCGAACCGTCCGACTACATCGAAGGATCCGAGATGGCGGTCGAAAAATCAGAGAAGTCCGGCAGCATGCCCTCCTTCTCTGGCGCTCCGATGATCGGAATGATCCTCGTGCTCGCGCTGATGGTCATCATCTACTGGGGTTACCGCAGGCGAAGGTGACCCCCCTACTTTCTTTCGATCTTTAAGGCAGGAACATAAGGTATGGTAAATTATCCGGATGTATTGAGCAGATACAGGTGAAGCATCCGTTGAGACTCTGCATAATCGGTTGTCTGTTTATCAAGATACATGCAGGTCAAAACAGGCAATGTGAAGTCACGAAACATGGCAAATATGAAGATAAGAACAAGAACTGTACTGACGGTGATAATCCTCGCGCTCGCCATCGTAGGAACCGCATCAGGGGATGGAAATGATACGCTATTCATTCTCGGAACCGGCGTAAACGAAGCCGCGCTAAAAAGCGCTTCGGTGACCGACGCGATCACCGCTGAACTGACTGTGACGATCTTTACAAAGAACGACACCGTGCCCGAGAGTCTCAACTTCGCGAAGTACCAAGCGATATTCATCGAATCGCAGAATGAGGCGATGGTTGCCAGGTGGGATACAGATCTAACCGCTGCCAAAGAGAACGGAAGCGCGGTCATCGGATACAACCTCTCCGCAGCCAATGCCACCGTACCAAACGTGGACCTGAAATCGGCAAATTACACCGCGATCGAGAGATACTGGATAGAGGGCGGCGAAGAGAATATGAAACACTTCCTGATGACGATTGGAAAGAACTTCTGCGGCAGGTGGGCTGGAGTTAATCTTCCTGATCCTGTGATGATACACCCGAAGATGAACATCACGTACATAATAAACAGCGACCCCAACCGCTACTACTTAAACAAGATCATCGACGAACGGGCAGTGATTGCAGATCGTTTCAACGTCAGGGTGATGAGCGGTTCTGATGCCGTAGATGCAAATTTCACTGACCTCTCGGATCAGGATGTTATAATGCTCTACATGATCGGTGCTAACGAACTTCCGCATCTCAAGGATGCGCTTATCGATGCAAAGAACAGTGGCACAGAGATCGGGCTCATTGCTGTTACCGATGTGTACGGAATCGCCACCATCGATATGGAGAACCCGCCCCACAGCGCAGTTACGGACTACAACTACAACGGCGGATACACGAACATGGAGAACTGGATCCGCTATATCGGGGCAACTCTAAAAGGCGTCTACATCGAGTATGCGCCTGCTACACCTCCGATGGTTCCTCAGCATGGGATCTATCACCCTGATGCGTTTCCGAGAATCTTTGATAACAGTACCGAATATCTCGAGTGGTATTCGGATCACGGTTATGATGCATCAGCGCCCACAATTGGCATCGTCAGGAACAAACTCGATGACGATCGCATATACTACAAAACCGACGATGTGATAATCAGGGAACTTGAATCGAAAGGATGTAACGTCATCCACACCACCAATCAAGTCTGTCAGGGGGACGAGGATTGTTTCACCAGAGATGGAGTAGTACTTGTGGACGCCATAATCTCCTTAAACGCGTTCTATCTCAATTATCGTGATCAGGAGAAAGGCGTTTCTTACCTGAAAAAATTCAACGTGCCAGTCCTGAAAGGCGTAATCGATTACTACAGCACTCCTGATGAGTTTAACACCAGCACCCGCGGGCTTAACCTGATGTCCATTCCTTTTCAGGTGACTCAGCCCGAGATCGACGGATGCATCGATTACATCTGGGTAGCTGGAAAAGTCAAGGATCCTGATAACCCGGAGCGGACGTACTACGAACCGCTCATGCCGCAGGCAGAATGGCTCTGCAACCGGACAATCAAGTGGGCAGAGCTTGGCAGAACCGAGAACTCTGACAAGAAGATCGCCATCCTCTACTACAACCACGAAGGCGGTAAGAATAACATCGGCGCCAGTTACCTCGATATATCACCAAGTTTCACGCTGCTCCTTGAAGCAATGGGGGCGGAGGGATACGATATCGGAAGTGGCGAGATCCCGAACGGCAGTGAGTTCATCGACCTCTTCATCGAGAGCAGGAACATTGGTTCGTGGGCTCCTGGTGCTCTTGAGGAAGTTGTAAACTCGGGCAACGTCACGCTTGTTCCAGTGGACGCGTACCTCTCATGGTACGACACTCTGCCAGATTCTGTGCGTGAGGAGGTCGAGGTGAGATGGGGCGAACCGCCTGGTGAGATCATGGTCTACGATGGCAAGTTCGTAATCCCGACGGTGCGGTTCGGAGACGTGATATTTGTGCCACAGCCAACGAGGGGCGGACTCTCTGACGAATCAGCCATATACCACGACAAGACGCTTCCGCCGACACACCAGTATCTGGCTGCATACTTCTGGATCAACCAGGTCTTCAAGGCTGATGCCATGATCCACTTCGGAACACACGGCACACAGGAGTGGCTTCCCGGAAACGAGGTCGGGCTCTGGCGGTATGACTATCCCGCGATCATGGTGGCTGATACGCCGGTCGTGTATCCATACATCATGGACAACGTTGGTGAGGGCACACAGGCAAAGCGCAGGGGAAATGCCGTGATCATCGACCACCTGACCCCGCCGATCGTTGCGGCAGGCATCTATGACGAGCTATCCGAGCTGCATGATAAGATACACGACTACGAGAGTGCCGATGAGACGATGAAAGGTCCCTATCGCAGCACCATCACCGATCTTTATGATTCACTCACTCTGAAAGATGATCTTCGTGTGACTGCTGAACAGATGAATAATATGACACGGGAGGGGTTTGAGAGCTTCATGGAAACTGGGGTACACGATTATCTGCATGAACTACAGTCTACGCTCATGCCGCTGGGACTTCATATCTTCGGCACAGCACCTGATGACGAGAAGCTGGTCTGCATGGTCCGGTCGATGCTTCGGAAAGACTTCACCGATCATATCGTGAACGTAATCCCACACGATACCGGGGACCTTCACGACTGGGGGGATGCTGCCTGCATATATGCAAACGATCTCCTGAACGAAACGTTGCTCAACGGAACCGATGTTGCGACTGCCCAGACCCGGGTTCTCAATCTAACTGCGCCCGATCCCGATATCACATCTGATCTCAACCGGGCGCTTAACTACTCCGCGCTTCTTGGCGAGACGACACGCGAGATCGATCAGACGATGCTTGCGCTCGATTCCGAGTACATCGAACCGGGACCTGGAAACGATCCGGTACGCAACCCAGAAACCCTGCCGACCGGCAGAAACTTCTACAGTTTCGACCAGAGAAAGTTCCCGGATGTTGAGACCGAAGCGATGGGAGTTATCCTTGCGGATCAGTTGCTTAAGCAGTACAAAGAAACCCATAATGGCACATATCCTGACAAAGTGGACTTCATCCTGTGGTCTGTCGAGACGATGCGGCACAGAGGGATTATGGAGGCTCAGATATACTCGCTTCTCGGTGTTGCACCTACGAGAAGCAGCGGCAGGATCACGGGCTTTGCAATCATCCCGCAGGAGAACATGACACACCCGAGAATCGATGTACTCCTCCTGCCCTCAGGACTCTACCGGGACACATTCCCATATCAACTTGAACTGATGGATGAGGCTATTTGGATGGTTGCGGAGCTTGATGAGAGCAACGAGACGAACTATGCCCGGTACAACTCGCTTCGGATGTATGGTGACCTCACCGCTGCCGGCTACAATGAAACCACAGCATGCAACTTATCGAGAGCACGCGTGTTCGGCGATCCTCCCGGTGCTTATGGGACAGGTCTTCCGGGTGCGGTTACCGCAAGCGAGACATGGGATAGCGAGTCAGAACTCGCAGATCTCTTTATGGCGCGGATGGGAAACGTCTATGGGCGGGATGTCTGGGGCGAGAACTATGAGAACGTCTTCAGGCAGAATCTCGTGGATGTCGATGTCGGGGTGCACAGCGACAGTTCAAATCTCTTTGGAGTGGTCGACAACGATGACTACTACCAGTATCTCGGGGGATCAGCGCTTGCTGTAAGATCGCTCACTGGCAAGACTCCTGACCTGTATGTAGCTGACCTGACAAGCGCGGACGACCCGAAGATAACAACACTTGAAGGGGCGTTTCGAAAGGAGTTTCGTTCGAGATACTGGAATCCCAGGTGGATCGATGGGATGACGAAGCACGGCTACGGCGGCGCAAGAGAGTTTGCAAAGTTCACTGAGTATACATGGGGCTGGGATGTGATGACGCCGGAGATGGTGACAGATGAAGACTGGAACCGGATATTTGAGGTCTACGTCAATGATACATACAATCTTGATCTGGACGAGTTCCTCAGAAACGAGCATCCTTACATATATCAGTCGATGACCGCCCGAATGCTCGAAGCCACACGGAAAGGCTACTGGGACGCGCCGGATGATGTGCTGAAGACGCTTGTCTCTTTGTATGCGCAATCGGTCATCGAGAACGGTCCTGCCTGCTGCCATCATACCTGCGGAAATCCCATACTTGGTGATGAGTATATACCAGGTCTCATCTCTGCGTTTGGACTCTCGTCCGACCTGAATGCAGAGTACGGTGCAACGATGGAGTCTGTTACAGAGCGGGGCAAAACCGCGGCGGAAGGGGGGGTTGGCAAAGACACTGGCAAACCCGTGAATCCGTCTGAACAATTAAATCCGTCTGAGGATTATGTCGAAGGATATGAGATGGAGGTCGAAACATCAGAGTTCAGCACAGGATTATCTTTCACTGGCGCTCCGATGATCGGGATGGTTCTGGTGATTGCGCTGATGCTTGTGATATACTGGGGTTACCGCAGGCGGTATTGAACTGATATATGAACCTGCGATTCCAGGACAGATACTAAAAAAATAAAAAAAGAAGGAGTGCCCGTGGTTTGGGCACTATTCTTCGATTATATAGTAATCCCGTCTCATATTATAACGTAATCTCACCTGTTGCGGCTTGCAGGATCATTAGAGCGTCGAGCGAGGTGATGCACCCATCACCGCTGACATCGGCGATGGCACGCATTGCATCATCACACGGACGGCTGCCAGCTGCGATTTCAAGCGCGATTGCGGCGTCTGCGGAGGTGACTGAGCCGTCAAAGTTAAGGTCACCTGGTGAGAACCCCACAGTCCACAACCACCTCTGCATAGCCACGCCATTTGTGTTGCTTGCGACAGCAGAGACGTTCCAGATGCCATGTGCCGCGCTGGTGTTTGTGTACGAGGCAGAGGTCACGTCTGAGTCGGTCTGCACCGTCGTGCCGTTGATCTGCCAGAGCACATCAACAATCTGGTCTGTGGTGATGCAAAACGTTCTCGTTGCGCCAACGGTATCGGTCACCGGATCCGAGGGGTCGTGGGATGTGATGGTTGGCGATATTCCACCAACCTCGAGATGACCTGCATCTGTAGCCGGACTGATTGGGTTACCACTGTCATCATCCATCTTTGTCACGGTCACCGCGATCTCACACATTCCACCGGCGTCGCCCCGGATCGTAAGTGTACCAAGTTGGATATTCGTATCACCGCTTTTCACACTATCCTGCAGATCAGCAGCCTTCATCCAGACCGAATCCGCAGGAAGTGCGGAGTTGCTATGCATAGTAGCCCATGTTGGGAAACTTACTGAGAGGATCTCTGCTATGCTCGGATCTGATAACGAGACTGTCAGGTTGTATCCGGATAGACCGTCTGGTGCGCTGTCGAGTGTTAGATCTACGGTAGTGGTTGAACCAATATTATCGATCGTGCCATCCCCAACATCAACAGATGGTGATGCAGCGGCGATCCCTGAGCCGATCATAAGCAATAGGATCACGGTCACTGCTGCAACGCCAATCCGGCTTTGATCTTGCATACTTATACCTCATCAAACAATTTCACTATGTCATCGAAGTCGATATTGCCGTTGCCATTGAAATCGAAGCAAGTAATTGGCTCATTTGCCTCTATCCACTCCATGTGCGTGAAGTATTGAACAACGTCATCGAAGTCGATATTGCCGTTGCCATTCAGATCCTCGTAAACCCCATCGCTGTCAGGGTCTGTCGGTGGATTGCTCTGGCCCGGAAGTGGAATGACGCTCGTCACTTCGATCGTGCCCGATACCGTGCTCGGATTGATTGAGTTACCCGGGTCATCATCCATCTTTGTCACCGTCACCACAATATCACACGTTCCACCGGCGTCGCCCCGGATCGTAAGTGTGCCAAGTTGGATATTCGTATCACCGCTTTTCACAGCATCCTGCAGATCAGCAGCCTTCATCCAGACCGAATCCGCAGGAAGTGCGGAATTGCTGTGCACAGTAGCCCATGTTGGGAAACTTACTGAGAGGATCTCTGCTATGCTCGGATCTGATAACGAGACTGTCAGGTTGCACCCTGATAGACCCGCTGGTGCGCTGTCGAGTGTTAGATTTACAGTGGTGGTTGAACCTATGGATGTTGTGGATTTCAATGGATCGAAAGAGACTGTTGTCGTCCCTCCCTGTGTCACATCCCATACCCATGTCTGCATAGCGGTTCCATCTGCATTGCTTGCCACAGCAGAGACATTCCACACGCCCACTTTTGCATTCGTGTTCGTATAGCTTGCTTCAGTCACGTCTGTGTCGGTCTGAACATGTGTACCGTTGATGTACCAGTTCACGTCCACAGCCTGATTCACCACGATGCCAAACGTCCTTGAACTGCCCGCATTATCATAGACTGGTGAGGGTGGTGTAAATGAGATAATGTTTGGAGGATCGCTGCCGCAATCGAGTGCATTGAATGCAGCAAGTGCATCAGCCATCCCATAACCATAAACAGTGTCGTATCCTGCACTACCCCGGTCAATTGCCGTGTCGTATAACGCGTCGCGGATTTCATCACCGGTTTTGGAGGGACATGCGCCCCACATCTGGGCGGCTATCGCAGCAATATGCGGTGCTGCAGCACTGGTTCCAAAGAAGGGAGTTGGAAAACCGCCAGCACCGGTTACTGCCACGCCATCGACTCCACAGAGGTCAGGTTTGGATCGGCTTACCGGCGAAGGATATGTGATCGTCACGGGTCCCTGTGATGAGAATGGCTCGATATCGTCGTTGCCCGGATCGCTGGCGTCAATCGCTCCTGCAGCAATGACGTCGGGCACAGCGGCATGACCGAAGATCGAATCGACAGGATCGATGTTGTTGGCGTAAATGCTACACCCAGTGCCCCGATAAATGAAAACTTCAAGCGTTTTTTCAACACCACTGTATTTATCTACCACGATAGCATAATTGGCTGTGGGAGTTCCGCCCGGTACGGTATAACCAAAAAATTCCAAAGGGTTATCATCGCCGTCTTGCGTAGCCGTGCTCGATGCCACAATAGTACTCGTGTCCACGTTGTACAAATAAAGCTCATAGTCATTCCCGGAAGATCCAAATTGATCGTTCCATTGAAGAACGGTGCTTACACTGCCGCCCGCCTGCATCTGTAAGTATAGATAATATCCTGTTGTCCCACCACGACTAAAATCGTGTTGAGTGGACGAAGGTAGGGGGTAATAATCGCCCTGGTAATGTTTATTGCCAGCATTGCCGGCGGAAGAAACATAGACTATATCGTTGCTGGCAAGCACCGAGGTCAGGTGTGAAGCGATTATACCGTCTTCAAAAAAGGGTTCGCAACCCCAGCCAATATCATCGCAGACGACATCACATCCCGCATTCACAAGCACATCAATAGCATCGTTGAAGGCGACCACATTGGCTCCGCAGTCATGGAAATAGAGGCCTGCGTCCGGCACCATGTCGTGGACGATCTCGAGCATGGCAGTCCCCTCATCGCCGCCTTGTGTGTTGCTCAGTACGGTCACGCCGGCAGGCAGGTCACCAGAGCTCTGTGCATCCGTCAAATGGTCTACACCATCCGAGATGATTCCGACCTTAACACCTGAACCGCTCTCGGAGTGTGTTGTGCGCACGTCATACGTGCGATGAATCGCATCTCCTTCCGTGGTAACCGAGCCTATCTCACAGATCGGCGGCATAACCGTCCGTATGGTTCGCACCTCTTCCTGAGAAGCCAGAGTTTCCAGATCTTTCACTTCCACCCACGCAACAGCAAGGTGATTCTCCTCATCCCTATTGGTGACTTCCCACACATAAGGCTCAATGGTTCGTGTTTCTGCAGGCGGCACGAGGTAGACATAGACATAAACCATGTCACCTGCCACACTGCCGTCATGTGTTGAAGAAACAGAACTTGCCTGGCGAAACTGCTGTAACTGCGTCATCTGCATCACAAGAGTTCCCCTGTCCTGCCCCTGTAGGAGATAGCTACTGTCGAGTAGCTGAAGAAGATTGGTGCTGAGCTTTTTTTGTGCACCTGTGAGGTCTGATTTAACATCCCTGATTTGCAGGATGCTTTTTGCTTTGTAAGCAGATGATATCTCAGTATCATCCTTGTTGTTCGAAGACATCATGTAGGTACTCTCGTAGCTGTTCTCATCGTCTTCGTCTTCCGATGGTGATGCTGATGCTGCGCTCATAAATACAGCCAGAACAATTGCTACAACTCCGAAAACCATACATAATTTCCGAATACTCGATTTGTTTCCCATTGTTTTTACTTCCTTGTCGTTAAGCCGCTAAACCCTGTACGTACTTACGTATAAAACAACATCTTTTCACACACAATTCTATGCCATGGTATATATACAACTTTCTATTCAAGACCCACCGAACCAAGCAACATATTGGTGTCAAGTGTAGGATCTTTGCATCATTCTGCCATATGTGTGTGTTGTTGTACGGGTATCGCGCGCAATTATCTCTTAGCTCCTCGTTTATAAAGCTTGTGGACTAGTTTGATGAATGTTTTATAAATATATAGATATAATTTATATTCTCATATTTTGAGGATTTAAGAATCTATCCAGACCCATCAGAATGCTTATTTCACGATTTAATAACTTTTTACGAAAAATACTGCAGATAAAACACGAATTGTACGACTATTATTTGATACTGTGAATGTGTTTACGGAGGTTCGACCTGACTATGTTATTTTGTGACGGCCTCATATCCAAACACGTATAGAGATCATACTAAAAAAGAAGAAGTGCCCGGGGTTCGGGCACTGTTGTTCGATTATAGCGTAACCGCCCCAGCAGCCACCTGTAATATCATTAGAGCGTCGAGTGACGTGACCTTACAGTCACGGTTCACATCGGCATCGGCATCGTACTCACCCTGGACAGCCAGCTCAAGCACGATCACGGCATCTGCTGACGTAACCACACCGTCGTGGTTCACATCGCCGCGGAGGGTTGGTGTTGTTATCTCTAATGTGTAAGTTTCCTGAGCGGTTTCGAGTGTCCATGCGTTTATTGCAACTGTCCAGTTCCCAGCTTCCGGACTGTTTATGTGGATTAATTCAGGCATCTCCAGCGTAGCTGACACTTCAATAAGATCTCCGCTTGAATTGAATAACCACAAATCCAGGTCATTGTTTGCATCAGTCCAACTTAGACTGATATTCAGGTCAGTTGTGTGAGGAACATCGAGAGTGTAGTAAACCCAGTCGCCACGGGGGAAATAGCCCACGCTGTCCTCATCAACAATTCCTGTTATTGGTCCGGTTTTGGTATCATCCCATATTACATTTGCAGAAACCGGAATTATTATCTCCTCTGTTCCGTCATTTACTCTGATGCTGCCTTTGTACGCCCCTATCGCGTCACCAGGCACATTCATCATCGCATCAAAGTTTGCAGCCCCTCCTGCAGGAACCATTACAGATGTGGGCAGCGTTATCCAATCACCAGCATCACCTGTCGACCCGGCTATGCTCACGGTTTTTCCACTAACACCGTTATTCTCCACTGTAAATGTCTTTGTGTAACTTCCTGATCGTACCAGCCCAACAAACCACTGAGGGTCAACCATGATGCCGTTCGTTAGCGCAGCATAAGAATCGTTTACATCTAACCTTCCGGCACCCTGCTCCCAGACGTCATACCCACATCCGGTGTCGCATGTATCGTTATATGCTATCAGACTGTAGGATATGCGCGCTATACTATCTAATATGGGACTGCCTTCGCGCTTAACATAAGACCAGTTACAGATGTCAACCGCATCCGATAAAATCCTGACCGCGTCTGCATCTCCCGAATCATCAACGCGGTTGGTTGGGGTGAAGTTTATAGTGGCCGGTAGAACGTTCGGTGTGGTCGCGATAGGATGTTGAGGGTTGCTTATCGTCAGGTTGCCAACATCGCTGTATACCCAATCATTTGTCGCATGGAGCACCTCTTCACGAAGTTCGCGATCTATAGCCTGGCTTCCGTATCTGTCGATCCAGTACGCAATAGATCCACTCTCGAGCAGCAGATGTCCGCCGTCAGTTACATAATCAACGAGCATCCTCTTATATTCCGGGTCGTATATGGGAGTCTTGTCATCTCCACAACTCCAGACAACAATATCATAATTGCCCCATGTTGAATACGAAGTCTCATCTGATTCTTCAACCGTCACAGTGTATCCGATATTCTCAAACACCGACTGGAACTTATCGACACTTTGGTCGTCATCAGAACCAAGATAATTCTCATCATCGATCACCAGTACGGATCCGGGTGGCATTCCCGCTACGAGCCAATTCTCTGAGTTCTCTATCAATTCCTGCTGTGTGTCATTGCTGTCGATGTCGTCTACATCAAAGGCATAGTATACTACCCGACTCTGGTCAGCTTGATCCACATCGATCACATCTGCGCCGTTTTTCAATGCGCTCTCCAATTCTTCCGGTGTCAAATCCGGATTTGCTTGCAACAGCAGTGCTGCCGCTCCTGCTACGTGCGGACATGACATTGATGTTCCACTTTTCAGGACATAATCCACATTGCTCTCCCAGAAAGCATTTGGTGCAATTATCTTGTATCCGGGTGCCGCAACATCGATCCCAACCCTTCCATCACCGGTGGGACCCCTTGAACTGAAGTCGACTATTGCATCGTTGCTATCCGACGCCGCAGCTACTATCGCGTCATAAGCAACGGCTGGGATTCCGATAGTGCTTTCGCCAGGTCCTTCGTTTCCAGCAGCAATAACCACGACACATCCTGCGTTCACCGCATTGGTTACTGCCATTGATTCAAGATCTCCGCCGGTTCCAGCTCCCTGCCATCCCCCAAGGCTCATGCTCATTATATCCGCATTGTGGTCCCTCGACATCTGAATCCCACCTAAAATCCATGACGTGTTTCCGTAACCTGTTTCGTTCAACACTTTCGCATTTATCAGCGTTGCTCCGGGCGCAACCCCGGTTACGCCTGTTGGGGTATTGTACTTTCCAGCAGCGATCCCTGCACAATGCGTTCCATGCCCGTGCAAGTCATCTGTAGTGCCATCGCCTGTGAAATCTTCTTCTGCAACGACTTTCCCGATCAGATCAGGGTGCGTGTCATCGATGCCAGTGTCAAGTATCGAGATATTCACATTAGTCCCATCATACCCACGAGCCCACATCTGGGGCGCGTTTATGATGTCATCGCCATAGTCTGCTATATCGATGGATGGCATGGTGATGCGAGAATAAGCCCCGGTGCCAAAGAGTACCGCTCCAGTACCGCCAGAAATCTTCGTGACTTTGAGTATCACCTCGTCTCCATCGGAGGTGGTTGGATCCATGCCGGTTATTTCTTCTGAAAACAGTAGATAATATGGATCGTGGGGGACGGTCAAGGGTGAGAACGTTGCAACAGTGATTCCATCGACGATAATCTCTAATTTAAACGTTGTGGATGACCCACTTGCAAAATATATCTCGTAACTATATAATGTCCCATTGATATCTTCTTTCAAGGTGTAGTTACCCCATGTCAGATAGTCGCCATCATCAGAGATCTGCCTTGTTGCATACTCGCCCGAAGTCTCGGGATCTTCACTCACATAATCCTCATAAGGCGGCCCGGTGAGGTCAGGTCTGAGATATAACATGGTGGTAGTATATCCGGATGCATCAACCTCGTCCACCGGAGATGCCGGTGTGTAGTTTATTACTCTATCCGAAGAATATCCGGAATCATCTGATAGCAGATTTGCCACCATATTACCATCTTGCTCCTGTCCTGATATGGCACCTGTCGTCTCAATACGTTTGATCTGTTCATCCAGCCAGACCTTTTTTACATCCGGGCGTGCGGCGATCTCATCTATATCGTGTACAGAGACCGTTGCAGATACTGCATTGACGATCCAGTATGCTCGTATGTCCTCTGCCTGTATGCTCTCCAATGATGCGGTCAATGACTTTTGAGAGCTGATTGTCAATGATTTTGCTTCCCGGACGTTAAACGGTGCCTTCTGCTGCTCTTTCATCTCTATTATAACGGGTAGTTCACCGCCCGGTCTTTCTTCCATCTTCTGCACTAACAAGGAATCGATCTTTGTGTGTGAACCTTCCGATCGACTCCATGATATTGCACTTTTTTGATCATCGGATGCTGATGCTGTGCTCATAAATCCAGCCAGAACGATTGCTACAACTCCGAAAACCATGCACAATTCCCAAATACTCGATTTGTTTCCCATTGGTCTTACCTCCATGTCGTTAAGCCGCTAACCTCATACGCATTATAGACAATATCGTTCCGCACCCAAATCCATGTCCCGATATATGTGAAACTTCCAGCCATATCTAACCGAGCCATGACAGTATATAGGCATCAAGCAGATGATCCCGGTACATACTATCATCTGTGAGCGATCTTGTCTATGTATCGCGTGGAATTGTTTTTTAGCTCCTTGTTTATAAAGCTTGTGAACCATTTTGATGGATATTTTATAAATATATGGATATATACAACATCTTCCGATCGTCAATACAGAAACATTTAAGTTATGGCAAATAATATTGACACACTGAAGAGACATGTGTAAAATGACAACCGAACTCGAAACCCGCTCTGACGCGGTAAGCGGAACTGTGCGACCCACATCCTATAGCGGAAGCGGATCACACCGGGGTTTCCAGCGTGGGGACACCCGAGTGAAACATGGCTTTGTGGTATATATGGGACAATTCCTCCTCGCGATATTGAGACATGTTTCACTCGAGTTCTCTTCACACCCAAAAAACACAAAATATTTTTATGCTCATCAGGATACATAGACCAGAACAGAATCAGGAGGCATATAACATGAACATAAGGAATCATAGGAACATCTGCATACCCTGTAGCGGAGGTCTCTCATGCACATAATGGAAGGTTTCCTGCCAGGTCCGTGGTGGCAGATATGGTTTGCATTATCGATACCGGTAATAGTGTACGGCATATACAAGTTAAACAGACTTGTGAAAGAGAATCGGGAGATACTGCCCCTACTCGCAGTAGCCGGAGCGTTCATCTTTGTCCTATCCGCGCTAAAGCTGCCGTCGGTCACAGGAAGCTGCTCCCACCCGACAGGCACAGGGCTTGCCGCAATCCTCTTCGGACCTGCGATAACAGCAGTTCTCGGAACGATCGTCCTTCTATACCAGGCGCTCTTTCTCGCGCACGGCGGTCTGACAACACTTGGCGCGAACGTCTTTTCCATGGGAATCGTAGGACCGGTAGTCGCATACACCATCTATAAGGTCGGTATGAAGATGAACCTCAACTTCTATCTCGTCGTCTTCCTGGCAGCAACGCTTGGCGACTGGGCGACTTACGTGGTAACATCACTTGAACTTGCGCTTGCATTCCCGGCAGATCCGGGGGGCGTTATGGGGTCGTTTAAGGCGTTTGCAACGATCTTTGCAGTTACCCAGGTCCCTCTCGCAATAATCGAAGGAGCCATCACCGCGCTCATCTTCAAGTACATAATACAGGTCAGGAGCGATATGCTTACAAGACTTAACGTGTTGAGTGATGCAGCCATCAGCAAGATTAAGGGGGCAATATCATGAGATTGGAGATCATAGTAGTTGCAATCATCCTGATATTCGCAGGACTGTTCCTCTACGTCTCCGGAAACACCGACGCGGAATTCGGTGGAGCCGATGGCGAGGCAGAGGGCGTGATCGAGGAACTGACCGGCGGCACCTATGAGCCGATTGCAGACCCGCTGTGGGAGCCGCCAAGTGGAGAGATCGAGAGCCTCCTCTTCGGGCTTCAGATAGCGCTTGGAGCGATCATAATCGGTTACTTCTTCGGATACTACATGGGCAGGAACCAGTCCGGCTGAACGTGGTATCGGTATGCGAAACTTGCTGGACGACTATGCGCTGGTAAGCCGTATTAGATACCGGAATGTCTGGCTCAAACTAACCATCGCGGCGTTTGGGCTGCTTGTCGGGGTGTCATCCACATCCCCGGCAACGCCTTTATTTATAGCACTCTCTATGGGTTTTGCAACGTTATTTTTTGGCAAAACCCCACTTAAGTTCTATTTAACGGTATTGCTCATACCTATGGGTTTCGCCATCGTGGGGTCACTCGTCATACTCTTTTTCTTCGGATCAGGTAGCGAGGTCTTCTATTTTGAGGTCTTCGGATACCGCCTGACCGCTAATGCGGGAGGACTCGAGATGGCGATCCTTGTGATATCTCGGACCCTGAGCGGCATGAGCTGCATGTTCTTCCTTGCACTCTCAACCCCTGTGATCGAACTCTTCGCGGTCCTCAAGAGATCCGGAATTCCCGATTCTGTGATCGAACTGTCCATGCTGATGTACCGCTACATCTTCGTCTTTTTAGAGGTTTCAATGTCCATAAAACACGCGCAGACCGTCCGGCTTGGATACACGAACCTCATAAGATCGATCTATTCCGTAGCCATGCTCGCAAGCACGCTATTCATAAGATCTTATGAACAAGGAGAGAAACTTTATCTTGCCATGAATTCGAGATGCTACGATGGAAAGCTGACCCTCTTTGAGACAAAGAGACCGATCAGGGCGACCGAAGCAGTTCTTGCGTCCATATACGCAGTCGCTGCCTTATCACTTATGTAAGGTGTGAGATGTGAGATGTGAGGCAACACTTTTTAAGTTCTTCCGGAGGATCTGGTTATGATAAGGAATATTAAACCACAGAGAGCGCAGAAGATCGCAGAGAGTTGTTATTTTTATCTTTCGCCCCCCCTGTGTCACTCCGCGTCCTCCGTGGTTTTCCGAAACTTTATTCCAAACTTTATTCCAAAAATATCAAAAAGTCCCTGTGAGGCGAGGTAAAAGATCATGCCGATTCTTGCGACACGGAACCTGGAATACGTCTACCCTGACGGAACCGCGGCTCTCGATGGGGCAGAGATCGAGATCGAAGAGGGTAAAAGAATCGCGTTTGTCGGGCAGAACGGGTCAGGGAAGTCAACGCTATTCCTGCTCCTGAACGGAACCTTAAAACCCATGCGCGGGGAGGTGCTCTTCCGTGGCATGCCGTTTAAATACGATTCGAAGTCCCTTAAGGAGATCCGGAGGCGGGTAGGAATCGTCTTTCAGAATTCGGATGACCAGATCTTCGCGCCGACCGTGTATCAGGACGTGGCGTTTGGCCCTACAAACCTCGGATTTTCGGAGGATACGGTTTTGGAGCGTGTGAATCACACTCTTGAGTATGTGGGACTTGCCCATCTCAAGGACAAGCCCCCGCACCACTTAAGCGGCGGAGAGAAGAAGCGGGTCGCTATCGCAGGCGTTATTGCGATGGAACCAGAGGTGATCATCCTTGACGAGCCACTCTCCAATCTCGATCCGGTTGGTGCGGACGAGATCGCGGATATGCTTGATGAACTCAATCATTTCGGCAAGACAATCATCATCTCCACCCATGACGTAGACCTTGCATACGGATGGTCGGATTACGTGTATCTCCTGTCAGATGGAAGGGTTATTGGCAGAGGCACGCCTGATCAGGTATTTGGCAATCCCGAACTCTTGAAGGGCGCGGGCTTGAGGCAGCCCACCACTCTCGAGATATATCACGAGATCGAGCGAAGGGGTCTTGCAAATCGCAACAAAGCTCCTCGAAACGTTCCTGAACTGGTGGATGCGCTAAAGCCCCCTGACCTTATGTGGGTGCGCACTCCTCCCGATGTAGAGGTGGGCGACACCTTGAATCTTGGAGTGATGCATGGCGATTACGCGCTCCATAGTCCCTACGAAGCGGTCAATGCGAAGGTCGTGTACATCCACGACCCGGGTTGCGCGATCGCAGAGATGGAGCGGAGAGGTTTCAGGGTGGGATGCATCAGGATTTACGATATGGCAGGTTATACGCCTGAAAAACTCCGTAAAATCATGCATGACGCAGATATCGAGGTTGTGGGGGCGATGGGCAGGAAGAGCAAGAATATCGCAGAGGGGGATGGCGTGCATCTCGATATCGTAGCGGGCGTGATCGACAGGGCAATCCTGATGGCGCTCTCCGGGAAACGGTGCCTGATCCTCACGAACGGCGGGATGGTCGAGCACGCGATAAAGCGGATCAGCGATTATGTGGAGAAGAGCGGGATAGCGATCAATGTGGACGTGGCAGGCTCGGAGAACTGCAGGGAGTGAAGAGTTGGACGCGGGTGTCGGTCGGTGGCTAAAATTGAGTCTTCGGCTTGGAAGCGCGATCCCGAGATAAGGTCTCTTGATGTACTCACCGGCGCAGGAATGCGATGGGCCCACTGCGATTCGAACGCAGGACCGCTCGGTTTCTCACCCGGAACAGATGATAATTATGAGCCGAGCGCTCTGACCTGGCTAAGCTACGGGCCCGCAAACGCCGCCAACAGGGCTCGAACCTGTGACATCATGGTTAACAGCCATGCACTCTACCAACTGAGTTATAGCGGCTTACATAACAATCATGGCGGTGAGACTTAAACCTTATGCTGCACCGGCAAGTTTAGCGTCCATCGAGATAGGATCATCTCTCACAACCCTGCAGGATATGGCGATCACCTCACATAATCTTGAATGTCGCTATCTGCAATAGTTCAACCAGTCTCTCACACATTCGTATTCCGCGAATTTCCCCCATACAGCCCCCATCGGCTTTTCAAGATCCTTTATCGCACGTTTTACATCTTTTAACCCCTAATTATCGCAAGCACTCCTCTTGTACAGGAAAGTGGAGAAATGTTCCATCGCTTGCGATGGCACTGTATAACAATTAAGTGATTTATCACCGCGGATATTGCACAGGGTATAGAGTTTTAAGACTTTTTCGATATTCGCCGGGTTTATCGATTCCTCTGCGCTCTCCGCATGCTCTGCGGTAAAAATTTAGGAATATAAGTGATTTCACTGGAATTTTCGGTTGTGCCGCTTGTGACTGATCTGCATACTGATTGAGCTCCCGGCTGCGATCCCGTACTGTCTGCTTAAAACCAGATCAGCGGACACGAGACATATATCAGCGGCAACTTTAGAGTGACCGGTACCTTTATCTCTGACAGGACTGTAAAACATACTGTAATAAAGTAAAATGCCCATGGTGTTGGAGCAATGCAGAATTGCGCCATTCACCGCCGGTATGATTGAAAGATAAGAGGTGGTATAGATGGTACAATGTGAATACACGGAAACCTGCGCATTCTACAAAGAAGGGATGGCAGATAGGCCTGCAATAGCAAATATGATGAGGAAAAAGTACTGTGCTAGGAACCAGTCCGCATGCGCGAGGTACATGATTATAAAGACAGTCGGGAAAGACCGGGTTCCAGTGGATTTAGTCCCTAATGATGTGGATACGGCCCGAAATATCATTGCGGAAGGGTGATCGGGAGAGTGTTGCCGTGGACGCGGGCGCGTGATCAATATGATAATTTGCGCGTGACATTGCCACGCACTATTTTTCGGCACAAGCAAAAACTCCAGTGAAAACACTTCGATTATGTGGCAGATAGATTCGTGGACATCCCCTCTGGCAAAAGAGCCGTACAGGTATACCCCTATGAATAAAAAATTGAAGGCTTTCCCCGCTGATTGCCGTACATGGAAACATGCCCGGTTCCAGTTATAATGCCCGCACTTCAGGCGATACTTTGCAGCTTTCAGATCCTATTCTTCCTGTGTGAGCCGTTTTTTTGTTTTTCTCGTTGCTTTATCCCCCTATCAATCTTATCATACCCAATCATCCCCATCCTCGTCAGATACAGTCCCCCTTCCGACCTTGAATGTCGCTATGTGCAGCAGTTCAACCAGTTGCCAACACATCCGCATTCCACGTTCTTTCTCTGCTTCAACGCCGCCCATCATCCGCAACGCAGCCAGATTCTCTTATACCAACGGCAGAATCTCGTCTTTCGTGATCGGCTCTGCTGCTTTGAGTAAACTATGCACCACCTCAAGTTTCTCGATCATGACTTCGGACTCTGCGTATCTGTCGTTGCAGTATTTCTCAAAATCACTGACCAGTCTGAAGGAATTGGTGAGGTTACCGATATTGATGGATTTTTTGATTTCGATGCTCTCGACCTCCGTTGCCGATTGAACAGAGCCGACAAGATGCCCGAACTCGGGGGAGGATATGCGATCGATAGTTGGTCCGGAGAGCCAGACTGACCCCAATTTTCAAACGTCTCTCTTGTATACGAGGCTAACGGCAAAAGCTGTTCGGCAGGCACTGATTGACGAAAAAGGCTACATAGATGATGAATTGCCCTGTGAAAATACGATACGTAATATCTGCTACCGTTTAGGATATCAACTGAAGAGGATTCAGAAGACCGAAAGTCACTTAAGAAGATTCCTGAGACCAATGCGATTTTTGAGAATGTTAATAAAGTCAATCACCAGTCAGACGAGGATCCGGAGACTTTGAGGATCTCAATTGACGCTAAAGCTAAAGTGAACATCGGAGAGTTTTCAGAGAGGATGGAAAATCCGAGAGTTGGAGAACCAGAAGAGGCTTTAGATCATGATATGAATCCTGAGATAAAAATGGTTCCTTTTGGTATATTTGAACCAACAACGGATCATCTATCTATCGTATTCAGCACCTCGGTGGAGACCAGCGACTTTGTTGTGGATTGCCTGGAACTGTGGTGGGAAGAAAATAAAGAACGGCATGCGGATATTCGAAAGTTGGTCATAAATCTGGACAATGGGCCGCACGTAAGTAGCCGTAGAACACAATTTATCAAAAGAATGATCGAATTTGCTGATAACACGGGATTGAAGATCCAGCTGGCTTATTATCCTCCTTATCACAGCAAATACAACCCTGTTGAACGATGTTGGGGGGTTTTAGAGATGCATTGGAACGGCACACTCTTGTCTTCAGTCAATAAAGCTATCAAATGGGCTGAAACCATGACGTGGAACAGTGTACATCCTGCAGTTCATCTTATCGATAAAGTTTACCAGAACGGAGTGAAATTGACAAAAGAGGCAATGAAAATCTGCGAAGAGAGAATTGAAAGATCGGGAAATTTGCCAAAGTGGGATGTCACCATCGAGCCTGCATTCGGGTAAGTTATTTATTGGGGCTTGCCTAAT
>PQXF01000169.1 GCA_003194445.1 Candidatus Methanogaster sp.
CATTTGTTCTTTAATTTTACTGAAACTCAGACGTATGGGATATATGTAGTTCTATTAGTTGTCACTCGATCAAGAGATCAATATGTAAAACTGGTGGCAGGTAAATTATTATTTGTGAGTTGCCTAGAGAAAGTTCTGGATGAGATGAAGCACCACAATCCCGTATGCTCCTTTCCCACACTGGTGATCGACGATAAAACGTGCATTGTAGGCTATAATGAAGAGAAGATCAGGGAGGTTCTGGGGAAATGAAGAATATAACAGAGGATGACGTAGAGAAGCTCTATTCCCGTCTGAATAGAGAGGCTGAAGAGTCAGGATACCACTTAAATCCCGATGCTGATCACGCCAAGGATCTGGTTAGAGGAATGCTTGTGAACGAGCTGAGATATGGATACCGGGCATGCCCATGCAGATTAGCAACTGGTGATAAAGCGGAAGACCTTGATATCGTCTGTCCATGCGATTATAGAGACCAGGATATAGAGGAATACGGCGCCTGCTATTGTGGACTCTATGTATTGGAAAGTGTCGTCAAAGGTGAAAAAAGTGTAGCGCCCATACCCGAAAGGCGGAAACGACCTGAAGAAAGGAAGAGGAGAGAGCAGATGCCCGCCACGATATCGTCCCTCCCGCTCCCTGTGTGGAGATGCCGCGTCTGCGGATATCTGTGTGCACGGGACTCCCCTCCCGGAGTCTGTCCGATATGCAAGGCGAAGAAGGAGAGGTTCGAAAGGTTCATATAGTATCAAAAAAGCGTTCGCTTAGGCGAACCAGCGTCAAGTTGACAATCTCTGGGCGCCGATACTACTATATAACCCGGTCATACATAGTAGCCCCACGAAGACTCGAGAGATTCAGGCATGGCAGAAGATATCAGAACGATTGAACTCAAGGTCGCAGGGATGACCTGTGCGATGTGTGCCAAGACGATTGAGCATTCGCTTCTGGATCTCGATGGCACCACGGATGCAGAGGTCAATCTTGGAAACGAGACGGTCCGGGTGGAGTA
>PQXF01000018.1 GCA_003194445.1 Candidatus Methanogaster sp.
AAGAAATTAGAATCGGCACTCGATTCAATTAATTATATGAGGATTAAAGATTTGAATGGATGTACATATAACTTCAAGCTTCTCTAATTTAACTTGCCGCTATAATTCGTATAGCCGAAAGTCATGTAGTATGGACATTTGACTTCACGTTTGCTCCGGTACATTCGATTGGCATTACTTCGCATAACAAAGTATATCCTATGCGGCTACGCCTTATGGTAAAAAATCAGATGTATCAGTTACACACAATTCCCCCGCCCCGAAAAAATTCAGTAAAAGCGCAGGTGCTGGAATTTACCCTACCAAAAGATTGAAAAACGGAGAAAATCTATGTCGAAGCTTTTATTCATCGCTATCGGAGGTGCCATCGGTGTCATACTTCGATACGCCCTATCCGGTGTGGCTTACAAATACATGGGTAGCGGTTTTCCGTGGGGTACATTATGCGTAAATCTCCTCGGTGCTTTTGTGATCGGCATGCTCTGGGGATTATTCGAAAAACTACCATCTCTTCCGATTTCCGGACGTTTGCGTTTATCGG
This sequence comes from Candidatus Methanogaster sp., assembly GCA_003194445.1. Taxonomy (GTDB): domain Archaea; phylum Halobacteriota; class Methanosarcinia; order Methanosarcinales; family Methanogasteraceae; genus Methanogaster_A. The sequence continues at coordinate 542 of PQXF01000018.1, forward strand.
AATCCTTGGCTCGTTCACAACGTTTTCAACTTATGGTCTGGAGACTTTCAACTTATTCCGCGATGGTGAAATTAAACTCGCATTGGCGAATCTTTTGATCACCAATGTTTTGGGCATCGCATTAGTTATATCCGGCTTCATCGTTTCGAAATATTTAATGATATCTATGGACCGGAGGTTGTGATACAATGAAATTGTCCGAAGAAGGACTGTTACTTAGAATTTTCATTGGGGAGGCGGATCGCTACAAGGGAAAACCACTCTATGAACAGATCGTACTTACGGCGAAAGGATTACATCTTGCCGGAGCAACCGTTACCAGGGGAATAATGGGTTTTGGAGCAGCAAGCCGGGTACATACGGCAAAGCTGCTGCGCCTTTCCGAAGATTTGCCTGTTGTTGTTGAACTGGTCGATACGGAAGAAAATCTCAACAAACTGCTGCCGTTTCTCGATGAAGTCGTAAGCGACGGCTTGATTACACTGGAAAAGGTTCGGGTTATCAGATACAGGCATAGCAATAAGGATGAGGCGTAGAAACAAAAGGGTTTCCGGGTGTACCGGTTTTACCGCGCGTTACCTGATGTGTGCATGACATATCGCGGCTGCGAGCGCATCAGCGGCATCGGCAGGCATCTTTTCATCGATTCCAAGCAGCACTCCCACCATCTTCTGCATCTGCTTCTTGTCAGCCCTCCCCGATCCTGTCACCGCCTGCTTGATCTGGTTCGGCGTATATTCGAAGACATCGATTCCGTATTCGGCTGCCGCAAGCAGGACAACCCCGCGTACATGGCTCACCTCGATTGCAGATGATACATTTCTGGAGAAGAAGAGCCGCTCGATCGAAAGTTCATCTGGCTTATGCGTGTTCAGAATCTCTTGTATCTCACGAAATATCGTCCGGACGCGGATCTGGAGCCGTGCATCCGGGGGTGTCGTGATCACGCCGTACCTGACACACCGGATACCATCAGCGTCGTCGATTATGCCAAAACCGGTCTTCGCAAGTCCGGGATCGATTCCGATGATCATAGTACCATGGCATTACGCCATTACGACAGCAGCACCACGTCCCCGAACTCCTCCTCCCTCGAATCCGCGGTGAATGCCATGAATGCGAGTACGCACCAGAGTACAGCGCAGACAAAGAGAATGACGTACCCGATCATCAGCATCAGGAACTGACCCAGCAGGAATAGCCACTGGTTCCGGAGTTCATCCGCACGAACTGCACTCCCCTCAGAGAGTTCAAACTCACCTGCTGCCAGATACTCTTCTGCGGAGGTCTCTGTCTCGTTTACCGCAAACTTGTACCGGTACGAGGTCGAATCGTAAACGAACGGGTTGACCAGCAGCTTCGTGTCTCCCCACCGGTACAGATCATCGGATGCACGCCTGATCGCATCATCAGCGTTCACGCAATGGTCGTTTGCGCTCTCGATTCGCTGGTTGTACGATGAGATCGCATCTTCTGCCATGTTGCTTGCCTTTCCGCTCCTTCCGGGGTCGTTTAGCAGTTCATAAGCGGTTGCGCTGTGCCTGTACGCGATGATCCTTGTGCGGTCGTCATCCGCATCCGAAGCCATCTTCTCAAAGTATGCAGACTCCCTCTGCAATGTGCTTTTCAGGAATTTGTTCGAGGCGGTGTAGATATTGGTCTGTGCTTGTGTCTTCGCACTCCGGTACATCGTCGCAACAGCAATCCTTGCGACGAGGAGGTCATTTAGTGCATCCTCCTGATCGCCTCCATCCACAGCCTCGACAGCGCGATCCATCGCATCGAGAAACGTGACAGAACACTGTGCGATGGTCGTAACCGATGCCCATGACTCTGCGCTGCCTGCGCCGCTCGACGAGAGCATATTAAACGTGTCGCCTGCGATCTTCGAGATCTCAGGATTTCCGGATGCTTTCATGGTGGCAAGTGCGCTTTTCGTCCCCTCGATATCGATCGGCATCGCGGTCGCCTTCAAAGTGATCGTCTCGTTCCCTGCGCTGTGGGATAGGAAGTACTGCCACGTGTATGTCCTTCCAACGATCGTCTCTCCCCGGAACCGAAGCGTGAATGTGAGCGGAACCGTTTTTCCTTTCTGTATTATCGAGGCTGGCAGACTGACAGCCATCCAGTCATCCTTCCCATCCGCAGCCGTGGTCGTCTCGCGCTGGATCTTGACAGCGGTGATATCCTTATATCCAAGCGTCTCACTGAGCGATATCCCCAGAGGGACTGACTTCAGCAGATCGACTCTTCCGAAGTTGGGATCATGAGCGGACATCTCGAACTTGACCGCGTGCTCGACCGTCACCGTCACTGTGATATCTTGCAATCCCGCTTCCCCTGCATCGATACGCAGTTTTCCCTTATGTGGGCCCTCCGACGCTGTTACAGGTATGGTGATCGTCAAATTGGCAGTACCAGCGCTTTTATTCAAAATTTTAGTGGGATAATCCACTTTAAACGTCATTCCTGCCTCCGGAGTGCCATAAGCAGCAACGCTTTTCACAGTCATCGTCATGTCACCACCATCGTTTATGATCTCAAACTTCTTCACAACCTTAAAACCAGTCGCTTCCATCTCTTTTCGTGGTTTGTTAAAGATGACCGGGTCTGTTATGTTGATGTTTGGGATGGGTGCAAGATGCGCAGGAGCCTGGCGGGCGACATCGATGGTGATGTCCGCGGTTACAAGAGTGTTATGATAGTCAAAGGAGGCGGTTGCATCATATACTCCCTTGCTAACAATTTTTGTGATCTGTACCTCTATATCAACAGTCTTCGACTTGTTCTCAGAGATGGTTATGGGATACTTATCCTGTATGCTCAGAGTGATGCCGTCTCTTGGTGACTTGAGCATAGGTGCCTGTACCTTTATAGGTTCATCATCTCCGGCATTCGTCAGGGTGAGCGTCACGGTCGCGCTTCCCTCCAGATCTTCGATCTTGCAGGAACCGTCAGTCACGTCCAGACCTGCCTGTACAGTCCCCATGAGCATGAAAAATACCAGAAGTAAAAGTACAACCTTCCTCATTGTATCACCTCGTCCCCGAGCAGCGTATCATCGACAGCGTGAGTCCATCTGAACAGCAGGCTGAGCACACAGACCAGCACCACGATAACGAATACCACAAAGATAGAAGCGTATTTCAGGAAGAGATCGACGAGTTCTGTGTGTATATGATCGATCTCGAGGAGCTGCTCATCGATCTGCACAGCTCGCCCATCGCCGTGCTTCAGGTACAACTTATGTACTGTTGTCAGTTCCCTCTCCGCAGTTCGTGCTGAGAGGATTCCGGTTGCGACCGCTGCCGGGTTACTGGTGTGATTGAATCCGTACAACGCCTCCTCAAATTTCGCCTCACCGATATGCGACGACGTATTCACGATCTCCATATCAAACTGGTACTCGGATTTCAGTTTCTTGACCTTCAGGTCGATATAGGTCGTCTTTGTAATATCTTCCGCCTCTTTGTATGCGGTAAGCGCGTGTTCATAGTAATCGATCTCCATGCGCGTATCGATCTCGGTCTCAGCCAGCGCCTCAAAGTACTCTCCCTGATCGACAAAGAACTGCGCCAGTGCTGTCTTCGGATAGCTTGTGATGAAGTTATCTTTCGCCTGTGAATACCCAACGAGCGAGTTTATATCGGATTTTAACCTGGTGGCATCGGTAAGCGCGGTCTTGTGCGACCGGGGATCTCCTTTTGATGCGAGATCGTTGATACTATTAAACTTTTTGAGAATACCGTTGTTTCCTGCCGCGATATTCACCCACGCCCTGGTATCTCCGGTGATCTGGTCCGAAGGCAGGGTTTGGAGTGTGATCAGGATCTGCTTATGCATGAGATCCAGTTCCTGATACCGCGCAAGAACCGGCAACTTGATCTCGCTTACCTGCTCCACGAGTTCCCGCTTTATAGCTTCATCTCCGAGAGCCGGCATCACAAGTGTTGAGAGGATCATGATTGCCGTAACCAGATGAATCACTCGAACCATAATACAGTAACTACGAAAAATCATATATGCATTGCGGTTGATCTGTTGTGTATGGCAGTCCTACTGATCGGTGCAGGAAATGCTGGAAGTGCTCTGCTGGACGACGTTTGTGAGCGTGGGGCAGGAAAGAACCCGAGAATTGTGATATGTCCAAAGGTTCCGTTCAAACACATCAAGAATAAGGAGCAGTATCGGCTGACCGACAAAGGCTTTTTCGGGTCGGGCGACGAGGTTGTCGGGAGAAGCGATTTCAAAGACACCGAGGCATCCGCATCTGCAATGGACTCGTATGATGCCGTACTGCTCGAACTGCTGAACAAGAAGGCAGAAGGTGTTGACGCTGCAATCATCTTTCTTGGTCTCGGCGGAATCACAGGAAGCGGGATCGCTCCCACAATTGCGCGTACATTAAGCGACCTTGACGTACCTGCAATGGTCTTTGGCGTGCTACCGGCACCCGTCGGCGTGGAGACGCGCGCCAGGTATGAAAACGTATGTTACGCAATTGAAGGTCTCAAGAAATACACCGATGCGTTCCTCCTGATGGACAACCAGCGCATCGCGTACACCGATAACATCGAGAGCATGTACCCGCCGTACAACCAGTATGCGGCTGTCGTCATCTCTGACATCCTTTCAGGGTCTGATCCGAAGACCTCCACGGCAACAAGCATCAGAGTCAGAGACATGATATCGAATATGTCCCTCGCAAGTGGCGGTTTCTCAGTCTTTGGGCGTACAAGCATCCTGTCAAAGGACCTGCTCCACTATTTCATCCCGGTAGGCGGACACAAGCCGGTCGATGTGCCGACGATGATCGGTGTCACTATCGAGAAGATGTCCATGAACGCGGATACCAGGGTCGCCCGGAAGAGTACGGCGCTCTTCAGGGTGCCGTCGTGGTATATGAAGGATGCCAACGCTATCGATACCAGATCGATAGAGCGATTCCAGGAGGAAAACTCGTCTGAGGGACATTATCTCGGAATTTCGCTCACGAAGCGGAGTCTTGTCACGCTGATGATGCTCTTTACGTACCGGTACAGCGATCTCCCAAGACTGTGCGAGATCAGGGACGGCGCTTTATAGGTTGTGGATTTTTTTGGGGAGGTTTTGCGGTTCTGCATAAGCTGTAGCTGCAAGACTTGAATCAGTGGCAATTCAGACGATATTGATACCAACGTCGAGTTGACAGCCATACCCCTCAAAAGGTTTAAGTACTATGACAACTTTTTAGTGTACATGAACAGAATTATTCTGTTCAACAACCAACAGGAGGATCAAAGATGAACATGAAGAAGCTCGTTGTGATATGCATCATATGCTTGTGCGTAGCCGCCATGCCCGCGATTGCGCAGGAGAACAACACAACCACGAATGGAAACGAAACGAATGTTACGGCAACACCAACACCCACGCCCGAACCAACGGTGACGCCAACCGCGAATGAGACAAACGTCACAGAAACAGCAACGCCTGTACCGACCGAAGCAAAGTTCCGGGTCGGTCCAACAGTGATGCTGCGCCCGGTAAACGACGTGATTGACAGGTCGCAGGATGGGCTCGTCGAACTCTACATGAACAACCCGACAGCCAATGATGTGACACTGACTGCTGATGTACAGGTCAGCGTGCCATCCGGGATTCACGTCTATGGCGAAGGTTTTGGATATGGTGCTGCAGCCGGAACAGTTGCAGGAGCGTTTACGGTACCAGCAGGAACTGTTCGGACGATCCATATCAACATCAAGGCTGATAAGATCGGTGACTTCACTGTGCACTTCACAGGACTGTACTGGCCCGAGGGTAACAAGGACGCTTTCCAGCAGATCTCGCTGACACATCCGCTTACTGTGAAAGAACCGTCGCCAAAGCCACTGGATAAGGAACCGACCGGCGGGGCTGGTGAAACCAGCGCGGATACGGCAAACGGACTGCCGTTGCCATCGGGCTTACTATCAGTGATCGCAATCGTAGTTGCGTTCGGTGCGCTGATGCTCCGAAAGAAGTGAGGTGAATCGGGTACCTGCGGAAGCAAAAGGAGAGAATATGGCTATTAAGAAACTCGCTATCGTATGCATCCTGCTTCTGTGCCTGTCTGCTATACCAGCAATGGCGCAGGGGAACGATACAGCCACAAATGTTACGAATGCAACGGCGACACTCACCACTGAACCAACCGTCACGGAAACCGTGCCGCCTGTACCGACCGAAGCAAAGTTCAGGGTCGGTCCCACAGTAGCGCTGCGTCCGGTGAACGATGTGATCAACAAGTCACAGGACGGGCTTGTTGAACTGTATATGTACAATCCGACCGTAAACACCGTAACACTGACCGCTGATGTGCAGGTCAGCGTGCCTCCAGGGATTCACGTATACGGAGCGGGTTTCGGATCAGGTGGTGCAGCCGGAACAGTTGCCGGGACGTTTACGGTGCCGCCCGGAGCTACCAGAGCGATTGACATCAACATCAAGAGTGAGAGGGCCGGTACATTCACTGTGCACTTCACAGGGCTGTACTGGCCCGGTGATGATATGGACGCTTTCCAGCAGATCTCGCTGACGCACCCGCTCATTGTGAAAGAACCGTCGCCAAAGCCACTGGACCCTAAACCGACTGAAGGGGAGGATGAGGAACTCCCGTATACCTACATCATCGTCGGGTGTCTGGCAGTGATTGCGATCGCATTCATTGCGCTGATGCTCAGGAAACCCCCTAAGACTGAGGTCGTGATTGAAGAGGAGTAAAGCGGCGGATGAAAAGAATCAAAGTAGGCATCGGTGGAAACGGCACCGTCCGGATCAAACTGAAGAAGACGAGGAAGGCGGAGCGTGCAGGCACAGCAGAGACGGGGGGATCTCATGCTATGCGCCCTGCGTCCCCAGCACCTGCCACGGCTGCCGGAAGCAGGGGGCTTACACTCTCCCACCCCATCCTCAGCCAGATGGAGATCCGGGTGGAGTCGGTCTTTCGACCAAAAGAGCCGGATGTGGAGGTGGTCTACGCACTCACCGGATATGGCACAAGCGTTGACCACCTCCACAAGTTCTCTTCGGGCGAGGTTATAGCCCATGCCACACCGGAGATGGTCTCTTATGTTGCCGAAAAGATGGTCGAGCACATCCGGGCTGAGCGAGCTGAGATGCCGAACCTGATCGTGCATGTCCATAGCCACCCACTGGGTGCACCCGCCCTGTCTGACGTGGATAAGGGGGCGATGCCCCGGGTTGCAGCAACGATCAGGGCGGCTGTGCCTGGTGCGACCGTGCTTTTTGGCGTACATGCCGTGGGAAGCGAGGAACGCAGGCCACGAAGCACGCCTGAGCGGGTCTCCGAGAACCAGGTGCGGTGGAGCAGCATCACCCGGACGCATGAGGTTGCGTTCTTTGATGAGCAGGGAGATCCGGTAGAAGTTAGGATTGACTGGTAGAGTGAATGAAACGCACAAAAAAGACTGTAATAACAATAAGCAGGTGATATCTGATGAGCCGGGAAAAAATAGCAAAGGATTTTGCATATCGGATTTTAAGCAGATTCGAAGGTGAAATAGAGAAAGTAATCCTATTCGGATCGGTTGCAAGAGGCGAGTCCGGGACGAATAGCGATATCGACGTTCTGGTGGTTACGAGACAGAAGGACATTGGGATAATGAAAGAGATATGCGGGATCGCATTCGAGATATCTATCTGCCGTTTTGACGACATATCTCCAAAAATTTATTCCCACGACGAGATTCTGAGAGGTCTGCAAGTCAGGACGCCTTTTGTCGAAGAAATATTGAATAATGAGGTGCCATTACATGGAAGTATCCAGGATTATGCAGCAGCAGCTTAAAATCACGCGGGAACGATTGGATGCTGCTAAATATCTCTTTGACGGTGGATTTTATAAAGACAGCGTAAGCAGGGCATACTATTCGATGTATCATGCGGCTATGGCGATCCTCACGCTTAGAGATATAAAAGCAAGAGGATCTTCCAGTGTTTTGAGGGTGCTTGGTCTGTATATGCTACAGGAAGAGGATATGGGGCATTACTATGCCAGCGCCTTGAAATTTGCAAAGGAAGAGCAAAAAAAGGGAGATTATGACATATTTGCAGAAATTGGAGAAGAAGAGGCGGAAACTATAATGGGCGACGCCGAAAAGTTTTTGAAACGAGTGGAAGAGCTGGTAGGACAGATCGATGAAGGCGATACCGATGGATAGGGGAGAGGGTATCGAGAAACTTGCCGGACTTCTCTCGGTAGATGAGTATGGGGATGTGATTGCAGAGACGATTGTTGCGATACTTGCTGAGGATCGTAAGCGAAATATCTTTGTCGCCAAACTTCAGGAGCTTGCGAACGAGGTAAAAGCGATCGATCAGGAGATTGTACTCACTCAGATGGAGCAGGGCGTGCTTGATTTCGTGCTTGCGAAGAAGCAGCCGCTTAACGCGAGCGAGGTGTCTGAGGGGATGGGGGATAGGTATTCAAGTTTGCGACACCGGACACATGCATCGAGTGTGCTTAACTCGCTTGTATCGAAAGGATCGCTTGGAAAGATTAAAATAAGTCCCAGTTATTACTTTACAACGCCGGAAGAGGCTGTGATTGAAGGTCTCAAGAGGCGAGGCGAAGAACCGGACAGGTGTTCGCCGGTCAGGATCGCAGGCGAGACCGGAATGCCGCTTGCGGTGGTGCTTGAGGTGATCGGCGGGCTGCTTGGGTCGGAATGAAAAACTAAATACAAAGGTGATTAGAAATGGATAAAATGAAAGCGATTGCAGGGACCTTGCTCGTGATCGCACTTGCCGGGCTGCCCGCGGGAGTGCAGACAGAGGGGGCTGATGGTGGGCTGGTTGCGATATGTCTACGGAGAAAAAGAACATGAAAAGAATTTCATTTCATGATAGGGAAAGAGAAACGGGCGAGATTATGAAGATACTAGACATGGAACCGTCCTTAATCACCTTCGTCTACGGTCCGATCAACAGCGGGAAGACCACAGCGATCAGCCACCTGATCAAAGAACTGCCAGAGTGTTATGCCCCATTCTATGTTAACCTGCGTGGAAGGTTCATTACGGACTATGAAGACTTCCTAAACGTCCTATTCGAGATTGACGAGAATGGTGGGGTTGCTAACATCGCTGAGTACACAAGATCACTATTAAAGGATATGGGGGCAGTCAGTGGAATTCCGATACCAATAAATCTCTTTGAGCGGATATTTGAAAAGAAAGATAAAAGCAAGGATATGTTCAAATACATAGAGCAGTTCTTTGTAGAAGTATCAAAGACGCGTACCCCCATTCTAATCATCGATGAATTGCAAGTGATAGGGGATTTGAAGATCGATGGGTTGCTGATTTACAAATTGTTTAACTTTTTTATCCGATTAACTAAGGAGTTGCACTTAGCGCATGTATTTGTAATCACTTCGGATTCACTGTTCATCGAGCAGGTTTACAGTGAGGCGATGCTGGAAGAGCGGTGCAGGTATCTGCTGGTGGATGATTTCGATCGTGAAACGACCGCTGAGTTTTTAAAGGGATATGGCTTTACGGATGGTGAGGTGGGGGTGGTGTGGGAATACTGCGGCGGAAAGCCAGTATGTTTGGTTGAGTTGATAAACCGGAAGTTGGGAGGAGGGGATGTGAAAGAAAAGTGCGAGGATTCTCTTAAACTAAGGGTGAGTCAGCTAAAGGATTTGCTTGATTTGCTTGGTTACGTAAAGCCGCAAGTAATGTTAGAGGGGGCGAAATACGATGTGGAAAGAGAACACGTTGTTGAAATAATGGTGATGCTCGTGGATAAGGATGTTGTGAGTTTCGGGGGATACAGACCTGAAAAGCAGTTCATGATCAAGAAAAATATCCTGTTTCTTGACCCCAAAGATGGGATGGTAAGACCGCAGTCGAGGCTGAATCTGCTTGCGATACGAGAGGTGGTGCGGAATGCGTAGAATCGGGGTCGCTGTCCGGGCGTTGCTTGTGATTGCGCTTTTCGGGATGGGGCTGTCTGTGGGCGCGGGTGTGCAGGCGCAGGGAGATTTCGGGTTGGTTGCATCGGATTTATGGAGGAAACGACCATGAAAAGAATTGCATTTCACAATAGAGATACGGAAACGAAAGAGATCATGGATATTCTGGATGCAGAGCCATCCCTGATTACGTTTGTCTACGGTCCGATCAATAGCGGAAAGACCACGACGATCAGCCACCTGCTCAAAGAACTGCCTGAAGATTATGCCCCTTTCTACGTCAATCTGCGGGGGCGGTTCATTACTGACTATGAGGATTTCTTAAATGTCTTGTTCGAGATTGACGAAGAGGGTGAGATTGGTAACGTCACTGAGTATGTGAAATCTGCATTAAAGGATCTGGGAGCAGTCAGTGGAATTCCGATACCAATAAACTTGTTTGAGCGGATATTTGAAAAGAAAGATAAAAGCAAGGATATGTTCAAATACATAGAGCAGTTCTTTGTGGAACTATCAAAGACGCGCACTCCCATATTGATCATCGATGAATTGCAGGTGATAAGGGATTTGAAGATCGATGGGTTGCTGATTTATAAATTGTTTAACTTTTTTATCCGATTAACTAAGGAGCTGCACTTAGCACACGTATTTGCAATCTCATCAGACTCACTATTCATCGAAGATGTCCACAGCGAAGCGATGCTGGAAGGCAGGTGCAGGTATCTCATGGTAGATGATTTTGATTGCAAGACTACAATGGATTTTTTAAATAAATATGGATTCAGTAACGAGGAGAAAGAACTTACATGGGACTACTGTGGTGGAAAGCCGGTATGTTTGGTTGAGTTGGCAAATGCGAAAATCAATAAGAAAGATGTGGAGAGTGAGGCTAAAAAGTTCTTAAAGATTATAACAAGTCAAATACTGTCAATATTCGATGGAATAGCACTCGGGAAAGTAGAATATTCAGAAAAGGCTTTAATAGATGAGTTTAAGAATTTTGAAAAGAAAGAGCTGGTGCAATACGATAGGGCAAATAAAGAAAAAATATTTCTGGTTGAAAGAAATGTACTGTTTATTGACCCGACACAGAGAACAATTAAACCGCAATCGCGGCTGAATCTGCTTGCGATACGAGAGGTGGTGCGAAATGCGTAGAATCGGGATCGCTGTCCGGGCGTTGCATAGGAATCGCGCTTTTCGGGCTGCCCTGCTGGGTGTGCAGGCAGACGGGGCTGATGATGGGCTGGTCGCAGAGTGGCATTTCGATGAGGGGTCCGGGAGTGTTCTTGCGGATAGTTCAGGGGATGGGAATGATGAGGTGATTCATGGGGCGAGTTTTGGTTGCGGGGAAGTTTTGGGCGAATCCATTTATGGTGATAAGGGGCGCCGATCAGGAGAGTAACGATGAGGCACATAGAATTTCACAATAGGGAAAAAGAGACGAAAGAGATCAGGGATATTCTGGATGCAGAGCCATCCTTGATCACGTTTGCCTACGGTCCGATTAACAGCGGCAAGACGGAACTGATCAACAATTTGATAAAAAACCTCCCCGATAACCAGAAAGTGTTTTACATAAACCTGAGAGGCAGGTTCATCAGCAACTACGATGAATTCGTAAGAGTTCTCTTCGACGTAGAACACGAGGCAAGATATGAGCGGATAAAGGAGTTTCTGAAACCTATGGTAAATGTTCTGCCAGAGAGCTACTCCGGAATTCCAATACCGAAAGACCTGTTTCTAAAGTTATTCAAGGAGAATGAGGTAGAGGATGCTTTTGTTTACATAGAAACAGTCCTTCGAGCTTTTTACAAAAACGATCAGAACCCCGTGCTTGTGATTGACGAGTTACAGGTGATCGGTGACCTTAAAGTGGATGGTTTGCTGATTTACAAACTCTTTAACTTCTTTGTACGATTGACAAAGGAGTTGCATCTGGCGCATGTCTTCGTGATCACTTCTGATTCACTCTTCCTCGAACAAGTTTACACAGAGGCGATGCTGCAGGGACGAAGCAGATATCTGCTGGTGGATGATTTTGATCACGATACGACAATGAGTTTTTTGGAGAACTATGGATTTAGTGAGGAGGAGAAGGAACTTGCATGGCATTACTGTGGTGGTAAGCCAGTTTACCTTGTAGAACTAACAAAGGTGGAAGATGTAGAGAAGATGGTTGCGAAGATGCTAAAAATCAGAATAAGCCAGATAGGCGAGTTATTAAATTCTCTCAGGGCTTATGGCGAGGAGATCGAGTTTCGAGGGGGACTCCACGAAGTTGTCTATGATGACGTAGTAAGGGAGTTATCGAAGTTAAAAGAAAACGTGTGCCATGCGTATGAATACATTACACCAGAGATAAGCTATCTTGTGAGGAATAACATCATTTTCGTTGATCCACTGGAAAATACGATGAAAGCCCAGTCGAGGATGGATCTGCTTGCGATACGAGAGGTGATTGCTGATGCGTAGAATCGGGATCGCTGTCTGGGTGTTGCATGGGAATCGCGCTTTTTGGGCAGCCCTGCTGGGTGTGCAGTCACAGGGGGATGATGATGGGCTTGTTGCAGTACATTTGCGGAGGAAAATTACATGAAAAGAATTGCATTTCACGATAGAGAAAGAGAAACCGACGAGATCATGAAGTTACTGGACGCAGAGCCGTCCTTAATCACCTTTATCTACGGACCGATCAACAGCGGGAAGACCACGATGGTCAGTCACCTGATCAAAGGACTGCCTGATGACTATGCCCCGTTCTACGTTAATCTGAGAGGGAGGTTCATTGCGGATTATGAAGACTTCTTAAACGTTCTATTCGAGATCGACGAGGAGGGGAGGGTTGATAACGTTACTGAGTATGCAAAATCGATATTGAAGGATCTGGGAGCAGTTAGTGGAATTCCGATACCAATAAATCTGTTTGAGCGGATATTTGAAAAGAAAGACAAAAGTAAAGATATGTTCAAATACATCGAACAATTCTTTGTGGAGATATCAAAGAAGCGTACGCCCATCTTGATCATTGATGAATTACAGGTTATAGGAGACTTGGAAGTGGACGATTTGCTGATATACAAATTGTTCAATTTTTTTATCCGATTGACAAAGGAGATGCACTTAGCGCACGTCTTTGCTGTAACATCCGATTCCTTATTCATCGAGCGTGTTTACAATGAAGCTATGCTCGAGGGAAGGTGCAGGTATCTTATGGTGGACGATTTCGATCGTGAGACGACGTCCGCGTTTCTGGAGGAGCATGGTTTTACTGATGCTGAGACAAGTATGGCATGGGACTACTTTGGCGGAAAGCCGGTGTATCTAATTGAACTTGCAAACTACGAAAAAAAGGTTGCGAAAGCGGAGGAGCTGCTATTACTCAGAACAGGCGAGATAGAAACGATACTCAAAAGAATCAACGAGCTGGGCGGTGAAATAATCATAGAGGATATTAAATACAGCGTAAGTTATGAGAAACTGGTTGGAGCACTGAAGAAGTTTGTTGATCGTGAAGCAATCGATATGAACGAAGTAGATGAGATCTCCAAGGCATTCCTGGTCAAGAAGAACACGCTCTTTATTGATCCACTCAAAAAGTTGATAAAGCCGCAGTCGAGGCTGAATCTGCTTGCGATACGAGAGGTGGTGCGGAATGCGTAGAATCGGGATCGCTGTCTGGGTGCTGCTTGTGATCGCGCTTTTCGGGCTGCCCGCGGGCGTGCAGGCGCAAGGAGCGGATGATGGGCTTGTGGCTGAGTGGCATTTCGATGAGGGGTCCGGGAGCGTTCTTGCGGATAGTTCAGGGAATGGGAATGATGGGGTGATTCATGGGGCGACGTGGGTTGAGGGGAAGCAGGGGATGGCGTTAGAGTTTGATGGAGTGGATGATTATGTTAAGATTTTTGACGATCAGAGTTCAGATATCCACAACGAGATTACAGTCGGTGCTTGGATTAATGCAGACGCTATACAACCAGACAAATATCCTGATCCGTTGTCAAAAGACGGCCCTGGTGGGCGGTCTTGGTTTATTCGCCCAGCAGACGACTTTCCAGCTGTTAGTATGTGGATGGACGGAACAAGATATGATGTTATGGGGATAACAGACTTGCGAGGTGCAGGATGGTCTCACATTGCTGTAGTGTATAATGGAGCAGAAATTAAATACTATATTAATGGTGGGTTAGATGATTCAACTCCAGCAACGGGTTCTGTTGATGTGACCTTGGAGCCATTGCAGATAGGTAATGGATATCCCGATGGTAGTCATCACTTCAAGGGCAATATAAACAAGGTCATAATCTACGATAAAGCATTAAGCCCGGAAGAAATAAGAGCGCTCTATGAAGGAGTGCAATTATCCCTGACAAAATCAGCCGCCCCTCATTCCACCAAACAAGGCCAGACCACGACGATAACACTTACCGCAAAGAACACCGGCACAACCGAGCTAACAGACATTGAAGTATCAGACGCAATCCCCTCAGACCTGACATTCGTCAGCGGCGAGACCTCGAAGAACTACATCTCCCTGAGACCAAATGACTCGCGAGAGTTCCAGTACGTCCTGCAACCGAGCGATGCCGGGACATTCAATCTGGACCCAGCCACAGCGACATACGCAGATGAAGAAGGAAATTACCACACGACCGAATCAGAGACTGCCACAATCACGGTGATCCCGTCCACGGATCAGTCACCCACACCACAGACCACAAAGAACCCGTCCACAGATATCTCAACCGCAAGCGTCCATCTCCACGGCGAGAAGACCGATGTCGTGCTCGGCGAGGACGTGCTCCTGAAACTCTCTGCCGTAAACATCATCGGAAATCCCACGATGCATGTGCAGGTCATAATCATCCCGCCATCCGGCTGGAGCGTAACCTCATCCGAATTCGCAAAGTCAGGAGCCGGACAGTACACGACCACTTATGAGATCGAAGAGGGTGTGGGCAGGGACATCGAGGTAAGAATCGTGCCCAACCAGATCGGGGATGATTTCCAGGTGCAGGGCAGGATCATCTACTATTTCGGAGATGATTCGGATGCGAGAGAGGATCACATGCTCACCCTGCCGATCACGGTGCGGGCAGAGGCGGAGCAGGGTGCAGAGCGAACGGAAAGCTCGTCAGAATCAAAGGAAGCGAGTGCGCCTGGATTTGCAGCGGTGATTGCGATCCTCGGATTATTACTGGCTTATTGAAGGGGAACAATATGAGTGACATAGAATTTCACAACCGTGAAAAGGAGACGAAAGAGATACGATCGATACTGGACAGCCGACCGACCTTAATCACCTTCATTTACGGACCGATAAACAGCGGGAAGACCACGATGGTCAGCCACCTGATAGAAGAATTGCCAGCAGACTACGTCGTCTTTTATATAAACCTAAGGACTAAATTTCTGGCGAGTTATGACGATTTTATCGAGTCGTTGTTTGAGATGGAGATGGAGTCCGAGGGGGCGCTTAAGAAGGGGAAAGAAACGCTTGCGGAGCTGGTTTCATCCATTACAAAGGTTGCAGGTATACCGATAACAAAGGAGTTTCTGGATTATGTGTTCAAGGACAATAAGCCAAAGAATGCCTTTTCGTACATAATCAAACTCTTTATGGAGGTGAAGGCAACAGGTAAGCAGCCCGTGTTGATTCTGGACGAATTACAGAAGATAGGAGATGTGAAAGTGAATGGTTCGCTCATCTATGAACTCTTCAACTTTTTCATAGACTTAACGAAAGAGTTGCATCTGGCGCACGTCTTTGTGGTAACATCTGACTCACTATTCATTGAGCGGATTTACAATGAGGCGATGTTACAAGGGCGGTGCAGGTATCTGCGGGTGGATGATTTTGATGAGGCTACGACTGTCGCGTTTTTGGAGGAGCACGATTTTACCGATGATGAGAAGGCGGCTGCATGGAATTGCTGCGGCGGAAAGCCAGCATATCTATTGGAGTTAATCCGTGCTGATGATCTGGGACGTGAAGTTGACAGGCTGCTCCGAATGCGAGCGGGCGAACTGAAGACTTTTCTCAAAACACTCAAAGAACTTGGAGATAAGGTTACTATGAAGGAGGAACGTTACGATGTCAGTTATGAGAAGATCGTTTGTGTGCTGAAGATGTTTTCGGATGAAGAAAAGATTGATATGTGGTCGATTGATGAAATTTCAAAGTATTATCTGGTTAGAAATAACATTCTGTTTCTTGATCCGGATAGAGGAATCGTCAAACCACAATCATGGCTGGATCTGCTCGCGATACGGGAGGTGATTGCTGATGCGTAGAATCGGGATCGCTGTCTGGGTGTTGCTTGTGATCGCGCTTTTCGGGCTGCCCGCGGGCGTGCAGGCGCAAGGAGCGAATGATGGGCTTGTGGCTGAGTGGCATTTCGATGAGGTGTCCGGGAGTGTTTTGGTGGATAGTTCCGGGAATGGGAATGATGGGGTGATTCATGGTGCGACGTGGGTTGAGGGGAAGTATGGGAAGGCGTTGAGGTTTGATGGGGTGGATGATTATGTTGAGATGCCGGACAGTCCATTGTGGAATTTTGGAACTGGTGATTTTACAGTGAGTTTTTGGTTTACGAAATTGGATACTGGTAGGGGGCACACATTATCTTTCGGTTCCATGGGTCATGGCAATAATCTGAACTTTGATTTTGACGATAAAGATTCGGGCGGTAAAGGCGTATGGGTTTATTGGATGGGTGGTGGTGGTATACCACGTGTGTGGACAACCACCGCATACCATGACAGTAATTGGCACCATCTTTCATTCGTCAGAATGGGGGATGTTTTCAAGTTGTATATTGATAATAATTACATTGACCAAACCACAGATTCCGGCAACATTCAAATAATCGGAAATTTGTGTATTGGTAGGAATAATTATAACGGCGGACAAAATTATTTCAACGGCATTATCGACGAAGTTCTCATCTATAACCGCGCTTTAACTGCAGATGAAATTAAGTCGCATTACGAAGGACAACAAACCGCCTTATCCCTGACAAAATCCGCCGCCCCCCACTCCATCAAACAAGGTCAGACCTCAACGGTAATCCTTACCGTAACAAACACCGGCACAACCGAAATAAAAGACATCGAAGTAGCAGACACAATCCCCTCAGACCTGACCTTCACCAGCGGCGAAACCTCGAAGAAATACGACTCCCTGAGATCAAAGGACTCGCGAGAGTTCCAGTACATCCTTCAACTAAACGAAGCCGGGACGTTTAATCTGGATCCAGCCACGGCAACCTACGCGGATGAAGAAGGAAATTACTACACAGCCGAATCAGGTACTGCTGCTATCGATGTCATTCCATCCACTGGCACAACCCCTGCGCCGATAAGACCAATCAACCGTGCTACAACTGCAATTTCCATCACCAAATCCCCATCTCTCAACTCCATCCGCCAGTTCGGTGAGACTGTAATCACGCTATCCATCAAGAACTCCGGCACAACAGACGTAACAGACATCGAGATCACAGATAGGGTCCACCCCAGCTTTGATCTTATAAGTGGTGACTTCCCGAACCCGAAGCGCTACGACCTGATCCGCCCCGGCGAGACAAGAGACCTCCGGTACACAATCTCATCAAAGGAGGGCGGCACATTCACGCTCGACCATGCCACCATAACTTACGCAGACGCGGATGGAAATATCCAGGAAGCAGAGTCCGAACCGTACAGTATCAGGGTCGTTCCATCCGCATCGGGCAGTGCTGCCGGTGCATCACACCAGCCATCATCAATCTCGACTGCCAGTGTCCATCTCCACGGCGAGAAGACCGACGTCGTGCTCGGCGAGGATATCCTGCTGAAACTCTCCGCGGTCAACAAGATCACAAAGCCAACGATGACCCTGCAGGTGATACTGATCCCGCCTTCAGGCATGAGCGTGACATCTGCCGATTTCGTGGAATCCGGCGCAGGTCTGTACACCTCGACTTATGTCATTGAGCCAGGCATAGGAAGGGACATCGAGGTCGGGATCCGGTCGAATCAGGTCGGCGATTTCGTGGTGAACGGCGAGGTCATCTATTACTTCGGAGACGACAAGGAGAACGCGGAAGAGCATGTTCTGTCTCTGCCGATTACGGTGCGGGCAAGCCCGGATTCTCAGCAAAACACACCTGCGCCCACTGCTACACCAAAAGATGGAAGGGGAATTCCCGGATTTGAGGCGGTGTTGGCGGCGGCGGGGGCGTTGCTTGTAGCACTGTTGATCAAAAGAAGAAGGGTTGATTGAGATGATAGATATGCTTAAACCGCCTCTTAAGAGGCGAGGCGAAAAACCGGACAGGTACTCGCCTGACAGGACCCGCAACAGAGACTGGAATGCCGCTCACTGCGGTGCTTGAGGTGACCTGCGGGCTTTTGGATCGGAATGACTATGGGGTATAAAATCCAGATGAAACTACGAATCAACAGGAGAGGAACCACATGAGACGTATTGAATTCTATAACAGGGAGAAGGAAACGATGGAGCTTGCGAGGATACTCAGCACAGATCCGACATTGGTCACCTTCATCTACGGACCGATAAACAGCGGCAAGACCGAACTTATCACCAATTTAATAAAAACTCTACCCAAAAGCCAGAAAGTGTTTTACATAAATCTGAGGGGGAGATTCATCAGCAACTACGACGAATTCATAAAAGTCCTCTTTGACGTAGAACACGAGGCAAGATATGAACGAATAAAAGAGTTTCTTAAACCTGTGGTGAATGTTCTGCCAGAGAGCTACTCTGGAATTCCAATACCGAAAGACCTGTTTCTAAAGTTATTCAAGGAGAAAGAGGTAGAAGATGCTTTTGTGTACATAGAAACTGTTATCAGGGCTTTTTACAAAGATGATTACCCTCCAGTGCTTGTGATTGACGAGTTGCAGGTGATAGGCGACCTGAAAGTAGATGATTTGTTGATTTACAAACTCTTTAATTTCTTTGTACGATTGACGAAGGAATTGCATTTAGCGCATGTATTCGTGGCTTCGTCTGATTCGCTCTTCATAGAGCAGGTTTACAGTGAGGCGATGCTGGAAGGCAGGTGCAGGTATCTGCTTGTGGATGATTTTGATTGCGGGACAACGATGGATTTTTTGGATGAGTATGGATTTACCGATGTGGAAAAAGAAGTTGCATGGGACTACTGTGGCGGCAAGCCGATATATCTTGTTGAGTTGATTAATACGGAGGAAAACCGAAAAGAGAAGGCAGAAGAGATGCTTGGAATAAGGATAGGGCAGATCGAAGGACTCATAGAAGATGCAAGGGAATTCGGATACAAGCTATCTTATGGTGAGGAGAGAATCGTGCTCGATGATGCGCATATACTTAAAAGTTTAGAGGAGTTCAGGGACCTGGATTATATCAAAGCAAGTGAGCTTTCAAAATCGGTTAAACTCGGTCTGATCAAGGCAAACATCCTCTTTCTTGACTCGGTTAAGCAAATCATCAAACCGCAGTCGAGACTGGATCTGCTTGCGATACGAGAGGTGATTGCTGATGCGTAGAATCGGGATCGCTGTCTGGGTGTTGCTTGTAAGCATTATTGATCAAGGGGAGGAGATAGATCGAGATGACAAATCTGCTTGAACTGCCCGAAAGAACGAGGCGAGACGCCGGACAGATGCTCGCCGGTCAAGATCGCAGCCGAGACCGATGCCCATGGCGGTGGTGCGCGAGGTGATCGACGGGCTCTATGATCGAGATGAAGACGGAATACAGAGGTGACTCGAAGATGCACAAGATGGAAATGATTGCAATATTGCTTATGGTTGCATTTGCAGGGCTGTCTGCGAACATACAGGCGCAGGAGGAAGATAATCTTTCGTTAAGATCAACCGAAGAGTTACCCTCACAACAGTTGAGCGCTGGAAGTAAATATACCTGGAATAACATAGATTTGAACAGCGGGAAGTACGACCTGATTACGATGGACTTAAACTGGAATTGGGTATATTCCACGTGCAGTGCCAATTATGAGATGGGGCACGACACAGCAGTCCACGTAAATGGTGTAAAAGTTACCGGAAGTGATAGGATCATCTCCACAAACAGCCCTTCCTGCGGTCCGGATTGGCGTGAAGTGGAATACGGTTCCGATGGCGGTCAAGACCCAAATCCGGGTGAAGGGTATGAGGCGCTGTACACTCCAACAAAAAACAGTTTGGTCCTGGATATTACCAATCTCGTTCCAACATCCGGAAGTTACCCAGTAACCGTAGAACACGCGGGATCCAAATACACTCTGGAAAGCGCTCCAGTTATCAGGGCATATAAAGTATGTGAGCTACATCTGATAAAATCAGTCGCGCCGCACTCAATCAAACAAGGTCAGACCACAACAGTATCCATCAGTGTAGAGAACACAGGCACAACCGAGGTGACCGACATCGAAGTAGCAGACACGATCCCCCCGGACCTAATTTTGGCCAACGGTGAGACCTCGAGGACGTACAAATCCCTGCTACCGGATGACTCAAGAGAGTTTCAGTACACCTTGCAACTAAATAAAACCGGTACATTCGATCTGGATCCGGCAGTGGCAGCATACTCGGATGAAGAGGGGAATTACCGCACAGTTACATCAAAAACCTCCGTAATCACGGTGATATCGCCCATGGATCCTCCAACCACCAAACAGACCGCGCCAGAGTCATCTTCCAAGATATCGACAGCAAGCGTGCAGCTCCACGGTGAGAAGACCCATGTCGTGCTCGGTGAGGATATCCTGCTGAAACTCTCTGCCGTCAACAAGATCACGAAGCCTGTGATGACCCTGCAGGTGATACTGATCCCGCCTTCGGGCATGAGCGTGACGTCTGCTGATTTCGTAAAATCCGGCGCGGGGCAGTATACCTCGACATACACCATCGAGCCGGGCAGTGGGCGGGACATCGAGGTCAGGATCCGGCCAAATCAAGCCGGTGGTTTCGTGGTGAATGGGGCAGTTATATATTATTTCGGAGGTGATATGGAGAATGCGGAAGAGCATACCCTGTCCCTGCCGATTACGGTGCGAGCAGTTGAAAAGGCGGGTGCAGAGCAGACAGAGACCGCGCTGGAATCAGATGAAGCGAGTGCACCCGGATTCGCGGCGGTGGTTGCGGTTATCGGACTGCTGGCAGTATATCTGCGGAGGAAAGGGATATGAGAAAGATAGAATTTCATGATAGGGAAAAGGAGACAAAGGAGATCCGTGCGATACTGGACAACCGACCAACCCTGATCACTTTTGTATACGGTCCGATAAACAGTGGGAAGACCGAGTTCATCAACAATTTGATAAAAGGCATTCCGGAAACTCAGAAAGTGTTTTACATAAATCTGAGAGGGCGATTCATCAGCAATTACGATGAATTTATAAAAGTTCTCTTTGATGTTGAGCACGAGGCAAGATATGGGCGGATAAAGGAGTTTCTGAAACCAATCGTAAATGTTCTGCCTGAGAGCTACTCCGGAATTCCAATACCAAAGGATATGTTTCTAACGTTATTCAAGGAGAAAGATGTAGAGGATGCTTTTGTTTATATAGAGACTGTTCTCAGGGCTTTTTGTGAAGGTGGTCATGCACCGGTGCTGGTGATTGACGAGTTGCAGGTGATAGGAGACTTGAAAGTGGATGGTTTGCTGATATACAAATTGTTCAATTTTTTTATCCGATTGACCAAGGAGTTGCACTTAGCACACGTATTTGCGGTAACATCAGATTCACTATTTATCGAAAACGTCTATAGTGAGGCGATGCTCGAGGGGCGGTGCAGGTATCTACTGGTAGACGATTTTGATGAGGCTACGACTGCCGCGTTTCTGGAGGGACACGGTTTTACGGATGACGAAAAGGTGTTGGCATGGGAATACTGCGGCGGAAAGCCTGTATATCTACTGGAGTTGATTCGCACTGACAATCGAGGTCGTGAAATTGAGAGGTTGTTAAGAATGCGGGCGGGTGAACTTAAGACATTTCTCAAAACACTCAAGGAACTTGGAGACAAGATTACTGTGAAGGAGGAACGTTACGATATCAGTTATGAGAACATCATTTGTGCGCTGAAGATGTTTCTGGATGAAGAGGAAATTGATATGTGGTCGATTGATGAAATTTCAAAGCATTATCTGGTTAGAAATAATATTTTATTCCTCGATCCGGATAGGGGAATTATTAAACCACAATCGAGGTTGAATCTGCTTGCAGTGCGTGAGGTGATGAAAGATGTGTAAAACGAAAATGGCTGTTCTGGCATCGGTTCTTTCCGGTCTGCTGCTGCCTGCGGCACTGCCGGCATTGGCATCTACGGGAATGGAGGGCTTTTCGTACCAGCGAGAGATTGCGATCCAGGAGAGCTCTGGCGAGACTCTCCGCGATTATCAGGTGCTGGTTGCGCTTGCTGGCAGCGATTTTCCAGAAGTTGCGCAAGCCGATGGCGATGACATCAGATTCACGGATGCGGACGGACATGAATTGAGTTACTGGATCGAGGAATTCGATGCGGGGTCAGAGCGTGCAAGGATATGGGTGAAGGTGCCTCTGATTCCTGCGAATGGGGAAGCAGAGCGCCTTATGGTGAAAATAGAGTCCAGTAGGAGAGAAGAAATATGAGGGACATAGAATTTCATAATCGTGAGAAGGAGATAAAAGAGATCCGGGCGATACTGGACCGCCGACCGACTTTGATCACCTTCATCTACGGCCCAATAAACAGCGGAAAGACGGAACTGATCAACCACGTGATAGAGGAGCTGCCAGAGGAATATGTCGTATTCTATATAAACTTGAGGACTAAACTCCTGGCAAGTTATGATGATTTCATCGAGTCATTGTTCGAGATGGAGATGGAGACTGATGGGGCATCGAGGAAGAGAAAGGAGACGCTAGCTGAGCTGGTTTCGTCTGTTACGAAGGTTGCCGGGATACCGATCAACAAGGAGTTTCTGGATTATGTGTTCAAGGACAATAAGCCGAAGAATGCTTTTTCGTACATAATAAAACTCTTTGAAGAGGTGAGGGCGAGAGGGAAGCAACCGGTGTTAGTTCTGGACGAACTACAGAAGATAGGGGATGTGAAAGTGAATGGTTTTCTCATTTACGAACTCTTCAACTTTTTCATAGACCTGACAAAGGAGAAACATCTGGCGCATGTCTTCGTGGCGACTTCGGATTCGCTCTTTCTCGAACGTGTTTACAATGAGGCGATGCTCTCCGGGCGGTGCAGGTATCTGCTGGTGGATGATTTTGATGGTGCCACAACCGCAGCGTTTCTGGGAGGGTATGGTTGTACGGATGACGAGACGGCGTTGGCATGGGAATACTGCGGCGGAAAGCCTGTGTGTCTGGTGGAGTTGATAAATCAGAAGCTTGGAGGCGGGGTTGTGAAAGAAAAGTGCGAGGATATTTTCAAAGTGCGGGTAAGTCAGTTGCGAGATTTGCTTGATTTGCTCGGTTATGTAACGCCGCAAGTGTTGTTAGCGGGAACGGAATACCTGGTGGAAAGAGAAAATGTTGTTGAAATACTAAAAGACTTCGTGGATCGGGACGTTGTGAGTTTTGAGGGGTACAGACCGGAAAAGCACTTTATGGTTAAGAAAAATATCTTGTTTCTTGATCCGAAAGAGGGGACGGTAAGACCACAGTCGAGGTTGGATTTGCTTGCGGTGCGCGAGGTGATTGCGGGTGTGTGAAACGAGAACGGTTGTTCTAATATCGGTTCTTGCCGGTCTGCTGCTGCTTGTGGCACTGCCGGCATCGGCATCTGCGGGACTTGCGGGCTTTTCGTACCAGCGAGAGATCACGACTTGCGAGAACTCTGGCGAGACGCTTCATGAGTATCAGGTGCTGGTGGAGCTTGCTGGCGATGATTTTCCGGAAGAGGTGCGACCGGATGGCGATGATATCAGATTCACGGATGCGGACGGGGTGAACTTGGGCTACTGGGTCGAGGAATTCGATGCGGGGTCTGAGCACGCGAGGATCTGGGTGAAGGTGCCTCTGATTCCAGCGAGTGGCGGAGCGAAGTCGTTTATGATAAAAAGTGAAAACGTTTGGAGGGAAACGATATGAGAAGCATAGAATTTCATGACCGGGAAAAGGAGATGAAAGAGATCCGGGCTATACTGGATAGCCGACCAACATTGATCACTTTTGTCTACGGTCCGATAAACAGCGGGAAGACAGAGCTCATCAACAATTTGATGGAAAGCCTTCCGGAAACTCAGAAAGTTTTTTACATAAATCTAAGGGGGAGATTCATCAGCAATTACGACGAATTTATAAAAGTTCTCTTTGATGTTGAGCATGAGGCAAGATATGGGCGGATAAAGGAGTTTCTGAAACCAATCGTAAATGTTCTGCCTGAGAGCTATCACGGAATTCCAATACCAAAGGATATGTTTCTAACGTTATTCAAGGAGAAAGATGTAGAGGATGCTTTTGTTTACATAGAGACCGTTCTCAGGGCTTTTTGTGAAGGTGATCATGCACCGGTGCTGGTGATTGACGAGTTGCAGGTGATAGGAGACTTGAAAGTAGATGATTTGCTGATATACAAATTATTTAACTTTTTTATCCGATTGACCAAGGAGTTACACCTCTGTCACGTATTTGCAGTAACATCAGATTCACTTTTCATTGAAAACGTCTACAGTGAGGCGATGCTCGAGGGGCGGTGCAGGTATCTGCGGGTGGACGATTTTGATGAGGCTACGACTGCCACGTTTCTGGAGGGGCACGGTTTCACCGATGATGAGAAGGCTGTTGCGTGGAACTGTTGCGGTGGAAAGCCGATATGTCTGGTTGAGCTTGTGAATACGGAGGAAGACCGAAAAGGGAAGGCTGAAGAGATGCTCAAGATAAGAAAGGGACAGATAGAAGAGATTGTGTATTCGCTGGAAGCGAGAGATAAGGAGATGTTTGACGCGGTGATGAAAATGCTTTCAGAATTTATCGGGAAGGAGAGGGTGGGATATAAATACATAAGCGATGAAATCAAGTTTCTGGTCGGAAAAAACATAATTTTTGCGGATTCTGTGAATAAGGAGCTGAGAGCGCAGTCAAAATTGAATCTGCTTGCAGTGCGTGAGGTGATGAAAGATGTGTAAAACGAAAATGGCTGTTCTGGCATCGGTTCTTTCCGGTCTGCTGCTGCCTGCGGCACTGCCGGCATTGGCATCTACGGGAATGGAGGGCTTTTCGTACCAGCGAGAGATTGCGATCCAGGAGAACTCTGGCGAGACGCTCCGCGATTATCAGGTGCTGGTTGCGCTTGCTGGCAGCGATTTTCCAGAAGTTGCGCGAGCAGATGGCGATGACATCAGATTCACGGATGCGGACGGACATGAATTGAGTTACTGGATCGAGGAATTCGATGCGGGGTCAGAGCGTGCGAAGATCTGGGCGAAGGTGCCTCTGATTCCTGCGAATGGGGAAGCAGAGCGCCTTATGGTGAAAATAGAGTCCAGTAGGAGGGAAGAAATATGAGGGACATAGAATTTCATAATCGTGAGAAGGAGGCAAAAGAGATCCGGGCGATACTGGACCGCCGACCGACTTTGATCACCTTCATCTACGGACCAATAAACAGCGGAAAGACGGAACTGATCAACCACGTGATAGAAGAGCTGCCAGAGGAATATGTCGTCTTCTATATAAACTTGAGGACTAAATTCCTGGCAAGTTACGATGATTTCATTGAGTCACTCTTTGAGATGGAGATGGAGACTGAGGGGGCGCTTAAGAAGAGAAAAGAGACGCTTGCTGAGCTGGTTTCATCTGTTACGAAGGTTGCCGGGATACCGATCAACAAGGAGTTTTTGGATTATGTTTTCAAGGACAATAAACCGAAGAACGCATTCTCGTATATACTCAAGCTCTTTGAAGAGGTGAGAGCAGCAGGTAAGCAGCCGGTTTTGGTCCTAGATGAATTGCAGAAGATGGGGGATGTGAAAGTGAATGGTTTTCTCATTTACGAACTCTTCAACTTTTTCATAGACCTAACTAAGGAAAAGCATCTGGCGCATGTATTCGTGGCGACTTCAGATTCGCTCTTCATCGAGCAGATCTACAGTGAGGCGATGCTGGAAGGCAGGTGCAGGTACCTGCTGGTGGATGATTTTGACAATTCAACGACTATAAATTTTTTGGATAAATATAATTTCAGTGATGCGGAAAAGGAAGTTGCATGGGATTACTGCGGTGGCAAGCCCGTGTGTTTGGTTGAGCTTGTGAACAGTGAGAACAGGGTAGAAAAAGCCAGAGAGATGCTTCGAATAAGAAGAGGACAGATAGACCAGCGAATAGAGGTATTAAAGATTCTGCGTAAGAGGATTTTATTTGAGGGCGAAGAGATGGAGGTAAAGTATGAGGAGGTGATGAAAATTCTTGAGCGGTTTTCGGAAGATGAGAGTTATGAGTATGTGGGGATAATGCCAGATGTAACGTATCTCGTCAAGGAGAACATTGTCTTCGTTGACCCGGTCAAAGGAATCATAAAGTCGCAATCAAGATTGAATTTACTTGCTGTCAGGGAGATATTACAGAGGGTGATTGCAAATGAGTAAAATGATCGTGGCATCGGTTCTTGCCGGTCTGCTGCTGCTTGCGGCACTGCCGGCATCGGCATCTACGGGACTTGCGGGCTTTTTGTACCAGCGAGAGATTGCGATTTGCGAGAACTCTGGCGAGACGCTTCGCGATTATCAGGTGCTGGTTGCGCTTGATGGCGGCGATTTTCCGGAAGAGGCAGAAGCAGATGGCGATGACATCAGGTTCACGGATGCGGACGGGGTGAACCTGGGCTACTGGATCGAGGAGTTCGATGCGGGGTCAGAGCGTGAAAGGATATGGGTTGCGGTGCCTCTTATTCCTGCGGACGACGAGGCGGAGCCGTTTATAATAGAAAGAGAAAACGTTTGGGGCGAAACAATATGAGGAACATAGAATTTCACAACCGTGAAAGGGAGACGAAAGAGATACGATCGATACTGGACAGCCGACCAACCTCAATCACCTTCATCTACGGACCGATAAACAGTGGGAAGACCGAATTGATCACTCATACTATAGACGAACTGCCAGACGAGTACGTGGTCTTCTATATCAACCTCAGGACTAAATTCTTATCGAGTTGCGATGATTTCATCGAGTCATTGTTCGAGATGGAAATGGAGACTGATGGGGCGCTTAAGAAGAGAAAAGAGACGCTCGCGGAACTGGTTTCATCGGTTACAAAGGTTGCCGGGATACCGATCAACAAGGAGTTCCTGGATTACGTTTTCAAAGATAATAAACCGAAGAATGCTTTTTCGTATATAATCAAACTCTTTGAAGAAGTGGAGGCAACAGGTAAGCAGCCAGTGTTGATTCTGGATGAATTGCAAAAAATTGGAGATGTGAAAGTGAATGGTTTTCTCATTTACGAACTGTTCAACTTTTTCATAGACCTGACAAAGGAGAAACATCTGGCGCATGTCTTCGTGGCAACTTCGGATTCGCTCTTCATCGAGCAGATTTACAACGAGGCAATGCTGCAAGGGCGGTGCGATTATCTACTGGTGGATGATTTCGATTATGAAGTAACAATGGATTTCCTGGATAGTTACGGATGGGGCGAGCATGAAAAGGAGATTACATGGAAATGCATCGGTGGAAAGCCAGTATATCTTATTAAACTGATCAATGCGAAAGTGAGCGAGAAGAAGATCAGAGATGTGCTTGACGGTATGCTCATACTCAGAACGGGCGAGATAAAAACGACAGTTAAAAGAGTCAATGAGTTGGGGGGCGAAATACGCATAGAAGACAGCAGTTATGCTGTGAATTATACGGGATTGGTTGATACGCTAAAACGTTTTGTTGAGCGCGATGAGATTGATATGGGTGAAGTGGATGAGATATCCATTACGTTTCTTGTCAAAAAGAATATTCTCTTTGTGGATCCGCTCACGATGATGGTGAAGCCGCAGTCGAAACTAAATCTGCTTGCAATACGAGGGGCGATAAAAGATGTGTAGAATCAGAATGAAAATGACTGTTCTGGCATCGGTTCTTGCCGGTCTGCTGCTGCTTGCGGCACTGCCGGCATCGGCGTCTGCGGGACTTGCGGGCTTTCCGTACCAGCAAGAGATTGCAATTCAGGAGAACTCTGGTGAGACGCTCCGCGATTATCAGGTGCTGGTGGAACTCGCTGGCAGCGACTTTCCGGGAGATGCACGGTCGGATGGCGCTGATATCAGATTCACGGATGCGGACGGGCGTGAATTGAGTTACTGGATCGAGGAATTCGATGCGGGGTCAAAGCGTGCTAAGATGTGGGTGAAGGTGCCTCTGATTCCTGCGAATGGCGAGGCTGAGATTACGATGTGGTATGGGAATCCGGGTGCAGTGAGTGTGAGTGATGGCGAGGCGGTGTTCGAGTTTTTTGATGATTTCGAAGGCGAGTACGTAGATGAAACAAAATGGCGCGTAAATTATGGGACGCCGTCTATCTCAAATGGTGTTTTGAGTCTGGATGGTGAATGCGTACTTTCTGAGAAGATCAAAGCTTTTGGGTATAATTATATATTTGAATCGTTTTCGAAAGTAAGCAATACTGGCGGTGAGCCAAGATCTTTTCTACGTTCAACAGACGACTATACTGCTATAGACGGAAGCGATCGATTTGAGTTCGGAATCTGGACGGATAAAAATGAAATGCAACTGACAAATGTCGATGATGGTGTATTTGGTGCTATAACAAAGACAAAAAAATTCCCAACATCCTTTGAAGTTCTTGGAATGGCGAGATATAGCACAAAAACTGAGAGTTTTCAGAATTATGTCCCTGAATCAATGAATCTGAAAAACGTACCTGACATTCCATTATACTTGCAGTTATACTCCTGGGGCGGCGAAACACACTACATTGATTGGACTCGCGTCCGCAAATACATCCCTCCCGAACCAACTGCCACCCTCACCATTCCCGAACCCATTGCATCAACAATCCCCACATCACCTCCGGCATTCACAGCCGCACCAACACCCATCCCAACCCCCGACGATGCAGTCCCGCCTGCAATATCCATCCTCACTCCGAGCATCATTGAATACAACGACAACGATTTCCTCGAAGAAGGTGAAAAAGTAACAATAACATACGGCGCAAACGATCCCAGCGGAATCACTTCGATAAAAATACTGCTCGATGGATTGATGCTCGAATCCCGAAATGGAGCCGGGATGTATACGGTAACAACAAATTCCCTCCCGGTGGGTGAACACGTAATCAGAGTCGTTGCAACCGATTCAAAATCAAACTCATGTTCCGAAGAACTCCTGATATCAGTTGCGCGAACCGGACCAAGTGTTTATTTCGGAACCACGCGAACCGCGATCAATAAAGGCGATGATGCTATATTTACCTTATCAGCAGTAAACCCAATCGGAAACCCATCCATGACCGTTCAACTAATCTTAAAACCACCATCCGGAGTCTCGGTTACCGGCAGTTCATTCGCGAAATCCGGGTCCGGAATCTACACATGTACACAGGTGATTGAATCCGGCGACAATATGCGGTCAATCGAGGTTAGCCTCACAGGTGATCAGACAGGAACGTATGAAATTGCAAGCGAAGTGTATTACCAGTTCAAGGGCAGCCCAAAGTCTCCGACGCGGTACGAGGCACTCACGCTGATTGTGGAGCCCGCTCCCAATGCCACGACGTTCGAATCCAGAGAGTCAGATGGTCCCGAGAGCGAACTACACGGATTCGGTGCGGTGGTTGCGGTTATCGGACTGCTGGCAGTATATCTGTGGGGGATGAGAAGATGAAACGAATCCAGTTTCACAATCGTGAGAAGAAGATAAAAGAAATACGGTCGATACTACATGCAGAGCCGTCTTTGATCACCTTCATTTACGGACCGATAAACTCCGGAAAAACCACGCTCATCAGCCACCTGATCGAAGAACTGCCAGAGGCTTATACCCCGTTCTACATAAATCTCAGAACTAAATTCTTATCGAGTTATGATGAGTTTATCAAGTCGCTCTTTGAGATGGAGATGGAGACTGAGGGGGTCAAAAGGAAGAGGAAGGAGACGCTTGCGGAGCTGGTTTCATCTGTCACAAAGGTTGCTGGAATACCGATCAACAAGGAGTTTCTGGATTACGTTTTCAAGGACAATAAGCCGAAGAACGCATTCGCATATATAATCAAACTCTTTGAAGAGGTGAAGGCAACAGGTAAGCAACCAGTGTTGATTCTGGATGAGTTGCAGAAGATTGGGGATGTTAAAGTGAATGGTTTTCTCATTTACGAACTCTTCAACTTTTTCATAGATCTGACAAAGGAGAAACACCTGGCGCATGTATTTGTGATGACTTCCGATTCGCTGTTCATAGAGCAGATTTATAGTGAGGCCATGTTGGAAGATCGGTGCACGTATCTCCTGGTGGATGAGTTCGACGAGGAAACGACAACCGCATTTCTGGAGGAATATGAATTTAGCGATGATGAGATGGCGGTTGCATGGAAATATTGCGGCGGCAAGCCGATATCTCTGGTTGAGCTCGTGAATATGGAGGGGGACCGAAAAGGGAAGGTTGAAGAGATGCTCAAGATAAGAAAGGGGCAGATAGAAGAGATCGTGTATTCGCTGGAAGCGAGATATACGGAGATGTTTGACGCTGTGATGAGGACGCTTTCAGAATTTATCGGGAAGGAGAAGGTTGGATACAAATATATAAGCGATGAAATCAAGTTTCTTGTCGGAAAAAACATTATTTTTGCGGATTTTGTGAATAAGGAGCTGAGAGCACAGTCGAGACTGAATCTGCTTGCAATAAGAGAGGTTATGAAAAATGTATAGAAAATATCGAATACATGAAGTAGCTCTCAGCAGTATCATACTGCTGCTGATCGTATTAGTGACACAAGTATCCGCATCCACAGATTCCCCACTCGACACGGTCCAGGTCTATGCGCTCGGACAAAAGGACACTGGCAAATCGGTCGAGTCATCCACAATCCTTGAAAAAGACCGTGAATACAGAATCGTGGTCTCTGGAGTATTCCAGTTCAGGAGAGATGTGGGTTGGGGCTTCGCAGATGCGCAGTTTCGCATGGGCAGGGGAGATGCATACACCGAACCGTTTAACTCGATTGAGTTCAACGGTGAGCGGGTAAGCGCAGCAGTAAGCGATGTTGAGAATCACACGTACACATACTACCGCACTGGCGAAGGGGAGAAGATCCGGTTCAGCATCTTTGACTGCCTCACGACAGGCGAGCGTGGCGGGTACGACGACAACGCGGGATCGCTTCGGGTTGAGATATACCCCGCAACCGCGCTCTCTGTAACAAAAGTACCCTTGCCGCATACGATCGAAGAAGGGGATACGACGACGGTGACTGTGACTGTGCGAAACGCAGGAGCAACCGGGACTGGTGAGATCAGGGATATCGTGGTTACGGATTCTGTTCCAACGGGTTTTAAGTTGATGGGAGGTTCGGTACATGCCGAGTATCCGCTGCTCAAGTTAGATGAGTCGCGGACGCTTCAGTATGTCATAAAGCCACCCACGAGCGGAACGTTTAACCTGGATCCGGTAGAGGTCTTATATTCTGACGATCGCGGAGAGCACCACACCGCGAGATCGGATAGTGCGACGCTCACAGTCATCGCATCGGCAGGACTTTTGCCCACAGCGCCACGGAACGCAAGCGTGAAGCTTCACGGTGAGCGGACCGATGTCGTGATCGGAGACAACATCCTGCTCAAGCTCTCGGCTGTGAACCTGATAACAAAGCCGGTGATGCATGTCCAGGTGATCATCATCCCACCGTCCGGCATGAGCGTTGCCTCTTCCGGGTTTGCTATGTCAGGAGCCGGGCAGTTCACATCGGATTACGAGGTTAAACCGGGTGTTGGCAGGGATATCGAGGTTGCGATCGTTGCAAACCAGGTCGGCAACTTCACAGTGGAAGGAAGAGTGATCTACTACTTCGGAGATGATATGGCGACTGCTGAGGATTATACGCTCGAGCTGCCGATCCGGGTGCGGTCTGCCGGCACAGGACCAGGACCATCGAAAACACCGAAAGAAATATCCACATACGAGAACCATGGTGGGCTATTTGGGTTGCCCGGATTTGGTGTGGTATTCGCGCTGATCGGGGTGTTGATTGCAGCGGTTCTGTCAAGGAAGAAAAATGGACAAGATTGAATATAATACAGGTGAGGTGATATAAATGAAGTTTGGAATTCAGTTATCGGAAACAACGGGATCGAAAGTGTTCGGATGGATATGCATCTCTTTGATTGCACTGACAATGTTTTGCGGATGCGCCCGGATATCAGACGCAGCTGCCGGGGATCTTCTGATGGAAAGCGGTGAGGGTGGCGATGAGATATTGGATGTGGGTGAATCACGGGACCTGGGGTACGGGGGTTACGTGCTTACCGTGATGCGGATGGAGGAGATGGATTCGCAAAAAATCTGGCTGGTTATGTCGAAAGGTGGCGCGATAGTCAATAAGGTGCCAGTGAGTGAAGGGGATACCTACCGCTGTAATGTGGATGTCGATGGTGCCACATATACGATCTTCGAAACGAAAGTCACGATAATTGGAGGGGATGACGTCGATGCTGTCAGACTTGCGGATTTCCGCCTGTATTCGGACGGGTCACCGGACGCCGAATCGATTCGGCATGATAGTAGTCCCTCACATGCGGTCATCGACTACCTGCATATCACTGCGGATGTGAAGAACGGCTATGCAGTCACAAGCGTGGAAGAGAAGCTCACCAACTCGCACGATACTGCAACAGACGACGAGTTTAAGTTCCTGATCCCTGATGGTGCTTTCATATCGGGTTTTTGCCTGGTAATCGATGGAGTCGAGTACGAAGCAGACGTACTCCCTAAGAAAGAGGCAGATGAGCGGTTTGAGGCAGCAGTCTCTGAAGGAAGGACCGCGGGCATCTTAAAGACGAAGAAAGCGAATATATTCGCACATTCCCTCAGTTTTGCACCTCATCAGAGCATCATCGTCCGTCTGACTTATGAGCAGCCCGTAAAAAAGATGCTTGGAGAGTATGAGTATGTGCTATCGCTGCGAGATATCGATGCAGTACATAACGTGCCCGAACTGTACGTAAACATAACTGTAACATCAGTAAACCGGATCATAGATGTTAAAACTCCTGGATTTGATGGCGGGGACGTGAAATACATCTCTTCGACGAAAGCACGGGTCACTTATGGTGCAAAGGCGCTTCCTGACCGGGATCTTACAATCGTCTTTATAACCGACAGCACATCGATTAATGGTGAGATGCTCTTCTACGAAACCGATGGGCATGGCGGGCAGGGGTACCTGATGCACGTCTTCTCGCCATCAGTTGCAGACCTCGGGACCACGAATCTCAGTAAGGAGATCATCTTCGTGATCGACAGGTCCGGCTCAATGAGCGGCGATAAGATCGCACAGGTGAAGAATGTGTTCACCGGCATCATCGCGGACCTCCCGCCTGATGACTACTTCAACGTGATCTTCTTCGACAATGATGTTATGCTGTTTCGAGACACGCTCATGGAGGCAAACGCACAGACAAAGGCAGAGGCAGCAAACTTTGTGGACGCGCTTGAAAGCGGAGGTGGCACAAACATCAATGATGCCCTGCTGACTGCGCTTGGCATGTTCGAACCGGATACCGGGCGGGTGCCTATCATCGTCTTCCTGACTGATGGCGAGCCCACCGCTGGTGTAACATCGCCGTATGTGATCAGAGAGAATGTAAAAGCCGCAAATGAGGTAGAAGTATCCGTATTCACGATCGCGTTCGGTATCGAGGACGAAGAGAACTACGATTTCTTAAGAGCGCTCTCCCTTGCGAACTGCGGCACAGCAGAGAGATTCTACCCGAGTACGAATGCGGAGACTGCGATCAACACGTTCTACGAGACGATAGCAACGCCGGTGATAACCGATATGGGCTTCAGCTACTCTGATGTCGATGCATCCGATATCGTGAACACAGGCTATGGCACGCTCTTTGCAGGCTCTGACGCCACCACGCTTGCCAGGTACCCTGCTGGCACGGGAAGTATCGATTCCAGTATCGATGCAGTCACTCGCACTGGCAAGAGGGAGTTTGATGAGACGTTTTCCGTTGTTTCCGGTTCTGAAAATGCTTTCATCCCGAAACTCTGGGCATACACAAAGATCAGACGTCTGATGGATCGGATGCTAATCGAAGGCGAGACGAACTCGCTTGTATCTGAGGTTACAGAACTCTCTCTTGAGTTTGGGTTCGTAACTCCATACACATCGCTGTTTGTGGAGATGCCAACAACGATCGGTGAGACTGAGCTATCGGCAGAGATGCCGGCAGAGGCAACTGCTACCGGGGCTGACGATGATACTGACAGATCGCACACCCATTCTGATTCCACCCCTAAGATATTCAGGGGGTCTGACACAGATATTATTATCGTGCCCACATCCCAACCGCTTTTTGGGAAAAACAAACCATATATTATACCTGTAGAGGCGGTTGAGGAACAGGAGTATGTGGTAGCAACTCCTGTGGTGGTAGAGACACCTGTGGAGGTGGTGGGTGTTGCAGGTGAACGTGCAAGTACACCAAATTCGGCAAAGACGCAGACCCCTGGCTTTGGTGTGGTGTTTGCGACGATCGGGATGTTGATTGCCGCGGTTCTGTTACGAAAGAAAAACGGGTAAGACCCGATACAATACATTGGAGGAGATATAAATGCAATCTGGAATTAAGATACTGAAAACAGTGACATCGAAAACGTTTGGAGGAATCGGGTGGGCGCACGTCTGCCTGATCGCACTTATGATACTTGCGGGATGCGCCCAGATACCGGGTGCATCCGCTGCACCCCCGCCATTGGTAGTGGAACTGGCACGAGGAGAATCGTATGACCTTGGATACGACGGCTATGTGCTTACTGTGATAGAGATGGATGCGGAGCAGGGGAATATCTGGTTGAGTCTGTCAAGATATGGTAAGGAAGTCGATTCGGAGGTACTACTGAGTGAGACCGACCGCGTCTACGCGTATCATGATACCGGTGATAACCCTGTTATCAAAACAAAGGTTGAGATAATCAAAAGAGGTGATATCTACATTGTTCGTCTCACCGATATCTGGCTTCGCGAACCCTCAAGCGCCGAACCAACTGTATCTCACGTCGCATCACCCGCCACAATCGACTACCTGCACATCACCGCGGATGTGAACAACGGCTACACTATAACAAGCATTGAAGAGAAGCTCACAAACCCGCACAATACCGCAACAGACGACGAGTTCAGGTTCTTGATCCCTGATTCCGCATTCATATCGGGCTTCAGCCTCTTTATCGACGGCGTCGAGTACGAAGCAGACGTGCTCCCTAAGGAAGAGGCAGATGAGCGGTTTGAGGCGGCAGTCTCGGAAGGAAGAACGGCTGGAGTCTTAAAGACGAAGGAAGAGAACATATTCTCTTATTCCTTAAGTTTTGAGCCCCACCAGAGCATCATCGTTCGTCTGACTTACGAGCAGCCTGTTAAAAAGACGCTTGGTGAGTACGAGTACGCACTGTCGTTGCGAGAGACCGATGTGGCGCACATTGTTCCTGATTTGTCCGTAAACATCACAGTCGCATCAGTGAACCGGATTCTCACTCTGGAAACCCCCGGATTTGAGGGTGCAGGCACAGAGTACACCTCATCTACAGAAGCACGGGTCACATACAGTGCAAAAGCACTTCCTGACAGGGATCTTAAAATCGTCTTCACAACCGACAACACATCGTTAAGCGGCGAGATGCTCTTCTACGAAACCGGTGGGCAGGGCTACCTGATGCACATCTTCTCGCCATCGGTTGAAGACCTCGGGACCGCGGCTCTTGACAAGGAGATCATCTTCGTGATCGACAAGTCAGGCTCGATGAGTGGCGATAAGATTGCGCAGGTGCAGAGGGTCTTTGCAGGCATCATTGCAGACCTCCCGCCCGATGACTACTTCAACGTGGTCTTCTTTGATAGTGATGTCATGGTGTTTCGGGACACACTCATGGAAGCAAACACACAGACAAAGGCAGACGCGGCGAACTTTGTGAACGCACTCGGTGCGGGCGGTGGCACAAACATCGATGAGGCATTGCTGACTGCACTTGGCATGTTTGAACCGGATTCGGGGAGGGTCCCGATCGTCGTATTCCTCACCGATGGAGAGCCCACCGATGGCATAACATCTCCTTATGTGATCAGAGATAATGTAAAAGCTGCAAACGTGGCGGAAGCGTCCATATTCACCATTGCGTTTGGGATCGATGATGAGGCGAACTATGACTTCTTAAGAGCTCTCTCTCTCGAAAACTGCGGGGTGGCAGAACAGTTCTACCCTGGAAAGAACGCTGAATCCGGGATGAACTCATTCTACAAGACGATATCAACACCTGTGATAACCGACATGGACTTCTCATATCGTCGTGCATCCGATATCGTGAACACCGGCTATGACACGCTCTTTGCAGGCTCTGACGCCATCGTACTCGCCAGGTATCCGGCAGGCGCAGGAAATATCGACTCAAGCATCGACGCGATCACACGTACAGGCAGCCGCAGCTTTGACAAGACATTTCCAGCCGTTCCCGGGTCCGATAACAGCTTTGTTCCAAAACTCTGGGCGCACACGAAGATACGGGAACTGATGGACCGGATGGTCGTCGAAGGCGAGACTGATCCTATTGTTTCCGAGATTACTGACCTATCACTGGAGTTCGGGTTCGTAACTCCATACACATCGTTATTTGTGGAGGTGCCAGTGACCGATAAGATCAGCGAAGCAACCACCGAAGCATACGAAGGAGCGGAGGAGGACGCGACCAGTGCGTCGGGCGATGCGGATGCGCCGGTTGTCGCACCGACACCTGAAGCAACTTCAGTCCCTGTGAAGTGCGAAACACCCGGCGAAGTTCCAACCGCAGCAGGAGAGACTGCGACAAAGAAGAAGACCCCTGGCTTTGACGCACTCTTCGCAACTGCCGGACTTGCAGCTGTTGCATATCTGGCGCGGCGGCGATGACTCCGTATCATCCGGCTGGCGCCGTGAAACCCGCACCCACGGATTGACAAGGGGCAGGCGGCTTTGCAGAGCCCGTTCACACCATCGTTTACGTGTCCGGGCTCATAACCCCCTCACTCCATCAGTTTCATGAAACCTGCGCCACACACCACAAACACCCCATAACCGGACATACCTTTAAATTCGTATAAGTTCACCTATCTCTCATGGAACGAAAGGCGTGCATCATCTGCCATGGTGAACTGGATTCGACGCATTATGAGAGCTACGATATCTGCACAGAGTGCTTTGATCTGATGGAGGACTTGATGAGCGAGTATTTCCTGAAGACGATCACACGCAGAGAGGCTGGCGCAAGCGTCGAGATGTATTCAAAATATTTAAAAGACACTATTAATTATGCGACGGATTATAAGAGAATCCGGGAGAAGTCAAAGAGGTATTTCAGGGATGTGAAAGAGCGGCTTGAGACCGCGATGGAATACGAAACCGGACCAGAGCAGCGGTATCTCGAGCGCATGTTGGCGGTTCTCGAGTGGCTGCAAAATAATCCGACATTTTATAATTATTACTTCAAAGAATATTATTCATGCCCGAACTGCGGGGCATCGATCTTTGAGCATTTCAACCAGCAGATGGTCGGCGACTGGCTCATGATCACCTGTTCACAATGCGATGCGCTGATCAAGAAGTACTTCCTACCAAAGCGAGTATGATAGATGATGTGTACGACTTCGGTCTGGAACAGATCATCGATACAATCAAAAGAAGACGCGCTAAAACCGTTGGGCTCCAGTTTCCAGACGGTTTCAAGCAAAAAGCGATCAAGGTGTCAGAGGAAATTGAAGAGCGTACAGGTTCAAAGATTATAATCTCTGCAAACTCCTGCTTCGGCGCATGCGACATCGATACACCACTTCGCAAGTCTGTGGACATCATGTTCCAGTTCGGACATGCAGAGATACCAAACATACAGGCAGAGAACGTAATCTTTGTCGAGACAGAATCCAGGATCGATCTTCTTCCATTGCTAACAAAAGCGATTGATGTGGTCGGGGATCGTGTCGGGCTCATCTCAACAGCTCAGTTCGTGCACAAACTTCCATACGTGAAGCAGTACTTTGCGGATCACGGCATCCGGGGCGTCATCAGTAGCGGCGATGCGCGCATCGCACATCCCGGACTCGTGCTCGGGTGTAACTTCTCTGCGGTTCCTGATGCGCTTGAGTACCTGTATATCGGCACAGGTGATTTTCATGCGCTCGGGGTCTCGCTTGCGACCAAAAAGCCGGTCTGGATTGCGGATCCGGAGATGGATGAGATCAGGAAGCCGGATGTCGACAAGGTGCTTCGTAAGCGCTGCGCTGCAATCGAGCGGTCGCTCGGTGCGCAGTCGTTCGGGATTCTCGTATCCACCAAGATAGGGCAGTGCAGAAAGGATCTCGCGTTTGAGTTGCGCTGTAAGGCAGTCGAGTATGGTCTGGACGCGCACATCCTGTTCGCCGAGATGATAACGCCGGAAGCGCTGGCTTCGTTTCGAGTGGACGCGTTTGTAAACACGGCATGCCCGCGGATTGCAATCGATAATGCTGCTGTATTTCCTGTGCCGGTGCTGACGCCGGTTGAATTTGAGGTCGTTATCGGGGCGCGGAAGTGGGATGATCTCGTGTTTGATGAGATCACGTAGCTGTGCATGAGTCTTTTTATTATTTTCTGGGAACGCCGGATTGTCTTACGCAACCACAACTGCTACAATAGTGTGTTATCGATCTGAAAAGCCGTCTACACTGATAATCTGTGTCCATATTCGTTAACCTGTAGTTGATACTATTTTAGCCACGGATTAACACCGGTTTCACTGATTACACCCATCCAATCATATTTGTATTTGCCGGGTTGGCATCATGTTTTCAACCGACCAGAACAAATTAAAAGTCTCTGGCGAGATATGGAAAGTATTAATAATACAAGAGGTTATGAATGCTTATGGACGAGAAGACCATCAGATCCGCGGTTCCGATAGTTCCTGCGGTTTTACTTATCGGATGCATTCTGGCTGCCTTTGCAACCAATGGGTGGGATGCACAGGCAACGCTCTTTGCAAAAGACCCGGCAGAGGCTGCAAAATCGTTCACGGAATTCGGTTCCGGAGCACCGGGAGAGGGATCGGAATTTTTCAAGTTTGATGACGTTGACATCTCCGGGGACCGCGTCACAGTCAAACTTGATGTACAATCACCACTTAATCTGCCGATAACGGTGAAAGAACTCTCAGCAGACATCCCGGTCGGCGATGGCATCGGCATGGTATCGCTTTCAGAGCCGGTAACCATCCCTGCAAAGGGCTCGGTGAGTTTGAATCTGGAAGGCACAACGCCAGATGCCGGGACGATCCCGGACCCTCATGCCCAGAAGAACCCGGCAGTCCGTAACATAGAGATGGTGCTTGATATCTCAGGAATAGAACTCAGCATAAGACAACCTCGTGGTGTCGGAGGCGTCTCCTGATGACTGAAACAACTCCGCCCCGGGACATGAACCGGGTGAATATCCCAGGCGCCATTGCAGGTGTGCTCACGCTGATACTGCCGTTTCTTGGAGCATGGTGGTCTCTGACGCTTGGCACCGATGCAATTGTCGTTACCACCTCCCCTTTCGAGACGAAGACCATCATCTTTGGGAACTATATAGCTTCACCGCTTTTAGAGTGGTTCTGCCTTGGTCTCAAGCTCGGGGTCATGTACCTCGGCATACTCCTGATAACAGGGTCAATACTTCCTGCAATGAACCGAAACGAGGATCTCGCAAGGGTGTTCATCAACTTCGCATCGAGAAAACTTCTCTGGCTTGTTCTAATCTTTGTTGTGGCATTGGTAATCTTCGTCTTGCTGCTGAACCAGACATCATCAGTCCTTCCGGTCAAGATAGATATTCCATTTCCTTATCTCGTCTGGACAAAGTCCTTGAGCGCGGATATGGAGAATATGGGAATCGTAATCCCGATCTGTGCGAAATTTACGTATGCGTTCGGCGTTGCTGTGATCGCTGCCATATCTGGCGCGTACTCACGCATCTATCAGGAAAAACTCTAACTCTGCCTGATTCACTGCTGCGAGATGGATGGAGGGTGTGGAACGTGCCGGCTCTCTGGTATCTCCCGTGATAGTCGGCTGTCTCTAAATCAATATATCACTAACTGCATACTCAGAAAGGCTCACGCCATAGGTCACCCATCTCATCCTATCTCGATCTTCCCAACCACAGCCTGCAGGAGCATGAGAACATCTGCCGATGTGAGTTTAGCATCCCCGTTCATGTCACCCCACATCCGTCCACGTCCGTCTGAATCGGTCCAGTAGCCGGCAGGGGTGCTGTTGTCCAGATCCCATATATCAGGCACGCCGTCGTCATCGATGTCCAGGTCTTCTTCACCTCCACCGGCACCTCGTCCGGTGACGTATAGCTTTATCGGGCTTTCTATCACAAACGAGGAGCCATTGGAGAATATTGAATCGAGCGTAACATCTATTGTCAGACCGGTAACACTTGTGTATCCGGTGGGAATATCCCCCACGTACAGCGTCCTTTTTATACCAACGGGGTCAAGATAACCGTAAAACCAGACTTTTGCAGACCAGCCCATGTCCCCACTAACATCGAGCAGCTCGATGTAGATGTCATTGTTCAATACTATATATTCATCGGTCCCTATGGTGACGTTTGTGATCTCCGTAGCAGCAGCAGTCATCGAAAAGATTAGCGTCAAAAGAACCGTTATCGCCAGAATTCTGCAACCGTTCATCAATATCAACCTTATGCATTCGACCCATATAAACATACGGGATAGGGAGGAACGCCATCATTTAAGTATCAGTACACCCAATATCATGATCATTCGATGAAGATGATCGTTTTTGATATGGACAGTACGCTGATCGACGCTGAGACTATTGATGAACTTGCTGCGGCGGCTGGCGTTGGTGATCGTGTTATTGAGATCACAGAGCGAGCTATGAACGGAGAACTCGACTATGGGGCGGCTCTCCGCGAGCGTGCCGGTCTGCTGAAAGGGCTTAGCATCGAGCGTGCCAGGCACGCTTGCGAGAGTCTACCGCTGATGCCCGGAGCAAGAGAACTGGTAGATGCTGCCAAACGCATGGGATACCAGACTGCTATGGTCACATGCGGTTTTATGCTCTCTGCGAGACGTATCGGAGAGATGCTTGGCATAGATCATGTGGTCGCAAACGATCTGGCTACGAACGGTGAAAAACTCACCGGAAAAGTGGTCGGCAATCTGACAGAGGCTGACTCGAAGGCACATGTACTCAAAGATCTTGCTCACCGGTGTGGAATCGACACATCGGAGTGTATTACAATCGGCGATGGTGCGAATGATATTTACCTGTTTGCAAATGCAGGGTACTCGATCGCATTCAATGCAAAGCCGGTCCTGAAAGAGTACGCAGATGCAGTGGTCGATCAAAAAGACATGAGGGCGATCATCCCGATCATCGAAGAGATAGAGAAATGAGCAAGATCCGAAAACGGAGAGGCACAGTATCAGCAGTAAGCTGAAAAAGGAGGATACCAAGCAAATGTTGAAGGAATTACAGGATAAAAAAGCGATACTTGTGAAAGAACTTGAAGAACACAAGGACAAACGCAACGAATTGAATACCGAGGCAAGCAAATGGTCTGCAGAACGCAATAAGTTGAACCGGACATCACGGATGCTAACGGACGAGGCGCAGCAGTTCAAACATGAACGCGACGAGTACAACAAAAAAGTAAGCGAGCACAAGGTGAAGAGAGACGAATGTAACAAGAAGATCAATGCTATCAATGCAAAGATCGAAGAAATCAAGAAAGACGCAAATCTCACCGGTGCATCCGTAAGCGAACTCAAACAAGAGATTGAAAGCCTCGAATTTAAGCAGCAGACCAACGTTTTATCGTCAGAAAAGGAGAAAGAACTTGTCGGCGCGATCGCCGCACTGGTCAGCGAATACAAGATGAAGATGACAGAGATCGAGAGAAATGCAGAACTCAAGTCAGCGCTTGAGGAGCTGGAGGGCCTGCGTGAAGAGGCGTCTCGATATCATGATGAGGTTACGGAATTTGCAGATCTGGCACAAGAATGCCATGATAAGATGATTAAGGTGTTTAGGGAAGGTGAGGGCATCAGAGTCAAATCAGATCGCATCCATAGAAAATTCGTAAAAATTCAGGACGAAGCAGACCGCCATCATCACAAGTTCATCAAGACCCAGAAGGAAATCAGGGAACTGGAGAAGATGATTGCCAGCATCACAAGAAGAGGCAGAGAGGATAAGAGGAAAGTGGAACGAATGAAGGTTAAAAAAGAGGCAGAGTCGATATACAGTCTGTTCAGACGGGGGGAGAAGATCAGTACCGAGGATCTGATGTTGCTTCAGCGGTCTGACCTGCTATGATTTATGAGAACTCTTGTATTATGCCTGGATCGGGATGATGATATTGGACGGAAAGCCGGCATCGCAAGTCCGGTTATCGGCAGAAGCGCAAACATAGAGGCAGCAACGAAACTTGCGGTGGCGGATCCTGAGGATTCGGATATCAATACGATCTTTGGCGGGGTGCAGGAGTATGACCGACTGAGCGCAGCTGGCACAGACGTTGAGATCGTCTGCATAGCAGGAGATCGTGATGTTGGAGTAGTATCAGATAACAAGATCGCTTTGCAGATAGACGATCTCCTTGACGGAGGTGAGTTTTGGAACGTGATCTTCATATCAGACGGAGCCGAGGACGAGTCTGTGCTGCCGATCATAGAGTCGAGGATAAAGATAAATTCGGTCAAGCGGATCCGGGTCAAGCAGAGCGAGAGTATAGAGAGCACATATTACCTCATTAAAGAGGTTCTCAGTGATCCGAAGATCAGAGGCACGATATTCATTCCGATCGGGCTTGCTTTCATCGTTTATGCAGTGTCGGTTGTAGCAGAACAACCAGGATTAGCGGTTGCAGGCATTCTCGGGGTTGTCGGGACTTATCTCCTATATAATGGTTTTGGAGTCGGATCATCCATAGACCGGTACCGTGAAACCGCAACCGACTCCCTGTATCGGGGCAGGATCAGTTTTATAACATATATCGCAGCGATCATACTTGGGCTCATCGCAACTGTGCAGGGGGCAAATGCCTGCTGGGACGGAATGACCGGTGAAATTTTTCCGGGATATGTCCTATTATCGATGATCTTTGTGCAGGCGTCGGTCTGGTGGTATGTGTCTGCCGGATTGTTCTTGGGTTCCGGCAAGATCGTTGATCTGCGCCTCGAAGAAAGAGCCATCGGGAAGGCGTGGGCATTCCCGTTCTTTGTTGCTTCCGCCGGACTCCTTCTATGGGCTGCAAGTGCATACATCCTCACAACCACAGAATATCAGCAGGGTTATAGTATCCAGGATCTCATACTCTCGATCGTGGGTGCTATCATGATCGCGCTTTCAGGGATATATGTTGCGACAAAGAGATATGGGGAACGGAAATGAAATGCATAATCTTAATAATCCTCGACGGGTTCGGGATTGCCGAGCCAAGCCGCGGTAACGCAATCACGTACGCAAAGACGCTCAATCTCGATCGCCTGCGCAAAGA
This sequence comes from Candidatus Methanogaster sp., assembly GCA_003194445.1. Taxonomy (GTDB): domain Archaea; phylum Halobacteriota; class Methanosarcinia; order Methanosarcinales; family Methanogasteraceae; genus Methanogaster_A. The sequence goes on from PQXF01000018.1 coordinate 44,245, forward strand.
ATACCCAACATGCAGCCTGCAGGCGTCAGGCGAGGCGGTCGGGCTTCCTGATGGGCAGATGGGTAACTCCGAGGTCGGACACCTGAATATTGGTGCCGGAAGGATAGTGTATCAGGATTTGACCCGCATAAACCGGGCAATAGCTGATGAAACGTTCTTTGAAAATCCGGTTCTACGACATGCAATCGAACACGCAAAGACGCACAGTTCCTGCCTGCACCTGATGGGGCTTCTCTCGGACGGTGGCGTGCATAGCCACATCACGCACCTCCGCGCTCTTCTGGAGATGGCGTCGGCAGCGAGAGTGCGCACGCAGGTACATGTGTTTCTCGACGGCAGGGATGTTCCGCCGAAGAGCGCTCTTGAATATATCGGCGCGGTCGATGACCTGATCGATGGCACGGTCAGCGGATTCCGCGTGGGCACCGTGATGGGCAGATACTATGCGATGGACCGTGACAACCGCTGGGATAGGATAGAGAAAGCGTATCGTGCCCTTGTTTCAGGCGAGGGCATACCGGCAGAGAGTGCGTCTGATGCCGCGGCAGAAGCGTACGCACGGGGCGAGACCGATGAGTTCGTGCTGCCAACAGTCATGAAGGACCACATCCCGATCGCTGATACTGATTCAGTCATCTTCTTTAACTTCAGACCGGATCGCGCCCGCCAGATCACCCGTGCGTTCGTGGATGACGATTTCAGCCATTTCAAGCGCAGCAAGTTAAGTAACCTCTGCTTCGTGTGCATGACCGAGTATGACGCAACCATCGATGCACCGGTTGCGTTTGCGCCGGAAGAGATCAAGAATACACTTGGTGAGGTCTTATCAAAGATGGGTCTTACGCAACTGCGGATCGCAGAGACTGAAAAGTATGCGCATGTCACGTTCTTCTTTAATGGCGGCGTCGAGACTCCGAATCCGGGTGAGGATCGCTGCCTGATACCATCTCCGAAGGTGGCAACGTACGACTTGAAGCCAGAGATGAGTGCTTATGAGGTCACCGATGCTGTGATCGAGAGGATCGGGTCGTACGATGTGATCATTCTTAACTATGCAAACTGCGACATGGTCGGGCATACCGGTATCTTCGATGCTGCCGTGCAAGCGGTGGAAACGGTCGATACCTGCGTTGGCAGGGTCATTGATGCAGTTCTGGAGGTTGACGGGTCTGCGATCATCACGGCAGATCACGGCAATGCCGAGAAGCTGGTTATGGAGGATGGTACGCCGTATACTGCACATACCACGAATCCTGTGCCGCTGATACTGGTCACGGATCAGGCGGTCGGTGTCAGGGACGGGAAACTCGCAGATATCGCGCCTACGATACTTGAGATGCTTGGCGTGCCTAAACCAGCAGGGATGACAGGAGAGTCGGTTGTGGTGTAGATGATTTGTTAGATGGGGTACGCGAAAAAGAAAGAAGGCGAGGTATGGTTCACACGCCTCCGCTGCTGATAACTCTTTTTGAGTGGCATCCACGCCACGATTCCCCGCGTTAGTTCCCATTCAAATCCAAATCGAGAACTCGCATTACACAAACCCATGAATGCGGGGGAAGGGATTCGAACCCGTGAACTCCTTCGAGAACAGATCTTGAGTCTGTCGCCGTTGACCGCTTGGCTACCCCCGCACAACGATCGCAAAGGCAAAGAACCTTTCCGCCGCAATATCATTTAAATGTGTCGATCGTGCAAACCGGATACTGCCCACACCTTTAATATGCCATACCGCAAGCCAGATCATAATGAACCTTGAGGCAATCGCGTCAGAGATCAGGAACTTCGAAGGAGTGACACGGAAAAAGTCGATCGCGGACATCGCAGAGATCCTTGGGACTGTGCGATCCGAGTATACGGACTGCATCGCGGACATCGGCGATGATGCTGCAATAATCGACATCGGCGGAGATGATGTGCTGCTATTTGCAGCGGACGGGATATGGAGTGCGATGCTTGGGGATCCGTGGTGGGCAGGATACGGCGCAGTCCTCGTGAACGTAAACGACATCTCCGCGATGGGCGGGCGCCCGATAGGCATGGTCAATGTACTCGCAACCGACGACGAAGAGACGTTAGCCGAACTGGTCCGCGGGATCAGGGACGGGGTCGCCAAGTTCGGCGTCCCGATGGTCGGCGGGCATCTGCATCCGGACACGCCCTACACCTCAAGCTCGGTTGCCATCGTCGGCATCGCAAAGAGGGACGCGGTCATCAGGAGCGACACAGCAGAGGCAGGGGATGCAATCGTTCTAGCTTATGATCTCGAAGGAAGGGTCGGGAAGAATTCGATCTATTCGTGGGATAGTACAACGATGAAGACTGCTGCAAGCGTCCGCGAGAAGTTCATGGTCATGCAGACGCTCGGGGAGCGCGGTCTTGTGACGGCTGGAAAGGACCTCAGCAACCCCGGCACGATCGGGACGCTTGGGATGCTTCTTGAAACCAGCCGCAAAGGTGCAAGTGTCGATATAACAGCGATACCCCATCCCGATGGGGTGGACTTTGTTCACTGGTTGAAGATATATCCTGCAATCGGCTATGTAGTGACAACGCGGGATGCGGACGAGTGCGTGAGGGTTTTTGAGGATGCGGGGCTTGATGCGGCGGTTGTCGGGGTTATCGATGACGGATCGTGCCTCGATATTTATGAAGGCGATGATAGAGTCACGGTCTTTGATTTCAGGCAAGATGTGATAACCGGAATTTAGGTGAACCGCGATTGAACAAAACATGAAAGGGATAGGGGTTTTCACGTTTCGAATACGGAACCCTGCAACGCAGCGATACTTATCTCTGATCATCTGCACTCTCCTGCCTCTCCTGGCATCCACGTCTTTGCGCAAGCGGTGAAAGCGGGATTGCGGCACCAGTTCTCAAGCGGCAGCACCGCGGTTGCTACAGCTCGTGGTGTGAGACTGCTAGTACTCGTCGCCTGCGGTGACCGATCCGGACAGGGGTGGTGCAATCGAGGTCATCGCTTCGGCTTACTTGGTCATTGCACTCACCGGCACGACCGGCGAACGGCACAATCGAAAACTCCAGTGAAATCACTCTGATTTTGTGGTAGTGTCCCATAAAGGCAGACATTGATAATTCCGACATTCTGGAGTGTATGAGTGCTGATCAGCACACAAAAACGATCATGGTATATACCAAGGAGATAGAGCGGAGAAGGCGATTCATCGATGTTGCAAGCAGGATCAGAAAGCCGACAATCGCGCCAAAGACCGGACGATCAACGACAGGGAGTAAAGGCAGTGGAAGACACTCGGATTTTTAGACAGCATCCCAAACGCCTTGATAAGTTATCGACCTCGCCCCCAAATCGATCATTATTTATATGTCTGCCAAACTATTTATGATGGTTTGCGCCCCCCTCCCGATTCTTATATGTGGTTTCATGTTACTATATGAAAGCATCAGACTGCAATACGGACGAATCATCCCATGAACATCGAAGACAAATTCACTGAACTGAAAACCCGAAACGAAGGCGCACTCATCGCATATATCTGCGCGGGCGACCCGACGCCAGACGACACTGCGGCGATTGTGTACGCACTGGTACGCGGCGGCGCGGACGTGATTGAACTGGGACTTCCGTTCTCGGACCCAATCGCGGACGGCCCGACGATCCAGGCATCGATCGAGCGGGCGCTTGATGCTGGAATGAATCCTGACATATTCTTCGATCTTGTCAGATCGCTTGATGTTCCTGTTCCGCTTGTGGTGATGACTTACTACAACATTATATTCAAGCGCGGGCTCGAACGATTTGTACGCGACTGTGTAGAAAGCGGGATATCCGGCATCATTGTCCCTGATCTTCCGGTCGAGGAGTCGGAGGGCCTCGCCGCGCAGTGCGAGGCGCAGGGGATTAATCTCATCTTCCTGATCGCGCCGACCACGTACCCGGAAAGGATGCACAAGATCGTCGATGTCGGATCTGGCTTCATATATCTCGTTGCAAGAATCGGCGTCACCGGTGCAAGGGATGATGTCGCGGCATCGACACTCTCCTTAATTGATCTCGTGCGCGGCACAACCCGGACAACAACACCACTTGCAGTTGGATTTGGCATATCGACGCCGGATCAGGCATCTGCCATCATAAAAGCGGGAGCAGATGGTGTAATCGTCGGTTCTGCGTTCGTGAACATCGTCGCAGACCGCGTAAACGTACCGGAACGCATCGAAGAACTTACACGGGAACTGAAATCCGCTGTGGCATGATGATGGCTACTGGTATGTAATATCACGGTGTTGCCGGTAGATTCACCTCTTCATCTACATATCCAACCGTCTCAATCTCGATCTTGATGCCTTCCGAATCCACAGAGATAGGGGGATTCGGATTCATCACGGTTCCACCGCCTTTTGAGACGAGTAACCCCTCATGTACCAGCTGGTCGGCTATCTGTATAAGCTCCCTATCGTCGACATCCCCAAAGACGTTCTTGAACAGATCGATGATGTCCAGTATCTGGATGCCACTTAATCCTTTAGGCCTCATATAGTTAGCATACGCATCGTTGTCTGCGAGTACATTGACAACGAACATAGTCCTACACCGATTCTCAAAGAAGAGATCATCTTCGCTTAGTCCCATTATTCCTCCATCGGTCACTCTGATTTCCGTTCGAGTAGTTCAGCGAATGCGAGTGTGCCGGAGATGCTCTTGATTTTTATGCTTACGATCTCACCTTTGATCGTCTTTGGGACATAGATCGTATATTTGTCGATCTGGGTAAAGCCGTCACCTTTTCGACCGACCCCAGTGATCTTGACATCGTACACCCCGCCTTCTTCTATCGGCTCCTTTGCCTGTACCTCACGAACCTTACGTTTCCTGATCGGCCGGTGCGCACCACATGCATCACATTTCAACGTCAGCACACGGTCGCTGCGCACCAGTGTGGTGTCAGGACGTCCGCACTCAGAGCATATCACAAACTCATCAACATAAGCCTGGATCTGAGACTGGATAGTCTCGGTGGTGAACTTTCCCTGAAAGATCACACGGGTCCCGTCGAATTTGCCAGCAGTTCCAAGTTCCCTCAGTAGATACTTCAGCAGGTGGGTCGGGTCTCGATTGATGGTATCGGTGATCTCAAGAAAGTTTCTTAAAACGGTGGTTTTCCCCTCTATGATCACGTCTACCCCCGGAACTGAGAAACGCACATCGGTCGTCAGATAATCCGGCATCTGTTCGAATGCCCGGTCCAGGTTTCCTGCATAATCGGTCATTGAACCAGTTCCTGCCCCTTATCGATCACGATGCTGACCGGCGTTGGAAGTTTGTATCCTGCACGCCTCATCGACTCTTTTGCGTGCTGGAACTGCTGTGGTTGTACCGATACCGTAAAGACGCGCTGCCCCGTATGCACCCGTGCGGCAGTCCCGACCAGTTTTCCAAATGCATGCCGCATGCCACTTGACACCCGGTCAGCGCCTGCGCCAGTTGCCTGCTTATTCTCCCGAAGCACCTGATGCGGGTATACGCGCAGTTTCAGATGGAAATTCGTACGTCCGGCTTCCCTGAGCAGATACCTGTTTGCGGTGATCCGTGCAGCTTCAAGCGCGTTGTGCCTAACTTGACACTGTTCTTTTGCGATTAGGGATATGGAAACTGGAAACTCCTCTGTGAGGTTTCCCATGTCATAACTTACGATGTGACTGCCGGGTACCCCGCCCATGTATTCACGACGTGTATACGGGCGCTTAAACTTGCGGTACATTTTCGCGGGTTTGGTTACCATTTATATGCTCCTTTTTCTGTATATCTGGCGGGTTTGTGGTTATAAATGTTGGGATTGCCGGAAGCGTGATCGCTTAAGTAAAACGCACAACCAAATCCCATCCACCCTACCTACCAACGATCAGTTTTGCAAGCGTCACAGGAGACCTGCGGGTGCACCACCTGTTGAATTCGGTGTAGGTCATATCACCTCTCACGGTTCTCAGATATTCCATAAACAACCTCTTGTCCTTCCATAACGCCTTTAAAAATAAGTTTCGATGATCATAAGCAAAGTTTGCAAATTTCAGTGCAGATTTTAGATCATAATTAAACTCCTTTTCACACCTCATCACATATTCCTGCAAGAATCTTTCAGAGAAATCGCCCCCCTCGACAGTGTCTGCCGTGACGTCTGCTGCTATTTCGCCGCTTTTCAGAGCATAATATATCCCCTCGCCAAGAAAAGGATCGACAAAACCGGCAGCATCACCTGTTAGCAGCACACGGTCACTATGTATTCTCCGATCAAAGCCACCAGCAGGAATTCTATAGCTGTTTATTCCACTTATCTTGCCTTCGATATCGATATTCTTCTGTAACGAGACGTCTCTGACAAACCTGCTGAACGATCCCTTCAGGTCATGCGCTCGTGTGATAAGTTTGCCGATGCCTATCGAGATGTGATCCCTCTTCGGAAATACCCATCCGTAACCCCGGTCTCCGATGAAATAAAATTCAGTAAATCTATCGCCGACACACTCCTCGACCACGGCCTCTCCAAGTTCGACCTCCGCTTCCAGACACATACCGATATCATCACCCCAGCGCGTTCTTATGCCTGATCTTCTCGCTATCGTGCTGTTCACCCCGTCAGATCCGATAACCATCCTCGAACGGTACTGGTTTTCGGATGTCACCACCTCCACATAGTCTTTATTGAAAAGAACATCTTTAACTGCCTCGCCATCCTGAACCACGGCACCCGCGTCCTCCGCTCTGCTGGCAAGCCAGTGATCAAGACTCTCCCGTCGCGTCATCACCGCGACCCTGTCACCAATTGTCCCTGCGAAGTTTCGGTAATCAGGCAGAAAGATGCGTGCACCGAATGTCTCACGCTCGATTAATTCCTTATCGATCCCACCGATGACATCCAGCGCTTTCTGGGTGACTCCGCCGCCGCATGTCTTGCTTCTTGGATGTGTCGCCTTCTCAAGCACCAGCACAGAAAGTCCGTCTCGGGAAGCTCTCTCTGCGGCAATCGAGCCTGCAGGACCTCCGCCGACGATAATCACATCGTACATCATATTTGCTCAATATTAAATTTAGAATAAATTTTTCAGAAATAACAGAACTGTTGCGGACGCCCCGGTCTTAGTCAACATCGATGCCAGAGGAATGGTGGTACTTCCTAAGACTTGTGCAACTGTAGTATATCCAAAGGGCCAAGTTTTCATTTTGTTGACATTTTTTTGAACGAAAAGAGTCCCTTCAAGTTTATTCTTTATACTCCCTGGGTAAGAACCATTACTCGGGCTTTTAGCAATTTCATCATGATATATCATTAATGACTCATCTATAGTAGATAATTTATCTTCTTTGAACTTTTTGAGCGCTTTGTGCGCACTGAGTAAGGGAATAAAGAATGAGATGAGGGCCGCGCTATATGCCACAATCAATACCAAACTACCGTAATAACAGATTAAGATTCCGCTATTTTTCCATGGCGCAAAAAACAATAGTATAGCTACTAATGTGGCACCAACCGTATCATGTATAAAAATTGAAAACGAGAGCGTTCCAAAAATCCTCATCCCCCCATCCCATCATGATGAAACGGATTGATTCGCATTGGTTGTTTCCCTATTCCATGTAGCATCAGCGATGTACAGATCATCAACCATAAATCCAATGCACCCCCTATAAGAACTAAGTTCATTTCAATTAAAAGCCAAAAATTAGCTAAGAAGGAACCATACCATAACCCCCTCACACCCAATACAATATTTCCAAGTATGAGGATGCCCAAGCAAAATAATACCATACCTCGGCTTCGAAAGGCTAAGAAAATAAATCGCTCGTAAATATTTTGGTACGTTTCATCTTTTAACTCTGTCAGCTGTCCTACAATCATAGAATAATTCTTTACCTTTTTCTCGAGATAAAGATATACAGAAAGCAGATAAAAACCTGTAAAAGCTCCGAACGGAGTAGCCCAGTCATAAACTAATTGTTCGTATTCACCACAACCCCAACACGTTACAATGTGCAATATATATAACAGAGACAAAATAAGCGCCAATGTAACAGCAGGTGGCAGGGGTAATTTTTTGGTGAACTGATTGACCACAGATGGATACTCAGCATCAAGACGATTCTTGAATTCTTTTTTTATCATTCATATCCTCCGAAATTTGTTTTATTTATGTTGTGAAGCACAAATAGCATCAACTACCTGTTTTGCTCCATGCGCAACCCCTTCTGCCATAATATGCGCGGGTGGTTTGTTCCCATCTCCCACCATAAAGAGATTCTCTATTGGAGTTCTATTTGGCAAATCTTCCCCTTGTGTTATGTAATTCGCGGGCCAATCACTGTGAAATGAATGGGTACATAAAATTTCGCATTGTTCATCGAAATCAGGAAATATCTTGTGTAGATCGGCGATACCCAGTTCTATCTCATTTTTAATATTTTGATTTTTAAGTATCTGGTGTGTGAGTAATAGGTGCTTACCTTCTGGTGCAAGGGACGGATCTATCGCGGTCGGCTGGACCATCCCGCACACACGTTCGCCAATCGGAGTAAGTGTTATCCCGCTGTGCCCCAGCATATCCTTCGACGCAGCAATAGAGATCGTGATTCCAGCAGGCGGTTTTTTCCATCTCAATTCTGACAAAACTCCCGAATATTCCCCTCTATCTATTTTTTCATAAGTTTTTATCGGTCCGAGATTGCTAACTATATATCTCCCTGTCAATTCCATGCATTCCCCACCCACTTTTACTACAACGCCGTCAGCCCTCGCTTTATGTACAAGTATCTTCCGGACATCTGCATTTGTGACTATTTTGCCATTATGTGCCGATATGACCTCTTTCAGACCTTTTATAACTCCCTTACATCCACCAATAGGCACAACCCGGTTATCCAGTAAGAGTCCTTGCAGGAGTATATTTCTGAGGATTCCAAACATCGCTTTTGATGAGATATCTTCCAGCGACAAACTGAGCGAAAAATTCGTGAATGCTTCAAAGAACCGATAAAGGTCATCATTTCCGATTTCACTCTTTAGATATTCTCCGAAAGATATTCCAAGATCCTTTTGAGGTTGCATGAATTCAAAAATGACTTTTGCGAGTGCCAGTCTGGCAGATGTTGATTTCAATGTATTGAATATGCCAGCCGCATTTCTGCATGATCTTCGATGATCGTCCCAGATATATTCCACCCAAACGTCAGTTTTTTTGTAATCAATCCCAAATTCTCTCATAATTTTTGTGAATGACCCCCTCGAATTTGGTATCATATGCACCGCACCCGAAGGTATCTCATATCCCTTGAAATTGAAACTTGTAAACCGCCCCCCTATAAATGAGAGCCTTTCAAAAACAATGACTGAGAATCCATTCTTACTGAGCATAGCTGCTGAGAGTAAACCGCCGATGCCTGCACCAGCAACTATTACATCATACGAATCGAGTTTGTTGGGCATACCGATAGGCATTTCATACATCCTTCGCATTCTTCCATATCAAGTTTGGCAACGCCAAAAACGGCAATGGCTAAGTATGGACAGTTTGTTTCACAATAGCCACAGCCAACACAGTTATTTTCATTTATCTGAATCATATTATCTTTTGTACCAGGTAGTACTTGGTTCCTTATCGTATCTATATCTACGAATAGGTAATGCAGCGACTACTAAAAGTTTTCCCGGCGAGTCCTCGAGTCCGTCTCTGGAAGCTTTCTCTGCGGCAATCGAACCTGCCGGACCGCCGCCCGCGATGATCACGTCGTACACATCCCTTTGCATATCATCCCGCCGCGGCAAGTTCCTCGAAGTATCTTCCGACCAGGTCAGCATCATCAATTTGCTCTTGTGATGTTTCTGAACCAGCTGCCTCTACCGGAAACGCGGGAGACTCCGTAAACTCATGAGCCTCAGTTTCCGATGTTTCGCGGATCGAAAACTCGGATCCGATGCCAGTATACATCGTGAGGTCAAGGTTCGTGCCCTCGATGGACGCAACCGATGGCGCGCCATAGATGTCCTTGCTGCCCGTGCCTGCTCCCTTGGTCAGGTCGCCACCACCACCGCCGCCTTCACTACCACCTCCACCAATCAGGGGCAGTTGTACGCCACGGGCAGACTCAGCCACAGAGAAATTTGCAACTGCAAGCGATACGATGAAGAACGCAAGCAGGATAATCAAGACCACTCTCGATGTGATCCGTTTCCGGTTCAAAAACGACGAATATGCGACCTCATCCATCTCCGCTGTGACCATCTCTGTCAGGTCATCGACCACCACATTCTCAATCCCGCGGTTGTCATACGCGGTTTTCAAAGGCTCATCCAGTCTGGGATATGCGGCACCTACGGATGCGCAGACGCCGTCGCGCCTTCTGCGCGTAAACATTACAAGCAGGATCGAGATCGGCGCCATAGCCGCAATGGCGAGCAGGACTGCACACACCGCAGGTGCTGCAATCTCCATGCCAACCTCTGAGAACGTGATGATATCGACATCCACAATCTCTGCGCAGATCTGGTGGACGCCTGTGAAGATGACAAGAGCGTACGATGCCATAAAGACGAGAATCACATCAAGTAGCGCATAATATCGACCCAGTTTCCCGGAGAAGCCACCGAGTTCGAGTAGCATCTCAGTGTATCGGTACATGCTGAATTCTCCCTCCGCATCCATATTAACTGCTTCGCTTGCGTGCGGCAAGTTCGATCGCCCGCACAATGCTGCTCGTAGGATTGATCGTTGCCACCGGGATGCGTAATATCTTCTCGACAGTCGGGCTTACGATCGGTGCGCATACGAGCGCTGATGCGCCGTCACGCTCGGCGCGAACCGCTGCTATGATTGCATCCTCCATCGTAGAGGCGGCATACTCTCGCACGACCACGTTCTCACCCTCTATCAGTATCTGCCTCTCTGTGATGCGGTCGAGTACCGGACGCGCCGCAATGACCGCGATGAAGTTCTTCTCTGTTCCTTCGAGTTTTCGTATGGCATGTACGATCTGCCGAAGCGTCTTCACATTTGGCTCGCGGCGCCCTTCGAGTAGCTTGTACATCGTGCTTTGCGGAATCGAGGCGCATTCGCTGAATTCGAGGACGGTTATGCCGAGTTCCTCCTTTATCGTTCTCGAAAGCACGCTCCTGAACCGCTCGTCTGATTCGAATACGGAACGGATCACCCCGTCTGCTAACGTCTTTGGAGTCGACGCTTGCGTTATCATACGATGATATAATGTTTCTATGCGTTCATATACCTTCACATGACCGAGTACAAACAGTGCATCATCATCCGGGAGGATCTGAAACTCTCACGCGGGAAACTTGCGGTGCAGGTCGCACATGCTGCGGTGTCCGCGGCAGAGCAAGCAGACTCGAGCGATCGCAGGGCGTGGAAGGATGGCGGGCAGAAGAAGATCGTGCTGCAGGTGAAGGATCTTTCAGAGATGTATGGGCTGAAGATGGACGCGGAAGCAGCAGGACTTCCGGCATCGCTGATCACGGACGCGGGTCTAACCGAGATACCGCCTGGCACAGTCACTGCACTTGGCATAGGGCCTGGCAGGTCCGATAAACTGGACGCGGTAACAGGGGAACTGCGGCTGGTGTAGATGTTCGGGTCGCCAAACTACGTGCGATGGCTCCGCTGTCGACCTCTCCTTAAACGCCGAGACCGAATCAACCCCGTGCCCATAGATCGTAAACAGCGCTGGATCATTCGTATGCGTCCGGAGCGGGATTAACGTCCGGTGATCCGGCAGAACCATGATCGCGCAGAGTGTGCTGTCATATCGGATGAGCAGACCGCAACATAAACAATGAATGGCTAAAAAGAGAACAGAGTAGACGAGGGTGCAATGATACGCGCATCTTTGAAATAGCATAATCGAAGAGGTTATGAAGATGAAGAATGTCCGGAAAACAGCGGATTGGATCGAGATGGCGTTAGAAGATCTGGATGCCGCCGTTGCAGATATTGCTGACGAGAGGTACCCTGCAAGTGTCTTTCATGCGCAACAATGCACAGAGAAACTGATGAAAGCGGTTTTGTACTTTTTTGGTATAATCCACGAAAAAACGGCGCTGTTCAAAAATCCAGTGATAGCCAAACATTTTACCATAGTATCTCATCACTTTCATCATATTGGAGCTGGCAAAACTATTCCATGTGGATTTCATACCAGATTTTTACCACAATCTGCACAC
>PQXF01000019.1:0-30846 GCA_003194445.1 Candidatus Methanogaster sp.
GATCGCCAAAAGGTCGAGTACACTCGATGTATGTGCATCTCATTATATCTAGTTAGCAGTGAGAATAAAGTTTCATGATATTCAGAATGAACCATGGATATTCAGAAAGAATGCATGTAACAAACCACAACTCAGAATGGAGAAACTGTACACATACAGCCCCCTTGCAGATGGTCATAACACATGAAACAACAAGATCTAACGTGATTGGCCAAGCTATCAATCCATTTATCCGTGTTGCAGAGGTTTTTGTGCCATATCAGGTATTGGAATATAGATATGTCAAAATTCCCGTACAAATAGATATAACACAAGAAATAACAAGATCTGACGTGATTGGCACGCCTATTAACCCATTCACCGGTATTGCAGAGGATTTTGTGTTGTTTATTCGTCGTTACAACGATTACTTCACGGTAACCACTAGATCTGTAGCGGATACTGCAGAACAATATCTTTACGGGTTGATGCAGTCAGATAAGAGGAATATGGAACGGATGGCAGAGGTAGTGCCTGATTCGGATGAGCAGTCATTTCAGAACTTCATATCGAATTCTCCATGGAGCGCACGCGTAATTTTGAATCAGATAAGCATAGATGCGGATTCGCTTTTTGGCGGCGATCCGGACACCTGTCTGATCATTGATGAAACTTCCTTCATAAAGAAAGGCGTAATGTCCGTAGGAGTGGCGCGTCAGTGGTGTGGCAGGCTCGGTAAGGTAGATAACTGTCAAGTTGGTGTTTTTGCGGCGTTAGCCTGTCGTAGCCACGTTACATTGATCGACACCCGTCTTTATCTCCCAAAGGTCTGGATAAATGATCCGGATCGATGCAGAAATGCTGGCGTCCCTGAAGAGTTTATTGTTTACCAGAAGAAATCCGAACAGGCACTTGATATGATAAAACAGGCTCGTAACAACGGCATCCGCAACAACAAGGTGGGGGTCGATGGTGGGTACGGGAAGGAACCGGACTTTTTGCGCGGTTTAGACTCCAGTGGTGAGATTTTTATGGCTGATGTGCACAAAGATCAGCTTATCTATCTGGAAAACCCCGAACCAACCGTTCCGGAGCCGAAATCGAATAGGGGCAGAAAGCCTACAAAATTAAAGGCACAGACAGACCCAATTCGTGTTGATGAGTGGGCTGCCCGGCAACCAGAGGATGCGTGGCAGATAATACCGATTCGAGAAACCACACGGGGAACACTGTATGCATACATTCTGCAAGAGCGTGTCTGGGTCTGGGATGGAGAGGAAGAAGAGGCGCATTGCTGGCATTTAATCGTAAGACGGGAAATCGATTCACCTAAAGAGATTAAATACAGTTTAAGCAATGCTTCCAAAGATTCATCAATTGAACGACTGGCGTTTATGCAGGGACAGCGTTTCTGGGTTGAACGCGCTTCTAGCAAGACGGAAAGAGTGAATGCGGTCTCGATGAATACCAGGTTCGCGGTTGGAATGGCTGGCATCACCATATGGCGCTTGTAATGATGGCGATGTTGTTCATGCTGGAACGTCGTTTATCAAACAAAGATGAATGTCCCTTATTGAGCTGTTCAGACATCCAAACACTGCTGAAACACTTTCTTCCGAGACGAGATGTAACTGTTGAGGAGGTACTGCGCCAGATGGAGGTCAGACACAGAAAACGACAATCATCCATCGATTCTGCGAAGAGGAAACAGAAGAAGAAACGAAATGGTCACGATGATCTCCAAAGCTAAATAATAGCGAGAGGCGCACTTTTTAGCTTTTGTGGTATCATGTTCTGGTGGGGGGTTAGCTGAGGCTCTCGGATCTTTTTGGATTATCATACTCCTTGTATGAAGACATTGAATAAAGTCGTATACTTTGTATTATTTATATCACAATTAACGCGAATAGCTGTATAGATAATATTATTTATAAATTATATTTCACTTATTTTAGGATTGCTGTTCAGAATAGGATGTCTGGTATCGGCTAATCTGACAAAGTGGAACTAATCTCAAAAGAAGATATCTTCCTTCTCAAAAGTGTTACCGAACGAGACGATGATGTGATGGATCTGTTGATGCTGGCAAGATCGAAGCTTGACTGGGATGCAGTGTTAAAAGAATGCTTGAACCAATCAAGAGACGATTTTATATGCGAAATCGATCTCTACGATAGATTAGATGTGCTTAAAACCTCTTATGGTCTCGAGACATCAATATATGGTCGTATTTCAAAAATAGCGCAAGACCAGATGGAAAAGTGGATCGAAGATAGGATTCTCAGAGAACTTGATGCAACTCCCACCGGATTGGAAAACCTTTTAAAAAGATTCGGATGCGAAAAAGAGATGTTGTTACCTTCTTTGGCTCGTCTGGAGAAGATTGGTAGAATAAAAAGAGTGGGAGATGGATATGCGGTGAATGAAAAGATTTGATGGAGTTTGGGGAACGAAACTTCCCGGATAGCTTGTTAGCCTTTGCACCCCAATACCTACCCGCTCCCGCGACAAGATTCCCTGAAGCAGCGCACCATCCGTCCTGCGCTCCTGTGAGCATCACGCCGACCAGTCCTGGTACTCGTTGCCAGACCATCCGTAGACCCACCAGTTGTTCGCTCCGGTGAGTTCGGCGTGAATCGAGACTTCCGCATCAGGGGATGTCGTGTAATTCGCATAGATGCGGCTCTCGTAGTCATAACATGCCGGAGGCGTCCGGTCTTCGGGATGCGGCATCCTGTAAACCAAGCGGGCAAGGTTGTACTTCGGAAGGAGTGTAGGTTCGTTTCCAGCCGGGTTTTTTGTGTTTATGTCGTGATCCGCCTGCACCCTTGCCGAAACCCGTTCGGACGCGTGCGTCTGAGCCGGGCAGGAAAGTGCGTCCGGACCGCACTCTTCTTCTGGCAATGGCACAGGAGGTGCGTGAAGGTCAGGAATCATCTTCTCTGCGTGTATCTTTAGCATCGTCCCATGCTCGGTTTCGACGAGGTCACAATCCCACCCCTCCGACTGCGAGGCGTTTTTTGCTACGATCTCTTCACCGATATTCAATTCTTCTTCGAATATCGGCAACGTTACATATAACGTAACGTTGTGCAGATCTGAATCCGTTCCTACTGTGACCTGATAGTGATATTCGCTCCTGTACGACCCCTCATAGGGGTAGTGAATATGGCAGTCTATGCGCAGGCAAACACCACTACCACCGCCAGTATCCAGATTCCAAGTTTTGTGGTCGTTCTCATATCCTTCCTCACCTTCACTCACTTTCGTTCCAACCTCCATTTTATTCATTTATTTAGCCTCTTTAAGAATATTATTATAATAACCGAAAATATTGCTTCCAAAAATCCAAACCCAGGTATGGATTTTTCAGGGGGGATTTGAACATCATACTCCCCACCTTCAGTTCCATTAGTCTCAGTTCTATTAGTATTAGATGTCTGAACCTCGGACAGTGTGGTGTCTGCTGCCCCGACGCCTTCAACCTTTATCAGCCAGAAATCACTACCACCTGACCCATACGATTCTGTATTGCCTGCAAGAATGTACCCTCCGTCCGAAGTCTGCTGGACCGAGCGAACCTTCTCACCTCTCAGTCCTCCAAATGTCCGACTCCACTCCGGGGTACCGCTCGCGTCTGTCTTGATGAGCCATACATCATAATCAACATAAAGTATCTCGCCTTTGAAATCAGGATTCTTGGCTGTGTCAATGTTGCCAGCGAGTATATATCCACCATCTATGGTCTGATGAACAGAAGAAGCCGCATCACCACCATCCAGCCCGAAGGTCTTGTTCCACTGCTCATTACCGTTTACATCGGTCTTGACGATCCATGCATCGGTACTGCTTGACCCACATGACCCTATCTGACCTGCAAAGATATAGCCGCCGTCCGAGGTCTGCACAATAGAAGAAGCCACATCCAAACCATCCCGCCCGAAGGTCTTGTCCCATTGCTCATTGCCATTTGCATCGGTCTTGACGATCCATGCATCGGCACCGCCCGACCCATACGAGTGCGTAGAGCCGGCAAGAATATATCCGCCATCTGAGGTCTGCTGGACAGAGTGGGCATATTCCATCTCCGGTCCCCCGAACGTCATATTCCACTGAGGGTTACCATTTGCATCGGTCTTGATGAGCCATGCATCATTGGTATCATGAGAGAAGCCTGCAAGGATATATCCACCATCTGAGGTTTGCTGAACAGATCTGGCATGGTCATTGTCTGTTAATCTGAGTCTTTTATCCCACCGCTGGTTACCCTCTGCATCGGTCTTGATAAGTCCGACCTCATAGTGGACCCAACCTGCGAATATATAGCCACCATCCGATGTCTGACAAACAGAGCAAACATTCCGAAGACCGTGTTCCTCGAATCCCCTGCTCCACTGTTCACTGCCGTTTGTATCAGTCTTTAGGAACAAGACATGACTAACATACCTGGGCCCCATGCCAGGTCTGTACGACTCTATCGACCCTATAAGGGTATAACCTCCGTCTGAAGTCTGCTGAACAGATTGCCCATAGTCATCATATGCTCCCCCAAATGTCCTGTTCCATTCTTCGGAAGGCGCTTCAATCGCATCTGCATTGAGACTGGCAGTGACAAAATCCGGCTCACTGATGAATGAGCCGTCAGAATATTGATGGAAAGGTTCGAGAACAACCACGTTTGTTTCGGTGCCAAAGAATATTCCATTTAGCTTTGACTTTATAATTATACATTCTTCACCATCTATAGTTTTGTTATGATAGAAATAATCCCCATCTTCCACGCTTGTCCTTTTCACGATTTCGCCATTCTCAAATATGGAAAAATTTGCAGCACGCGTCCCAGTATACCATATGCTATCGAGCGATAGTGCATATCCTTCTTTAAGCAGTGTTGCACATTGCGCGTCCGATGAACTGCCCGGATTGGGAATGTGGAATATTATTTTGGTATCTAACAGCAGGTCCCCAACTGATGCATGTGCTGAGGTGATAAATATAACTAAATATAATATACTAACTATTAAAAAAATAAGATGTTTCCACCCTTTTTCTTTCTTATTAGCGTCATTCATTCTTTAGCGACCTCCCTCTTGGTTGTTTAATACTCTCTGGATTTTTGTATATTGTTAAAAACCGGTCTTTTATCGACCGATGTGGTAAGGCATGATTAATTAATGATACTTAAACATTTTGATCAGTCGAAGGATTTTACGATGACTGGCGCGAACAGAACCGATCCGATCAGCGGGTGGGTGCGGTGCAGGCAATCGCATTCACCCATCACCATACCTGCCCTCTCCCGCGACAAGATTCCCTGACGCAACACACCACCCGTCCTGCGCTCCTGTGAGCGTCACGCCGACATAGTCCCGGTACTTGTTGCCCGACCATCCGTAGACCCACCAGCTATTCTCTCCTGTAAGCTCGACGTGAATCGATACTTCCGCATCCGGAGGTGCCGTGTAGTTCGCATAGATGCGGCTCTCGTATTCGTAACATGCAGGAGGCGTCTGGTCTTTGGGATGCGGCATCCTGTAAACCGCGCGGGCAAGGTTGTACTTCGGAGAGAGCATCGGTTCGTTTCCAGCCGGGTTTTTTGTGTTTATCTCGCGATCCGCCTGTACCCTTGCCGAAACCCGTTCGGACGCGTGCGTCTGAGCCGGGCAGGAAAGTGCGTCCGGACTGCACTCTTCTTCTGGAAATGGCACAGGAGGTGCGTGAAGGTCAGGAATCATCCCCTCTGCGTGTATCTTTAGTATCGTCCCGTGCTCGGTTTCAACGATGTCGCAATCCCACCCCTCCGGTTTCGAGGCGTTTTTTGCTATGATCTCACAACCGATATTCGATCCATCTTCTGACACAGGCAGCGGTACGTAAAATGTTGCGTTGTGCAGGGCAAAATCCGTTCTTACTGTGACCCCATAGCGGTATTCACTTCTGTACGTATCCTCATACATGCTGTGGGTGTGATACATCCATGCGCAGGAGAGCAGTAGTATCACGGCAAGCATTCCGATCCCGAGTTTCGTGAGTGTTCTCATATCCTTAACCTCTTTTACTCATGCCGCAGCGCATCCACGGGATTCGTATTCGCAGCCTTGTATGCAGGAGATGTTTCCGCGGTCAGACCCGCCGTAGCAGGTTTGTTATGCCCCGCCGGTCATGAGATCATAGCATCCGCCAGTGATCCCAGTTTCCGCCGCCGGATGAACTTCAATGGTTTTCTGCTGTTCATTTTTCTCATCTTTTTTATTCGACTGGCATTTTCATCGACCTGTCTGATGATATGTGTATGTAACTAATGATACATAAATCTTTTGATTTATCGAAATATTTTATGATCAATGTGAAGAACGAGGTCCTGTCGCGTGATCGGAAGCCTGTGCTGAAGGCAATGAGGGTAAAACATCCTGTGTCCTGTGATCTGCGATCTGCGAAACAGCGACGAAGTCGGCGACGCATAGGGATACTGCGCCAGCATCAACACACTCAGGGAATACATGTTTTACCCGAAACCAGCTTCATGAACCCGACCGATTTTACAATCCGCGGTCCGGTAGGATTAAATAGCATGACACTCTACGATAGTTGTGGTGGCAATATTGAGATCTACAGATAACTTATTGATGCTACTGTTCATAGCAGTCATCTTGATCTGCACGCCAGCGACCGCTACAGAGATGGTTGCTGCGGATCAGCAGTATAATCTTGGCGAAGGAGAGGTTCTGGAGGATGACCTGATCGTTGCTGGCGGCACAATCATGATCGATGGCGATGTTTTCGGGGATCTGATAGCTGCTGGCGGAGATATTGAAGTTGCTGGCAGGGTTGATGATGATGCATGGATCACGGGCGGATCGTTGATCATAGATGGTGAGATAGGTGACGATCTCAGAGCGGTAGGCGGTGCTATTCATCTGCGCGGCTCAGTTGCTGATAATGCAATGATTGCGGGTGGCACAATCGCAGCAAGCAGTAACAGTGCTGTGGGCGGTGACCTCGATGTAGCAGGAGGTTCGATTGAAATCACAGGACATGTCGGTAGAGACCTTTCATGCGGTGGTGGAAGCGTTGTTCTGGGCGGGGCAGTCGATGGAAATGCCACCATCTTTGCCGACGACATCCGGATTCTCCAGTCTGCAAGGATCCAAGGAGATCTCGAATACACGAGCGATAAGGAGATCGAGATACCTGCAGGCACTGTGATGGGGGATGTGGTTTACAAGAGATCTGAAAAGAAAGTCGAAGACATCTACTCGAAGATAACATCATCCATCATCTCATTCCTGAGTATTCTGCTCATAGGTCTCTTGATGGTCAGATTCGCAGGGAACACGACCATCAGGGTATCTGATACCATCGCTACCCACATCCTGAAGAGTCTTGGATCAGGAGTTCTGTTGTTGATAGCAATTCCATTGATAGCGCTGATTCTGATGATAACCTTGATCGGTCTCCCGCTTGGACTTATTGTTTTGTTTGCATATATTGTGATATTGTACATATCCAAGATATTTGTCGGACTGGCGATTGGCAGACGCACCGTGACGTATGCGAAAAAGGAGATTTCGTCGCCATATTGGCATCTGGTTGTCGGATTGATTGTCATCGCTTTTGCAACCAAGCTTCCGCTGGTAGGATTTTTGATCAGTCTGATCGTGATACTCGTAGGACTCGGGGCGCTGGTTATGACGTGGAAATCTATGTCTGATGAATCGAAGGGTGCGTGAGCCCCACACAACACATACGACCACGTCTCTGGTGTAAGGACATGCAACCGTTGTCCTTTACGGGTTCACCGCCGCCTCATCCTCAAGAAACAGATAACTGCAAAGGGGCTGCATCGATCCTGTTTCGCGTATCGATCAACGTATTCAGGCGGCTCATATAATATTTGATCTGACTGGTGTCCTTCCCTGTGACCGGATCGATCCAGTCCCAGAAGATCGGGATTCTCACCAGCCCAAGTTCAACTCTTCCGATCTTCTCGCGTTTGTCCTTTATCTCGTACGCCAGCGCCAGATCAGTGCCAACGAGTTCCTCGATCGTAGAGATGTTGGCGCCCTCGCTTTTTCTCGAGGGCCAGAGTTCTTCATCTACCGTCATGTGTTAAAGACTAAAACCAATGCGTTTTTGCTCTGATACTCGGGAGGGGGGCTGTTAACTTGTCCTGATCTTCGGATGTATCGACCGGACAGGAGTTGTCCAATATTCCATCTTTCATTGCCAGACATGCTAATACCATCTCAGGGATTCCCTGATAAATAAATTGCGGGGCATCCCCATCAGTAGTTAACATATTCACACAACATATCCCACAAAAAATGATTAAGTACCCACTATAAAAATCAACCTCGTGATTACGGTCACCACACCACCACGTTTAAGGGGCATTTTGAGTTTCAAACACCTATCAGAGATGCCACCTTAAAATATCCCCAATATCGCGTTAAATACGAGAGATCTGTCAGTAACAACATGGATTGGTGGTGCCCGAAAGCCACCTTTTTACGCTTCCCAGCCCCTGTAACCCATTACCTGTATAATTCCATGAAGATTTTCCAGAAGCGGGTGCATAACATCGATCATGCCAAGCATTCATACGGAGAAAAAAATCAAGGAGGGTACGACACCCCCCAAACTTTTGTATTGTGCCACTTTGTTTAATACCCGACTTTCGGTGAATTGAAATAGCCGGTCCTTTTATCGTCACAGAACACATGTAGAATTTCCAATGATAACGACGCGATTGAAGAATAGATGTTTGAAAAGAGTGTAACGTGCCATACCTGCGTAACACCTTTTGGGCTGTGATTTACGTTTCACCGAAAATTGAGTTAATACTGCTCCTACGCTTTCTGCTGGAAGAAGCATACCACATCCCGGATATAGAAGTCGTCAAAGATGTTTCCAGGGGTAGCGCCAGCAAAACTCACAGCCTCCAGCTGGAGTTCATTGTTCCCATTTTTAAGGATGTTGGAACCAATGTTTACGATCTGGGTAAACCAGTGGTTGCTGTTCGCACCTTTGTAGTTGAATATTTTTCCAACACTTGTATTGTTGATTTTGACATCTACGTCGCTGTCTGTTACAGTCAGTCCTTTGACCATAAACATCAGGATTGCCTTTCCGCCCAAACGTCGTCCACCAGTATTAAACGTCTTCTCCCAAAAAGAGTAGCACCGTCACCGATACTACGGGAACTATCCCCCTGGATTACTTGAAAGTCACATACTATAGGCATTTCTATGTTTCACCTCCTTTTTAGTATTGGCATTTATATCGCCACGCCCCACCTCGGCGCTCTGATGCACTTACCGCAGTACCGTTCTCGAAAGGCAAATCCCCGTGCATCTCGGATTTTTTAAACCGTGGTTTTTTGCTCAATATATATCCCCTATTTAAGTCACCAAACTCCACACGTAAGTACAGGGCATGGGTATAGCGCTTTCCACATTCTGTGCAGGATCCCCACAACTTACCACCCATGACCGACCGAGCCATGGCAACATCCAAAACCCAGGTAGACAATCCTTGCACCATCCTATCAGATGTGGGAAGTGCTGCATTGGCACCATACACTATCTTTCGAATCCCGCTTTCAGGAGTCTCAGTGGTATCGTACACGACAGATTTTGCGAGTCCGGGTGTACTGCCACCTGTGGGGCACGTAAGCATCTCTTCTGGCATTTTGATCACTTCTTTTATGGTACAGCAAAGACCGTGCATTTCACTGGATTTCTGCCGCGTTGCTGCGCTATTATATATCGAGGAGGATTATATAAAAGAGTAAGAAACATTGTTCAGAAACAATGTTCAGTATTTCACGTTCTCAACCTATCAACAGAACGATAAATAGAACGGCTAAACCATAATTTCGTATCCATACCCCCTCTCTTCCAGTTCATCCCATTCCTGATCTACCTCCGCCTGTATCCTCCTGATATCCCCCTCCGAAAGATGCGAGAACCTCCCCTGCGCACTCAGATACTCCGAAACCCTCTTCCTTTTCTTCGGAATGTAACTTATACTAACCTTACCATCCGTAATCTCATAAAGCTTCCACAGCCCTGTTCTCACCGCCAGCCGCCCGATATTGATCCCTTCTGCTGGATCGAACCCCCAGCCAACCGGACACGGCACCAGCAGATCGATAAAAGCCATCCCCTTAACCTCAGCCGCCTTCTTAACCTTATTCAGAAAATCAATCGGATATGATGGACATGCTGTTGCGACATAAGGTATCCTGTGAGCCGCCATGATTGCGGGCATATCCTTTGCCACCTCAACCTTCCCAAGAGGCGTTGTCGATGTAGACGACGCACGCGGCGTCGAACTTGCCCGCTGGTGCCCGGTGTTCCCGAATGACTGGTTGTTGTAGCAGATGTAGATCATGTCGATATTCTTCTCTGCCGCTCCTGATAGGCTCTGGAGCCCGATGTCGTACGTTGCGCCATCACCGGCATAAGCGAGTATATTAGCATCTATATTCTTCCTCCGCAGCGCATAGTAAAGTGCCGTTCCTGCGGCTCCGGAGTTCTCGATTGCGAGATGGATCCACGGAACCCGAAGCGGTGTTGTCGGATAGACCGGGAGCAGGGTCATGCAGCCGGAGCCGTTGATGACTATCGTATCCTTCCCGAGAACCTTAAGGGTAAGACGAAGTCCGAGGGACGCAGAGCAGCCCTGACATGCAACATGCCCTCCGACAAGGTAGTCTTCCATCGGGATATCGGTCAATTTCTTCAGATAGGGATCTTTCAAAATATCCACTCCTCTACATCTCGTCCAAGTCTTCCGAAGATCTTCTCGTACTTTTCGGCACCGATCCTTCTGCCTCCAAGCCCTGCAATGAAACTGGTAACGCCCCTTCCGAGGCAGGCTTTCACCTCGGTTGCTA
The DNA here is from genome assembly GCA_003194445.1 of Candidatus Methanogaster sp. Taxonomy (GTDB): domain Archaea; phylum Halobacteriota; class Methanosarcinia; order Methanosarcinales; family Methanogasteraceae; genus Methanogaster_A. The sequence goes on from PQXF01000019.1 coordinate 10,880, forward strand.
TGATTCCACCGCTTCCCGGGGAGATATCCTGGTCGATTACGCCGATCTTTTCCACATCAGAGAGCGCATCAACAATCTCCTCGCATGGGAACGGACGCATTGTCCTTAACCTGAGCATACCTACCTTTTCTCCCTTCGCTCTCAGTTTGTCGACTGTGTATTTGAGTATCGCTGACTCAGAGCCGCAGATCACAAGTACACGCTCGGAATCCTCCAGACAGTACGGCTCGACAAGCCCGCGTCCCCATCCCCTCCCTGTCATCTTCTCCCACTCTGCGCAGACAGCTGTTATGATGTCCTTTGAGTTGCACATCGCCATGCGCTGCTGCGACCTGAAGTACATGTACTCATTAAAGACAACGCCGCCCATACTCATAGGCTCTTTTGGGTCAAGAATGGTGTGCTTCGGGTTGTATGCAGGCAGAAAATCATCTATCTCGTCCTGACCGGGGATCTCCACCGGTTCTCGTGTGGCGGAAAGTGTGAAGCCGTCGAGATTGATCAGCATCGGCAACAGGACATTGCTATTCTCTGCAATCTTATACCCCATCACCACGCTGTCCAGAACCTCCTGGTTGTTCGAGCAGAATATCTGGAGCCATCCGGAGTCCCGCTGCACAAGCACATCGTTGTGATCCGACCAGAGCGTTATCGGTGCAGACAGCCCCCTGCTGACGTTGACCATAATCACAGGAAGCCTGAGACCGCTCGTCACAAACATCATCTCGGTCATGAGCATCAACCCTTGCGAGCTTGTCGCACTGAAGACGCGTGTGCCAACAGATGAGGCGGCTGCAAGAGCGCTCTGAACGCTGTGTTCTGATTCCATCGGCAGGAAGTCCGCATCCATCTTGCCACTTGCAATCCACAATGAGATCTCCTCTATTATCGCGGTCTGGGGAGTTATCGGGAAGTTCGGGATTATCTCTACCCTCGCAAGTCTTGCCCCCCACGCGGCAGCGCCATTTCCAGTGATCATCCGTCTCGTGTTCACTTCTCACACCTCCCTTTGGGATGTGATGAATCTACACTCATTGACGCAGATCCCGCAGCCCTTGCAGTGATCGTAGTCGATCCATATATCCGCGTCACCGACGTGTATGGCGCCTTCCGGACAGAAGACCCAGCATTTTCCGCACCGCACACATCTGTCGCTGTCGATTGTTGGTCTGAATACTCTCCATGTCCCTGTATTGTTCTTAAGCGCACTCGCAGGCTCTCTGATCACTGGAACACCGCTCGCACCATCATAAGATATGTTAACGATCCTCATCTCGCGGTCACCCCTGCTCCTGCCCCGGTCACCAGCTCGCATGCTTTCAGTGCGCCAGCTATGTTCTTATCGATCAGATCCGGAGGATATTTTTTGAGTTCGTCCCTGACCGCCGTCTTAAACGCATCGACTGTGATCAGATGTGTTATCCCGATCAGAAATCCGATGATCACCACATTCGGGATCGGCTTTTTCAGGTACTCAAGTGCAATTCCGGTTCCATCGACACAGAAGACTCTTAGGTCTTTTATTTCAGGATGTGCAGCCTTAAAGTCTCTTGTGTTCCGGGTTGTGTTTATTATTATGGTGCAGTCGGCTGGTAAATCCGAAAAGACGTCCTTGACCTCGATTATCGACTCATCGAGCAACATCAGAACATTGGGCTTTGCGATATAACCCCTCAGAAGGATCGGTTTGTTGTCGATTCGGACAAACGCCATGACCGGCGCGCCCCGTCTGGCAGCACCATAGAGGGGAAAGTCCTGTGCATACAACCCATCGTATAGTGTTGCTGTGCCAAGTATTCGGGAGGTCACAACCACGCCCTGACCTCCTCGCCCATGTATTGTTATCTCGAGCATGGAAAATCCCACCATTCATCCGGAAGCGGGAGCTGCGTCGGAAGCTGATATGCTCTTCCACATAATCCCATATAACAATTTTGTGCTTTCCATGCTCTCTTGCCCTCGACTTGACCCGGGTTATTCTGTGACATCTTTATGTTGTACTCACTTTCACCCCACCCTTCGCACAGGTTTATACTGATCCGGAGATCATTTCTCTTCATGCTTTATACCGTGCGTGAACTGACCCAGTACATCAAGCACCGGCTTCAGGATGATCCGTCGCTCTCAGAGATCTCTGTCAGGGGAGAGATATCCAATTTCACGCACCACACGTCAGGGCACATGTATTTTACACTGAAAGACGAGCATAGCCAGTTAAACTGTGTCATGTTCCGTGGTGCGAATGCGAAGTTGAAATTCAAGCCCGCGACCGGGATGAAGGTGGTATGCAGCGGCGATATTGCGGTGTACGATAAAAGAGGCGTGTACCAACTGACGGTCTGGGATATTCAGCCGGACGGCATCGGCGCGCTCTATCAGGCATTCGAGCAATTAAAAGTACAATTGTCTGAGCAGGGGTTCTTCGATCCTGCCCGCAAACGACCGCTGCCGGCGTTTCCGAAGACGATCGGGATTGTCACATCCCGCACAGGCGCTGTACTGCACGACATACTAAATGTCATCAGTCGGCGTTTTCCTGCTGTGCGGATCATCCTTGCGCAGACCCGGGTGCAGGGCGAGGGTGCGGCGGCAGAGATCGCAGGTGCGATTAAGCAGTTGAATATATTGTCGCGCACAGACCCGATCGATGTACTGATCGTTGCCAGAGGCGGCGGCTCGATCGAGGAACTCTGGCAGTTCAATGAACTCAAGGTTGCGGAAGCGGTCTTTCATTCCGAAATCCCGATCGTATCCGCGGTCGGGCATGAGACCGATGTCACAATCTGCGATTTCGTTGCTGATCTGCGTGCGCCGACGCCATCAGCGGCTGCCGAGATCGTGGTGCCTGACAGGGAGCAGCTCCGGCAGCAGATCGCGGGGCACAAGATCAGACTCGATCATGCGATCCGGCGAACGGTCGAGATGCGCAGGGATCGGTTGGCGCGTGCAGAGCGGGGTGTTGTACACCCGAGAGACCGGATCAATCAGTTGCGACAGTACATCGACGAACTGACACGGCAGATGCACACGACGGTTACGCACCGGCTACAACTGCGCAGGAAGGATCTTTCCATGCTCGGGGCGACGCTTCACGCATTAAGCCCGCTTAACCACCTACAACGCGGATACAGCATAGTTTTAAGGACGCCTGACCGGACGGTCGTAAACACGATCGACGCCGTGACCGCAGGAAGCGATCTACAAATACTGGTAACGGATGGAAAGATCGGATGCCGGGTACGTGAAATAAAGGAGGGCTGGGACCATGAGTGAGAATGAGGATATTACATTTGAGGATGCACTTTCCGAACTGGAAGATATCGTGCATGAACTGGAAGAGTCGGGATTAACGCTCGAAGACGCTCTTTTGAAGTTCGAGACCGGGGTTAAACTCTCGAGACTCTGCAACAAGGAACTGGACGATGCCGAGATGCGGATCGAGCAACTGACTGAAGGCGAGGACTGGGTGCGGACAGAGCGCGTGGAGATCGAGTAGATTCGATATGGTATGAATAATAGTGAATTGAGTAAGATGAGTGTGGAGGTTGGTTAAGCCATTAACGCTGATTGCACTGATTTCATACACAGGTTACCCGAGCATGTACAGAAAAACGGAGAGATAAGATATGAAAACAATAAAACAGATTCTCGAGGAGTTTCTGGAGGTACAACAAGCTCGCCTGAAGCCAAGAACGTATAGTGGGTATGAGTATGCGATAGAGCTCTTCGAGGACTACTTAAACGGATATGCGTACCAATATCTGGACGAAGACGACAACAAACTCTTTGATAAACTCTATAGGGAGGGAGATATAGAGTTTTGTGAAATATTCGGACCCGATAAAATCGGATCTTGGGAGATTGGTGATTTCCTCGATGACTTCATGATCCGGAAGGTGGCAGGCAGCAAGGACTTTATGAAGACGGTCGGCAGGGTCATGCGGAAATTTGTGAAATGGATGAAGGAGAAGGGATATATGGATGAGGAAGAGTACGGGACTTCCGCGGAGGTCGTTGACGAACTCAAAGACGAACTGCCAGATGTGACGGAACTGTCTGATTTGATCTATAATTATATCGGAGGCAATCCTACGAGAACTGTTGCCGAAACCAGAGATGGATACTTCACTGTGACAAAGACCGAGCCCGGTAAATTGTGGCTTGGGGACTATATGGGGTCTGGAGAAGATATTGGTCCGGTCACGGTCTCTGATGAGATCAGTTCGATCTGTAAGGTCGGGTGGACGATCTGTCTTGAGATGGGCAGAACCAGCGATGGCTGGGTGATGCTGGGAAGCGGGAACGTTTATCCGAAGTGATGGGGAATGATGCTGGTGGGCTGTGGCTGGCGATTGCGCAAACGCAGAGTGTGCTGGAACTGTTATATGCAATCACACCACATAAAGATACAATAAGCGATCGCAATGTGGGAAAAACGATTCAAATGCCGAAACACCGAAGATCTGAAAAGAAACCGATAGAACAGTACGACCACAAGGAAGCCAGCCGCGCCAACAACCCGCCGGTCGGTCTGGTAACCCCGGAGACCGATAGAGACGCGGGAAAGAAGACCTACGCCTACGACCCGCACATCGACCCATCACTCCAGTTCGATTCGCACCGCAGCCAGATCGAGAATATCATCGACGATGCAATCGCTGCTGAAACCATTGAAGATGCGAAAGCAGCGCTTGCGGAGCTGAAGAAGCGTCAGGCGCCGTACCTCGACTGGGCAGGAAAAGCAGAACACACCTCCTTTGACATCCCGACTGTCTCATTGCACGTCCATGAGCGAATCGACCCTCGCACCATCATCGAGGCGGTGCGCAAGAGAAACGGCAACGGGCAACAGATGTCGCTTTTCGAGTACACCGAAGAGAACCCGCCGCTCCGTGAGGCGATTGAGTTCTACAAGCATCCGCACAACTGGTCAAACCGCATGGTGGCGGGAGACAGCCTGCTTGTGATGAACTCGCTCCTTGAGAAGGAGGGCATGGCTGGCAAGGTGCAGATGATCTACATCGACCCGCCTTACGGGATCAGGTACGGCAGCAACTTCCAGCCGTTTGTGAACAGGCGGGATGTGAAGGACGGGAAGGACGAGGATCTGACGCAGGAGCCAGAGATGATCAAGGCGTTTCGGGATACGTGGGAACTCGGGATCCATTCGTATCTGGCATATCTGCGGGATCGGCTGTTGCTGGCGCGGGAGCTCTTGACCGAGAGCGGGAGTGTGTTTGTGCAGATCTCAGATGAGAATGTGCATCATGTGCAGGAGTTGATGGATGAGGTGTTTGGGGTGGGAAATTTTGTGACACTTATAACTTTTCGGAAAAAGACCGGTCCGCTTGGCGCAGAACTTCTGCCGCAAATCTCAGATTACCTCATCTGGTATGGCAAGGATATATCCACACTAAAGTTCCGAAAGCTTTATCGGAACCGTGAAGTTGAAGGCGATTCAATTTGGTCATTGGTGGAATTACCAGATGGAACTCGCCGCAAAATGTCACCGGAAGAAGTAGGAAAACATACACTTCTTCCTAATGGTGCTCGTGTATTCAGACGGCGAACTTTAAGTCCGGAAGGATTTAATGCATCAGCGACGTTCGATGTTGAATTTGAAGGAAAATGCTATCCACCTCCAAAAAGGACGGCTGGAGCAAGTTGGACCACCAATGAAGAGGGAATGAAGGGACTGATTAAAGCTAAACGTGTCATCCCAACTAGAAACACTCTTGATTATGTATATTTCTTGGACGACTTTCCATATACTGAATTGGTGAACGTATGGTCTGAAACTAGAGGGGAAACTGATAAACATTACGTTGTACAGACTGACACCTCGATCGTTCAACGCTGCCTCCTCATGACCACCGACCCCGGCGACCTCGTCCTCGACCCGACCTGCGGCTCAGGCACGACCGCATCCGTAGCAGAGAAGTGGGGCAGGCGCTGGATCGCCTGCGACACCTCCAGGGTTGCGATCACGCTTGCCAAACAGCGGCTGATGACCGCGCTCTATGATTATTACGAACTGGCACACCCAGACGAAGGCGTTGGCTCAGGCTTCAAATACAAGACCGTACCGCACATCACCCTGAAATCGATTGCGAACAACGAGCCGCCCGCAACAGAGACCCTCTACGACCAGCCATTCATGGACAGATCGAGAGCGAGGGTGAGCGGTCCCTTCACTGTGGAAGCCGTCCCATCTCCCTCGGTAAAACCGCTATCTGAGATCAAGGAAACCCCGGCATCTGACGAGTCGGTTGTTAGATCGGGTGAGACGCTGCGACAGGCTGAATGGCGGGACGAACTCTTCAGGACTGGCATTCGCGGAAAGGGTGGGCAGATGGTTGCGTTCTCCAGAGTTGAGCCGCTGCCTGGAACCCGTTTCCTCCATGCCGATGCAGAGACGAAAGACGCCGATCCGCGGCGTGCGGTCGTCTCATTCGGTCCGGAACATGCGCCGATGGAGCAGCGGCAGGTCGCGCTGGCGATAACGGATGCACAGAGACTCGTTCCAAAACCAGAGATCATCGTCTTTGCTGCATTTCAGTTCGATCCCGAGGCAGCAAAAGATATCGACGAGACCAATTGGCCCGGTGTTGCATTGCTGAAGGCTCAGATGAACGCTGACCTCCTGACTGAAGACTTAAAGAAGAAGCGAGCCAGTAACGAGAGTTTCTGGCTTATTGGTCAGCCGGATGTGAGCGTGGAGCGGATCACTGAAGGAGCAGACGTTGGCAAGTATCGTGTGGAAGTTCTTGGCTTTGACTACTACAACACCAAAACCGGCACGATTGAGTCAGGGGGCACGGAGAAGATCGCGGTCTGGATGCTTGACACTGATTACGACGAGAGGAGCATATTCCCGCGACAGGTCTTCTTCCCGATGGCTGGAGCAAAGGACGGCTGGTCGAGGCTTGCAAAGAACCTGAAGGCAGAGATCGATCCAGAACTGATCGAGGCATACCGCGGTACGGCATCGTTGCCGTTTGATGTGGGCGAGAACCGGCGGGTTGCGGTGAAGATCGTGGATGACCGAGGGATCGAGAGTCTGAAGATTGTGGAGGTGGAATGATGGAAGTGACACAAACTATTGATGACCTCAGTCCATTCAATCACAAGCCCTTTTCTAATGTCATAAGCGAGATTGAAAAGCTTATGTCGCAAAGCAATAGGGTATTCTTGCTTGGTGCCGGTTGCAGTTGCTGTGCAGGGCTTCCCCTAACATCAGAACTGACAAAAAAAGTGTTGCAGGAGTTAGACGCGGACTCCTTAACTAAAACGCTTTTATTATCTGTGGAACAATGTTTCAAAGGATCCGAGGAAGCTACTATCGAAGATTACATGAGCGAGCTTGTGGATTCACTGGCTATTGTCCAGCGTCGGGAAGGACGTGGCGCGTCCGAGGTGACAGTTAATATTGGTGATAAACCACATGGAGTTGCTGACCTGCATAGCGCATTAGACGAGATCAAACAGAAAATATCTGATTGTATCGACCAGCCACTCGATCTTTCGATCCACCAGCAATTCGTTAGGGCAGTGCACCGCACGTTACGGGCAGGGAAAACTGGCAGCTTGAAAGCGACGGACTACGTTATCCTTAATTACGACACTTTGATTGAAGATGCATTGGCTCTGGAATGTTTGTCTTACGCTGACGGCTTTCGTGGTGGTGCAATGGGATGGTGGGACAAAGAAGCTTTTAATGCTGATGGAATGGACGCACGCGTGTTAAAAATCCACGGATCAATCGATTGGTGCCTGGTAGGTGATGCTACTCTCCCTCGCCGTATGCATCCAAAAAACACATTTAAAAACGTTGATCCGAAAGAAAAGGTTCTAATTTGGCCTGCAGCAACAAAATACCGTGAAACTCAGCTCGATCCCTATGCACAACTCATGGAAAACATGCGGTGTTCTTTGAGTCCGAGCATTGGCTCCGAAGTCGTTCTTACAATCTGTGGCTATAGCTTTGGAGATTCGCACATAAACATCGAAATTGATCGCGCATTGCATGAATCGGATGGGCGACTGACCTTGCTCATCTTTACCGAACTCGATGAACCGGAGGGGCAGATGAACAAATGGTTTGGGTGATCCAGCAGTTAGAGACCAAGTACGGATTCATGCGAAACGTGGTTTTTTTCATGGGGACAAGGAGCCCATCCAGTCCGATACAGACTTGCCATGGTGGAAGTTTGAGATACTTACACGCTTGCTCGGAGGTGAACGATGATGACCTATGACCGCAATCCGAATACACCCATCGCGAACCTTGCTATCGGTAAGATAATCGAGGTCGATGGTAGTCATATAGTTGCTGAACTCGACTCAGACATCCAGGAACTGTCGCGGATATTTGGCGGAGAGACTTATCCAATCGGGCAATTTGGCTCCATTGTCAAGATCCACTTTGGTAGGCACATTATCTACGGCTATGTTGGTCGTTTGAGAATGAAGTCCGAATACGAGAAGGAAATGGGTGTCACTCCTCCAACTTCTTCTGATTCTCGGATAATTGAGGCAGACCTTTTCGGTGAAGGAGAGTGGACTCTAAATACTGAACTCACGTCGCCCAAGTGGGAATTACACTTCGAGCGTGGCGTTTCAACTTTCCCTCTACCGCAACAAACACTCTACTTAACTCCATTGTCAGAATTACGCTTTATCTATGGGCATGGCAAAGGCGCAACTATCAACATCGGTGAGCACGTTGGCTCTGGAGGTACTCCGTGTTATGCCGATATGAATGAACTCTTGGGAAAGCACACAGCCATTCTTGGATCTACAGGTGCTGGCAAGTCGGGTGCTGTTGCAGCAATACTTCATAGCTTACTTGAGCGCGGATCTAAGATGGATAACTTGATGCCGCGCATTATCATTCTAGATCCCCACAACGAATATGGGGCAGCATTCCCAGAGCATAAACGTCTATCTACTGAGGAGGGTTCGTTATTCTTACCCTATTGGCTTTTAAACCTGCAGGAAACTATTTCGCTAGTTATTGGGAAGACTGAGTTTGTTGCGACTTCCCAGTCGAACATTGTTAAAGTGGCACTACTTAAAGCCAGAACCACCGCGGCAACTGAAATCGGTATTGATGCAACCAAACTAACAGTTGACTCACCAACCCCTTATTGCCTCGATGAGTTCAAAGAGGCGATTGGTGAGCAACGACCATCTGGAAAAAACAAGAAGGAGCAAGAACCGTTCAACTCCGTTATTAATAAGTTGGAGGTTCTCCAACGCGATGCTCGAGTGGGCTTTCTCATGTCACCTTGGGATAGCACATCTGACCCTTTTCCAAATGTCATTTCCCAATTTATCGGAGATGGAGAACCTGTTCGCATAGTCGATTTGTCAGGAGTTCCAAATGAAGTGGCTGGCGTTACCAGTGCTACAATTGCCAGAACTCTCTTCAACTTCAAGCTTTGGCAAACTTCCGAAGAACGGGAGTCAGATCCCACCTTGTTGGTGTGCGAAGAAGCACACCGATATGTACCCAATCGAGGGGAGGCTCAGTACGAGGCTGCCCAGGAAGCGATCCGCCGAATCGCTAAGGAGGGACGCAAGTATGGATTGGGGTTGATTCTCGTCTCACAGCGTCCCAGTGAGGTGGAAGCGACAGTACTATCTCAGTGTAATACATGGATAGTTCTCAGAATCACAAACGACACTGATCGAGAGCATGTTCGATCCATCCTCCCAGATTCTCTTACAGGATTAACCAAAGTTCTATCTGGACTAAGACGTCAAGAAGCAATTTTTACAGGACAAGCTGCGATGCTGCCCTCAAGAATTCTGATCCGTAGCCTAGAAAGAGAGCAACTGCCACGTTCCCATGACATTGACTTCGACAAAGGCTGGCAGACCGAGCCGATGACAAGTGAAAAGATTAGTGAGATAGCTACTCGTTGGCGGCTACAGCAGAAACCTACGGTGGAATGATGATGACAACGACGATTGATCAACTGGTCTCCGATTCCTCCCACAAAGAGCCAGTGCGTTGCTGGAGATACAACCGCGGTATCGAGAGCTTGAAGATTGTGGAGGTGGGGGAGTGACCATGGCACAGATCGAGCTTCCCAGAGAGAAGATCGCCGAATTCTGCAAGAAATGGAAGATCCGCGAGTTCTCATTCTTCGGCTCTGTCTTGCGTGACGACTTCCGACCAGATAGCGACATAGACGTACTTGTCACCTTCGAGGAAGATGCAAGACACACGTTATTCGATCTCGTCCACATGCAGGACGAACTCAAGCAAATCTTCGGACGTGATGTTGATCTGGTCAGCCGGCGGGGCATCGAATCAAGCCGTAATCACATTCGCAGGGATGCTATCCTAAATTCAGCAGAGGCTATCTATGCAGCGTGATCGAGAATACTTAACAGACATTCTGGAAGCGGCAAAAATCGCTTCGGATTATGTAAGCGGGGTGGATAAAAACGAGTTCTTGGGCGACCTTCAGTGTCAGGACGCCGTAATCCGCAGGCTGGAGATAATGGGAGAGGCTGCCCGCCGGATATCGGTTAAGACTCATGAGGATTATCCTGATTTGCCATGGAGCGATCTGATTGGCATGCGCAATATCATGATACATGAATATGATGACGTTGATCTGCACATCGTCTGGGAAACAGTCCATTGCGATTTATCGCCGCTTATTGATGCCATAGAAAATATCCTTCAAACGCCGGAGTGAACATGAAATCCACAATCGACCAACTGATCATCAATTCGCCATACGAAGAGCCAGAGAAATACTGGAGCTACGACCGTGAGACGCGCTCTTTCACCCTTAAATCGGGCAGGCGTTCGGCAGGATATGTGATCGCCACTCCAGGATCAAAAGCATTCGACGACCCCGGCATCCTCATCGAAATACCATTGGTCAATCAAATTCGCCAGCGTGTTAAGCAATGGCAGGATGCAGGATGTCCGGGCGCCACTGGAATCACCAGACGATTGCTCACACACTGGCATAACCACGAAGAACGAGAGTACAGCCGTTTCTTCTTCTGTCAACTGGAAGCAATCGAAACACTGATCTGGCTCACCGAAGCACCGGATGCGGAGAAAGTGGGCGTAGAGATCGCTTCTGACGGAGGACTCTTCAAACGGTTGTGCTCCAAGATGGCGACAGGAACCGGTAAGACTGTGGTCATGGCGATGCTCATCGCATGGCAGGTGTTAAACAAGGTAACCTATCCACAGGATACGAGATTCTCCAGACACATATTCGTGGTGGCTCCTGGGCTTACTGTAAAGAGCCGTCTTCAGGTGCTGGTTCCATCATCGCCTGGGAATTACTACGATGAATTCGATATCGTTCCGCCGGGTCTCTCGGAGAAACTCCGGCAGGGCAAAGTTCTCATACACAACTGGCACGCTTTGAACTGGGAGACCGAAGAGCGGATCGCAAAGAAGAAAGGCGTTGATAAACGAGGCGCAAAGAGCAATGAGGCTTACGTTCGCGAAGTACTGGGTGAGATGGCAAACGCTCGCAACATTGTTGTGATCAACGATGAGGCGCACCATGCATGGCGCATACCCGCGGAGTCAAAGGTCAAAGGAGTTACGAAGGACGATATCGAGCAGGCAACGAAATGGATCGGCGGACTGGACAGAATCCATGAAACCCGCAACATCCTCACCTGCTATGATTTTTCAGCGACCCCGTATGCCCCATCCGGCAAGACAACATCGGAAGAGGCTTTGTTCGGATGGATCGTTAGTGATTTCGGACTCAACGACGCTATTAGAGTTGTTGCGGAATAATTTGAAAAAGCCATGAGAACGGAGATCTGCAAAAAGGAGCAATATGCAAGGAGGAATAGACGTCGTAGAAGGCTGCGTTTTATATCGCAACACGTCTATTGAATCCGGACTCGTCAAGACGCCTCGTGTAGTCATTCGCGACGATGGCAAATACGGCAAAGACTACAAATCCCGATTTTATCACATCTACAATGATCCCGATGTCAAAGACGATCTCAACAGAAAGGCAGAGCAGTATGAACCGCTCCCCGATCTGATAACTAATGGTTATTACCTGTTAGGGATGGATTGGTTGAAAACAGCAGAATCGTGGAGAGATGTAGGATTCAAAACCCCTCCTGTGATGATTACCGTTGCTAATCGAGTGGAAACAGCAGCGCGGGTCAGGTATGCGTTCGAACATAAACAGATCAGTATCGAGGAACTTTGCATCCCGGAACGAATACTCCACATCGATTCAAAAGTTCTCGAAAAGGCGGAATCGGAAGAGGCTATCGGTTTTGGTTCTGAAAATGCGAAACCGGAAGATGTGGCGACCAGAAAACTCTCCAAAAAAGAACAGGGTGAACTTCTCCGTAGAACCGTTGATACCGTTGGTAAGGCTGGAAAACCCGGTGAACAGATTCAAAAGGTGATCTCGGTGGGTATGCTCTCCGAAGGCTGGGATGCAAAGACCGTTACTCATATCATGGGGCTCCGTGCTTTTTCCAGCCAGTTGTTGTGCGAACAGGTTGTTGGAAGGGGACTCCGAAGAACATCTTACGAAGTTGATCGGGATACAGGGTTATTCGATTCTGAGTATGTGAATATATTTGGCGTGCCATTCACATTCCTGCCCCACGAATCGCATGATGGCCCTCCACCACCCCCACCGACTCCAAAGACAAGGATAGAGCCGGAGGCTCGAAAACAGCAGTACGAGATACAGTGGCCCAACATTATTCGCATCGATCATGTCTATCGCCCGCGATTGGAACTGGAGATGGATAGCGTAGAACAATTGGAACTGGACGCGTATGAGACTGCGACACTGGCAGATATGGCTCCAACCATCGAAGGGAAACTTGACGTTACGAGAATTTCTGAGATCGATCTCGAACCTCTTGGTAGGGTCAGGATGCAAAAGATCATCTTTGAAACAGCGAGAGATGTCTTCGATCAGATGAAACCAACTTGGAAAGGCAGCAAGGAAGTTTTGCTTGCTCAACTGGTCGGACTGGTGGAGAAATTCATTTCCTCTGAAAAAATTAAGATCACCCCACCCGCATTCTCAAATAATGACCTGAAACGGCGTATCCTGATCACACTCAATCGAAACAAGGTGGTACAGCACATCTGGAAAGCGATTCGTTTTGAGAACACAGAATCCATTGTGCCGGTCTTCGATGGTGATAATCCAATCCGCTCAACTGGGGATATGCGAACATGGTACACAGGGAAACCGTGCGAAAAGACCGAACGATCTCATATCAGCCACTGCGTATTCGATAGTACATGGGAAGCCAGTGAGGCATTCGAGCTCGATCGCAATCCCAATGTTAATGCGTGGGTAAAGAACGACCATCTTGGATTCGAGATACTCTACATCTGGAGAGGCGTGGTCAGGAAATACCGCCCGGATTTCATTATCAGGTTAAAAACAGGCGAGTTTCTCATCCTCGAAACAAAAGGGCAGGAGACGGAGCGGGATAGAACAAAGCGAGGATTTTTAGATGAATGGGTAACCGCGGTCAATTGTCATGACGGTTTTGGTATGTGGCGATGGGCAGTATCAAGAAACCCTGCGGATGTTGCCGGGATTCTCATGGAGTGCAGTTCGGCTGTGGATAATCTTTGACTTTCTTCAAATCAGACATGCCCACGAACCCCCGACCAGAACTCCTCGCCCCGGCAGGCAACAACGAATCCCTCATCGCTGCTGTTGAAAACGGCTGCGACGCAGTCTACCTCGGAGCAACTACGCTCTCCGCAAGAGCGTCTGCCGCCAACTTCGCACCCGCCGAACTTGCAGACGCAATCGATTATGCGCACCTTCGGGGCGTTAAGACGTACGTCGCGGTGAACACGCTTGTAAAGGATAGCGAGACTGACGATGCGGCAGCCCTCCTGCGCCACCTCGACGAATCGGGCGCGGACGCTGTGATCGTGCAGGACATCGGGCTGCTCTCGATGGCACGGTCACTTGCACCCGATCTCCCGGTCCACGCAAGTACCCAGATGACGGTGCACAATAGCGAGGGTGCGGGGTTTCTGCAAGATATGGGTGTCAAGAGAGTCGTGCTTGCAAGAGAGATGACGCTTGACGAGATCAAGCAGGTGCGGCAGAATACCGGTATCGAGATCGAGATATTCGTGCACGGTGCGCTCTGCATCTCGTATTCGGGACAGTGTCTCGCAAGCAGCATGATCGGTGGACGGAGCGGGAATAGGGGCGTCTGCGCCCAGCCGTGCCGGAAGCGGTACCGGTTACGGACTCGGCCCGGGGGGCGTGAGGTGAAGACCGGCGGCGAGTACCTGTTAAGTCCGAAGGACCTGAACACGAGCCGGATTCTTCCGGAACTGATCGAAGCGGGGATCGATTCGTTCAAGATCGAGGGGCGCCTCAAGCGACCCGAATATGTGGCTTGCGTGGCCCGGATATATCGCGGCTTGATCGATCGATATGTAAAAGACCCGTCCGATTACTTCGTAACGGGTGATGAGTCCCAGTCTCTTGCACAGGTATTTAACAGGGGTTTTACGGCAGGATACCTCACCGGAAACCCGCATGGCGAACTGATGAGCCGCAGGCGCCCGCACAATCGTGGAATTCCCATTGGAACGGTCATCGGATGTGAGCAGAATCGCCTGCGTATAAGACTCTCAGGCACGCTCTGTATCGGGGACGGGATAGGGATCGCAGGTGCGGCTGGGGCAGGGGCGGGTGTCGGGGCGGAGGGTGCTGGTGTGGGCGATGGTGCGGACGGCAGCGGCTCTGGCGCGATCGTACGGCAGATGTGTGTGGTAGACGGCAGGCAGGTGGATCGCGCCGATGGTGGCGCGGTTGTCGATATAGCTCTGATGACATCAGACGCTCATGTACATGCCGGAAGTACCGTCTATAAGACGCTCGATAAGCCGCTTATGGATTCTCTTAAGGGATCGTTTACATCACCTACCCCCCTGCGGAGGATTCCCGTCACCATCATCGCAGAAGCAGCGGTCGGTTCACCGCTCGGACTGCGGATCGAGGATGATAACGACAACGCGGTCCATATACACTCGGAGTACGTAATCGAGCGTGCAGTCAGCAGACCAACGACCAGGGAAGAGATCACACGGCAGCTTGCAAAACTTGGGAACACGGTTTTTGAGGCGTCCGAATCCGATATTAATCTCCGGATCGAGGGCGGGGGCGACATATTCATCCCGGTCAGCCAGTTAAACCGCATTCGGAGTGATGCTGTATCGCGGCTTGCTGATGCACGGATAGCCAGATGGCGGCGCGGCGCCTGTGCCCGGCATCAGCATGACCGTCCAGCGGGTTCTGCCGGGACTATACGAGCCGCAGAGCCGCAGCCGCAGGCAGCAGACACCTCCAAAAGATCACCGCCTGCCGTATCGCTCGCGGTCAGTGTGAGTGACATGGACTGCCTGATAAGCGCAATCGCTGGCGGCGCAGACGTGGTCTATCTGGGTGGCGAGAGATTCCGGGGAGTGAAGGCGGATGTGGATGCGGAAGCGGAAGCGTTCGATCTCGAGACTGCGACTGAGTATGTGCACCAGAGCGGACGCAGGATCTACCTGAACACACCTAAAATTGCCAGCGACTCACAGATGCGCGGTGTGGCGGATTCCATCTCCGGAGCCCTGCGATTCGGCGCAGACGGCGTGCTGGTGTCCAATCACGGCGCATTCAGACTCGCGGAAGAGATGGGTCTTGATATAGTTGTGGATAGCCCGCTCAATGTGTTTAACCGTATGTCGCTTCGGTTCTGGGCGGAACGTGGTGCTGGACTGGTCACGCTATCACCCGAACTTACACTTGCAGAGATTCGCAAGATCGCAAAGTACGGTACGGTCGAGTGCATCGTGCACGGACGGCTCACGCTTATGGAATCAGAGCACTGTGTGGTTGGCGGGATGCTTGGTGGCGCGGATTCCTGTACTGTGCCGTGCGAGGATGGCGGGTTTGAACTGGTGGATGAGAAAGGGTATGCGTTCCCGCTAATGATGGATACGGACTGCCGGATGCATCTTTTGAATTCAAGCGAACTGTGTATGCTTGATCACGTCCCTGCTGTTGTAAGAGCCGGTGTTTCGAGCATCAGGATCGATGCAAGGTGGTTTGAGTCCGGGCGTGCCGGGGCGATCACGCGGTTGTACCGGGATGCGCTCGATGGATGCTCTGCGCGGGATGGCAAGATTCAAAGTACGTGCAAAGGCATAACAGGGGAATACACGACAGGACACTACAGGCGAGGTGTTTTATGAGGCTGTTTTTTAGCAGGATCGATACGCGGCGGACGGATATGCAAAGTTGCGGAGTGAACTTAAAGGAAACGAAACAATTCGGGTCGAAGTGACCGCAGAGATTCGAGCCGCATATCCGCTGTTATCGGATCATTGAGGAGGGGTTTTTCTGTAGATACTTCGGACCTTTTCATGCAGCTTCTGCATAACACGGCGATGGAACCGTAGGATATGCCCGGTAAACGTGCCTGTATACTTCGGCAGTTATTGTGTTCAGATCATCAGTAGTGTAACTCTCCACAGGCAACCCCGTTTTGTCACTCCAGATGAAATTGCGGATGGTCGCCCGCACAGCGTCACGTGTCGCCTCCTTGTCGCGCCAGTGATCAACCCGGAGTTTCTTCGCCTTTAACTTTTTCAGCAGACCAACGGCAACAGCCTTGATCCTCTTGATGTCTGATGCGCCGAGATTCTGCTTTTTTAAGAGATCAAAAATTGCCAGCGACTCCTCGTCCAGTCCTTCGCGTACTACCCGGCTATCTTCCTCATCCAGCTCCTGAACCAGTTTTAGCAATGCCTCGAAGGTCTGTTCGATTGTCACCTGGTCTTTCTCGCGGTTATACTCTGCAACAATCTCTTCGTAGTGATGCTGAAAGTCGGTTCGTAGTGGGTTCTGTTTCAACAGTCGCTGCAATCGTTGCTCGACGACGTGTCTTAAGTTCTGTACTGTGGTATTCTTCCGCGGGCTGTGTTCAAACTCCCGCTTCAGCCTGTCGAAGTCTATCTTGCTGATGTTGTACTGGTCGTGTTTATCGGTCACCCCGTCGGCGGTCGTCTCGATCGCCTCGTCTACTATCCAATGCAACTGTCGAATGATGTCTGTGATCTCGGCTTGCTCCCTGTCCTGCTGCAGGCTCTTGTAAACGATGTTGATAGCGTCACGGTCTGCCCGGTACGCGTCTACGCCCCGGACGTTGATGCACGCCTTGAACTTCTTAAACACCTCGCGGCACATCACCTCGAATCGCTTGCGAGTCTCGTCGTTTTTGTTGGCTGCATCCTTGCACGCCCTGATAGCAGCCACGATGGCAGCGTTGCGCTCAAATCCGGTCTTGCGGATAATGTCGTCCAGTGACGCGCTACGCTCGTCAAGAAACGCACGAACGAGCGCAATCGTCTCGGCGAGGTCTGTCAGCAGTTCCGCTTCTGGCTTTGCCGGATTTATCTCGCCGCCCTGACCGCCTGCCTGTGTACCTGCGAATGTCGCAAGAGCCTTACGCAGGTGTTTGAGAATGCCACAGTAATCGACGATCAGACCGTTGTTCTTGCCCTCGTGCACGCGGTTGGCACGGGCGATCGCCTGCATCAGGGTGTGCGCCTTGAGCGGCTTATCGAGATATAGTGTGGACAAGCAAGGCACGTCAAAACCGGTCAACCACATAGCGCAGACAATGGCGATGCGGAAGGGATGCTCTTCTTCCTTGAATACCTCGTCCGGATCCATCCGCTGCATATTGCGGAACCGGGGCTTGCTTCGCATCGATTCGGGCAGGCAGATGCCTTCCTTGATCAGCCTGCGGTGCGGGGTTATGTCGATGTCCCACTTGCGGAACTTGTCCACCTCGCCCTGCTCCCCGCTGATCACCACCGCAACGCGGGTCTCCCGCATCCAGTCGATCTGCCGCTTCAGGTAGATCGTCCCCTGCTCGTCAGTTGACGCGGCCAGATCCGACTCCAGCTCGGTGATGCGCTGGTCCCAGTACTTCACGATCAGGTCATACATCGCAACGCAGGTCACCTTGTCGATACAGACCAGCATCGCCTTCCCGGTTTCCCACGCGGTCGAGTAGTGCTTAACGAAGTCCCGCGCCACCTGGTCGAGCCGATTGTTCGCGGTTATGATATGGTAGTGTCGCGACAACTTAATATATAGACATGGTACAATACCCTCGCCATCAACTAACATTAATACTGCCTATTTTCGTTATCCTATAAAATATATCTTGAATTAAAATTAGGTCTGGTTTTTGCGGTAGTAATTTTAATGTTTCGCGAACATATCTACTACCTCTAAAGTACGCTTTGAGGTCCTGAACGCTAAAAGATGGGTTATACCGACGAACATCAGCCATCAGAGCGTGAGAGACATTCACCATGAAGAATGCCAGATTGGCCGCATTGTTTACAGGAATTCCATTGACATTCATAAAATCTTCCAGACCCCAATACTGGTTTGCATCCCGGAAATTGAACTCGATCCGGAAGCGTAGTTTGTAGTAATCAATCAACTTCGCATAGTCCAGATCCAGATCGCTGCTGAATAAGATTACATGAGTTCTGGCACCGGTTTTGAGATTGCTTTTTACGATTATGACCACATTCAACTTCCTGGCAAATGACTTGCTCAGCATGGTCATTTGGTAAATCCTGGTTTGAATCACCCCGTTGAGGATCGTTTCTTTCAAATACTCGCGTGGAATACCATTGTAATCGAGTTTGCCGCCGTATTTTCTTTTTGCACCACGCCCGCTATATGGGCCTGTGTATGGGAAATATAGCGCAGAAGTGCACTTTAATTTGGAAATTATCTGCATATTGCACTGTGATATCATCTGCATCGCATTATTATTCCCGAATGCACCATCAAGCACGACATATTTGATGGGAATGGTCATACCAATCAGCGACTGCACCTTTTTAGAGCATGCTCTGGATGAAACAGAGGTAGGATGGCCATGGCGTCACGTTAGGCTTGTGAAATCATAGCTGATCTACTCATTTTTCATACAAAATCCCCATCCGTCGCCCTCATGTCTCGCAGAGGGAAAGGTTAATTTGTGTAGTGTATATACACTACATTATGACCGAACACAAAACGTTCATCCGCATGATCAAACAAGGGGACAAAATCAGATATGCTGAGGTATGGAATGAACGACAAGGAAAAAAAGTGATCCAGCACCATGTTAGATATCTGGGGAGTGACCCCGACAATCTCCCGGACCCGAGTTCGTTCGACATCGAAAAGGTTCACTTCGGGTACCTGGCACAACTCATTCTCAGCGACGCACTCTCTGCCGATGACGTCTACCTCATGCTCGATGGGATGGGCAAGTCCGTAGAGCGAAAAGAACTCAAAGAAATAGTCATTCGACACAATATCAGCGAAAAAAAAACTCGCCTCCGTCTGGTATTTCCAAGAAAAAGAAAGAATGGTGCACAATCTGCGGTCGAAGATTAGCGGTCAGATACACGCATAAACGTTCGATAACAACCCTCCATGGAGCAAAAACCTATAGAATAAAATTTTTAACTTGTAAAAACCACCCCAGTGAACGAATCTCAATTCAAGATGCTACAAAAGCACCGGTGATTCCCAAATGCCGTATCGACATGGATGTGATTATATTAATCGGGATTCTCCGTTGGCGCCTTAAAATGAAACGGTGTGAAATACAGTCATTTCTCAGAGCACGAGGCATCTCTATTTCAGCAGGAAGCATATCCAATCGCAGCCTTGATTTTCTCTTACTCTTCAAACAACTTCACAATTCTAAAAATAATGAGATAAAGGCATTAATTAATCGTAAAGGGGGAATGATTCTCCATATAGATGGAACGCACAGATCAGGTGGGCGAGTTGTCTTTGTATTGCAAGAAGGACTTGAGGATATTGTAATTGATGCAGATTTGATCCCATCTGAAGCTGAAGAGCATGTAAGTC
>PQXF01000019.1:32033-34505 GCA_003194445.1 Candidatus Methanogaster sp.
ATCTTGGCAATTCTTTGAGTCCATTTATAAATGACCTCCCCAAACTACGAAAAGAATACCACGAAGCTAGAAAAATCTCGGAAATGCCGATTGCTGATGAAAAGCGGATGGGTGTTCTGAAGGATTTCGTACAAGTTTTGGAATCGAGCAAATCGCCCGGTGAATTGGTTTGCGCTCTTCAATCTATTTTGGGTGCAGAGATGCCTGTGGAAGCAGTCTACTGATGCCGGAAAAAATACAAGCCATTCTTGACGCCATGGCAGGATGGCAATTCAACATCTGCCTTATTCTTATTTTTACTGCCTTTGGGTCTACCTCGTCCTCTTTTCTTCCTGGATTCGCTATCATTTTGATCTTTTTTGTTTCGGTTCGTCCTCAGAACGGATAACCTGTTTGATCATTATCTGAAAGGATATCCGCCGCTTTGTGCTGACCAGTGAAATTGCATAGAATGATAAGCCGCGCACGGGTTTTCCATATACTGATGAAAAGAATCGATCGAGACCATGCGTCTTCCGGCCCGCCTTTGTTATGACTGTTTCATCGATCGCAATGATAAAGACGCTGCCGATATGCGAGAAGCAGTGACGAAAGAAGCACCAGTGGACCTTCTCCCACTCAATTGCTGTACTGAAGAATCGTTGGACTGTGCGATAGCTGCCACCTTCTTCTGCCCACCGGGAGATTCCAAGCATGGTCACCCGACCGGTCATGGCTAACATGGCAGGTACGATAACTCTCAAGCGGGCTAACGTTGTCGTGTCCAGACAGATAGTTAAACAGCCCATGATCGCAGAAAGATCAAACATGGTGCCCACCACCAGAACATATCAGGTTCTTGATCTTCAAAATCCCTTCAGCTATACATCTTTTTCCATGTTTGAGAATTATATAGTATGCTTTCATGCAGTCATGGACTGATGTGTCATACTATATAAATTTATTACTCGCGATGTACCGCGATAAAAATCAGTTAGAAATGAAAAGTTTTATTTAAATATGATAGAATTTATGTCAATTTTACCAATTAGGTGGCGAAGGCATTGATGGTACGTTATAGATTGCGCGAATATAAAGTATCAAATTGGTTGCCACCACTGTACATTTCTTATTTCTGGTTCGGAGATTATGGTATTTCGGAACTATCTCCGTGACAATAAGATTAATATATCATGAAATGACAGATGGACATGATGCCCACACAACAATTCCTACAACATCGAGAGTGCATAATAGAGCAATCATGCATTGCAGATGTTGTCTACCATGCTCGGTCGGGCATTTTCGTAAACTTAATTTAGCATATAGTTTTCCAAAGGGATAAAGTTAATATATCCCAACATCTTCTATTTAGCAATACGTGATAACTATTGCAGCATGAAATAGGAGACAAAAAAATGGATGTAGATGAAGCCTTCGATAAATTCTCTACGGTATTATCTGAAGATGAGATTAAAGAGTTGGCTAGAAAATATGGTGTGGAAGACGAACGGGAAAGAAAATTGGGCGCTGTTCAAAAATCCAGTGATAGCCAAACATTTTACCATAGTATCTCATCACTTTCATCATATTGGAGCTGGCAAAACTATTCCATGTGGATTTCATACCAGATTTTTACCACAATCTGCACACCACTCATACAAAACTACACAAAAGTCATAAAAACACCTCATTTAGAAGAAACCAACAAATAGCCACAGCTAATAAGGGATTACGGCATGCCCGCAACTTTTGAGTCGTCGAACGGTATTCACCCAGGACTTAAGAACGGTATGAATCTCGAAAACGCACTCAAAATAGTATCCTTGCACTTACCCAGCATCCCAGCCCTTTTCATCGATGATAGTTTCATCTGGTTCTTCATTCCCTTTTCGGTTCTGAACTGCTTCTTGTGATGCGTCTTCAGACTCGCCCCGTAATAGTTCTCAACCAGATTGTTTGTAGCAGGTGCCCCTTCTACGAAATAGAATGCGGTAAGTCCTTTCCAGTTCTTCTCAATCATCTTCAGCCGTTTCTGCACAGACTCTTCAAAAGACTCTATCTCTGCCATCAATGCGGTGAATGTATCCAGAGCCTCTTGGTAGGATCTCTGTTCCAGATTTTCCTCTTTACGTCTCCTGCTCAGCTCTTGATCGTGTAGAAAGATCCTGAAAGCAGCTATTTTCTCTTTGATCCATGTCTCGTACTTTTTATGGTCATTCTGATCAATTAACCGTTCTTCCTCTGCTGCCATCTCCTCCAACATCTTGATCTCTGCATCTCTGTTGTAAAAGATGTTCAACATCCGATATTTCAGCAATTCTTGCTCAATAGTTGCATTTCTCGGGAAATATCCGGCTATAAGCTTGTTCAAGTGCAAGAGACATAGTTGATGAGTCACATTGTCTCCAAAAATTTCATCGAGTATCCCGGGATAACCTGGAGCAAGGTCAGTTACGATGAATATATCTCTGTCAGGATCGAGATGCTTAG
>PQXF01000019.1:34705-56179 GCA_003194445.1 Candidatus Methanogaster sp.
TTAACGATATCAAGCATGTTCTGAAGTTAGAACACATATTCTCGAAAACCAAGAATGGAATTATGGTAGAAATTTATTCAGCTCTTATTTTCTACCTTCTTGTCAGGATTGTAACTGCAATTGCGGCGAAAAAGTCTGGTAAAGAGATTACCGACTTCAGTTTCAAAAAAAGTGCTGAGAATCTCGATATTTTTTTCATAATTCACTTAAATGAGTTATTTCGGGGAACGAAATCGAGATTGATCGAGTTTTTCCGGAACGTTGTCGATGCCACCATCTGCAACTGCCTAAAACCTCCACCACGCGGGGCAGCGTAAATTCGCTTCTGAGGTTTGCGTGAAATAGCGCAAGCTGTGCCTCAAAACATTGAATGAGGGTGATATATCCACATCTGAAGTATTTTATTATTTTCAAATGTATAATTACATATCTTTTCTATTGGATATGGAAAGTTGCGCAACAGTTGGGACGGCTTATGGTTAAAAATACGTGGCTTACTTTTTCACTATCTTTAATTTTGACATCCTTATGTTTACGAATATGCTCGGTCGGGTTATAGATTTGGAAGTGGTGGGGGTATGATGCCGTCAGAACGCGTGGAATCGTATGCGCGGAATGATAAATCGGTATATACAGGCTCTGTACTTAAGTGCGGGGTTTAGTGACTTTAAATAGGAAGAAAGTAAAACAAGGTGAAAGGCATGAAAGCGGAAAGAAGTGTAGAACATTGGAGCATTTCAAGGAAGTTGTTAGCATTACTATTCGTAGGATTGTTTTTTTTGTCGGTAGTCCCAATTGTGAGTGCGGATCTGGGATGGTCTTACCGGAAAGCGATAACAATAGACCATACAAAGGTAAATTCAACTCTAATCGACTTTCCTGTCCTCGTTTCAATAACGGACACTGGCTTGAAGAATCATGCTCAAAATGATGGCGATGATATACTTTTCGTTAATGCAGATAACACGATAAAATTGGATCACGAAATAGAATATTTTGACGGTTCAACCGGAGAGTTGCAGGCGTGGGTAATGATTCCTTCCCTGTCCTCTTCCGATGATACAATAATTCATATGTATTATGGGAATCCAATTTCTGGAAATCAGCAAAATGCAACTGGTGTCTGGGATTACAATTATACGATGATTCAGCATTTGGAGGAAAGACCTGACAATGATGAAGAAGGACACTATGATTCTACTTCAAACGGCAATAGTGCCACACCAAAGAATTTTGGAGATTTTACTGGTTCTGCTACCTATGGCACAGGAAAAATTGGTGGAGCAGATGAGTTTGATGGCACGAATGATTATATTGATTTCGATGCAACAGTAAGAGATGAGTTATCCCCAACTGATGCAGTTAGTGTCGAAGTCTGGATAAAAACAAACAGTGTTTCAGAACAAAAGCACATTGTAGATAGAATCGAGACTGGAGATGGTTATGGATTGTTTTTAGATTCATCAGGCCATGTAAGAGCTAGTATAAATGGGGGATTTGGTACAGCGACTTCATCTAAAGAAGTTGATGATAATCACTGGCACCATGTTGTGTTTACTTATGATAAAGACGCTGGAGGAACTGACGAGATAAAAGTATATGTGGATGGAGTTCATGATGGAACAGGAGATTTTTCGATTGCGATGGATTATTATCCTGAACCAAGAAGCGCCATTGGAATAAGAACTGATATCATGCGTAGCGCTTTCAGAGGTACCATTGACGAGGTTAGGATTTCAGATACTGCAAGAAGTGGAGATTGGATTAACACTTCTTTCAATAATCAGAATGACCCTTCGAGATTTTATTCCGTGGGTCATGAGGTAGAAGAAGATTTCATCCCAGCCACCGACACCGATGGCGACGGCGTGCCTGACGTCTGGGATATGGATAACAGCACCTCAACGGGCTACTGGACAGACCCACAGGGCATCGGACGAATGTGGGGCGACATGAACGGAGATGGTAAACTCACCTCGGTGGATGCGCTCATGATCTTGCAGGCTGCGGTCGGGAAGATCAGCCTATGAGGGGGTGATAATTAATGTATCCCCGTATTTCAATCAATCCAGAGGTTTACCATGGGCAGGCTTGCATCAAAGGGACCCGTATCCCTGTTCATCAGATCATACGCATGCTTGCTAATGGAGATACGATCGAAGAGCTCTTGGAAGAGTACCCTTCACTTGAACGAGAGGATATTCTTACCTGTCTTGACTACGCAGCGTCGCTGGCTGAAGAGCAAGTTATGCCCATTGAGGCATTGGCGAGTACAGCATGAAGATCTTCGTGGATGAAAACATACCGTTGATGACCGTTCGGGTGCTGCGTGAGATGGGGCACGACGTGCGAGACATTCGCGGCACAGCGGATGAGGGCATGACCGATAACGCTCTCTGGGAGATAGTTCAACGAGAGGGGAGATTATTGATCACGACAGACAAGGGATTTGCTCAACATCGTGAGGAATTCCACCACGGCATTCTGATCGTGCGCCTTAAACAGCCGAATCGACACAAGATTCATCAGCGGGTCATACAAGCGATGACTCAGTTTGCAGCAGAGGAATGGCCCAGTTTGCTGGTTGTGATGCTGGACGTGATGCAGAGCATGTGGCGGACTGGCGAGAGGAGGTGATCAGACGGAGAAAGAACAATATGTTAAGATGCCCAACCAACAGCCCGCGGATGCCCCGCAATTCATTGCGGGGTGGCACTGGGGTTAGGACTGGGTTATGAAATTGTCTGAAAATTAAGTTGTTGAGACCGTAGTGCTGCACGAAGTCCCGCGCCACCCGGGTCACAGCAGATCCCGAGGTGTGGCTCGCAGACGAACCGCTCTACATCCGACGACAACCAGTGATACCGCCGGGCGTAGCGATCCTCGTTGTTCATGCCCTGCTGCACGCAAGCCCAGTCGCCATTCTCAGTGAAGATGAAGCAGTGATGATACAACTGGTACCCGTCTTGCACGCACGTATTATAGACCTTCGCAGAATCTTGCTCGAATATACCAGATCATCCACCGCGTCATCCGAAAGCGAGAATGCATCTGACTCAGAGATCGCCATGATCTCATCATGCGTCTTTCGTGACGCCCTTCCCTTCCCGCCTGCCACTGCGATCCCCATCTCCTCCGGATCGATCGCCACTTTTAGCGCGCCGCAGGTCGTGGTGGTCGTGCCTGACGAGTGCCGGTCAAATCCGAGCACGCACGAGAACGCCTGGAACCAGTACGGGTCTGCGATCCTCTACAGGGCGCTCGGGCTTGGGATACCTGTCCTTTGCGTGCACATCGCCGGGGCGAACGTCTCTGCGATGGTACTTGGAAATCCGAACCTGCAAGCGCGGGTCAGGGAATACGAAAAGTCCGGACGACCTCGAACAGATTCTCTACGAATTTGCCGGAGCGCTTGGCGACAGAAACGATTAAATACTGCCGTGCCCAATATAACATCTGGTAAACATGACAGGGGTTATTGAATTATCCATTCTCGTGCTGGCAATAGTCGCAGCGGTTATTCTATACAAGGTATTAAAAACAGCCAAGAGCATAGTGATAAACGCCGTCATCGGTCTTATCATACTGGTTCTGGCAAATTTTGCGCTTAATCTCAAGATCGCATACACCTGGGTTGTGATCGCGATATGCGCCATCGGCGGAACGGTCGGCGCGCTTCTCGTAATCGTGCTCCACTATCTGGGGCTTGCGTTCTGAGCAGGCTCTAAAAACCGGGATGCAGTTTTCATCCACTCCAATCAGATCAGTCTTGCCCCTCTAAAACCGATCCTGCTCCTGCCAACGCTCCCGAACTCAGAGAGCGCGGACTCGATCGCATCTCCGGCACCACCGGTTACATCGACTGCAAAGACGGAATCGCCAAGCATCGCCTGCGATGCCATGCCGCCTGCCGCCTCGACCGCGTCCGCTGCATCAGAGACTGCATCGCTCATCAGCCCGGTTCCGGCTGCGAACCGCCTCGACTGGACCATGAAGTTCTCAACCGTCGGCATATTCAAAAGTTCGTGCAACGACTCCCTCCCGGCAGGATTGATCCTATCTACGGCACTCTTGTCGTTTAATATCTCTTTTGTTGGCATTTTATCAAAGACTACCCAGAAAACGTCCTTCGTATCCGTGTCTATCCTGTCGAGTCGCGCAGAAGCTCCGGGTGTGCGCCTGATGACCGTTCCCCCGAGCGACTGCGCCACAACGTCCCCGAGTCCGGTCCGGTTCTCGACCTCTGCGATGTGTGCGATCTCTGTCAGCTGGTTTGCAGTCAGATCGAGCGATGATGCGTGATTGAGTGCGAATGCGGTGCCGAGTGCACCTGCGCCGCTCGCGCCGAATCCGGCGCCGATCGGGATGTCAGACGTGATGCGAACAGAACACCGGCGCCGGGTCATTCTTGAGACGACCGATCCGACTGTTTGGCATGGCGAATCATCCGGACCATCAGAACCGCTAACCTCGACGCGGGTGGTGACACCTGCTTTTAGTGTTATCCCGCAGCCGAGCGATCCTGCCAGCGCGGGGTTTTCATGCGGGCAGGTCACGAAGAATCCTGTGATGTGTGCCGGCGCAAACGCGGCTATGGGTTTGGGGGGTCGAGTCATGGTTATAGTAACGTGTTTTGATCTGGTTGCGGTTGGTTTTAGGTAGGGCTGCGGGATGGTGGTGGCTTCCACCTCCAGCCTCATCATCCGAATATGGATAGTGCCCCGGTCGTCCGGAGGGTGCTTTTCGATGTATCGGTCCACTATCTCTTCAATAAATTCTCCGCGCAGCTCTTCGGGTACTTTCTGGGTATAAGGGAGCCATGTCGTGCGAATCCATGCTGCTAATCCTTCCCTTCCTTCATGGATCATATCCTTTGGGATTAACTCAACACGCATGGCTACAATGCCGACCTTTTCCATCCATATTCTGTACTCTTCAGGTCCGTAAAAGCCATACGGAGTAGAGAAATTGGTAAAGTATCCATTCCATCTTTCGTTTTCAAGAACCGTCTCCAGAATCTCCAGAACTTCAGCAGCATTCCCTCTTCCGCCCATCTGAAGCAAAATTTTTCCGGATGGATTCAAACTCTTTTTGATACCTTTGAGAACAGGCAAATGGTCGATAACCCAGTGAAGAGTGGCGTTTGAGAAAACAACATCAAATTCACCATCGAAACTCATATTTTCCGCGTCCATCATCTCGAATGCAAGATTCGAAAATCTCTTCGCGGGAAAGTTTCTCCGGGCGAAGCGGATCATCTCTTCGGATCTGTCAATGCCCAGCACTGAGCCGTCTGGCAGACGTTGCGCGATTTCAGCAGTGACCTTGCCATCACCACACCCGATATCCAGAACTCGCTCGTCTCCTGATATGACGAGTTTCGATATGAGCTCCCGCGCCCACTTCTGTTGCTCAGCCGAACTGTTGTGGTAATCTTTCGCATCCCAGCTATACATGTCCGCACCTTCCTATTTCAAGCCAGCATTTTCCGATTCTCCAGTACGTGCCCTCATATCGTCCCGCTCATGACATATCGCGCCACGATACTATATCCTGTGCCCGTAGATGATCTTGTGGTTGGGTCAGTTCACCCCGGATTTCTGATGATTGCGTCCGCCATAGAGATCGAACCGCTGGCAGATGCTCACTGCAACACTCCTTGGCGCGCCAACGACTCATGGTGCCGTGGTCGGTACCTTGAAACATGCATCAGTCACATGTAGTAGGTCCCGCGTCTCATCCGGGATCAAGGAGTCTCCGCCGTGTTCCTTTCAACATTTCTCTCCTGCCTCAAACGGTACAAACTCGATGTCGGAGTCCACTGCACCAATAACCCGCATCATGGAGTCCACAAGTTCCGGTCCTGTGCCGGCGCCTCGAATGATCGCTGCTCTTCATAGTACCTATTATCAGAAGTTATATATCAGATAAATGTGTTGTGTCAGTTGGAGGTTTTTATCATGAGCGAAACACTCAGAAAGTTGGGACTCCTTGGGATCGGCGTGCTTGCGATCACCGAGGAGAAGATCAGGCAGACCGTGGACGAACTCATCGAGAAAGGAGAGATGAATCGAGAAGAAGGGAAATCCCTTGTTCAGGAACTCCTGACCGAGAAGAAGAAGCAGATGCAGGAACTCGGAGATACGATCTCAAATAGTGTGCAGAACGCAATCGATCGGTCAAAGATCGCAACGACGGACGATGTCGCACATATCGAGGATAAGATCGCAGAACTCGAAAAGACTGTTAAGGAACTTTCCGAGAAGTGAGGCGAATAGTTTATGGATCTCGAGGAAGTTGCGAAGAAGGTGACGCTTAAGGATCTGCGCCCGATCGCAAAGGAGCACGGCATCAGGACGAGCTGTGTGAAGAAGATCGATATCGTGAGGCAGCTACCGGAGGAAGTTCTGGAGGAGATTGCAAGGAAGTAAAGGGATTTGGGGGGGCTCTGAGGTGGTTAAATATGGGCAAAGGCTTGCGCGGTGTGATCGTTCTTGCGCTCGTGATGATGGTACTATTTTGTGGCGCAGCGAGCGCGGATACGCTCACGGTCTGTTCGTCCGGCTGTGATTACACGAAGATTCAGGATGCAGTAGATGCCGCCGGAGTTGGTGACACGATCCTTGTGTACAAAGGGAGTTACACCGAGAATGTTTGTATAGATAAGCGGCTCAAGCTGCGAGGTGAGGGTGCGGATGTAGTGACGGTTCGGGCGGCACGATCTGATCATGAGGTCTTTGAGGTAACTGCAGACCGGGTAAATATCTCAGGGTTCACGGTGACTGGAGCAACAGGTAGCAATGTGGCAGGAATTCGCCTTTACGACGCGGATCACTGCGTTATTTCAGAGAAAAATGCACGCGGGAACTCCGTGGGTATCAAAGTATATCTTTCGCGCAACAACACGATTGCGAACAACACCTTGAACTCGAACGAGCGTTGCGGCATCTACTTCACAGGTCGTTCGAACAACAATATGGTCAAAGACAACACCTTAAACTCGAACTACAATGGTATCTACATGTATTCGAGCCACAATACACTCATAGGCAACACCGCAAACTCGAACTACAATGGTATCTACATAACGGATTCAAATAATAACACGCTTGTGAACAACACCTTGAACTCGAACGAGTATTGCGGCATCCACCTGCATTCATACTCTTACAAATACCACCCTCTAAACAGACACAATACACTCACTGGCAACACCGTAAACTCGAATGGTGGGTATGGCATCCACCTGGATGCTTCGGTCGGCAATGTGGTTGTTAACAACACCGCAAATTCGAACAGAGATGGCATCCACGTAGATTATGTTTCGAGCATAAACAACACGATCCACCACAACAGTTTTGCAGACAATACGCGGTACGATGCCTACGACGCTTGTCATGATAGTGACTATTATCATCGCACCAACACATGGGATAATGGCACTGAAGGCAACTACTACTCTAACTACCCTGGCACCGACTCAGATGGTGACGGCATCGGCGACACACCCTACTCGATTCCGCGTAGCGATGGTAATGTGGACAATTACCCGCTCATGCAGGTGTGGAACGGCTATCAGGTTCACAACCTAAACACGGATGAGACTTTCCTTAGGATTCAGGCTGCGATAGACGATTCTGATACGAATGATGGGCATACTATTACAGTGGGTGAGGGTGTGTACAGGATGAACGTGAATGTGAACAAGCGGCTCACGCTGGCAGGCGCAGGCGGTGATGTGGTGACTGTGGTCGCAAGCCCGTTGAGCGATTATGTCTTTGATGTGACCGAAGATTATGTTAACATATCGGGATTTACGGTGACTGGGGCCAGATCCGGAAAGGGGATTTATCTCAACGGAACAGATCACTGCACTATTTCCAATAATATCGCCTCGGACAACGAATACGGCATCTGCTTGGATTCTTCGAGCAACAACAAGCTCACCGGTAACATAATGTCGGGAAATACTTATAATTTTAATGTTTTTTTTGATCCCACTCTTTCTAATTTTATCCAGAATATAGATACAAGCAACCTCGTAAATGGAAAATCCGTGTATTACTGGGTTGATCAACGAGACAGACAGGTACCACACGATGCTGGTTTCGTGGGGATCGTAAACTCCACGAATATAACAGTGAGGGACCTGGCATTAACAAATAATGGCAATGGTGTACTGTTTGTATGCGCAAACAATTCAAAGGTAGAAAACGTTGCCACATCGAACAACCACCAAGGCATCCGCCTGATATCATCGAGCAAGAACATGCTCACCAATAACAACGTATCTGGTAACAACTGTGGCATCGACATAGAGGCGTCGAACAACAACATAGTCACAGACAACACTGCATCGGATAACAACGGCTACGGTATCGAGCTGGTATCATCGAGCAACAACACACTACAAGGCAACATAGCAAACTCTAACAACCGAGATGGTATCGAACTGTATTCGTCAAGCTACAACACACTCACCGGCAACAACGCATCGGATAACAACGGCTACGGCATCCGCATGGGTTTCTTTTCGAGCAGTAACATGCTTGCGAACAATAACGCATCGGGCAACAACGGCTACGGTATTGGAATGTATTATTCGAACAACAACATGCTTACTGGCAACACCGCATCCGGAAACAGCCGTGGCATCAATTTGCTGGATTCGAACAACAACACGCTTGCAGACAACACCGCGAAATCGAACAATGGTATTGGTATCTACTTGCGTTCTTCGAGCGCTAACACGCTTGTAGACAACATCATGGACTTGAACGAGGATTATGGTGTTTACACGTCGTCTTCGAGTAGCAACAAACTCATAGGAAACGCCATAAGCGCTAACGACTGTGGCATATACCTAAATTCTTCGAGCAGTAGCACGCTTGCAAACAACAATGCAAGCTCAAACGTGAATTACGGCATCCATCTGTGCCATTCGAGCAATAACAAGCTTGTGGAGAATATCGCGAACCGGAACAATGGCGACATAGGTTACCATGGTCATAGTGACTGTGATCGGAACCATTGGTTCGCTGGTGATGGTGGCAATGGCTACGGTTATGGCATCTACCTGAGTTGTTCAAACAACAACACACTCGCAGGAAACACTGCGGACTTAAACGGCGGCAGAGGTGGCAATGGCGGTGGCGGATCACCCTGCTTCTATGGCGGTGATGGTGGCAATGGCTACGGCTACGGCATCATACTGTCGTCTTCAAGCAACAATACGCTCACAGGAAACACCGCGAACTCGAACAGCGGCAGAGGTGGCAATGGTGGTAGCGGCGGCGGTAGACCTGGCGGCAGCGAAACAGCTATCGGCGGGGGTGGCGACGGCGGTGATGGCTACGGCTACGGCATCTATATGCGTGGTTCGAGTAGCAATACGCTCACAGGAAACACAGCGAATTCGAACAGCGGCGATGGTGGCCGAGGCGGCAGAGGATTGGACATCGATACCGACGACGGCGACCCTGGCGGCGACTACGGCTACGGCGTCCACCTACCTTCTTCGAGCACCGACAACACGCTATACCACAACAATCTCGCAAACAACACGCCCCACAACGCCTATGATGCCAGCACCAACAATTGGGACTCCGGATCCGTTGGCAACTACTACTCCGACTACAACGGCACCGACAACGACACAGACGGCATCGGCGACACCCACCACCCGATCCCAGGCGGCGGCAGCGTGGACCGATACCCACTCATGCAGCCGTGGACTGGCACCACGCCACAGAAAGGCGACCTCAACTACGACAGCATCCTCACCCCCGCCGACGCCGCGATCGCGCTCCAGCTCGCAGCCACCGGCGCACACAACCCCGCGGCAGACATGAACGATGACGGGCGCATCACATCCATCGACGCGCTCATGATCGTGCAGGCGGCGGCAGGAAACATAGAGCTTGGTTAAATTTAAGTATGCTATCGATACGATCATGCCTGCGCAAGGATAAATATCCGTAAAATCGGAAAAGAGGGATAACATGAGTAAACTGAATGGCATCATACTCGTACTTGCACTGTGGCTTGCGTTCTGCGGCACAGCAACCGCTTCTCAGCTCCACGTCAACGAAAGCGGCTGGTGGATACGATGGTGATGATGTGCAACTGCTGGTCGTGTATATCTTTAATCGAATTATACGTGTAATGTAGGAAAGTCATGAAACATATAATTGCAACTCTGATCATACTCGCATCACTCACCCCCGCAGCAGGCGCAACACAACTGTACGTCAATGAGATCGGCTGGTGGATCGACCCAGCCCAATTTAACGCAAGTTCAACGCCGATACAGTCTGCGATAGATAACGCAATTGGCGGCGACTCGATTCATGTTTACAACGGGAGTTACACTGATAATATAAGGATAGACAAGGATTTGACGGTTGAGGGGGAAGATAGGGATACAACAGTTATTGATGGTGGTGGGAGCGGTGATTGTGTTCGTGTGAGCAGTGCTGATGTCATCATTAGTGGATTCACAATTAAAAATGCTGGAGGTTATGGTATCTATGCCTATAAATCTGCCTTGAATCTTGATAACGCCACCATTACCGACTGTGGAAATGATGCGATTTACTTCAAGGACGGTAAATCGCTCACACTCAGGGACAGCGTTTTGGAGAACTGCGGTGACGGATTATACTATCATAATAGCGCTGCGGGCAATGCGACGATAGAAGGTAACGTTATCAGGGATACTACCGGCTATGGTTTGAAGGTCTGGCTCGCATCTGGAAACAGTGCTGTCATCGCTGACAACCTGATAATAAACAGCACCGGCACTTATAGCGATGGGATTTATTGCTATATCTCAGGAACCGGCAAATCGCTAACAGTGGCGAACAACACCGTTAAAAACAGCGGAGATGATGGTGTTTATCTGGTTGGTGCGATAAATGTGACGATCACCAATACCACCGTTGATACCGCGGGTGATTATGGGATATATGCACCTGGATGTGACCTTAGCATCAATAAAGCTACCATTAGAAACTGTGGAAATGATGCGATTTACTTCAAGGACGGTAAATCGCTCACACTCAGGGACAGCGTTTTGGAGAACTGCGGTGACGGATTATACTATCATAATAGCGCTGCGGGCAATGCGACGATAGAGAGAAACATCATCAGAAACAACACCGGAAGCGGACTGTTCATCAAGCTCGCATCGGAAAAGAGTACAGTTATAAATGACAACATGATATTAAACAATACTGGCAGTGACAGTGATGGGATTTACTGCTACATATCAGGTGATGGAGGATTGGTGACGTTGCAGAACAACACCGTCAAGAATAGCGGAGATGATGGGATCCATCTTTCTGGGGCAAAGTATTCTACGCTGTTTAATAACACAATATCCTTAAACAGCGCGTATGGTATCGGTTTATACTCTTCTAACAGCAACCTGATTTTCCATAATAACCTCGTAAATAATAGCCCCAATGCTTACGATAGCAATCCTACAAGTAATGATTGGCATCATCCAATTCTTCTTGAAGGGAACTATTGGTCTGACTACACCGGCATTGATGATGGCAGTGGAACCGGGAAGCATGCCATAGCTGGCGATGGAATAGGGGATACCAACATACCACATCCTGGTCCGAATTATGATAGTTATCCGTTTGTGAACGAGAGCCGCTGGACATGGCCAAAATTGAAGATCGTTCAAGCCCATACAGACAAAATAACTTATGTCCTGGACGAAACTGCAACCATCTATTGTGTTGTGCAAAGTGAGACTGGGGTTAATATTTCTGTTGATAATATAACCGCAAAGATTATAAAGCCAGATAGTTCGACTGAATGGATCACACTAATCGAAGGATCGATTGGAAATTATAAAGCAATATTTACAAATACATCTTTATTTGGAACATATGATGTAACTATCTATGCAAATAAAATTGGATATGTCACTGATGCTGCTAAGTTAGGTTTTGAAGTTCTAGCAGAGCATGACATTGCAGTAACTAATATAGATGCACCCGGTTCCACAGAAGTTGATTCAACAATAATTGTTGATGCACCGATAGGTAATATTGGCTTAAACAACGAATCTAATATAACTGTCGGCTTCATAGTGGATGGAGTAAACCAGAGTAACATAACCATACCTTTCCTTAAGAGTAGAAGTTACACAAATGTAAGTTTTCAATGGACCGCTCCAAGTGTCGCTGGAATGCATAATATAACGATATATGCCGAACCTGTGGTTAATGAGACAATAGTGTGGAATAACAGGTTGAACAAAATTATATCAGTAATCACAATAGCCGATATATGGGTTAATCCCAAGTCCTTTGACATAAATCTATCACATGGAAGTATAACAAATAAAACACTAACAATCGGTAACAACGGAACCGGTACATCAGTGTTTAATATAACTTCAATGGGAGCGGAAACATCTTTGGACTCTTTTGAAATACGGAAATATAATATAGATACTTTAGAGAATATAGATATTTTAAAATCCAAAATACATAGGAATAAATTTGACACAAGTTTATTAAAATATGAACATAAACCAGGAGAACTTCTCGTTAAATATATCAAGAATTTCTCAACATTAGATACCGAAGATTTTTACATGTCGCAAAATGCAACTCTAATAAAAGACTATCCTGAAAGTGGATATCACCTTATTCGTGTTGATGAGTCAAAACTTGAAGAGACTATTGAAATACTCGCTAAATCAGGTCTATTTGAGGCAGCAGAACCGAATTACATATTAAAAGCAATTGGAATCCCAAACGATCCACGTTTTAATGAACTCTGGGGTATGCATAACATTGGTCAGACCGGAGGCACGGCTGATGCAGATATAGACGCAGCTGAAGCATGGGGCATTTTCACAGGAAATAAAAAAGTGATAGTTGCGGTAATTGACACTGGTGTTGATTATAACCACGAAGACCTTGCAAATAATATGTGGACCAATCCGGGAGAGATACCAAGTAATGGTATAGATGACGATGGGAACGGTTTTGTAGATGATTATTATGGCTGGGACTTCGCTTACAATGATAATGACCCCATGGATGGACATTCTCACGGGACTCACTGTTCAGGAACCATTGGAGGAGTTGGTAATAACGGTGTAGGTGTGGCAGGTGTTTCATGGGATGTTCGTATTATGGCTGTGAAATACCTGTCTGACGTTGGGAGGGGCAGTACTTCAGATGCAATTGACGCGATAAACTATGCAAGCATGATGGGTGCGGACATAATGAGTAATAGTTGGGGAGGAGGTCCTCATTCATCCGCATTAGAAGCAGCGATTCAAGCTGCTGACAATGCAGGGATTCTTTTTGTGGCTGCAGCGGGAAATGATAAAAAAAATACGGACATATATCCCCATTACCCATCGTGCTACGGTGTCCCGAATGTCATGTCAATAGCGGCAACAAACCACAATGATGCTCGTGCCGGGTTTTCTAATTACGGGAATCTAACGGTTGATCTCGGCGCACCAGGTGTTAGTATTCTTAGTTCAGTTCCGGGTAATGGATATTCTTCACACAGCGGAACTTCTATGGCTACACCTCATGTTGCAGGAGCAGCAGCACTATTAAAAGCATTAAATCCAGCTCTTACTCATCTTGAAATTAAAAATATATTAATGAATAGTGTGGATCCACTCACCTCCCTGTATGGAAAGACTGTGACCGGAGGACGTTTGAATATGCATAAAGCGATCACTTCTATTAGTCCTCCATGGCTTTCTGTAAGTCCAACAAATGGTAGTATTCCAGCAGGCAGACAAATCAACGTGATTGTAAGAATAAATGCAACGAATTTGAATGAAAATATTTACAATTCTACAATCGTAATAAAGAACAACGACCCGGATGAAAATCCTGTAACGATTCCGGTGAATCTAACCGTGACAGTTTCAGAACCAAACCAACCGCCAATCGCAAATTTCACATATTCGCCACCAAACCCAGTTGAAAATCAAACAATTACATTCAATGCTTCTTCGTCATACGACCCAGACGGAAACATCACAAACTACAAATGGCACTTTGGAGATGGAAACATCACGAACACAATAGAAGAGATAATAAGACATTCTTATTCTTTGGAGAGCAATTACAATGTGTGTTTAACTGTAACTGATAATGATGGGGCAACTAATTCAATCTCAAAAACCATCCGTATCAGCAACTTAACAGGCTGCTACATCGGCGCATATTTAGGCTGTGGCTCTGAAGACTTGAGTTGCGAAAGCATTTCAGAATTTAACCATAAGATGGGTAAAAATCATACGATATTCGTGAGATACGTTGACATAAAGGATTCAAGAAATCCATCACACTGGGACTGGGCGGAAGAAGTAAAAAGAAACAGTGCAATGCCAATGTTCATTTACGACCCATACGATGGTCTCGATAACATAAACACCGGTGATGTAGAATATTTCGCATCGAAATGTAAGGAATTTAACGAAACAGTCCTCATCGTGTTTGGTCATGAGATGAATGGACCCTGGCACTCCTGGGGAAACGACCCAGAGAATTATACAAATAAGTTCAAAGAAGTTGCAGAGATATTTCACAGAGAAGCACCAAAAGTAGAAATGTGCTGGGCTCCAAACCAAAACTGGGGCTATCCTTGGGGCGGTGTTGATTATGGCGATGGCTATTCAGAATACTACCCGGAAGGAATAGGAGCTTATGGAGAATACGTGGATTGGGTGGGCTTAAACTTCTACGAGAAAGATTGGGACGAGGATGATCTAATTCCGCCGGATATGTTTATTGCAAACATAAGGTGGGGAGATGACGGCACTGATTTCTACAAAATGTTTGCTGAGGAAAAGAATAAACCAATGTTAATTGCAGAAACAGGTGCTTTTGACCCAAATAAAGACACTACACCTCCAGGAGAGAGAAATCCATTGAACGAGATGGAACAAGCGACATTTAAAAATGAATGGCTCAATCAAGTTTACAATGTAAGCACGTTGAAGGGAGAATTCCCAAGGTTAAATGCAATATGTTATTTCCATGTTGAAAAAAGAGAATTAATAGATACTCAGACCCACAGTTTTTATGATATCGTAGTAGATTATAGAATACCAGAATCTCCAAATGTTTACAAAAATTTGATTTCCGACTCTTATTTTCTTTCCTCGGCGATAACACCAGTGACTAATCCTGATCTCGTAATCCTCGAAAAATGGGTGTGCTGGCTATGTAACTGCACGATTTACTACAACGTAACGAACATAGGCAATGGAACTGCACCTGCATGCCATAACACAACACTGTATGTGGATGGTGATGAAGAGGCACACGATCATGTTCCGGTGGATCTGGCACCGGGTGAGAGCTACACTGGATGTTTTGATAATTACAACCGGACATACACACCACCGAGTGAGAACATAACTGTGTGTGCAGATTCAGGTGATGTTGTGACCGAGTTGAACGAGACCAACAACTGTCTGGCATGCGTATGGAAGTGCGGCGACCTCAACAACGACAACCAGATCACCCCCGCGGACGCCGCGATCGCGCTCCAGCTCGCAGCCAGCGGCGCACAAAACCCCGCGGCAGACATGAACGATGACGGGTGCATCACATCGCTCGACGCGCTCATGATCCTGCAGGCGGCAGCTGGAAGGATCGAATTATGATTGGGCGATATCATTAAACCCACAATCCACGAACAGAGGATAGGTAATATGATGGAAGTAACCTTTCACGACAGAAAACCGGAAATAAAAGAGATAATGGATATCTTGAGCATGAAACCGAGACTGGTCACATTCGTCTACGGACCGATAAACTCTGGAAAAACCGAACTGATCACTCATCTGATCGAACAGTTGCCAGAGGATTATGTTGTCTTCTATATAAATCTCAGGACTAAATTTTTAGCGAGTTACGATGATTTTATCGAATCATTGTTTGAGATGGAGATGGAGACTTATGGGTCGATGAGGAAGCAGAAAGAGACGTTTGCGGAACTGGTTTCGGGTGTGACAAAGGTTACAGGCATACCAATAACGAAGGAGTTTATAGATTATGTTTTCAAGGATAATAAGCCGAAGAACGCCTTTTCATATATGATAAAACTTTTTGAGGGGGTTACGCATTCAGGTAAGCAGCCAGTGTTGGTTTTAGATGAACTGCAAAAGATAGGTGATGTTAAAGTGAACGGTCCACTCATCTACGAACTCTTCAATTTTTTCATAGACCTGACAAAGGAGTTGCATCTGTGCCACGTCTTTGCAGTAACGTCTGATTCGCTCTTCATTGAACGCGTTTACAGCGAGGCGATGCTCTCCGAACGATGCAAGTATCTGCTGGTGGATGATTTCGATTACAAACAAACAATGGATCTTCTGGAGGGTTATGGATGGGGTGAGCGTGAGAAGGAGATTGCATGGCATTCCGTTGGTGGAAAACCCGTATCACTTGTTAGACTGATCAATGAAAAAGGAAGTGAGAAGAAGATCGAAGATGTGATTGGCAGCATGTTCATGCTCAGAACAGGTGAAATAGAGACTCGATTGAAACTTGTCAAAGAGCTGGGGGATGAGATGATGATATGCGACAAACGTTGCGATGTGCACCACGAAAAGTTAGTCTCCGCCTTGAAGATGTTCGTAACCCGCGAGGAGATCGGTATGAACGAGGTGGATGAGGTTTCTAAGAGATATCTGGTTAAACAAAACATCCTCTTCGTGGACCCACTTTCTAAGACGCTAAAACCGCAGTCAAAGTTGAATCTACTCGCGATAAGGGATGTGATGAAGGATGTGTAAACTGGAAATGGCTAACGCTTTTTGCGATTATGGAGGTGGCGGCACCAGCACCGAGCGCTTCCCGCTGCCAACGGCTTTGCTACGCTTGCGCTTCGCATTTATGCAGCCGTGGGCTGGCGATACATCACAGATTGGCGACCTCGACCCCAACAACCAGATCACCCCCGCCGACGTCGCGATCGCGCTCCAGCTCGCAGCCAGCGGCGCACAAAACCCCGCGGCAGACGTAAACGACGATGGCAGCGTCACCTCCCCGGGCGCGCTCATGATCCTGCAGGCGGCGGCTGGGAGATAGAATTATGGCCGAGAGGAGGCGAAGGAAGAGCATGCGAAGAATTGAATTTCACGATAGAGAACAGGAAAGAAAAGAGATCATGGATATTCTGGATACAGAGCCATCCCTGATCACGTTTGTCTACGGACCTATAAACTCCGGAAAAACTGCACTGATCACTCATCTGATCGAAGAACTGCCAGAGGATTATGTTGTTTTCTACATAAACCTCAGAGGGAAGTTCATATCAAATTACGATGACTTTGTAAGGGCACTGTTCAAGTTGGATCGTGAGAAGAAGGAGTACAAAGAGATATTGAAGACGATATCCGAAGTATCCCTGAAAAGTTTGAAATTCACAGGAATACCCATAACAGAAGGAGTTTTAGACTTATTTTTTAGAGAAAAGACTCATGACGACGTTTTTGAGTTTTTAGAAGATTACTTTATGGAAATAGCGGAGAACAAAGTTCCCGTGTTGGTCGTGGATGAACTGCAGAAGATAGGAGATGTCAGGATTAATACGTATCTGATCTATGAGCTCTTCAATCTGTTTATCCGGTTGACAAAGGAGTTACATCTCTGCCACGTCTTTGCGGTAACATCTGATTCACTCTTCATCGAGCGAGTTTACAGTGAAGCGATGCTCTCCGGGCGATGCAGGTATCTTGTGGTGGATGACTTTGATTTAGAGATGACTATGGAGTTCTTAGACAAATACAACTTCAGTGATATGGAAAAGGACGTTGCATGGAAATATTGTGGCGGAAAACCGGTGTGTCTGGTTGAACTGGTGAACCGTGGGAGAAGGGAAGAAAAAGCCAGAGAGATGCTTGGAATAAGAACGGGTCAGATTGAAGGACTTATAGAAGATGCGAAGGAATTCGGTTACAAAATATCCTATGGTGAGAAGGAGATCGTGTTAAATGATGGAGATATACTCAAAGGTCTGGAGAGATTCGGAGATGAGGAGTATCTTAAAGCAGGCGAGCTTCCAAAACCGATCAAACTCGGTCTGATCAAAGCGAACATTCTCTTTCTTGACCCGGTTAAGCAGATCATCAAGCCGCAATCGCGGCTGAATCTGCTTGCAATACGAGAGGTGATAAAGAATGCGTAAACTGGGGCTGGCTAACGCTCCCCGCGATCATGGCAGGCGGCGGTGAATGCTGCGGCTGCCGGGAACATAGAATTATAACTTTCGGGTTGGTAAACATGACAAAATACACAACAATCGCAGGTAAAATCGGTATCACGCTTGTGATACTTGTTGGTTTCCTATCTACTACTGCTGCATGTGATATAGCACCACCATACGCTCTGGGGCATACCATGCAGCCAATTAACATGACCGACGTGCAGATGGTGAATGAAACCGTACGAATAGATATGTATAAGGAAAATGCCACCGTACAATGCAATTTCACCTTGATGAACCGGGGGGAGAACGAAAGTCTGCTCGTGGGTTTTCCGGTTGGGCTTGGGTGGGATGCTGGCATCGTTGTTGAGTATCCGTATACTGGCGAATGGGATGGTAATTATACATACATCTATCCACTGAATGACTTCAGGGCGTACGTAAATTCACAGGAAGTAGAGACGGAGACTATAAATGTGAGTGGAAGTCAGTGGCAAGTCTGGAACATGAGCTTTGAGGAGATGGAGACAAAGAATGTTGAAGTTGATTATTGGGTTTACCTCTCAGCTTATGGTGGCATGCCGTATCATAAGACGACCCGACATTGGTTCACATACGTACTGGAGACGGGTGCTGCGTGGAGCGGAGTGATCGATGAGGCAGACATCACAATGAATCTCCATGAAATTGAGCAGAGCTGGATAACCACACTCACACCCGATGACTACGTCTTTGAAAATGATAGTGTAACATGGAATTTTACATCGATAGAGCCATCTGAGAATATTTATATCGAATTTGTGACATCGAATCCCGCGTACCAGCAAGCACACACCATCTCCGGATTCATACTGGACAGAAACGGTATGGGAATTGCCGGTGCAGTAGTTGAACTTCACTATGGTGGTGTGAGTGGAAACATCGTCAATGATACCTCTGATATGCCACTGGTCACCACATCCTTAAATGCGACCGGTGGTGCAGTTGGTTGGTACGACCTGACCAACCTGCCGGATAATTGGGAGGATGTTGATACGAGCGACATGGTCGTTGCAGCGCGTCTGTTTGATGGTGCTGACAATGAGATGATCGGGGTCAGCGACCCAATCAGCTTTGACCCATGGTTCGGATGGTATGGAGGTTTGGTCAATGTCACCGTCGATATGCCATCTGCCACCAGAGGCGACCTCAACTCTGA
This sequence comes from Candidatus Methanogaster sp., assembly GCA_003194445.1. Lineage (GTDB taxonomy): Archaea > Halobacteriota > Methanosarcinia > Methanosarcinales > Methanogasteraceae > Methanogaster_A. The sequence goes on from PQXF01000019.1 coordinate 54,120, forward strand.
CGGCATCCTCACCCCCGCGGACGCCGCGATTGCGCTTGCGATCGCAGCCAGCGGAGCACAAAACCCCGCGGCAGACGTGAGCGGCGATGACCGCGTCACCTCCTCGGACGCGCTCATGATCCTGCAGGCGGCGGCTGGAGCGCTAACAATATGAAAACCTTGGTCGCTGCAATGGTGCTGGCAGTCATCTTTGCGACCGCGGCAGCACAGGCAGGCACAGTGAGCGGAAGCAGCAGCACGGGAAGCATTCCGGTTAAACTCCACTTTGATGCCGCAGACCTATCTTTCGACAAATATAGCGGTTACGACCTTATTTCGGTACCCGGATGCAGGTTCACAAGAGAAATAGGCAAACCAGCACTCCCTGCAAAGAGCGTCTTCGTTGCCATGCCCGCGAACAGTGAGCTGACCGGGATCGAGGTCGTCTCATGCAGGACGAAGACGCTTTCTGGTGAGTACATGATTCTGCCGGCGCAGCCCCCGATCCCGACGATGGCTGGCGCCGCAGCAGGGTTCGTGCCGCCGGGCTCTGTATACGATTCTTCGGATATGTATCCGGGTGATGTCTGCGGCGGGGCGAGTGTTGGTTCGCTGCGCGGGTATAAGATACTCAGTTTTCGCGTCTTTCCGATACAGTATAACCCTGTCGAGCAGAGACTGATCCTCTATGAGGAGATCATCCTCGATGTGAGATACGAAACGCCGCGTTATGTAACCGCCGATGTAGATGGTGCAGGTGATGGGGATGATATGAATGGTGTGGGAACGACCGGGCGAGAAGACGACGAGTTCTACCATATAGCGACTGGGTTGGTTGCAAATCCGGACGACATATCGAGAGCGATGCCAACAACGAGGGCTATCGCGGAAGATCGTATTAGGTCTCTTTCAAAGTCCACACTTCCTGATGGGAATGCCGAGTACGTGATCATCACGAACGGTTTACTTGAAGATGAGTTCCAGCGACTTGCAGACTGGAAGACGAAGAAGGGAGTTCCTGCAACGATCGTTAACACCTCATGGATCGAGAGCAGTTATTCCGGTACCGGAGTTGATATGCAGGAGATGGTACGGAATTTCATCAACGATGCATATATGGCATGGGGTGTGAAGTGGGTGCTGCTCGGTGGGGATACAGACATCATCCCGTGCCGGGGCGGGTATGGGTGGGTCAATGGCTCGGCAGCACTAACAGAGGAGTCGTACGAGGATAAAGCGATACCTGCCGATCTATACTACTCTGATCTCGATGGTACATGGGATGCCAACGGAAATCTGACTTATGGCGAGGTGAATGACAGTGTTGATCTGTATCCCGACGTTTTTGTGGGAAGGGCGCCGGTGGATTCTGTTGCGGAGGCAAGAACGTTTGTAAACAAGACCCTCCGGTACGAGAAGAATCCGCCTCCGAACTATACGCGGGATATCCTGTTTCTTGCAGAATATCTTGATGCTGATACCGACGGTGCGGATACGAAGGACATGATCGAGGCGGATTGCATGCTCGAGAGCTTCAGTCTTGTCAAGTTGTACGAGCGATATGGCAACCTGGGCAAAGGTTCTGCAATGGGTGAGCTTAACCGCGGCTGCAACATCGTCAACCACATAGGGCATGGGTGGCATACTACGGCTTTCTCATAAAACCCAAGACCTCACAAAGTTCGCTCCACTGGTCGTGACACGACTCGTCAAGACCTTTCTCTAAAATTCTCCGGAACATCCCAAAAACATCTCCGCCGACACCATTCCATCAAGAAATAGATCTCCGGATCTAAATTTCGTCATAGCTTCAGCTGTTTAGCGTCGATTACCTTCCGATTTTCAGACGGCTTATAACGAATTACGAAAACCTAAATCCACGATCGTAAAAAATTGAATTTCAACAAAACACTTGCTAAAGTATCCCGTGAATCACAAAAAGAATCGATCGTTTCTTTAAAGTTTTTCGGATTCGTTTTCCTGATGATGTTGATGGCAACAGTTCGCAGTAAGCTTAAAATCTGCCCTTGGTTTTTATTCTTGGTCTTCACATGATCCTCTTTGAATGTCATGTCTCTGAT
>PQXF01000001.1:0-16723 GCA_003194445.1 Candidatus Methanogaster sp.
TCCCTTACCATCCGTTGGGAATCTCTTGGTCATCGGCTCTTCCACACCTCTGATCATGATTGCAGCGAAGACAAAGAGTTTGTGGACGTCGATGCCACAAACTTTATTTATTTTCTGATCCATTGTGGTACCTCCGGTAATCGCTTGAAAGCCCGCTATCCGATGAAATTCAAAATTTCAGCTTGGTACTCGTGGTTTAGACCACAACAGTATATTCGAAGGGGCGGGCGACCAGTTTTTTAGACGGGATCTATGTCCCAAAGTCTTGCCGGTCTGGTATCAAGCGATTACTGGAACAATAGTGGCGGCTGGGCGGGTAAGTAGTTTTTCATCGACAGTATAAGCACTGCGAAGCAGGTCATGTGTGTTTTTTAGAAAGTCTGAACTTAGTGGTCACCGAAAAATAACTTATCGAAATTCAACTTTCTTCAAGTGGGTGAATGCGTTCTATCAAGCTTATTTATTATGAATAACTACTTAATAACATTCGCTACTTTATTTCTCTGCAACCCCTTAGCCATAATGCCAAAAGCTTCTTCATTAAAGCAATAACTCCTTGATTCTCCGTCCGGGTCACCTCGCAGTATATCAAGAACTGTCAGACGATCCTTTCGTGGAGTTGTAAAATAAGCAGTGTAATAGGGGTTGCAAACGATATGAGTATAGTGGTTCTGCGAATGTACTTTTGAACTGGTGTCATCCATCTGCTGATAACCGGTGGAGAACAGTCCTGCCCTGAAGATATCGGCTTTCTCCCGGTGAAATAGTTCCTTATTCTTCGTAAGAATGCGGGAAATTGTAGATGGGGCGATGTGGATATTGAAATTGCCCAAGAACTCGTGTATTTTTGGTTCTGACACATTGGCAACGTGTTTAAGTGTGAGAACCGTGGATTTCACACCAGGTCCGAATTCTCCCTCAATTTCAGATGGTGTTTTCCCCATATAAGTCTTGTTTTGAGACGGCGAGTAATAAATCTCCTTTTTGTATTCAACATTGTCTGTTTTGATGATAATTTCCTGAACAACCACACTTTGATACCCTTTAAATTCAGCATCATCCGGCAGAATGCCTTTGTCCACCTCACACACTTCGACACGGTCTATCTTTATTTTGGGCTTTTTTGTTTTCGACTTCTTATTTTTAGGAGTGTTGTTGGGTTTCCTTTCTTCTTCTGAAGAGATGTCAACATTTGGCTTCTTCCCGGAGGGTTTGATGTCTGGTTTTGGCTGCTCTCCTTTCATCAAGCTGATTTCATCTCGCAACTTCTGATTTTCCGCTTTTAATTCTTCGTTGTCTTCGCTCAATTCTTCGATGAGCTGGAGAAGGATGCGGATGGTTTCTGATAGTTGTTCATCATGAATTTCATCTGGGCGGATATTTATCGTTTCTAATGCTTGCGTGATCCCTGATAAATTCATGAGACGATCTTTACTCTTCTGTTATATATGGTATTCTATCGAATGGGGTACTGTGATAGAACCATTGGTATAGCGATTCATTGCTTACCAGATGACAATACTAACACCACCATCAAGGATTCAATATACTTTCACTTCTTCGAGTTACCCTCTGATTTGGAGAGGATACACGAATTGCTTATGTGCACGATGGTAGTTAGGCAGCGATTCCCGCTCTCTTTTAGCACCCACATCTAAAATGCCGTATGACTACACCGCCTCTCGATATCGGTTTGTCGTGTAATACGATGAAGTAGAAGTACTTCATAACCTAAAATGTTCGCGAAAACACAAAGAAACAGTCCCGCCGTTAGCGATTTTCGTTGTAATTGTAAACGCATGTAAGAGAGGGTGGTCTTTCATCATTTTGCACGTATTTCGTAAACATTTCGTAACACACTTTATTCCACCACAAAACAAATCAACGGCAAGCGGTGATATAGCTACAAACAGTTGGGGGTCGAAAGTGTAGATGGAACGGGAATTACTGGTAGTTAGGTAAAGATATCAGGGAGATGCTAAGCGCACAGACGGATCTCTTGGAGTGCTTAACCGAACACGTATGCAGTGAAATCACTCTGATTTTGTGGAAAGTAGATTCGCGCGATTCGCGGCATTCGTGAATGCGCAGCCATCTCTAAGCACCTAATGTCATACCGGCAAGGTTCGTCTACGAGATACTTTCAACTTGAATTACCAGAGAGCCTGCTTATTTAGTTGTTTCAAATTGCTTGGGTATGCCTCTCCATTCCAGGATCAGCTCCATGTTCGGGTTGGTTGAGATCGCATCTATAAGTGAAGGGATCTTGCCGGGGTCTTCGTTGGGCAGAATTCTTTCTGATGTGCCACGGTCACTGTGAAACTCACTCCTTCGATAAACTTCTATCAGGGAGCTCGCAGTCCGGATGCCATAGGAACGCAGTTTCTTTCGTAATTCCTTTCCGTCTTCATGTCCAAGATGTACATAGAGGATTGCTTGATCGACCCAGTCTATGATCCGGTCGGGAGAAATACGCGTGGTGAGCATCAAATCGACGAGGTCGGCCGTGGCCATGTTGGGAATGTTCTCAATATCCTCTTCTTCTAAGCGAGCCTCATTCCATACAGTAAGCCCATCAATGTCTTGGAGAGGGAGCGGAGTTTTAAAACTATAGATGAAAATACCAGCAACCTTTTTGGTAGATGCCTGGACCAACTGCCATGCAGTCTGGGGAAAGACTCCTATAATGAATCCTATCACCGTAAGTTGAACGAACCCCGTTGACGGCAAAGCTTCTTCTGCAGCCCACAATGCCCCTACAGCCCATATGCCGATGACGGCCAATATTATTCGGAGTGAGACGGATACATATGCGCTGGCGCGGAGGTCTCGGCGGGCATAGCGGCGGGACAACATTTGAATGGAGAAGAAGTAGGCTCCAAGGAAGGCGAAATTTACCGGCGTCTGCTCGGGGGTAAACACATCTTTCCATTGCTGGGCTTGGGACGGACCTTGCCAAGGCGGCAGGATGAGCAACCACCCGAGTGCGATGAGTATGGTTGCAAAGACCACAGGGATAGTAGTTTCTGGGGTAAAGACCTCTGGGGTGCCCTTCTCATGAGGGCTGTAGTCTTTTTCTTCTGTTTCCTCATTGATCTGATCGATTTTCTCCTTGGTCTGACTGATCAGTTTCTCATGGAGCGGCCCATAGATTCCTTGGAACTTCTGGAGATATGTATCGACTCGACACTGACGGGCAGCCTCTGGCTCAAGATTCGTTTCAGCGTCTTCAGAGTGTTGCAGTAACCGACGACGAGAGAGGAGCCCAAGCCTGTTCAGGTTGGTAACGAACTCACCAAGAAGACTGTATTTCCTGGTGGAGATAAAGAGGTAATACATTGTAGCGGGAAACAGACATACCGTTATGATGAAGATAGATCGGATTGCAAATGGCTGATATAGGGGAGGTAGTAGGACCACCGCGCCGACTATTAATAGAAGGAAGGGAATAACTACGAAGATGATTATCGCTACCCGTCCCTTAGGGGTTATTTCATTGAGCCGAACGACGACCTTTTCCTTAATAGGCGGATATCGAATAGCCAATATAAGAACCACGATGGCTATAACAACCGCCCACCACCATTCGATAAGAAACGCCCTCCTGCCTGGATCAGACCATATGATGGACAGAACTATAATACCATAAAACAGCAGGGCAAAGATCTTTGCGAATAGATCCTCGCTATTTGTGTTTGATGTTATGCGGTTACCTCCTCCGCGAAACTAAAACAAGAGCTTTAAACATAATTTATTCACCTCATCTTCGTGTATAACCCATCTGATCATGAAACCATCTTTAGCAGTCGCCATACTCAGCACTTAAGTACAGAGCCGATATATAGCGATTTTGTGTTTATTTTACCAGTGCTTCGGCAAGTTCACCGTGACATGTCAACAACGATACCGTAAACCCACTATGTGAATCACGTCGTCTCATGCATTGTAAAACAGCATCATCATAATACTTAAACCTAACCGATCTTTCTGTAACCAACCGCCCCATGCATGATCATGAACGCGTATAGTGACGTGTCCCGCCCGTCCCTGTTCACATCCACGTCATCGCTGTGCTCTCCGTGCACCACCATCCGGAAGTCACAGACCTTTGATCGGGAAATCCACAGCCATATCGCCGATGCTCAGAGAACATATCCCCCCGAAAGACCGCCCCCCGCGTTTTAACCCACGCACATCCCACAAATCAGCAAAAAAAATCTGACCCAGCCCTCAAACAACCCTCGTTGAAAACCCATACTTCAACGGATCTTCCGGCTCCAGAATTGCCTGAGATATCGCGGTCACGTAAGCATTCCCATATATCTCCGGAATAACTGCCCTGTAGCCACCCGCCCTCGCATGACCCAGGATCCTCCCTTCGAATACCGTCCCTATCACGCTCTCGTGAAGCAGCAGATCCCCGAGGTCCATAGTCCCATCAGCATACAGGTGGGGTGATGAAAACTCTCCATATCCGGGTGAGTTCCACATCCCAAAACCTTGCCATTTTTGTTCCTTTTTTGTCACCCCGTCCTCAATAGACAATCGATAAGTGACGTGCTGAATACGGCGTGTTTCACAAATATAGATAAGTGATCACCTCTTGTAAGATCTTTGCATCAAGTACTAAACGAAACAAAAACGGGATTGGTTCAGTGTAGTGGTTTCATTAGTCCGATTATTAACCCCCCATATCAGTCCAATTCTTTCACGGTGCAAGAAAAACCAGTAGCAATCGGTTCAATCTACTTGGGAATATACTTTCGCTCCAGTACTAAAATGGAACAAAAATGGGACCGATTCAGTTTGGAGTACACACATCCTTTCATCACCCTATCATACAGGCAAGCCATCCTGGCAGCAGTCCCGGTTCCGCATGGAGACCTATCGAACTCTCCATCTCCAAATATTGTAACCTCCCGATAATGCAGCTTCTCATGTCCGGTTTTCTCATATATCATCGTCAGATCAACTCCCCTGATGTATGGATTTTCCGGATGGATGATCTCCTCAAGCCTGTTAACCTCGTCCCTTATCTTAAGTCCAAGTTCTATCAATCTTCCAATGTTCTTCATCTCCACTCTGATACCCAGGCTATCAGCATTGGCTATTGCAAAGAAGTTACCTCCAAACGCTTTTGTCAACCGACACCTCGCCCACCCCCTCAAGCTCATATTCTTAACGAAGAAAGATGGAGGTTCTACAACCGATATCTTCTCTATTACAGAATCCTTAACATGTAGTCTGACATTCACGATTCCTGCAACCGTCTCGAATGATATCTTTGTCTCTGGCTCCTCCATCCGGATATATCCCAGTTTCGCTAGCGCCCCCGCAACCCCAATCGTCGCATGTCCGCACATATACATATACCCAAGCGTGTTCATTAAGATGAGCGAAAATTCTGCTCTTTTATCGATCGGGGGCAGAACTATAGCTCCAAACGAGTCCATACTACCTCTGGGCTCAAACAGGACACATGTCCTTATCCAATCCAGGTTCTCCTTGATATACTCCAATCTCTCGATCATGCTATCGCAATTTACAGGGGAAAATCCTCCAAGGACTATTCTGGTCTGCTCTCCTCCGGTATGCGTATCCACCACAAAGAGGACTCTCTCGGTTCACATAACATCACCATAACATAAGTCGAATCCGGGCTTTAAATGTTATTCGAAAATTAATTCTTGCTTCAGATAAGCATTTTTCAAGTTAGACACTCAAAAATAACTCTATTAAGGATAGTAACCTTTTATCCGCTGTGATATGATGAGTGACACCAATTATTCAATTCACTCATTCCCTATGCCGACTCACCCCTATTTTTTGTCAAATATCTCATCACCGCTTTTAAATTCCAGGCCAGGATGGCGATCGAAACGCACGACGCCAACCACAACTTTGTCCCCTACAGCCCGGGCAACCTTGGACACTCCGATTTGGCCGAAACCGGCGCACAGTTCAATCGCTTGCACTCCCCGATCGACCAATTCCTGACTGACTTGAACTGCTTGTTGATAGTCCTTAACTCCAACGACTATCAGTTCAACCGTATCGGGTGTGGCTATAGTCGCCCTATGCTCGCCCGGATCGGCATCTGGTGTCACAAACATGAATGCTGCTTTTAGTCTTGCCATAGTTTTACCTCCTTAACAATTTCTCGGCACCACATCTATAACGGTATCGGTGTATACAAAATTGCGACTGAAGATGCAAACCGCATGTATCGTGTTAGGCGGCATCCATCCCCGCTACAAGTAGGCTATAAGTAGTGGGGTCTTCTGCCGCGTATCTATAAATATACCGCGTTCTTGCGAAGTTCATATCTTTGTCCCCCTTTTTCAGGTTATATTCACTTCATCATCGAAAATCTTGCCCTTTAGATACTCCATAACAAGTCTTATCGCACTCTCCACAGCCACGTCCATCTGCTCAAGAATGATATCGCCGCTGCTCAGCCGTTCACCAATGATGCCTGTCACACAGGCTGTGGGGATATTAAACAGTCGCCCCATTATAAAAAACAGTGAGCATTCCATCTCCATGTTTACCGCACCCAACCTGCTCCAATAGTCCACAGCATCCCGGTATCTGATCTCACCGGGCTGGTATCCACGAAATCCATCCTTTCTGCCCTGACCTGTATAAAATGTTGCCGTAGAAACGGTAATCCCACTTATATAAGGAATCTCAAGTTTTTCCGCTGTCTGGATCAGTTCATAAGTCATCCTGATATCAGGGACGGCTGGATACTCCGGGTCAGGAATAATCTGAGGAGATGCCCCGTCCAGTCTCACCGCACCCTCTGAAATAGCGACTTTCCCTGCAGATGCTTCCTTGCTCAAACCGCCGCATGTACCAACACGAATCACCCCGTGTAACACAGGCATACTCTTGAATGCCTCGTCCAGCATTATCGAAAGCCCTGGCCCACCTATCCCATGTGAGATCACTCCTATCTTCGTATTCGAAGACGTTCCAATCCAGGTTCTGTGTTCGCGATTGTTACCGATCATTAGAGGACTATCCAGATGAGCGGCGATCTTATCGGTTCTGCCCGGGTCTCCACACGTGATCAACCATTGAGTATCGCTTACAAGATTCTGATTGATATCCAGATGGTATATATTTCGCATTTCACGCCTCGGGTTCGTTTACAAAGGCACGCTTCGTTCCACGCGGGTATTCATGGGGCTGCCAGAGAGGTACCCCATCCCAGTCCGGATAGGGGTTGCATGCCATGAGCTCTTCAGCTACGTATCCAAGTCCCATGCTCTCAAGCCGCTTCCAAGTCGGGACTCCTGTCACAGGGTCGTAGCCGTGCACCCTGTAATAATCGGTAAGCATCTCTGCATGTTTCTCAAGCTCCTCTTTCTCTTGCATGGTTCCTTTCACCACCGGCTTCTGCGGCAGACGGTCATGCTTCCTCGTTATCCCCTGCCTGACATTAAATGCCCTTTCTATGATGTAGATCCTGTCTGCGGATTCCTCCAGCCTGCGAGCGTCAAACTCAACGCCGGTTGCTGCTGTCAGCAGTTTTGCCAGTCCACCCCACAGCGGATACTTCCACACGAGCGGCACGGCACATGCCCAGCTGTTGACGGCTCCTTTGCAGCGCCCTATCGAATCCGTAAGCGTCGTGGCTCTTTCAGAGATTGTGACGCCCCCCACCGGATCTTGCGATACCCGGGGAAACATACCTGTATTTACGAGTATCCGGAAGAAATCGGGATCGTTCTCCCCGTATGCCCAGCTCCTCCCTCTGAGGTGATCGGCGCCCCTGGTCGAGGTCGCATGGGCAAGGGCAAAGAGTCCCGGAGGGTGGGTGCCACGGCTGAGCCCCTTGACGTGATAACAGTAATCCATCACTCCTCTGCCGATGATCTTTGCGAAGCTATACATCCCCTCGGCTACCAGATTGCCAAACCCTTCCCTCAGCGCGATTCGATGGATCAGTTCGATCTGGGAATCTGCGTCCTCCCAGTCCAGCGACAGTCCACCTGTATCCTCCCTGGTGATGATGCCCCGGCTGTAGAGGTCCTTTGCGAAGGCGATCGCATTGCCGAGTCCTATCACATCCATTCCATAAGCATCGGCGAGGTTCTCCATCTCCATTATGGCAATGGGGTCCTGGATGCCGCAGTTGGTGCCCATGCTGGCAATGCACTCGAACTCAAGGGCAGAGCCCTCTTCTCCTGCATGCCTGCCGACCGGTATCCTGTAGACATCCTTGCACCTGACAGGGCAGCCATAGCAACCCGTCCGCCCTATCTCGTATCTCTTCCAGCCCTCAGGCGTCAAAGCCGCGGGAATTTCATCGGCAGAGAGTTTTTTCCGGAAGTACCTGTAGCCCGGCTGCCAGTGCATCATGCCGATGTGCGTACCATACACAGCAATGACCTCGTGTTGGAGGTGGTCTTTCAAAAAGAACTCTCTGTCATCCCATGCCAGTTGCTCGAACTCTTCAGGTCTGGCAAGTTCCACCCTGCCAGTGCCTCTGACTGCTATTGCCTTCAAATTCTTCGAGCCCCACACAGCCCCACTTCCAGTGGCAGCAGAAGCATATTTGTCAACAATGGTGGACGCGAATCGAACCAGATTTTCTCCGGCAGGACCGATACATGCCACGCCGATTTGTTTCCCATGCCTTTTGTGAAGCACGTCTGCGATTTCCCAGGTCGTTTTGCCCCATAAGTCCGAGGCATCCCTCAGTTCGACGTTTCCGTCGTCTACCCAGAGGTACTTCGGGCTGCTCGCCCTTCCGGTTATCACAATCTGATCATAGCCTGCCAGCTTCAGGAAAAAAGCGAAAGAGCCACCCGCGTTTCCATCACCCAGGATGCCGCTGCAGGGTGAAAGGGTGCTGACCTCGATCCTGCTTGTCATGCACAGAGGTGTACCTGTGAGAGGACCGGGAGCAAGGCAAAGGACGTTTTCCGGACACAGTGGGTCGATGCCAGGTTTCACCTCATCAAAGAGCGTCTTTGAGTTTAGCCCTCTGCCACCTATGAAATTTCTCGCAATCGACTCGTTCAGCGGCTGCTTTGTGACCTTTTCCTTCGTTAGGTCTACCATCAGGATGGTTCCTCTCCAGCCGTACATCTTTTTCCTCCTCTTCTTGTATTCATGCGAGCGGCGAAGTGTAGCAGACCCTACAAATAACAGCCATTCGTCACCTCGCGGGGTTGTAGTGAGCAGCATTTTAGATAACGTTTTCGGGGTATGCGAAGTTGTGCCAAATGACAGGGGGTGAAGCCGAAGTGTATGCTGTGTTATGTCCGTAGCTCCTTGATACCAACGAGCTTCAAAAACAGCAGTATCGGATCGTTGAATCCAGGTAGATTAGCGCCTTGCTGCGGTTGATCTATCTACCTATCCACCGCATCTGCAATCACATTCAACAGACGAAGACCGATTTGAAGTATCTTGCTATCTTCATCGTACTCAGGGTTATAGGTGGTAAGAGCTGCTACCTTCATCTGAAAACGTTCGGTAATCATCTGTACCACTTGCTCTACTTCGTTTGAAGAAAGCCCGTTTGGAGATCTGAAATCAACGCCAGGAGCTTCCTGTGAATCGAGCACATCGATGTCAATATGGAGATAGACATCACGAACTCGTGATTGAAGTTCAGTAAGCTTTGGAAGACGACTCGCCATCAGCCCAGCTTTCTTCAGTTCATCAGCGGCAACTACATAGATCTTGGAGTAATCATGTCGGCATCTGTGCCCACGAAGATGCTATCGATGTGAGCCGCAATGAGCGGAACGTCACCCAATTCCTCGATGTCGCTCTCGTACACATACACATACGTATCTGGCACATTGATGATCTCGGTATCAACAGTTTTTCCATTCCGGAGCAGTTCGAGCTGTGTCTTGGTTCCATCGACATCGATCTGCGAGACCTTTATTTCATAGCCCTCTTCCAGCTGGAGCGATGTGTTGTTGGTGAGCATGCGGGCATCGTCTTCATCGATTAAGACCCTCCCAAGCATGTTTTTCGAGATGAGGTTAAAATCCTCGGCTGTTATCATGTCGCTGGTCGTGCCTTCATCGTATCCTGCAAAATAACTCTCTGCCATGAGGTTTATTGCTCTATAGGCACCCCAGTTGCTGCAATCGAAGTCCACATCAAACGCACCTGTGCTGTAGGCGAGGCTTTCATCGTCGATTGTCCGGTCATGATCTGAGAGCGTGCCGGACGCGATCTTCATCATCTCAGTTGACACGTCGCAATCGAGGTCGTAGTGGAAGGCAGCAAAGTTATAAGCGTCTCACACGATGTCCGCGGTCTGTACGCCGGCAAGTTCCACAACCTCGCCATGGATAGGAACGGCCTCGCCAGTCTCTACAGGTACAGCATAATACGCAGTGATTCCCCAGTCGGCAGGTCCGGCGACTCTGAGCCGCACCGAATCATTGCAGACCCCGGTCACCTCGATGTATATGTTCTCGCCGCTGCCGGTCTCATATATGGTTGGAGTATCACCCATAAACAGTGTAACCGCTGTCATATACTTCTGATAGCTCGATTAGGCGTAGCGTTGCAGAACCGCCGTTGGCTGACGATACTTGGGCAAGCTCGATCGTCACATCGTCTTCGATCTCTATGCCACAATTAACCTCCGGTTCACAATCGACGATACAATCATCGGCGGGGTTTAGTCCCCGCCAATGATACGCTCGACAACCGGGCAGAACCGGATTACGGTCTCGTTGTCTGCCGCTACGAAGTACATATCGCCCATGACCAGCTCTCGTGCGCCCGCATAAAGATCGATCGGTTCGGTGTTTGCGAGGACGATTTCATCAGTATACGCCGCCACATCCTCCATTGTGCCATATTCGTCGCCAAGATTGATCTCCATCACAACGTCATCGATCAGGAAGACATGCGTGACCTGCACAAGTTCTGTTTTGGTTCCTCTGAAGACGGCATCCACATAGCATGAGAAGATCGGAACATCTTCCGTGCCTCCGATGTCTTCTGTGTATGTGTACACACCCCCGTCCGAAACGGTCGCGCTGTCGATCACCTCACCATCTTTCTTCAGCGTGAGATCAACAGTGGTGCCGTTCAGGTTGATCTGGTCTGCAACAAGCGTAAATCCGCGGCCCATATACAATGCCTCACCGGACATAAGTATCATCTTCTCGTCGCCCGATGCTACAATGAGCTTGCAGAGTTTGCTGGCATCGCCACCTATCGCCGCGTATGCATCACCCATCCAGCCTTCGACAAAGTAGCCGTAGTCACCACGGTCGTTGCTAACCCCTGGCTTGAGATCATATTCCCAAAATACCGGGTGGGTCTTGTACGTAACCGTGCCTTCATCGAGTTCACGATCGTGAGTCCCAGCGTTTAGTGCTGACCGCTCGATTGTCAACGTCTCAGTATTCAGATCATCGTCCGGACCGTACCAGAGACCGGCAAACGTGTTGTAATCCCATACCATGTCAGCATCAGGTGTCGGGTTGGTTGCAGTAAGCTCTTCGGTGGTGCCGCGAACCTCATACACGCCGGGTTCACTGTACTCTGCCACCGGATAGAACCTGACAACAGCCTCATCATCCGCAGTATCAAAGTACATATTGCCCATGATATGCTTCCTTGTGCCAGGATCGAGATCGATCGAGGTATCGGCATTCGAGAGGACGAGTCCACCCATATCCGCAATCGCAACTTCCATTGCGCCATATCTGTCGCCCACCTCAATCTCCGTCACAACGTCATCAATCAGGAAGATATGCTTGACCTGCACGATGTCTGTTTCGGTTCCTCTGAAGATGGCATCCAAAGAGCACGAGAAGATCGGGATATCCGATTCTCCTCCGATATCTGCAGTGTATGTGTACACCTCTCCGGCTGAAACGACCTCGCTGTCGATCGCCACACCACTCTTCATAAGTGAGAGCCGTGCCCTATTGCCACCGGGGTCAATCCGGTTTGCAACGAGTGCAAATCCGCGGTCGAGATCCAATCCATCGCCGCCAACCGCCAGGGTCTTCTTGTCATCGCCATCGAACTCTTTTAAGAGTTTGCATAGTTTGCAGGCATTGCCGCCGATCGCCGCGTATGCATCGCCCATCCACCCCATGAGATGGTATCCGGTGTTGTTATCAACAGTCAGATTCTCGTTCTCATAGACTTGATACTCCTTGTAAACCGGTGACGTGAAGTAGTTTAGACAACCCGCTTCGATGTTCCGGTCGTATTGCGAGAGACACGGAGGACCGAGCAGCAACGTCTCGGTCATCAGATCATAATTCAGGTCGTGCCAGAATAGCGCGGAATTGGAAGCATTCCATATAATAATGTCGGTCGGTTCATCGACAAGTTCCACAACCTCGCCACGGATATGAACGACCTGCCCGTAATCCCCAACCACATAATACTCAGTAACTTCCCAGTCTGCAGGTCCGGTGATCACGAGCCACACCGAACCACTATACACCTCAACAGCCTCGAGTTCGATGACTTCGTCGCTGATGGTTCGATACACGGCTGACTCGCCCTCAGACAACACAATTGCAGCACCATTCTGATAGCTCGATATGCGCAGCGTTACAGAACCGCGGCTGGCTGTAGATACCCGGGCAACCTCGACCCTTACATCGTCTTCGATCTCTATGCCGTGATCGACCCGCAATTCTCCTTCGAAGATCGTGTCCTCCGGTGGTGGTGGTGGTGGTGGCACCGGTCCGGATGAGCAGGCGTGCTCGACATACGGGTAGTACCTATAGTTCTCAACCAGGTCTTCATCCATGTCATCAGCAACATGGAACCAGAGACCTTCTGCAACGTGGATATCAGAATCCATCTCGAGATAGAGGTTTTGCGCGTTTTGGAGCCTGACTGATTCAGAGGTCGTCGTCTCCACATTCATTCTGCCGACCTCTGCACCGATGAGCCTGATGGGGTCATCGCCGATCAAGATCGCATGTTTGAACTGGACCGCGTTTGCGTCCGTACCGCGGGATATGCAATCCACATACACACTGAAGACTGGCACGCTGTTCTCAGAACCCACATCCTTCTGGTATACAAATGTTCGCGTGGTCTCTACGTCCCCTGCCGTGACAATGTATGCCCCGGGAAAACCGCTGATCGTCATGCGGTTGCAAAACTTATCCCCATGCTCAACACCATTGCGCGGACAGATGATCGAGGATGCCACCTCTACACCGTCCCTGGCAAGTTCGAGCCAGATCTTATCTCCTCCGAGATCGATCTGCTTTACGATCAGAGAGTACCCGTTTCCAAGAACCCATTCTTGCCCGGCAGCAAGCGTCTTTGTATCGTCTTTATCCATCTCAAGGATGATTGGCGATATCATATACGGTTTGCCGTTGACCGCCATGTATTTCGTTCCGAACCACCCGATCGCAAAGTAGTCGCCGATCTCAGGGTTCGTGTAGCTGTGTTTGATCCGGTATGCATCATACGTGAGATCTCCGGCATCGATTGTGTCCGGAACTGCGACTTCGGTCGTGAGCGCCTCAGACATCAAATCCCGGTCAGAATCGTAGTAGAATCCTGCGAAGTTCCGGGCAGTCCATGTGAACGGGGCAATCTGGAACGCTGCATCCACGACCTCCCCCCGCACCTCAACCGTCTCTGCACTTGCTGGCGCGACAAACACCATAGCCGCCACAACCACAAGTGCAATCAACATGTTCATCCTATTGTCCATAGTTATACCTCTAAATAGTTATACACGCGGGACAACTCCCGACCAGACCCGTCACCCGACAAGGGTATACGACTCTACACAAATTCAAGTTTTCCCAAGTATAACCAAATCCTTCAGTACAACTTTAAGTATCATTGTACAAAAAGGTATCGGTCAAAGATAAAAGAGATCTTGTTATTATATATATAACATACAAAAATTTCGAGCAGTACAAAATTAATTAGTCGTATTGTCCACTAATATCATGAGATCTTGATATTGGTAGTCCGGTTGTTCACCAAAAGACCTAACATAAATACAACGATAGTATACCACAAACCGTGACTTTGAATAGATGATCAAGAACGCGGACCGGCTGAAACGGGTGCAGGAGATCACGGTTCTTAAGAGCATCGGTGAGATCAAGGGTGTTGTGGGGCGGCACCTCGAGGCAGATTGGTGGGTGGTGTGCGCCATTTTGTCAGTTGATGGACGTATACACTTTCGACTGAGATGCTTTGCCAACCTAACCGTTAGCGACCGTCGGAAAACGCCAGATACCTGAAAAATTTGATTGTGTCAGAGTTAAGTAGAGTAACAAACATATATAAATAAAGGAGATTCCACATGAAAAGTTCAGGATTTGAAAAGTTGCATTTATCAGAAGAGATGCGTCGGGCAATCGCAGATATGGGTTTTGAAGAGCCCACCACGATTCAGACTCGATCCATTCCATATCTGTTGGATGGAAAAGATGTAATTGGACAGGCGCAGACCGGTACCGGGAAGACTGCGGCTTTCGGAATTGCAACTTTAGAGCGAGTGGATCCGGACAATAAGAAATTACAGGCTGTAATTTTGTGCCCCACGAGAGAGCTTGCAATCCAGGTATCAGAAGAACTGAAAAGTCTTTCAAAGTACAAAAAACGCGTCCGTATTCTGCCCGTTTATGGTGGGCAGCCTATAGGGCGTCAGATTAAAGCATTAAAGGCAGGTGTACAGATTGTTATCGGCACTCCTGGCCGCGTCATGGATCATTTAAACCGCCGCACTTTGAGAATGGATGGCGTAAAGATGATCATACTGGATGAAGCAGATGAAATGCTGGACATGGGATTTAGAGACGACATCGAGACCGTTGTTAAGAAAATCCCTGATAAAAGGCAGACCGTCCTCTTCTCTGCAACCATGCCAAAAGCTATTTTAAAATTAACGAAACGATATCAAAAGGACCCACAACTGATAAAATTGGTACATAGGGAGATGACCGTTCCCGATGTCGAACAATTTTTTGTTGAAGTCAAACAACTTGCAAAAACAGAGGCATTGTCTCGTTTAATCGATCTTTATAATCTGAAATTGTCGCTGGTCTTCTGTAATACAAAAAGACGTGTGGATGAACTGGTTGGAAGTTTAAAGGCAAGAGGGTATCTGGCTGAGGGGCTGCACGGAGATCTGCAGCAGAAGCAAAGAGACAGCGTCATGTCCAAATTCAGAAGGGGGGATATTGATATTGTAGTGGCAACTGATGTGGCAGCCCGGGGAATCGATGTAGGGGCTACAGACGCAGTGTTTAACTATGACATACCTACCGATGATGAATATTATGTACATAGAATCGGAAGAACCGCCAGGGCAGGAAAAGCGGGGCGTGCATTTACATTTGTGACCAGCAAGGAGGCATATAGAATAAGACAGATACAAAGATTCACAAAGACTAAAATGGCACCTAAGAAAGTTCCTTCGGTAAGCGATGTCGAAGAGATCAGGACGAACTTGCTTTTAGAAAAAGTTAAAGGAATTATTGATGCCGGACATCTGAGAAAGTGTAGTAATTTGGTTGAAAAACTTGTTCAGGAAGATTATACTTCTTTAGAAGTGGCTGCTGCTTTGCTAAAGATAGTGAATGATGAAGGGTATAAATAATAGGCAATGCAAAAAAAGCGTGGAAGCGTACTATACTATGTTGCAGACGTGTGATTGGGTACGTTGTTTTGGAAGCCACCGTATCGAGTTGCTGCTTTATCCTTATTGATGGTGCAACGAGAAAAGATGGGGGGTCTATTCGATTTGACTTGCCATGACAATTCGGTCAAAATATGGTGACATGTAACGCACGACGTGGGCAGTATTTCAATGAATAAGCATCCGGAAAAGCGGTTTTGGGAGATAGATTTCCTGCGTGGACTTGCAATAATCATGATGATAGTCTTCCATCTGCTCTATGATCTGACTTATTTTGGCGGATATGATCTCAATTTACAGTCTGGTTTTTGGCTATATTTTGCGTGTGCTACTGCCACAATCTTTATTTTTTTAGTTGGAGTATCATTAACTATCAGTTTTTCAAGATCCGAGAAAATAGAGAATTTAAGGAAAAAATTATACTTGAAATATCTCAAAAGAGGCTTAAGGATCTTTTCATGGGGCTTAATTATTACCTTGATGACATGGATCTTTTTGAGAGACGGATTTGTTCTATTTGGGATACTTCATCTCATTGGAATATCGATTATCCTGGCATACCCTTTCTTAAAACTCCATTATTGGAATCTGTTGCTGGGCATTGCCTTCATAGCCCTTGGAATCTATTTGAAGAACTTTACTTTTGATTTTCCCTGGTTGTTGTGGTTGGGATTCATGCCCGACTATTTTTATACCGTTGACTACTTCCCAATTTTCCCATGGTTTGGAGCGGTTCTGATCGGGATATTTTTTGGAAATTTGCTATATCCTGACTGCACACGCAAATTTAACATTTATGACCCATCCAATTCTAATTTTACAGGATTGTTTTGCCTTTTAGGAAGGAATTCGTTGTTAATCTACCTGATTCATCAACCAATACTGATTATATTGCTGTATCTTCTGGGTATTGTGGGTATGTACCGTTAATCCAATTCAGTAATCGCCCCCATTATCCAATGCCACTACCTTAAGAAAATGGTCCAATAGAGTTAATAAAGTATATGTACTTGGCATCTTATTATGTTAGATAAAGATCCGTAAATTATTACGAATCCACAAACGAGGTGTCAACAATGTTTG
>PQXF01000001.1:17725-44238 GCA_003194445.1 Candidatus Methanogaster sp.
GACCATATCGTTATATGGGAAAAGCCGAAACAACGACCAGAATGGATGGATGAGCTCATGTACTGCCAAATGCCAGACACGTTGGCAATACGCGAGATTAAAATCAATGGAATGGTCATTACTACGACCCTTCTTAACCCAAAAGAAGTTACAAGAAAGGAACTCGGCGAACTTTACACGAAACGGTGGTTGATCGAAGTGGATTTCAGATTCATCAAAACAGTTCTCCAAATGGATGTTTTGAGGTGTAAAACATCTGACATGGTTTGTAAGGAAATATGGGTGCATTTGCTGGCGTATAATTTGATCCGAGCGGTCATGGCGCAAGCGGCGTATAGTTATAATCTTCCACCACGAACACCCGAGTTTCAAAGGCACGTTACAGCAGTTAAATGCATTTAAGGAGACATTTCTGCGCACTGCTAAAACGCGTTTGTCTATTATGTACGGATATCTTCTGGAAGCTATTGCTAATCATCGTACGGGGAATAGATCCAGACGTAGTGAACCGCGTGCCATTAAACGGCGGCGTAAACCCTATCCGTTACTCACTAAACCACGAGAAGAAGCTCGCAACGAATTGCGCAGAGGTGGGGCATCTGCTTAAGGTAGTGGTATTACCCCCATTATCCACTCATCAACGCCTCGTACACCGCCTCGACCGCACCAAGCATCTCACCCTGGGTAACGCCAAGCAGCCCTGCCGCATACATCGCACCGCCTGCGCCGACGCCTTCCTTGACCTCGCCTGCCTCATATTTGCGCAATCCCGCTATATGCGAACCAGCAAATCCGGGATCGACAACATGGATAGGGCAGCCAAGATCGCGGATCACCGCATCAAAGTCGATCGAAGAATCTTGAGACACATACTTCGTGGTCGCAATCGAGATTCTACTGGTATCGATGCCAAGATGTGTAAGTATCGTAAATACAGCGATCATCTGGGTGCCGCCTGCAAGAACGATGCTCATGTCAGACGATGTCATGCCGCGGACCAGTCCTGCAACAGCAGGCATCATCGGATCGCCGATGGCTGCGATGGCATGCAGCGGATCGGCACGCGCCTTGCCCGTAGTAAGTCCTGATGCATCGATGCCCTGCCGCACAACCGCATGTTTGATATCGAGAGGATTATTTATGTAACTGCTGCTAACGCCGTAATCGTACCCGAGTGCTGTGAGGATGCCAAGAGCTGTGGTCGTGCCGCCGGGAATGCTTTCGCCTATGGTGATAAAGTCTGATAGTTTCCCGAGTTGCATGCCGATCTGTGTTGCGCGCTCATAGATCGTACCTGTATATGGTACAGCGTCCCCGTACCTGATATCACGCCCGGGCGGGGCGCCAAGATCGATTGCCGGAACATCGGGCACGATCTGAAGTCCTGAGTTTACGAAGAGGTACGGGATGCCTGTCAGTTGCAGCGCAGCACGGGTCATAACAGCAGGCGTTGGCGCACCGTCCCGTTTCATCGGCAGTTCCAAAACGCTACGGGTGCTGCCATATACCACGATCTCGGCATCGCCTGCCGGCGTGTAATCATTCAGTTCGGTGGTTGCGCCCGCAGCCGAGATATTCGGGATCCGGCACGTATCAGTGTTCGAGAGTACGCAGAGAAAAAGAGGATTGGACCGACAGTCTTCCGGGGTTTCGGCAGACGTGATCCAATTGCTTGACATTTTTCCTGGTCGCAAAACCGCGAGAGGATTTCTCTGCGGCATGTTTACGATGATTATGTGCTGGATGTCGCCATAACGCTGACTGAGGTGGGGTGCTTGGTGATACGACCCATCTCAGCCCCGACTAAGTGTTTCACGCCTTGTTCAGCAGCGATGTCCAGTATCCGCTGGGTGATCACACCATCGAAGACCACGCCGTAGATGTTATCGGTACAATCTTTCAGCGAATCCGCCAGATCGCGCACCGGCACCTCCTTGATGATGTTGGTGTCTCCGTCGAGCAGCCGTGCACCCATGGTATCGGAAAGTTCCTTTATATGTGTCGAGAATTCGGAACCGTTCTCTGGTTTCTCGACCTTATGGGGTTTCGAAACGACTTTCTTGCGTATCTTCGTACCGCGATCGTGTATCTTCTTCTTTGGTTCAGCTTCCTGCGCATAACTGATGACTGCCTGATCGACCGGCTCCTTCTGGCGCAGTGCTGTTATGATCTCCTTCTGGACGAGTTCCTCAACACCCTTTCCATCAGGAGCACGCGCCACAAAATCGATGTCCGCCATCTGGAGCAATTCCTTGATGATCAGTTCTCCGCCGCGATCTCCATCTGTGAACGCCGTGACGGTCTTCTCCTTGCATAGCGGGATGATCGAATCCGGAATGCTCGTGCCGCCGACAGCAACTGTATTCTTAATCCCGTATCTCAGCATATTGAGCACATCTGCCCGCCCCTCTACAAGGATGATTGTGTCAGAGTCGGTTACATGCGGACCTGCAGGAAGATTATCTGCGCCATAAGCAGTGATCTCCTCGACCCTCACCGATTTCTTGACCTCGTCAGCAATCTCCTGGCTTTCAGGGACTGTCTGGTTAAACATCTCGGTCAGGACGTACTTCGCCCTGTCGATGATGTGTTTTCTCTTTGCAGCGCGCACATCTATCATCTTCTCAAGCAAGATGTGTGCCGTACATGGACCAACACGGTCGATGGTCTCGAGTGATGCTGCCAGAATCGCAGTCTCAATGCGATCGAGACTTGATGGGATGGTGATCGTTCCACTTGACTTGCCACCTTTGGAACTGATAGTCACATCGATCCTACCGATCCGCCCGGTCTTCTGGAGATCGCGCAGGTCCAGATCGCTGCCCAGCAACCCCTCGGTCTGTCCGAAGATCGCTCCGACTACATCAGGTCGTTCAATGAGTCCATCTGTTGATATTGTAGCTTGAATGACGTATTTCGTTGTATCAGAATCTTGCATATAATTCACCTTTATGTCAATAGTCTGCTGGTTAACCCGCTCACACCAATGCACTCTCGTAGTAACGCGCTCTATCCCGTGTTACGGTTTATTGCATCTTTCTACAGTCTGTGTGAATATAATGGATGATTGATCTCTTATGTTCTCCTCGAACCGCGTCCGGGTTCTGCCTCATAAACCTTTGAGATCGTGCAAATGTGATTAACCGGAAACTATCTTTTTATCGGTTACGGGTAGTTTGTCGGTGACGATATAATAAGGTTGTGGTTCCCAATATCATTTAATATATTTTATAATATCCTGCCGCAGTCTCATGATATGCCGCTTAAGCCCCTGGACGTCCTTTATATCCTTCTGCACCAGTTTCTTCAGCCGGGAACGCAGGTCTGTGTCGATCACCACATCACGGGACTGTAGATATCTAACGATCTGCGTTGAGAGTTGGTTGCCCCTGCGATCCCAGTCCGTAAGCACGATCACAGAATCGTAGTTGCTCGCAAGCGAATCCGTAAAATGCAGCAGGGACTTCCCGCATGGAGACTCGATCGCGCCGCATATCCCAAGATTGCGCAGTGTCGACTCGTCGTTTCTCCCCTCCACCACGATCACAGCACCGCGGTCAGACATCTCTATGAGGTCCTGCAACACGCGCTCGATCAGTTCGTAGCGGCGAACCGCATCCTTAGTTCTCGCGGTCATGCTCAAAAAATAACGATAGTGTCCGGATCACGTCCGCCCTGGCGACTCCGATCAGTTCGATCGACTTCCTTGTGCTCGCCTGACCCTTCAGCCGGATCTGGGCAGAACTTAGCCCGAATAACCGTGAGAACTCCCTGATCAACTGTTTGTTTGCCTTACCATCGATGGCTTTTGCAGACACTTTCGCACGAATACGGTTTCGCGACTCATCGTATCCGCTCGGGACTTCTGTGCTTCCGGATCCGGGTATGACCTTTAAATCGATCATCACACCATTTCCTGTATCTTTTATGGCGTCTTCGTAGGGCATTAGACTTGTTTTTGTGGTTGTAGCCCGGACGCACTAACTCCGTGAAATCATCCACTGGATTTTTCCGTTGTCATCACAGTACCCTCGTGCCGGGCAATATCACCTGTTCCACACCGGGGTTGGCTTGGCAGTCATCGATAGGTTTACCAGTAACTCCTGCAAGGACCTATTCGAGTGTGGTTATGTGCCCCGTTCTTATGCTCCGGTGATCATCGATTCACACCAGTCCTCGAGAAGGGGTATTAACAGGATGGACATCATGGTATATATCGGTTGCTGTGAAAGGAGGAGACGATGCCAGTGTACGTAGCAGATTCATCAGTATTCATCCTCGGAATGCCGCTTCCCTCTCGGGTGCGGAACCGGATTATCACCACGCCCGAGGTTGTGTCTGAGCTTGTAGACATGAAATCAAAGATGGCGTTTGAGGATGCGCTTGAGTCTGGCGTGGAGGTCGAGCTGCCACTCGCCAACCTCATCACAGAGGTCAGGTCTCATGCAAGCAGAACCGGTGACATCGAGCGGCTATCCGATACCGATATCGGCATTCTGGCAAAAGCCCTTGAATATGGTGGCATTCTCTGCACCGATGATTATGCGATCCAGAATGTAGCAGAGAGTCTCGGGATCAAAACAGAACCGATCCTGCAGGACGGGATCAAAGAGACGTTCGAATGGGGTAGGCGGTGTAAGGGCTGCGGCAGGCGGTTCGAAGGTGATGTGCGGATATGTCCAATATGTGGAAGCGAAACAAAGGGCTACAAAAAGAGCAGAAAGGTTTTAAGATGACTACAATAGGTATCGATATCGGAGGCGCAAACACAAAGGTTGCATCGGCGGATGGCAGCATTGCAGAGATACATTACCTCCCGATGTGGAAGGACGCAGCACTCCCGGACCTCTTATCAGCTATCGCAGATCAGCTGACACCAGAGAAGGTCGGGGTCGTGATGACCGGCGAACTTGCCGACTGCTTCGAAAGCAAGAGGCAGGGAATCGCATTCATCTCTGATGCCACCCTGCATGCATTTCCGAAGAGTGAAATATATTATCTTAACAATAAATGTGAATTCACTGGCGGCGATGATTCCCGTCTTGCCGCGGCGAACTGGGCAGCATCGGCAGGTCTCATTGCACGGGACACGAACTCGAATTGCGTCTTTGTGGATGTCGGCAGCACGACAACAGACATAATCCCGATCGCGGGAGGTGCTGCACGTGCTGGCGGTACGGACTTCGAGCGGTTAAAGCGCGGCGAACTCCTGTATTCGGGTGTGCTCCGGACAAATCTCGCAGCACTCCTCGACCGGGTCGTCCTTGACGGCGCCGGGTGCAGGGTATCGTCAGAACTCTTCGCGATAACAGCAGACGCGTATCTCGTGCTCGGAAGGATTGGAGAAGCGGATTACACCTGTGAAACGCCAGACCATGCAGGAACAACGGTCGCGGATTCGATCAGGCGGCTTGCACGCATCGTCTGTGCAGATCCTGACGAGATTGTAGGTTCTGGTCATGGCGTGCGCACCATCGCAGAGCAGGTGCAGGAGAGGCAGGTGCAGGAGCTCTCAGGCGCACTCGATGATATGCTTACGCGGCACGGGCTTAATCGCGTCGTTGGCACCGGGCTTGGCGAGTTCCTGATCAGGGATGCGGTGGGGCGGCTTGACGGGGTGGAGTGCTCGTTCGTGTCCGGGATGTACGGGGAAGACGTGTCTAAGGTGTTTCCTGCGTATGCGGTTGCGAGATTGGTTGAATTTGGATAATTCACTCAAGTTTGAACGCAGGAATCCAGTCACCATACCGCTTCCCATTGGCATCCACAAACTCTGCACACGTGATCTCTCCATCCGGAGTCGTTAAGATTGTGGTGTGATGGATCTGTGGGTAAGAGCCGGTCTCGATTGTGTAGTTGTATGTATGATCCGCTAACAGTGTAAACGACACCGGAAATGTTATGTGATGATAATCGCCGCGATAGCCATTCCACGTGCCATTTACATCCACGCCATTCCCGTAGATCCTGACATATTTGCTGTGACCGCCGGTTCCGGCACAGGGATAGGTGTACATTTTACTGATGTTGATGACATCGTGCAGGGGTTTAATCGTGCCGGTATGCATTCCTGAGATGCTCGGGTATGTTCCGGATCCTGTGTCGAATGCTTTTGACGTCGGTTGGGGGGTTATATCTACAGACTGTTGCTTATCCATACCCATATCTACAATCAGTCTGGCGTTTCCTATATTTTGATCTTTGACCACCTCTATGAGTAAAACATCACCATCAGCAACCCATGGTGAAGTATCGTTTACCAAGTAATCCGAAAAATCGCCATCCACACTATAGTATCCGGATGCCACAATGCTCTGTTTCGACCCACCTGTTCTTGTATTGGTGACTGTGACCAGTGCACCCTCTGCATTCAGCACCCTGCCGTATATGGTGTGTACCTTGTGCGTCGTGTACTCTGAGAATCCACTCTGATTTAGACTGTAAACAGGAGTTTCATCCTTAAACAATGTTACATTGTAATCCGAAACCTGTTCGAATATCACATAATCCGGCAGTGTTTCAGGGAATGTTCTTACCAACGGAACGTTTCGGGAAACGGTAATCGTGACATCTATGTTATATTCGTCGCTGTTCCCGGTAACGTGGTAAACATCCGGATATAATTTCGATGTGACCGGATCAAATCCATAACTCACGTATGTCAGATCGATGTCATCGAATGTTATCGTTGTTCCATCGTAATTAAGCGCCATTGTGGTGCTCCGTGCTGGCGGAGCGATCACATCGCCAATGATAAGGCTGACATTCTCTTCCGGCAGACTGACCTGCGCCCAGTTCCACTGTGGATCATCAAAGAACCACTCGCCCCAGTTATGATCATGATACCCTCTGCTACCTGACATATTGTATGTCGTTTCGTTAATGGTAATGGTGCCAGCCACGTCTGCGCCGGTCATGTAGCAGAGCCACTGCATCCAGTCATCCGGCATATGCCCGACATGCATGGGTGCAGGTGCTCCAAACCATGAGCCCACATCCATGGTATATGTGAGGTTCCACCGTATCTCGGTGTTTGAGTGAATATCATGGCAACTGCCATTGATCACGAACGCCCTCTCGTTTAGTGCGAGCAGTGTGTTTGAACCTATCGTTACGTTTGGTTTCTCGTAATCCGCACTGAAATCGGATGTCGATGCATGTCCGAGCAGTGTCGTGTCGTCGTATACGATTGCAAGCACCTCTGCACCCCCCATACCGGTCAGATTTGCCGGGTCTGTGAGGAAATAAGAGACGATGAACTGTCTGTCGTCATTGTATGCATTGAAGTACCACCACTCGGTGTAGAGGTGATCGTTTATGCCGTCCGGGCTGTAATGATAGGCATCGTCTTTCAGAGAAACATGGGGTAGCCAGGCATTCTCTTGTGTGAATGGGTAATTGTCATAATTTGTGCCTGGATGCGGTATGTTGGTGTCGCCTATGTCATCACCAGCGATGGCGTGCTTCCCGGTTCCGCTACCATCATCGACGCCAGTGTAATCAGACCAGTAGTTTCCTTCGAGAAGAACCGGGTGGTGCCAGTCGTTATCTGCGGGATTGTTGTCGTATGCGTTATTGGAATTGTTCACAAGGTTATTATGGAAGATTAGGTTGTTTGAATCGTAGACCAGAATTCCACCCTGCCCGTTCGAGGTTATGTTGTTGTTGACAACTATATTGTTTGAACCGATAAGAATTCCATGAATGTGGTTCGAGGTTATGTCGTTGTTGACAACTATATTGTTTGAAGAATCATCGAGCCAGATTCCACGGGCATTGTTTGATGCCGTATTGTTCTCTATGGTGTTGTTTGGCGAACTGACCAGAATAATCCCATCAAGCTTGTTCGATTTCACATGGTTTTTGGCAATTATGTTGTTTGCGCCTGAATGCCAGAGAAGGATCCCATTATTCTCGTTGTTCAATATGTTGTTATTCTCTACGTTGTTGTTTTTCAGAGAATCGTAGAGTATGATTCCATCATCCCTGTTCGAGTTTGCATTATTGTTAGCGACGATGTTGTTTGAGGAATTGCCGATGCGAATTCCATCATCCCTGTTTGAGTTTGCATTATTGTTCGTGATAGTGTTATTACTTGAATCCTGCAAGTAGATGCCGTAGTAGTTGTTCGATGCGGTGTTATCCGAAACATTGCAGTGATTCGCACTGCCGAGATAAATCCCAGCCTTCGACTGAGTTGCCCCAGTTGCCGTAAACCCGCTTATATTCACATAATCCGTAGTCACATTGAAAACGTGATTAGTTACCCCCGTAGCTGCTCGAACAATCGTATCCGCAGGATTTCCAGAAGTTGATCTAATCGTTAAAGACTTGTAAACATTCACGTTCTCCTCACAACTTCCGGAATCAACAGTGATTGTATTCCCTTCTACAGTATCAGCATCATCTATTGCAGCCTGAATCGTTGCGAAGTTCTCGCCTGTCTCGATGTTGTGGACTGGTAAAGCCGAAACCTCAAACCAGAACTCAGCAGTATCACTAACATATCCGGTCTTATCAGCATGGATCGTAACGTTGTAAGTGCCATCCATGGACGTGTTTGTGAACGTTCCATTGTAATGCCCAACCAATCCCTCTGTCATAGTGACCCATTCGATCGAACCATCTGGCTTTAGAATCTCTGCATCCACGCTGTCGGCTGTGATATTGCATCCGGTTTCATTCTGTACAACACACGAGATTGTTACGGTCTCGTTTGAAGTATAGATCGATCTGTCTGTCCGGGCTTGGACGATCTTGACGTTGCTTACCTGTTCTACAGGTAAATATCGCACAATGAAATCCTTTGTGTCTTCATCTCCGCTATAGTCCGTATAATTATAGAACATATCCCACATATCGCCGTCTCCATTCTGATCAATACCAACATCATATTCATAAATTCTTTGAGCTTCTGGGATACTGTAAGCAATGATGCCATAATCGAGCCCTACATGGAGAGATTGATAGCCGCTCGCTACCACATCTACCAGTTGGGTGGCTCTGTCATTCATACTATAATACCATATTGCAGTATCAAACATATCGCCATCGCCATTGAAATCGCCATTGGAGATCCAGAAATTGTCATAGGTATCGCCGTCTCCGTTCTGATCGATGCCAAAGTCTCCTTCATAGAGCCGGATCGTTTCTGAGAAGGTATATGTAAGAATCCCATTGAGAAGTTGTATATTCTGCTCGTATGGATATCGGCTCAGATCTGCCGTAATATCTTCATTCATCCCACTGGTCACGGTGTGGTATCTTAAGAGCGTGTCAAAAGTATCACCATCATCATTCAGATCGGCATGTTCATAGAAATTATCACGGGTGTCGCCATCACCATTCTGATCGATGCCAAACCATGCTTCATAAAACCGCAAAGTTTCCGGAACCGTGTAAGCAACGATCCCGTCAGAAAGCTGTATGTTCTGCTGGTACGATTCGTATGCTACAATAGCTATGATTTCATCAAGCCCTGTAGTGATGTCATGGCACATCAATAACGTGTCAAATAGGTCGCCGTTGCCGTTCAAATCGGCAGGTTCATAGAAATTATCATGGGTGTCGCCATCACCATTCTGATCGATGCCAAACCATGCTTCATAAAACCGCAGAGTTTCCGGAACCGTGTAAGCAACGATCCCGTCAGAAAGCAGTATGTTCTGCTGTTCGTGGGCTAGAATAGCCACGATTTCATCAAGCCCTGTAGTGATGTCATGATATCTCAATAGGGTATCAAAGAAATCGCCATCGCCGTTTAAATCAGCATACCTGTGGAACGTATCATGCGTATCGCCATCACTATTCTGATCACCATAATACCACTCAGAAATTCGCTGGGTCTCTGAGACGGTGTAAACGATGGTATTGTTGCCGAGTATGATCCGAGCATAGCCAGGATAACATTGGTTTACCTCACCAACCGTGTGCAAACTTTCCGCAGTTACATCGTAATACTTCAAAATGGCATCGGTTGTGTCCCCATCGCTATTTATATCGGTACAAATCCAGAAGCGGTCATCCGTATCGCCATCACCATTCTGATCACCAACCACCCATTCATCTATTCCCTCGGTTTCTTGAATAATATATGCGATGATCCCGTCATCTACCTGCATGTTCTGCATCCATATATCTCTGCTCACATTGTCGATTGTTTTGGTTACGCCGGTTTTGGTATCATAATATCTCAAAAAGACATCGAGCAGATCTCCATCGCCATTCAGGTCTGTTAAATTGTTGTAGTAGTAATCGTTCCTGTCACCATCACCATTCTGATCACCAACTTCCCATTCATCGAGCCTCTCTATCTCCGGAACAGCATAAACGATGATGTTGTTATCAAGCAGTACGTTCTGCTGCCATGAATTTCTCGGTATATCGCCTACCATCTCATTTATCCCGCTTTTAACATTGTAATATTTCAGAAAGGCATCGAGCATATCGCCATCACCATTCAAATCGCCATTAACAATGTAGAAATCGTCATCCATGTCACCATCGCCGTTTTGGTCACCTATTTCCCACTCATAAACGTGCTCTGTCTCCTGGACAACATAGACGATGGTGTGATTGTCATAGAAGTATTTGCTTCCAATGTCTACAACATGCTTGCTTTTATCATCCGCGTCATAGTACATAATAATAGAGTCATTCGTGTCACCATCACCATTCAGATCAACATTGTCAAAGAATTCATAGGTTTGATATGGGATAATCCCAGTATAAACTTCGCTTCTACCGCCTCCTGCGCTCATGTTCATCTCCATACCTATCATACCCAGAATACCTGTGCCGATGGTCCGGACATTCGGATTGACCCAGATCCTCACTTCTTTGTAATTGTTCCGGATTATCTTTTCACCGTATACAGGTTCAGCAAAAATTGATAGATTATACGTTCCCGCAGTCGTTGGAGTCCACCGGAAGCTTACATTTTCTGAAGAACCACTTGCAAGGAACGGTATTATTGTACTGCTCCGGTTTACACCATCCACTATTAAATTAATAATTATATTGGACTCGTTGCTCAATCCGAGGTTGTTTATTGTTGCATTTACGGATATCGTTGAATCGGGTTCAGCGAAATTGGGAGCATCTATGTTTGTTACTGCGATGTCGTGCTCGTTTGGTTCTACAACGGTGAGGACTTGATTGATAGATACATCAGTTAATCTTTGAACTATGCCGCTGGGCCACCTTATGATTACAGAATCAACAGCTGAATGAGCCCCTAAACCAAACTCAACAGGGAGGGAATTTTGAGAGCCATAACCGGATGCCGATTCGACGTAGCGTGTCTGCACCAGATCTCCTGCAACAACTTGAATCGTTGTTCCAATAGCTGCTCGATTACTTATTGTTCCAATCGCTTCAATATGTAGCCAGTGATTTCCATTTTCACTATTGCTATTTTGATATAGGCGATTTGTCATAACATAACCCGGATACGAACCAACTAAATAATAATCTATATCGCCATCGCCATCAAAATCACCCCAGCTTCCGCCCATTGCTGCACCCACATTTGCCATTTCACCGGTTTCGACAAATCCATTCCCTTCTGATACCTCATTACGATACAAACTACTATGCGCCTTGGAAGCACCATTAACAACGTACAAATCCAGATCACCATCATTATCGTAATCCCCCCAGCTTGCATGAAAACTATCAACGGGATTATCTGCTACGCCTAATCTTTTGCCCACTTCTGTAAAGACTCCTGATGTGCTAACATCATTTCGGTATAAACGATTTAAACCACTCTCACATTTAACCAAATACAAATCCAGATCACCATCATTATCGTAATCCCCCCAGCATGCACCGTTTGCATAGCGATCCTTATCACCGACATTCATTTCATCGGTGACATCTGTGAACAGACCCATTGTATCCACATCATTACGGTACAAAGAACACCTCTCACCACGACCGTTTACGACATATAGATCCATATCATTATCATTATCGTAATCTCCCCAAACGGCAGCACGAGAATGTCGAGAGTCGTTCGCACCTAAAGCATCTTCGATTTCAACAAATCCTGCCCCCCCTTCGTTTCTGAATAGCTTGTTGCTTCTCCAGAAAAGCATCTGATAAATATCCAGATCACCGTCGTTATCATAATCAACAAAACTATCTCCATACGAACCAACTTCTGTGAAATTGTCCGTTGTATCAATATCATTTCGGAATAATCCACCTCGCAGGATGTCAATATCTCCGTCATTATCATAATCGCCAACACTCAAACTACCCCTTATTGCTGGAAGACCAACTTCCTCAGCAACGTCAATAAATGCATCTATATCATTACGATATAGAATTGTATAATTACCATTGAATACTGTTAATAGTAAATCCAAATCTCCGTCATCGTCATAATCAAACCATACCGTTGCTTTTCCCTGGTGAGAATCATCGACTCCATATTCGCTTGCAACATCTGTGAAAACTATGAGGGTGTTTACTGATATATTCTTGCTCAGCTGGTTATTTTCTACTACAGTTTCATTGATCACAGGAAAAGCATAAATTATTATATTATAAATTCCAGTAACATTTGGAGCAGTCCACCGGAAACTTACATTTGTAGACTTTCCGCTTTCAAGGAAGGGTATTGTCGTATTGCTTCTTGTTGCGCCATCCGCAAGGAAATCAACATTTATAATTGACTCGTG
The DNA here is from genome assembly GCA_003194445.1 of Candidatus Methanogaster sp. Taxonomy (GTDB): domain Archaea; phylum Halobacteriota; class Methanosarcinia; order Methanosarcinales; family Methanogasteraceae; genus Methanogaster_A. The sequence continues at coordinate 30,415 of PQXF01000001.1, forward strand.
GTTTAAGCCGATGTTGCTTATTGTTGCGTTGATGAATATCGTTGAATTGGGTTCAGCGTAATTGGGAGCATCTATATCTGTTACTGCGATGTCATGCTCGCTTTGAATCAGCCATCCACTCCCGTTCATAAACGGATATGTATCATGTGCGCCTGCGCTACCACCAATGCTATATGGAATGTCGCCGATGCCATCGCTGCCTATGATGTCCTGGTTTGGTCCGCTAAAGTTATCAGTGTCAGTGTAGTCGCTCCAGTAGTTGCCGCCAGAAGGATAGCCGCAGTTCCAGTAGTTATTCCCAGTGTTATCGTATCCATTGCTAATTCCAACCCATGAATTTGTGTTATTTATTAAGTTGTTATGATATACAAAATTATCACCAGATAGGTATAGCTTGATACCATAGCTCTCGCTTGTGTGCATATTAATATTCGAGAACACAGCATTGCATGTAATGTTGTTGTCAAATGAAGAGTACAGATATATACCTTGTTGTGTGTTGTGACTTACTATATTACCCGTTATTGTATTATTATTTGCAAATAGAAAAATACCAAATGCGTTTTTAGGTGCATTGTTGCCGGTAATAGTGTTAAATCTACTTGAATATTCCAATCCAATACCCATTCTATTATTGAATGCATTATTGTTCTCGATAGTGCAGTTATTTGAATGCGCTAGATAAATGCCAGCTTGATTGTCAGACGCATTATTGTTTTTTATGGTGCTGTTAGTGGAATAATCTAGTTTTATTCCACAGTTGCCGCTATTTCGAACTGTAAAACTGTCAATCACACAATCATCAGCAGTCACACAAATAACATCACTGCTTCCGCCACCATCAATAATCGTTGTTTTCCTGTCATAACCCATCAGTATCAGCGACTTAGCCACAACCACATTCTCATGATAGGTTCCAGCATTCACTATGATAGTATGCCCATCCACAGTAGCCGGATCATCTATCGCTGCTTGAATCGTTTCAAAGTCTTCTCCTGTATCAATATTGTGGATTGGTAAAGTCGAAACTTCGAACCTCAACTCAGCTGTATCATTAACATACCCTGCCCTATCAGCATAAATCGTAACGTTGTAAGTACCGTCCAAGGAAGTGTTTGTGAAAGTTCCATTGTAATGCCCAACCAATCCCTCGGTCATTGTGACCCATTCGACCGAACTATCAGGCTTTAGTATCTCCGCGTTTACGCGATCGGCTCGGATATTGTGTCCGGTTTCGTTTTGGACATTGCAGGAAATGGTTACATTTTCGTTTAAGGTATAGATCAATTCGTCTGTCTGGGCTTGAATTACGTTGAGACTTGGAAGTTCTGTTAGATTAAAGTAACTCTCCCAAGGATCCATCAGTGGATAATTGTCTTCATCGGAATCTATATTGTGAGAAAGGTCACCAATTCCATCTCCATCTGCATCCACTCCTTTGTAATCATCCCAGTAGTTGCCCATATAGTTCTCGTAACTTATTTCATTGTAAACATAGGTTATTTCTTCTGTTGAGTTCCAGATGCTGATTGATTCGTGAGAATAGACATTATCACGGTTGTTCATGAAATTGTTGAGATAGATTTTGTTGTTGCTGGAAGAGTAGGGGTCGATACCGTAGTCGTTGTTGCTGACATTGTTGCCTGTGACTGTGTTGTTGTTACTGGAAGAGCAGAGCCTGATGCCCCAAGGATCGTTGTTGCTGACATTGTTGCCTGTAATGACGTTATTGCTACTGGAATCTCCGAGCAAGCCACAGTAGTTGTTGTTGCTGGCTGTGTTGTTAGTAATGACATTGTTGCTGGAAGACCAGAGGCAGATGCCATAATCGTCGTTGTTGCTGGCATTGTTGCCTGTAATGCTGTTGTTGTTGCTGTAATAGTAGCAGATTCCATACTGCCCGTTGTCTCTGATAGTGTTGTTTGTGATTATGCTATTTTCTGTCTTCCAAAATTCTACACCAACGGTTGTATTGGATATATCCAGATTTTCTAACCTGATATCATTGCAATTTACAAGTATTACCTGTCCAGCATCTGTAACCACAATATCTGAGATATCTTCATGGTAAACAAGAGGTTTGCCATTTACTATGTTGTCTTCCACTGTATTTTGATAGGACTTATAAACAAAGAGACCATTATTTACAAATGTATTGCCTGTAATAGCATTGTTGCTGGAAGACCAGAGATCGATACCACCATACCTGTTGTTGCTGACATTGTTGCCTGAAATGGTGTTGCTGGTAGAATACCAGTGGCTGATACCGTACCAGTAGTTGTTACTGAAAGTATTGCCTGTGATGGTATTGTTGTTGCTGGATGACCAGAGGCGGAGGCCGTAGCCGTAGTCGCCATTGTTGCTGACGTTGTTGCCGGTAATAATGTTGTTGCTGGAAGATTTGAGTGAGATGCCGTTGCCGTTGTTATTGCTAGCATTGTTGCCTGTAACAATGTTGTTGTCTGAGATCATCTCGATTCCCGCTTCTGGTCGACTTCCTGAGTTTGTTGCCATGAATCCCTTGAGCTTAATTTCATCCACACTCAGTGTAATTGCACTGCTGCTGCCGCCTGCATCCACAACAGGCACCCCGATGCCGATCAGCGTGAGCTGCTTGTTCACATCCACACTCTCGACATACGTCCCTGCATATACATAAATCGTGTCTCCGGAAGTGGCTGCATCTATCGCCGCCTGAATCGAGGTGAAATCCGCGCCGCCGCTGTCATCTACAGTCCATGTCTTATGAAGACTGTATGGGGTTGACAATGTCTTTTTATCGTCCTCTCCAAACATTATCAACACACCTCCATCAATCTCAGAATACTGTGATACATACTTTAACTGGATGATATTGTGTTCTGTGCCACGAAAAACCGCATCAAGGTATGCGCTGAATACCAGCGCACCGGTTGCGTTATGATACTCAAACCATCTATCTGCCTCACATTTGCTGGAATCAACAATCACATCCTTCACAATCACCCCATCCTTAAGCAGCGATAACCATGCCTTATCCCCATTAAAATCGATATCTTTCGGGACAAACGAATAGCCCTCATAGAGTTCCCACTCGTCCCCTGTCGGATCTGCACTCATGTATGTTTTTGATCCGTTCTCGATCAATTGCGCACCTGTACTGGAATACTGATTGACATTCTTGAGTTTGACAACGTCTGCCAGACACCCTCTGAACACAGCCTCAACCCTACAATCAACCGATCCAAGACCATTCATATACTCAAACAGGTCACCGGACTCCAGCACATCGTCTTTGAGCGCAATGTCGTCTTTCGATAGTTCAAGCCAGACCTCATCGCCATTGAAAAAGCCAATATCCTTCATTGTGAGCACATAACCATCAGCAAGATCCCATGGAATGCCTGTCGGATATGCTGATTTAAATACATAAGACTCGTTGTTGATCAATATACTACCATCGACCTCTGAACGCTGGTAGACTTCTGCAAGTCCGACCACGTTCGAAGCACACCCACGAAACGCATCTTTCAGGGTTGCATTGATGATTTCAGTTCCATTTTTGACATAACTGTAATAACAATCCGAATCAACTGGCGCTTTCGACTCTTCGGTAAGCAGCGCCTCACCAACTACCACCCCACTCTTCAGGACGGCGATTCGCGCTTTGTCTCCATCGATAGAGACGTCCTTTGCCGCGATGGAATGATTTTCAGATAGATTCCATGGGGAATCGATCCGGCAGTCGTCCAGTACAAACCCGCCGCCGCCAGAGTGTATAGATGGCTCCTCCCTGATCAGGTGCGGATAAAATTCTATCGAACTTGTGTTATCTGTCGTTTCGAAGGATAGGTTGCCCATGATCGGTATGGTCGTGTTCGATGTCAGATCGATCGGTACATCGTTCTTGAGAGTGACACCGGATGAACTTGTAGTCTTCACTTCCATCGCACCATAGCCGTCTCCAGTATGGATTCCTGTCACATTGTTATCGATTAGGAGAACATATTTGACCTGTACCATGCTGGAACGTGTTCCGCGGAAGACTGCAGGGACGTAACATGAAAATATCGGGACGTCATACTCTCCAGCCACATCCTCTGTGTAGGTGTATACTCGTCCCTGCATATCAGGATAGCCTGTACCGATCACCTCGTTATCAATCTCTTTTCCGTTTTTATGCAGACAGAACCACACTTTCTCGCCTTCAAGATCGATCATCTTGGCTTCGAGTGCAAATCCTCTGCTGAGATTCCATGGCTCACCTGTTGCGAGGGTTTTGGTATCGGTGCTGCCCCACTCGACCAGCGGCTTTGTGAGTTTGTCTGCTCTATGATTGATGGCTATATATTCCTCGCCCATCCAGAACTCGATCCAGTAGCGAGAGTTTCCATCCACAGTCAACCCAAGATTCCTGTAAAGTTCATATTCACGCCATGTTGGAGATGTGGTGTAGATGAGACAGTCCTCATCGATGGTCCGGTCGATATCCGGTCCTTCCAGCGTGTAAGCGGCAATCAGCAGCGTTTCCGTGCCAACGCAAACATCATCGCTCAGATTATAACAAAATCCACCGAAGTTGAATTTATTCCAGATAACATCTCCGGTTTGCGCACCTGTCAGTTGCACAACCGCACCATCGAACTCAACCGCGCCCGCGCCCATACCCATGCATGCAAGCACCGCTGCGACTACCAGCACATGTAACAGTCGTCGGGTCATCTCGCCTCCAACGTCACATCCCTGCCCGCGGCAGGTACAGTATCAGCCAGCGCGCAAGCGATAAGCATCGCTCGCAAAACAGTATCGGTTCCAATCCCAAGAATCCGTCCATTCACACCGATCATCTCCGAAACGGTTACATTCCACATTAACCTTATTCTATAAATATCTTCCGCCTCTGCAAACCAAACAACCGGCAATAGGCAGAACCGTAAATAGGGACGACAGGGCTGCAGTTGTTCGCAAAAAGTACGAGAGCCGCTAAAAAGAAATACCTAAGTATATAAATAAAAAAGAAAGGTGCTTGTTGCACCTTACGTTGGTTTGTCGTAGAGCTTGGTCTTCGACAGCAGTTCACCCATCTTCGCATGTGGCTGGCGGAACAGCGTGTCGTTCGATTTCTCGATCTCACGCGCTTCCCTTGCAAGAACCGCGGCAGCACCCATCAACTCGTGACCGGCAGCAGCAACCAGCGATACTTTCTCGACCTCCTTTAGCATGAAGCATGCAGGGAAGTTGATCGCTGCAACCGTGTTTGCCATGTGAAGCGCTGCAAGAGCTTTCGCCTTCGCATACGGGTTCTCGAAGCATCCACGCTCAACGCACTTATCAGGCGACCCAAGAATGTATGGTAGTTCAAGGTCCTTTCCTGACTTTCCGGCTGCAACCTGATCTATCACCTTGTCAAACTCCTCCTGGATGAGACGTACCGGCCCACATGCGGACAGAACCTTCATCGCATCCGAGTTAAACGACGCCATCTCGGTCGGGTCAAGGAATTCTCTCTTCGCACCAATCAGTGGGTCAACCTTCAAGATGATCGATCCGAAACCGGCCTCTTTCAGCGCCTGACGTGCGTCCTTCTTGTCAGGTCCGTCAGAGACGATGATCGTCGGTGTGTCCTTGTATATCTCCCTCGCTGCGGTTGGTCCGGGCGCGCCCGCGTTCGGGCTGATCATGACCACAAAGTCAGGATCCCAGTGCTCGATCAAAGCTTTGGTGTCTGCCGCTTCGTCCGCACCCATCTTTGCACCGGTACCAAGCGTCCGCACCGCAATCCCCTGTCTTGCTGCAATCTCATCAAGAATCAGGTCAATAACCTGGGACATGCCAAGATTCCCAAGTTTCACAAATCCAATCTTTACATCACTCATGGTGAATCACCACGTTTCGTATCAGAGTTATGAGACATAAGGTTATTGATCATGACAGTACTTCCGAACGGGTGTAGTTCCGAATAGAGATTGCCATGTAAATACGATATAAGAATGGTTCTTTTAGAGAGATTATCAAGAATGGGCTAAACTTTATCAAGATATTATCAGATTGAAGCTCAAAAGCTATTTGGAGTTATGTGAAACTGTCTTTCATAGGTCTTTCTCGTTCGGAAGTAGGGGGTTTCGGAACTACTGCATGAGGCTGTCGATCCGGGCAAGTAGTGTTGGCACCCCACCCAACACCAACCCCGGACACCAAAAGATATGGGCACCATTACCAAAACGATGTTTTTATCTACATCCTGACGAAAGGAGTCTATAACTCTGTAAATGGGACTCTGCAACTATGCGGTACGCAAACAGTAAACAAATCCACATAATTGAGGCGGTATAGCAAAATGCTCTTTGCAAATCTCCAACTGGCAATCTGGGTGTTTTTTTTAAGCGTTATTCCGCTGATCATCGTGTATCTGCTGAAACCGAAGGCGAAGGACATATCGATTCCGTCGATCATGTTCATCGCGCAGATAACAGAGAAACAGAAGAAAATTGCACGGGCAATCCGGAAGATCATCAAGGATCCGCTATTCCTGATCCAGTTACTCATCTTGATATCCCTTATTCTCGCGATAGCGTCTCCTTATAACGAAGAAGATACCGAGATCGAAGGCGGGCACACCATAATTGTCCTGGACGGATCTGCAAGCATGCAGGCAGGCGATCGGTTCGTTAAAGCCAAGGAACGTGCAGATGAGCATCTCACCGCGCGAAACAGCATCATCCTCGCAGAAAACATCCCTGTGCTTGTCCTGCACAGCGGCGACCTCGATGCCGCAAGGGATGTGCTGGCAGACATCCCGATGACTGCGACGACTGCTGACCTGTATCAGGCGATCCTGCTCGGCAGCGCGATGCTGACCGACGGCGATGGCAGGATCGTTGTCATCTCTGACTTCGCAAACTGGGAGGGCGAGGATCCGAACGTCGCAAAGAAACTTGCAGAAGCGGACGGAATCGATACCTCGTTCGTGAGCGTCTCTGGCGGGAGAAACGATATCGCGATAACCGGCGGATGGCTGTCAGATGGCATGAAGACAGGGGTGGGCCAGGGCAAATACACCTGCATCATCAAGAATTACATGGATTCTCCTGTGGATGCTAAGATCGATGTCCTGTATGGTGACGACAGGTCTACCTACAGTCTTGCAATGGGCGCACGTGACAGCGAGTACTTCGCACTAAACGAGATCGGCACGGGAGTAACCGAGATTGTAGTGCATCCGGACGACGGCATGATGGTTGATAACCATGCATACATCGTGATCCCGGCATCAGAGACTCATGCCATACTCTGCATCACTGACTACGAAGATACTCCATCAGCGACCGTGATGAAACTGCTGCCGTCTGTCGATGCCACATTCATGACTCAAGGAGAGGCGCGCAGCACCGATGTGCACGATTACGATGCTGTGGTGGTCGGGCTTTGCAACGGGAGTTTGAAATCCTCGCTATGCGACACTCTTGCCGATTACGCAAGCTCCGGTGGAAAGGTCGTCGTGGTGGCGCAGGAGGGTTTGCCGCTCTCAGATACCGGACGTCTGCTACCGGTATCACTCTTCGAAAAGGCAAACGAGACTGCGATTAAGGAAGTAAGGGAGAGCGTGATGCTGCGCGATATCAATGTTGAGGATATCGCTATCGGGTATTATCTCAAGGGGGATGAGAAGAGCGGCTCTGTTGCATGGATTCTGGCAGAAGACGGCACGCCGATCATCTCCTACTGGAGAGTCGGTCTTGGAAAAGTCGTTTATCTGGGAATTCCGGACATAACAGGCGACTATGCATGGAGCGATTTCCACACGATGCCTGAATATCCGATATTCTGGCTGAATCTGATCGATTATCTCTGCGGAACCGGTGGAGTTGAGGACTGCAACAAGCAGACAGGATCTGCCATGCAGTTTGATTCGAAGGTAAGAGCAACGACACCCGACAAACGGGTGATTAAGACGGATAACCTTCTGCTCGACCAGACCGGCGTATACGAGATTCCAGGCAAGCTTGTTTCTGCAAACCTGTACGATGCAGCAGAGTCAAACCTCGAGGGTTCCGGCGTCACCACTGCGGAGACCACTGGGGTGAGTACGGGAAAGACGGTTCGAACCACCACAAAGAAGGAGTTTGGCTGGATCTTGTTGATACTTGCGCTTGTATTGATGTGTGCCGAATTATATTATATTCGAAGCAGGGGTGAGTTGTAAATGGTGGTTGATGTCACAGATATTCTCTTCGTTAACAAACAAGTCCTGTACGCGATCATTCCGGTCGTTGTTGTCGGGATTTATTGTCTTATGAAGAGCCAAAAGAAGCTGCTTGTCCTGAGCCGGATGATCGTTGCGGCTCTAATCATAATCGCGCTTGCATCCCCCTATACCATCACCACCCATACAATATCAGACCCGCATCCTTCGATAACAGTCATCAACGACCAGTCCTCAAGCATGGATATATTCAACAAATCCACTGCTGACAAGGTCTGCGACACCATACATGAGCGCAATCCAACCTCGCAGATCCGTTCATTTTTAGGGGATCAATCTCCGATCGGGGATAAGATCCTGCAGTATGCCAGAGGAAACGACCACATCGTGCTGGTCAGTGATGTAAACAGCAACTACGGGCGTGAACTTGCGGATGCGATATCGGTTGCGTCCAGATCAAACACCACAGCTTATGTTGTAGCGCAGACTCCAACCCGAAATGATGCGAGCATCGAGATCGTCGGGAGCAAGACCGTGATCATCGGCAACAAGAACATCTTCGGAATCGTGGTACGAGAAGCAGGAACGCATCTTTCGTACGAACTCCTGGTCAAGGTGGACGATGAGGTCGTCTATCAGAGCGAGATCGACCAGAGTGAGCGGATCAAGGTAAGGAAGATCCCGCACACGTTCGACACGCTTGGCAGCCATGTGGTGTCCGCGGAGATCATGCCGAAAGGTGGCGGCAGCGACTACCGCTCAGCGAACAATGTCTTTAAGAAGGCGGTGTATGTCGTGCCGAAGCCGAAAGTCCTGCTGATCACGGATGAAGAGTCGAATCTTCGGGATATCGTGTGTGATCAGTACGATGCCCGCATAAGCACATATCTCTCGGAACTTAAGGATACGAAGGCGGTGATCCTTGACAACAGGTACCTCGACTCGCTGCCGGCCGGCGAGATTACGATGCTGCGGGATTTCGTGGGCGGTGGTTGCGGGCTTGTGATGGTAGGCGGAGACCAGTCGTATGACCGGGGTGGATATCTGGACTCTGAATTCGAGAAGATTCTTCCGGTCAAGTCGTATCCGAGCGAGTACTACGGCAGGAACGATGTCGTGATCGTGATGGACGTTTCTGACAGCACGCTTTCGGATATTATTGTGGATAGCGGCGTCACGTTTCTTGATTATGAAAAGGCGCTGGCGATTCACATGATCGATGATAAAGAGTTCCGGGATGATCATGCAGGTGTAGTTGCTTTTGGGGGAGATGCCTATATAATATCCGGTTTAGTGTGTCTCGAAAACGAGCAGACAAGAGAATTATTGAAAGATACGATAAGGGTAAAAACCCCACAAGGACAATCCACCACGCTCGATCAAGGATTGTCTCTGGCAGAGGAGATGCTTGCCAATTCTGCCGGAGCAAAGGACGTGATCCTAATGTCCGACGGTAGAATCGATGAAGACATCTACGAGAACTCGTTAGCTGTTGCAACCCGGATGAAGAGCAAGAATATTAAGATGCATTTCATCCAGGTGATAAGTTCGCCGACCGGCGTGATTGGCGCGTATGGAAAACTTGCTCATGAAGTGGATGCATCTTATGCGCAAACTACATATCCGAAATCGATCAACATCAACACAGACCAGCCAGACGCACCGCCTGCGCCGACACCACCTCCGGAAGATGCCGGAACCTACGCGGTCTCGGTATTCGACACGAATCACTTCATCACAAGAGACCTTGAACTGTCAGGAACCATCACAGGATACAATGATGTCACACCGAAACTCGGCGCCAAGAAACTCGTTGCGACCGGTGATGGAAAACCGGTCGTCTGCGCGTGGAGGTACGGGCTTGGGCGGGTCGTTTCGTGGAGCACTGATAACGGCAACCAGTGGAGTTCAGCGCTCTATAACGAGAACAACTCGCAACTGACCTCATCCACGATCAACTGGGCGATCGGCGACCCGAGACCGGAAGTTGGCGTGGTGATCGAGGCAGACGACATATTCTTCGGCGAGAGTTCTCATATCACCATCACATCAGATACCATACCAAGCCTGAACTTTGGCGGAAGTCCGCTCGATATGGCGAGGATCGCTGAAAACACATACACAACAGAGATCGATCTGGGAGAGCAGGGGGTTTATTATCTCTCTGATTACGGGATCGCTGTGAACTATCCGCTCGAATACAGGGATGTCGGGATGAATCCGGACGCGGAAAAGATCATCCAGTCATACGGCGGGAAGGTCTACAACGAAAGCGAGGTTGGAATGCTCTGCAATGATGTGCGGCGGAAGTCTGTGCGGACCGTTTGCGAACGACTGGATCAGAAGATACCGTTTATCCTTGCAGCGCTTGCACTCTTCCTGCTTGAGGTGATCGGTCGAAGGGTACGGGAGATTATGAGGAATAAGGATGAATGAGACTTCAGAGCGGCGTTCACGCGGTTACCGGCTCCAAAACCAGCTTTGGCGCATACGCAGCGGGCGCCTTATGTGCCATGCGGACCGACTTTTGGCAATCGTGTCGCTTGTCACTCTCGTAACGCCACTTCAATGATCACCTCATAAGCCATGCCGCTCTCAACCTGTTCCAGTACATCCGCGACCATGATGCGTATGTTGCGCGAAAGGTCGGTTCGCCGTGGCAGGTGACGGGGTCGGCTACGATGTAAGCGTCCTGATGTTTTTGTTTCCATCGTTACGGTTTCCATTGTTTTTCACCTGGTATAGTCCGGTTCGCTTCTGCAACTGTCACCTGGCTGGCATTAAGTCTTATGAGTCGTGCCGAAATAAGGTTCATCACTTTCACATACTGCGCTGTCTCGATGTACAGGATCATAAATCTCCAGCTTCCAATGCATAAATTAACTTTTGACAGAGTCTAGAACTTATCCAGATGTCCTTACGTTTCTTTATTTCCAAAAGGCACTCTTTCAGTTGGGATCTATATATCAAATCCCTTTGATACAGTTCGATCAGAACCCCCAACGTTCCTTTCACGGTCGTAGCAGCCGACTTTTTCCGGGCATTCCGAAGATTCGCCTCTGTCACCTGACGGGCATCGAAGTCATCAATGAGAAGATAATCGGCAGAAATTTGTAAAGCCAGTCTTATCGTCTCCAATTCGCCCCGATGCAATTCAGAAGGTATGTCCAGCGGTACTTCTTCAATTTCATCTGACCGGAAAATTACAATCTCCCCACTCCGACAGAATTTACCTACTTCCACCGCATCTCTGGCTCCAATGACCAAGCCTGATGTCACCACCTCACGATACACCGTTTCCGGTATGGTGAACGTGGGATAAATCGAAAACGCCCTGTAGAGGACTCCGAGCTTTGCCAGCACCATCAAGGGACCTGAGTCGGATACGGCAGTTATTTTTGCCATTTTCACATGTTAACTGCCACTTCCGGAGTTATCTTGGATTCAACGAGTGATTCATCGTATTTGGGTTCTAATCCGTGGGCATAAGCAATAGATATCATCTCCCTGATGGAAATGCCTGCCATCTCGGCAGCTTTCGCCAGTGACATGCCGCCTTTCCTGTATCTCTTTATTGCTCTCTCTATCCTGAACTGCTTCAACCCCAATTTCAGGATTTCACATAAGGACGATTCCTCCGCAGGCAGCGTCTCTGCCAGATAGTTTGGCAATCGGAGTGTGACCGTTTTCATGGTTTCTGATCTGTTTTAGGGTGGTATAAATTTATTGTGGGGTGATGATCGACATGCACCAGATCAAACGCGAGATCGTGACATCCATCCCCCCTCTTCTTTGTTTTCTTCACAGCCCTTTCCACCCGCGACGCCGCTCGTCATAGCATACCCATTGGTTTGGTTGGCTTCTCGGATAGCGTGCGGTCTCTTGGGTATGCGAATGTTGCGATGTCCTGATTCATGTGCTATTGTGATGCATATGTATGGGGCGGCTTGGGGTGATGAACGTCAATCAAGAGTGGGTGGACGTGGCGTGATCCTGCGGGTTGTTGGGCGGGAGCGTAGAGATCGATTAGGTTTAAGTATTATGGTGATACTGGTATAACCGCATGAGGCGATGTGACCTAGATAGCAGGCTTATGGGGTCGTTGTTGATTCGTCACGGCGAACTTGCCGAAGTGTACGGCACGAAATCGCTATGCACAGATTCTGCAACTTTAATTGCCTTAGACCCGAATTTGATGTGCGGAGGGGATTCGATATGTCTTTAGACCTAAGAAATATAGATTGGAGGGTAGGAGAAGCAAAAGATGAGATAAAACAAATGAAAAATGATTATGCAAACATTTTTGTTAATATTGATATTGATATGATAAATGAAAAACATCATTTGTTTATATGAGGCCGTCGCGGTAATGGGAAAACGGCTATGGCATGGAAATTATCAAACATCTCGCCTGAAGAAAATACAAAAGTAACTTGACTTTGTCAGATTTGACCTGAACCACATCGTAATTCACACTCATCTATCGCACACACCGTAGTTAGATATATTAATACCATATTACACATAAAGTCCATCCACCAATAAACGAGGGAACAATGGATGGAATAAACTTTGAGTTACGCATCAACGATCTGTTTCGGATATTCGATAAATTAAGGCATGTCCATGACAGATATACCTCATACTTCCGCAGCAAAACCCGTAGCGCCGCTACCCAGTCGTTTAAGTACATTCAGGAAAAACTTCTCAAACAAGGGCGTGGCAACATGACAGAGTACGCCAAAGTCGTTCCGGACTGCAAGAACCAGTCGTTTCAGAATCCAATCTCCGAGTCTCCATGGGACGTGCGACCGGTAATCGACCAGATTCAGAGAGATGTGACCGAATTAATCGGCGATCCTGTCAATGGCTCCATTCATGTAGACGAATCAGGATTTGTGAAGAAGGGGATAGAGTCTGTCGGTGTAAAACGTCAGTATTGCGGTCGTCTCGGAAAGGTCGAGAACTGTCAGGTTGGAGTCTTTCTCGGATATGCGAACGGAGCCCGACCGTTCCCTGATCGATGAGGCGATCTACCTCCCAAAGAGTTGGGCAGAGGATTGGGAACGTCGTGAAAAGTGCGGTGTTCCGGAAGATGTCGTGTTCAAGACGAAAGCTGAACTTGCATTGAAAATAATCCTCCATGCGAGGGATAATGGCGTTCCATTCGGATGGATCGGGATGGACTCTTTCTACGGAGAGCAGCCATGGCTTCGGAATGAAATTGCCTCCGAAGGAATTATCTATATCACAGACATACCGGTAAACACCAGAGTCTGGTTGAATAAACCAGAAACAGAGATACCAGAGGAGCGCCGAGATAAATTCATACTCGCCAGCTGGTGAAAATCAGAGCCTCGAGGAAAGGTTAGCCACCACCTCAGAACTAAAAACCCGCACGCAGTCCGGTAACGGGCTGCTGTGAAGCTGGGGGGATGGGATACCAGGCCACAATCGAAAAGGTGAAGGTTATAAGCCCCGAAATTCTTATGATTCTGGAAGCCGACGTTTTCAGTGTGACGGAAGGCAGCATTCGCACCACCGTTAGTCCAATCCTCCGGTCTTGGAATATAGCAGAGAGCTCTGGGACATTGCGAGGTGATGTGAGTCCAGTGGGGTCTCAGACCGTAGCATGGTATCAA
>PQXF01000001.1:48016-50226 GCA_003194445.1 Candidatus Methanogaster sp.
CTTGTTCGTTAATATCCATAACGCATCACAAAGGACGCGTTGAACGGAGCGCATATCAAAAGAGTGTACGATGTATTGACCCTTTATTTGGCAAATGAAATGGGGTACGATCTATTGACCCCTTCCAGTTATGTTCTTCCAAACGTTTTCACCGGCCCCCATCTCAAATTCCATCTTTGCAGGATTTACACCGATGCCTATACCATGCACGCATGACACGGCGATCAATAAGCAGCAGAATAGCGACACTATCAGAATTCCAACGGTTTTTAATTTCATCTTCCACCTCTACTTTCTGAATATGACATAAAAATTAAAAGGGCAGAGCCTGGTTATATATACTTCGCACCGCCACAAACTGAGCTTTTTTGCAAATGTGTCAGTGGGATGCGTTGACACACACGAAAGACGTGACGATAGAGATGACACCTTTCCGTGTCTTTGCGTTAAATTGGGGAATAAAAACGCAAAGACACAAGGGCGCAAGGACGCAAAGATCAAATAAACCTCTTGATTGGTTATCGTGTTGTATTCTCGTGTATTCAATCAAATTGGCAATTACAAAAGTAGCAGTTTATGCCGGTGATGAGTATAGCTTCTGCCCAGAAGATTATTGTCCCTTCCATCTCACCAGAACCAGTGAAATCTTCAGGAACATGTAGTTCAGCATCCAGTGAGACATAGTTGTCCTTCATGACTGCTGTTTCAAACTCGCTCCACAAAGAGGAGTTTATGTAGAGCCCTTCTGTGTAGAGTCCATTCGTGTCAGTAACTTCCACAGTGGCTTTCATGTCTTTTGATCCCATATTCTGGATCACAACAGTTTCAGGATCGCTTATATCACCTGGATCAAGTTCGCCAAAGTCGAGGTATGCCGGAGTTACAGAGAACCGTATCCCTGGCCTTATCTCTGCGCGCATCGTTACGGTACCGCCTTCCCGTAGCTCCAGCAGCGTCAGTGCTGCTCTATGGTCATTGCCGACGAAACCTCCCGGACCGGTATAGTTCACTCCATGTGGTAATGTATCATCGTATTCACCATCCCAGTATGCGGAGTCATCGGCTGCATTAGCTGTTATCAGCCAGTCGCAACTGATATTAAGCGGCAACGTCGCCTTTCCTTCGTCGTCACATATAGCACTTACTTGAGTCTCCCCGTCCTTGATACCTGTTATCTTTATGGTACCATTTGGTAGCGGTCTTCCATTCCACAGTACCTGGAACTCAAAGTCACCGGTTCCAATGGTTGTGACGTCGTCGAGCGGAATGATCTCAAGCGGCTGCCCAAAAGCACTATCCGTTCCGTAGAAGTTGCAGTTCGTACTGACAAATGCCTTGCTGTACTTGTACGGCTTGTAATGTCGCACCACGTGCCAGTCGTCTGCCCAGTTGGTCTTATCGATCTCACTCCAGTTTACCTCACCTGGGAACCAGGTATACAGGTAATCGGGTCGATCCGGTCTCGATCCTGGTCCTGTATAGATCTTCCACCAGCGTTCATCCACATGAAGACCTAGAATCGTATATAGACCAACCTGATCCGCATCGAAATCGGAATGCCAGTAGAGCTCATCCTCACCGGTCTTGTTCAAGGACGTTACCACTCCTGCAGGATCTACCAGTTCTGCTGATATATCGAAGGGTGGCGCACCCCCTGGAATGAAGTTATGCCCTTCGGTCAGTCTGACATCGACCGTATCGCCGAGATCTATGCACATAGCATCGATCTCCACCCACGTCTGGTGAGCACTCACCATCCGGCGGTGCCAAGCACCACGCAAATCGCAGCAAATGCCACGAACAAGTTACTGTTCCTCATACTTTAATTACCTCCTTGTTTTGTTCTGGTATCCGGCAAATCTATTAATACTTAGATCTGCTTTAGTAACATGTAATGTTAATTACATGGTAACACTGCATGAACTATTATCCTATTTAAAGCTATTGTTAAATCGGCGCGGTCAGCCTATGCGGTGCTGTGATACCCGCAGATGACACAAATTAGCATACATGCGTTGAAACAATCAACTTCCGCCCACAGTCCACCACCTTCCCGTAATATCTGGCTTTCGGGAGGGTGGTAACTAGGGTGATGAAAGGATGTGTCTACCCCAAACTGAATCGGTCCCATTTTTGTTCCGTTCCGGTACTGGGACAAAAGCATCGCTCCAGGTAGATTGAACTGATTGCCACTGGTTTTTCTTGCACCG
>PQXF01000001.1:51710-58531 GCA_003194445.1 Candidatus Methanogaster sp.
AAGTCTGGCATAATGGAAGAAGGAAAATACTTTGATACGGAAATGGGTACCCCACAAGGTGGGATTCTAAGCCCGGTTCTCGCCAATGTATATCTCCATTATGCGCTCGACAAATGGTTTGAAGATGTGGTTAAGCAACAGCTACCCAGGTATCGGCACAGCTTATTCGATATGCGGATGCGTGTGTAGTTTGTTTCGAGAAAGAAGTCGAAGCCAGAGTATTTGGGGAAGAACTGAGACGGCGTATGGGCAAATTTGGACTTACGATATCTGAGAGAATTGAGTAAGATTATCAAGTTCGGACGATGCCCCTGCATGGGAGCGAAGAAATATGGCCTGAAATGTGAGACCTTTGATTTCTTAGGGTTTACACATTTCTGCGATACGACCAGAAAAGGCAAGTTTAAGCTTGGGCGGAAGACTTCGCGCAAGAAGTTCAGACAGAAGATGACGGAGATGAATATTTGGCTGAAGCGTATCCGAAATCTTGTCCAACTGAAAGAATGGTGGAAGGTGCTGGAACTAAAGCTGCTCGGACATTACCGCTACTACGGAATGAGCGGGAACATACGATCGTTGCAGAACTTCTACCACCATGTCGTGAGACTTGCTTTCAAATGGATCAATCGTCGCAGCCAGAGGAAAAGCTACAACTGGGCTTTAGTTCAACCGTTTTCTGCAATTTAATCCGCTCCCGAAGCCGAAGATATATCAATCGCTATACACCTGAATCTGTAGAGGATGTGCTTCTGAAGAGCCGGATGAGGGAAATCTTCAAGTCCGGTTCTGTGAGGGGGCGCATAGTAACCTCGGGGCTATTACCCCGGAAAGAGGTGCGCTATGTGCCCTACTTGACCGAAAAGGAGATCGTGGTCGCGTTCCAACGAAAGAGAAGGTGCTTGAGGGTGAACCGGATCCAATCGAGGTGAGGAATCTTAAGGATCAACTGGAAGCTTCGGAATGGAGTCACATCTTCGTCAGAGACACCAAACGGAAGGAGCTATGGTCGAATATCGTGTGCATTCGCGTGTATCCAGTGGTTGATGAGCTTCCCGGAGATGAGATATGGCTGATCATTCGGATAGATGATGGAGACGAGCCTGTAAAGTATCAGTTCTCAGAGTGCCCCACCTGATACAGGCGTAGAGCGATTTGCCCGGATGTCATGTAGCAGATACTGGATAGAGCGCGCATTCGAGGATGGAAAAGGGATAGCAGGTCTTGCAGATTACCAGGTCCGTGGTTGGACCGGATGGCACCACCATATGGCGCTATCTCTGCTTGCAATGCTCGCTTTATTGATGATAGTCATGGATCTTGGTAAAAAGGCAGAATTACTGACAGTTCAGGATGTGAAAGAGATCCTTGAGGTAATGCTGCCAAAAAAGGAGATTACGGAAAGGGAAATCCTGAAAATCATCGAAGAAAAGCATAAGGCGCAATATTCAGCAAGAATGTCGCATCATCGTAGAAATGGGTAACCAAGCAAGTGCCTGCAGGGCAATGCAAAGCGCAAGTGTAAGCGTCGGAAGCGTCTGTTTCAGCGGTAGCTATCTGTGCAAGTTTCGGTGAATGGGGAATTGTAGTGTTCGAATACGTAGATTCTTCCATGAACGGTTGGTTATGGGTGTGATATGCACTCAAAAGAGTGTGGTATTAGGGTAGGGTGATGAAAGGATGTATATACCCCACACTGAATCGGTCCCATTTTTGTTTCATTTTAGTACTGGAGCGAAAGCATCTTTCCAATTAGATTGAACCGATTGTTACTGGTTTTTCTTGCACCGTGAAAGAATTGGACTGATAAGTGGGGTTCATAATCTGACTAATGAAGCCACTACACTGAACTGATCCCGTTTTTGTTTCGTTCAGTATTTGATGCAAAGATCTTACAGAAGGTGATCACCTATCGATATTTGCGAAACACGCCGTACTCAGCACGCCACATACCTATTGTCCATTGAGGACGGGGTGACAAAAAAGGAACAAAAATGGTAAGGTTTTGAGATGTGGAACTCACCCGAATATGGAGAGTTTTCATCACCCCAGTATTAGGGACGAAATGGGATTGAGGTGGGGGAAATGTTTGTAATGTGACAAAGCCAAGCTAATTATAGTTACTCTATCCCCCACAGACTTTTCCAAAACTTTCCAGCAGATAAAAAAAAGATCACATAATCCTTGGAGCCTTGAAAAACCCATCCTTCACCTTTGGGGCGTTTGCAAGTGCTGCGTCCTGTTCCAGTGAACCGGAAGTCACATCATCCCTGAATACGTTGTGAAGTTCGAGCACGTGGTATGTCGGCTCGACATCGGTAGTTATCTCGTCAATCTTCCCAAAATAGTCAAGTATATCATTCATCTGCTCTGCATACTGCTCCTTTTCCTCTCCGGACAGTTTTATGCGCGCAAGCCATCCGATGTGCTCAACTTCCTCTGGCGTGATCATACGCTTTCGTTCAGATGTCATAGTACATATTAGTATCGTTTATATAGGATATAGATATACTATATAGAACATGATGCCAGAGAAGAGGAAGGTGCAGATTACAGGTGGCGCAACACTCATCGTATCGCTGCCGATCAAGTGGGCACGAGAGATCGGGCTTGCGGCAGGAGACGAGATTTTCCTTGCACCACAGCCAGACCGGTCGCTTCTGCTGACCGCGCAGCCAAAGACCTGTGAACAGATATACGAGGCGACCATAAAATTAGTCCCGGGCGAGAACCAGGATAACAATCTCAGACTGCTGGTTGCGCACTATCTGGTCGGATATGATATCATAAAGTTAATCTCGCCAGGGGGGTTTGGCGCGTCAGACCGGAAATGGATCAAGGATGCTGTGCGGCAGCGCTTGATCGGGCTTGAGGTGGTCGGGGAGTCGCACGATGAACTGATCCTGCAGAGTCTTCTTAACTACCGCGATCTACCGCTTGCAAAAGCGATGCAGAGCATGACCCGGCTCATCTCATCGATGCATAAGGACGCCTTATATGCGCTTCGTAATCACGATCTGGAACTTGCAGAGGACATCATCCAGCGGGATGATGAGGTTGACCGCTTCTACCTATTGATCGTGAGACAGTTGAAGGCGGCTATCGAAGATCCTGGGCTATCTGAGAAGATCGGGATAACCCATCCGCGGGAATGCCTTGGGTACCGGCTGATCTCAAAGAGCATGGAACGAATCGGCGATCATGCCGAAAAGATTGCGCAAAATATCATCGGACTGGATAGCGGGGTCGAATCGATCGACCGGATCTGCGAGATGGGGGAAATGGCGCACGACGTATTTATGAGGGGGATAGCATCACTTTCAAAGGAGAATACAAAGGATGCAAACAGCGTTATAACAGATGCGGCAGAGGTCGTTGCGAGGGGGATTGCTATTGATAAGGATATCCGGAAGGAGTGTAATATAACAGAAGTGAGCTTCATCCTTGAGAGCCTGCGGCGGATTGCCGAATACGGGGCGGATATCGCAGAGATCTCGATTAACCTAAACACTGAGGAACTGCGTTAGAGTGCAGGTACCCAATATCAGGCTATAATACAAGAACGCCGACTGCGATCAGCATCACATAGATTACGGCAAATGCCAGTGTCGAGAGCAGCGCCACGTGAACCTTGGTGAACCGGATCGCAAAAACCGCATATACGAGTATGGCAAGCCCGATTATAAGCGGGTAATTGGATAGCTCGATCGGTGTTTGAAGTAGTGTGACAACCATAATACACGAAATGGATGCATTGATATTTAAGACTTTCGGATGCGCCAGCGCCCATGAAGCACAAAAAATGAAAGGTGGTGAAGGGAAGTGCTCCCTTTATCCGTCATCGCCTGTGCCGCCGCCTATCCTCTGCGCCGCATCAGCACATAAGCGATCGCGAAGGAGTCCTGCGATTGTGGTAGCACCCTCGAATCACAGGCAGCAGCTCCGTCTTTACGTAAATCAGGCAGGTACGCTAACTCTGGATTCAGATAGTTCGGATATTGCGATCTTTATCTCTGTGACATCATCACTCAACTGATTGTATTTCACCCTTAAATCCCGCAACTCCTTGTGTATCTCTTCTATAGATGTTAATTTATCTTTCATTACTTCCGTATCCTCCTTTATTCCTTTTATCTGACCTGTATCACCCTTCACATCTTTCAATACTTGTATTGTCGTATCCTGTTTATCAAGCATCTGATCCTGTTTATCAAGCGTCAAACCCGTATCCCTCTTCACGCTTTTTAGTGTAACGTGCATATCGCTTAATATCGTAACCAGCACCTCTGCCTTCGTGTCAAAACTCTGCATTACGCCAAGCAAATCACCAAGCGTTGCTTCTTTTGGGACATCTCCATTCGTTCGCTCGAAAGAAACATATTCACCGGTACAATCAGCATATTTCACAGATATATCTCCAATACTCGCAAAAGAAGGTGGGTTTTCCCTTAGCTCATTGATCAACTCTTCGATATTATTTTTTTCGCTTTCACAGACTATATTCACGCTGCCGTCATTCAGATTTTTTGCGTAGCCCTTGATGTTGAGAGAATCAGCAAGGTTTTTGATGAACGTTCTGAATCCGACCCTCTGAACATCACCTGTTACAGTGATATCTGCTCTGATCATTGTATCCTCTTTTGTTGTGGTGGTTATTTTAAGGTTTTGGTGAAGGTGCAAAAAAAAGAAAAGGCGTAAAAGGATCTCTCCCTTCAAGCCAATGTCGTGGCTGTTATCGCTTCTGCCGCATCATCGCGTAGGTGACTGCAAGCATCCCCGCGATCACGAATACCGCGGTGAAGCCCGGCGCACTCGTCTTCGGCTTCTTCGTCGCAGCCCCTCCGCCGCCGGTGTAGTCGCCTTTGTCGCCGCGGGTATCACCTTCGTTGGCCTCGTGTCACGCGCTCGCCCGGCGGCGTAGTCGTTGCGGTTGCTGCCGGTCCTTTCGTTGCGGTCACGGTCGGCGTCGGAGTCCCGAGCCATCCTGGCGGATATGTGCCGCTGCCGGATAGAGTCGGTGTCGCTTCTGAACCAAAGAGCCCGAGGGGGCAGAGGTGGCTCACATCGATATAGGCTCATCTTCCGGATCTGGTACTGGGATAGGGTGATGAAAAGATGTGTCTACCAGAAATGGGATTAATCTGGTGGGGCTGGATGAACGTCTTTTCATCAGCCCAGGGTAAACCTCCTGCCACTTTTCTTTCACGTTCATATCACTGTACCTGCACCTACGTTCCAAGCGTCCATGAATGGAGATACTCATCCTGCTCTGCCGTCAATGTCTCGATCTGTATCCCCATTGCAGCGAGTTTCAGGCTTGCAACCTCCTCGTCAATCTCGACCGGCACATGATAGACCTGATTGTTAAGCCCCTCGCCATGTTTTACGATGTGCCTGACAGAGAGCGCCTGATTCGCAAAACTCATATCCATAACTTCAGGCGGATGCCCGAACGCAGATGCAAGATTCACGAGCCGCCCCTCTGCCAGCACGTATATCCGGTTGCCGTTTGCAAGCAGATACTCCGTGACATCCTCCTTCACCTCGCTGATCCCGACAGCAACCGATGACAGCCCGGGAAGATCGAGTTCGACATTGAAGTGCCCTGAGTTCGCAACGATCGCCTGATCTTGCATCAGCTCAAAATGCTCCGCCCTGATCACCGACATGTCGCCCGTTACCGTTATGAAGAGATCGCCGATACGTGCCGCATCCGTCATCGGCATCACTCGGTATCCATCCATCACAGCCTCAAGCGCCTTTCTCGGGTTCACCTCGACAACGACCACGTTTGCGCCAAGCCCCTTCGCACGCATGGCAACACCCCTTCCGCACCAGCCGTATCCGACGACGACAACGTTCTTTCCAGCGAATAATACGTTCGTTGCGTTCATGATCCCGTGGAGCGTGCTCTGCCCGGTGCCGTACCGGTTGTCAAACATCATCTTGGTCTCGGCATCGTTTACAGCGATCACGGGATAGCGAAGTGCACCGTCTGCCGCCATCGCTCGCAACCGGATAACTCCGGTCGTGGTCTCCTCGCAGCCGCCGATGACGCCCGGAAGCAGTTTGGAATGATCGCTGTGCAGGAGTGCGATCGTGTCTGCGCCGTCATCGAGCGTGACATGCGGACCTATCTTAAGCGCCTCCTCGAGGCACTCGTAATACTCCTTCTCATTCTCCCCCCTAACAGCGAACACGTGCGTCCCGTCCGCTGCAAGCGCCGCAGCAACGTCGTCCTGTGTGCTGAGCGGATTTGATGCGGTGAGTGCGATATTTGCGCCACCTGCCTGAAGTGCTGTTATCAGGTTAGCGGTCTCAACGGTTACGTGCAGGCATGCAACGACGTTTATCCCCTCAAGCGGGAGTTCTTCCTCGAATCGCTCCCTAATCTTATTAAGCACCGGCATGTGCCTCCGTGCCCACTCGATCCTCTGCGCACCCTCGTCTGCAAGTGCTATATCTTTTATGATATACGGTTTCATTGTATGCTCCTGTGATTATGGTATTAATAAGTCCGTCTCTATCAGTCTTAAAGTTCAACACTCAAAATATCCGAACTGCGGCGACTGTGGCAATAAGCTAACCTGCATCGGCATATATGGGGGCGTGGGTGCAGGTATGGCGGAACACGCGATAATCGTACCTGATGGAGAGGTTACCATGCCGCTATGGTGTTAGCATTGTTTTGTAGTTATTACTTCCACTTTGTCAGATTAGCCGATACCAGACATCCTATTCTGAACAGCAATCCTAAAATAAGTGAAATATAATTTATAAATAATATTATCTATACAGCTATTCGCGTTAATTGTGATATAAAT
>PQXF01000001.1:60457-61912 GCA_003194445.1 Candidatus Methanogaster sp.
TCTCACTGCTAACTAGATATAATGAGATGCACATACATCGAGTGTACTCGACCTTTTGGCGATCTAATATATTAGTATCGATGTGTTGAGTCGATCCATCGCGAAAAATCAATGTGACAAAGTAGAATTACCGTTTCATAGAAAAACATATATACCATGAGGGTGATGTGACATTATGCAGATCGTTGTGAGTGATATGCATATCGGGGATAGTGCTGTAAATTACCCTGCTTTAGACAACTTTATCGAAAAACGTTACCAAAAGCGGAGAAAGTTATCTTCGCGGGAGACATTCTCGATCTATGGAAGTCCAAATGGGCCAAAATCCATAACCATCCGACATATCAACTGTTGCGACAGACCATCGTGGATCAGGATATTGATTGCACGTATCTTATCGGAAATCATGATTATATGATCGATCAGCACGTGGATGGTCTTGCTACATACCGGGATATGGTTATTCCTTGCGATTCCGAACCAGACATATATATCACACATGGGTGGGAGTTCGATATCTGCCATCGTTACAACGGTTCGTGGTGGGTCAGCAGACAGGTATGCAAATATCTCCCTGATGCATGTCAGCGGTTCGTGCGCTCTCCGTCCAAAATGGTGAATTTGAATGGCGTGTATAGGCGAGCGGTTCAAAGAATCCACAGAGAAGCGTTTAAATATGGAGAGGAGTGCAATTGTCGGGTAATCCTGGGGCACACGCACACACCACAAGCTATCGATGATCGGGTGTATGATTGCGGTGATTGGGTCGATTCATTTACATGGATCGAGATTCGTGACGAACAAATTGGATTGAAATGGTATAATGGGTGTAGTCCGACTCATACTTGACTTTCCGGCACCCCGAACGAGTTCATAAGTCCTGCCCCATGCGATCTTCGCGCTGCCAAGAGCTCACCCATTCCACATCGGTATCCGGATCGTCATTTAAGCACTCATTCGCGGTGGCGAGTGCTGGCGTCAGCAGCAGGGGCGAGATGATGATAATAGTGAGGAGGGTGATCTTTCCTGTCATTTAAATCTTCTGACATAACAGTACTTCCGAACGGGTGTAGTTCCGAATAGAGATTGCCATGTAAATACGATATAAGAACGGTTCTTTTAGAGAGATTATCAAGAATGGGCTAAACTTTACCAAGATATTATCAGATTGAAGATCAAAAACTATTTGGAGTTATGTGAAACTATCTTTCATAGGTTTTTCTCGCTCGGAAGTAGGGGGTTTCGGAACTACTGTCACGTCAACTTTCAAGTGTCGGATAAAGACGAGATAACTTTATCCGGGCATCCTCTGCAGTGAATTGCCAATCGACTTTCGCATTTTTGTTATTTCTGAATTCCTGCCATGCCAGTACCTCTTTCCTGACAACCTCGATGTCATCGATTCTTCTGTTTAAACACTGTCCGGTGAGCACGTTCAACTCAATCTCGGCCATA
>PQXF01000001.1:62112-117896 GCA_003194445.1 Candidatus Methanogaster sp.
GATTGCCCAGGGGCTGCCCGATACCAACCTGACAACACTATCACTCGGTGTTGGTAGCCTCGTGTTGATCGTTGCAATCGGTCGGTATGTATCGAAATTGCCGGCTGCACTCACGGCCATTATCATCTCCATTGTAGCGGTTTCAGTGCTGGAACTGACAACTAAAGGTGTTGACGTGGTCGGCACACTCAGCACCGGCTTGCCGCCCATGAATTTGCCAGACACGAGCCTGATAGAATATATAGCTGTTATCCCGGGCGCTCTTGCGATAATTCTGCTCGGCTACATAGAGACGGTTGGCGCAGCCGCTGGCGCCGCCTCAAAGGAGGGCGGAAGAATCGACCCCGATCAGGAGTTGGTCGCACTTGGCACTGCCAATCTGGGCGCGGGCGGTAAGACGCAGATCAGCCATGTCGTAAGCGGCATCCTCGCAGTCCTGACACTCCTCATACTGATGCCGCTATTTACCAACCTGCCCGAAGCGACGCTGGCAGCCATCGTGATCGTGGCGATGGTCGGTCTTGACCAGACTGCCAAACTCAAGAAAGCGATTAAATCCAGCCGCACCGAGTTTGTGCTGGGCATGGTCTGTTTCATTGGCGTGCTTACTCTCGGCGTGTTGCAGGGTGTGGGTATTGGAGTCGTTCTCTCACTTCTGGTGCTGATCAAGAAGGCGTGTCGCCCTGGCACAGCCGTTTTAGGCAGAGTTCCCGGTGAGAGGAAATATTACCGGGATATCCGTAGGCGACCTGATGCAGAAACTATCCCTGGGCTGCTCATCTTCCGCTTTGACGCCAGACTCATCTTCTTTAACTGCAACTTCTTTGCAAGTGAGGTGAAACGCAATATTGCAAAAGCCATGGAGCCAGTGAAAACTGTTCTGATTGACGCGGAAGCCATGAACGATATCGATATCACCGGTGCTGATTGTTTGATAACGCTGAATGCGGAACTGAACCGCAAAAATATTGTCATGTTCCTCACCCATGTAAGGGACCCACTGCGGGACAAGATGCACCGGATGGGGGTCGTCGATGCGATTGGGTCAGACCACATCTACGAAACTACTCGAGACGGCGTCGATGCTTTTGTCGCATCAAGGGAACCGCTGCCTGCGGTAGGGGATGATATGACCTTATGATGGTCATATCTGCCTGAGAATCTCATACCTAATGACAGTGATCGTGACCATAACAGAGGTGAACGAGAGCGCGAAGCACCCGCATTCCTGTGGTATGGATTGAATCACAACGTTCCCCCACTATTTTGAGGGGGTCGCAAGCAGCCACTTCCAGAGCGGCATGAAAATGACCCTCCTGCCACCGATTTCCTCGTCCCTCTCTGTGTCATCGGTTATGATCAGACCTTTATTAAGCCCGAACTCATCCATCGCATCCACGAGCGCACTCACCTCCCGCTTCTCTGTCTCTTCATTTATAGAATAACAGACCTGGATCAGTTCCTCGACCTTCATGCCATTCTTTATCACAAAATCCACCTCGCCCCGGTTCTTCCAGTAATATATCTCTGTTTGCGATGAACGGCGCTTCAATTCTATAAATACGAGATTTTCTATCGCTCTTCCGATGTCTTCTGAAAATTTAAAGGAGACTACGTTTCTAAGCCCGGTATCCACACAGTAAACTTTCTTAGGGGATGCATGTCGCACACCTCCGGAATATGAGAATCGATCGACAAAAAAGATCAGAAAACTGCTTTCCAGATACTCGGCATAGTTTTTTACGGTATTCACACTGCCCAGATTGAAGATATTCTTTAATCTATTGTAACTGATCGTGTTTGAGACGTTCGCCATCAAATAGTTGGCAATCTCCTGAAAGGTCTTTGTTTCTCTTATTCCGTATCTCACAAGTATGTCCCTGAAGAGTATATCGCCAAAAAGCCTGTGAAGTATCTCTTTCTCACCATATCTCAGATACTCCGGAAACCCGCCGTCTTCAACATATTGGGAGAGGTGTTTTGTGATTTTAGCCCGCTCTTCTGTGATATACTCAAAGTTTTCTCCGGGTTCAGCATCGTTGAGCCTCAAAAACTCCCTGAATGAGAAGGGATATATCTCTTTTGCAAGATGCCTTCCGGTCAGATGCGTTGCGAGTTCCCTGCTCATGAGTCTTGCGTTCGACCCGGTGATTACGAACTTTTTGTCGCGTTCATACATCCTTCTCACAAATCGCTCCCAGCCGAAAACGTTCTGGATTTCATCGAAGAAGAAGGTTTTCTGTTCTCCATAAAGTTCCAGGAAGACCTGATAGAGGAGATCAAAATCGTCCTCTGCTGAAAACGATATCAATCGCTCGTCCTCAAAGTTCAGATAATAAAACTCGTGATCGAACCATTCTGACATGATCTGTGTCAGCAGGGTCGATTTTCCAGACCGCCGCACACCGCTGATTATAAATACGTGTGGGATTTTCAGGTATCTTCCGATCTCTTCCAGATTTTCTCTTTCTATTCCCCTGTCCTTCCTTTTTAGCTCTTCTCTTTGCTGGACAACGATCTCCTTGAGTTGTCTCTTATTCATGATTGATGTATCTGTTTTTTGGTATACATAAAGTTTTCACTGGTAATGAACGATTGGTTGAAATATTTTCATTGGCAATGAATGATACTAGTGGTCTTACAATTTCCACAAAGTTGTGGCAGCGATGATGCCGATGTTGTCACATTCAAATGAACAACTGCGGTGTATCTGTTCCAGATGTTCAAAACCCGAAACCGCCGACATGAGACTTGAATCAACAATTTCAAAACAATGGCAACACCGGATAAGTTGGTAGCCCCAATGGGGTTGTAACATAGTAGAAACATTACACTGGTCTTAAATCGATGGCAAACGCACCTCTATAGTTGAATGCTATATTAAACTCCATATCCTCTCTGGAATGCAGTTCTCTTTTTTGAGCAAGCGAGCTGAATTTTATAGGATACCCGATCTCTTCAGATAACACGTGTGCCTCTCTTTTAGATATAAACTCATGAGTATATCTTTTAAAGTTTATATCTTCTTTATTAGAATCCTTAGCCACTCTCTTAATCCCACTTGTGTAAGGGTGATCATAAATTACACTCCACACTACTCACGCGATAACGGCATCATGTTCATTGTGATGGGTCTCTGAAGTCACCCGAAACCCCGCGACCATAAGCACAGAGCCCGCACACTGCGATCCCCTGCTGTTCACCTGCGCCATGTACTGATATGATCATCACGCTCGCACCCGGCTTCTGTGCCTGTACACGACATACACCGCCAGAAGATATGCAAAGAGCGCAACAAAGACAAACGGCATGACCGAATCGAATATACCGGATGGCGCATACCAGAGAGACCGAACAGAACGTATACAGCGCCAGTATAACTGCAGCCAGCATACTGATGATCATTTTTATGATTTAAACTCTCATTTTGGTTATTGATAAACCTTGCACATATAAACTATATAGATACATGGGAATCATATCTGCCTGATTATCTCGTAACCAAAGACTGTTATCGTGATCACAACAGAGGTGAGCGAGAGCGCAAGCACCGCATTCGAGTAACATGCAGAGAGGACGTACCACGACAGCCCGCCAAGAACATGCGTGATACTCATCAGGAGGATGATTGCGACTCCGACGTAGTATATCCCTGAATCCCGAAGATATTTCAGCACGGTATATCCGGCAGCGTAGTAAAAGAATACCGTAAACACGAGATACGGGATTACGAGGTCATGTTCGACCGCATAAACAAGGGTCGGACTGTATTCATACTTAAGAATCCTCTCGATGCTGCCTGCAAGGTAGAATGTGAGCGCATAGTCGATGACAACCGCAGCAGAGAGGATGAGCGGGACTGCTTTATAGTTGTGATAGATCGATTGCAAGTTCTGCGATATTTGCTGCATAATCTCCCGTCCGGCTGAGGCTGTCAAAGATGATTTCCGGCGAGGAAGCAACTGCGGTGGCAGCCATAGACTTTGATAACAGTTCTTTCGTCGTAGTGTTCTCTGAAAGAACGTTGTTTGCAAGAGATGCATTCGACTTCCTGAGCGATTCGATGCTGTTTGCAACGAGATTCTGTGAAACCCTGACAGATTCCCCGATGCCGAGTGCGACATCCGGGACGCCTGTATGGCTAAACGCATCCGCGATCTTGACCGCATGATCTCCAATCCGCTCGAGGTTTCCCGCTGCCAGCCGGTAATAGAACGCCTCGGTGAGGCTTAATTCATCAATTTTTAATACCCTGCTCAGATTCAACCGAGTGATGAACTGCTTTGAGATTAGCAGGTACGCCCGATCAACTTCATCATCCCTTGAGATGACTTCTCTTAAGATTTCGTCATCCTTTGTCTTCAGATAATTGATCAAACCATCAAGCATCAGAAATACGAGTGATGACATCCGTTTAATCCCGTTTACCATCGCAAATTCGCCTGCATCAAGGATATCCTGGATCACGATCCTCGTATCGGTTTCTTCGACCACCTCAAGCCCGATCAGATCCTGGCTTATGCTTTTTATCTTCTTCTTCACCTCCTTCGAGATGCGATCCGCATGAAACTCAATTACCGGATAGCCCATCACATACGCACCTATAATGTCCCGCATGATCGCATCCGTACTCTTACCCTCAAGTTCCAATCGCTTCGCGGGAGGGAGCGAATCGTGTGCGTGTGGTGTGATCGCAATCGATCCATCATCCTGATAGGAGATCCTGACCAGTGATCCGGCAACCAATCCCGAATCAACTGCCCATTTCTTTGGCAGTGTGACGATGTATGTCGATTTCCCGGTCACCTGCACCTTTCTTGTGTCCATAGCAACACTTCAGTTCAAATTCACCCGGTCACCTGTGACCATATACACCACGCTTTCGCAGATATTGCCGACATGATCTCCGATCTGCTCAAGATACTGTGCCACAGACGTCAGATGTGATGCGTCCTCTATCTTTCACGGATTCTCAATCATAAATGTAAGTAACACCCGCCTGAGCTGGTCAAACAATGCGTCGATCTCGTCATCGCGCTTTGCGACATCGTAAGCTAAAGTGGAGTTTAACTCACCAAATGCACACAGTGCGTCGTCCAGCATCTCACATGTTATATGAGCCATCATGGGAATGTCGAGCAGGGGCTTGACGTATTCCCTACCATCATTTGCAGCTACAATCTCTGCGATATCCACAGCAAGGTCACTTATCCGCTCGATATCTATATTGACTTTGATCAGGGCCTCGATCATTCGCAGATCCTGATCCACTGGCGGCTGGAGTGCTGGAAGCTGCATGCAGAGGACCTCGATCTCTGCAGAAAGATCGTTAATCCTTGCACCGCCTATTATTATAGCCTCTGCCTGTCTAACATCGTGATCCTGCAGTGCCTTAACCGAGCCTTTGGTCGCTGCATTTGCCAGTTTGCTGAGTCTCAAAACCTTCTGTTGTATATTTACAAGTTCCGTATGGTATTGTTTTTTAACCATTATATCCCTCCCTATCGCCCTATCCAAACCTTCCGGTGATATAGTCCTCTGTACTCTTCTTTTCCGGATTTTCAAAGATCTGTTTCGTCTTTCCAAGCTTGATCATCTCGCCCGGGCAGGAAGAACGCTGTGTAATCTGACACTATCGCTGCCTGCCTCTCATGTTGTGTGTCACGATGACGGTCGTGTAGTCGTGTTTTAACTCGCCGATCAGGTCCTCGATTTTGGCAGTCGATATCGGATCAAGAGCACTTGCCGGCTCATCAAAGAGTATTACTTCAGGTTTCACTGCAAGCGTTCGTGTGGTGCAGATCTGCTGCTGCCCGCCACTCAGATCGAGTGCGGATATGTCGAGTTTACCTCCCACCTCGTCCAGAGCGCGAGCAGCCACAAGACTCGTCTCAACGACTTTGTCCGGTTTATGTTTATCGCGTATGCCATGAACGCGGGGACCATAAGCGATGTTGTCATAGATCGACATCGGAGAAGGATTTGGCTTCTGAAAGACCACCCCGATGCTCTTCCGTATCGCTACCACGTCCGCATCACGGTCGCAGATATTCCTGCCACCAAAGAGCAGTTCGCCAGTGATGCGGCAGTCCTTTATCAGGTCGTTCATCCGGTTGATGCATCTGATGAATGTGGATTTACATCGTCCGGACGGACCGATCACCGCGGTGACTTTGTTCTCTGGTATATCCATCGAGATGCTCTTTAACGCCTGCGCATCACCGTACCAGAGGTTTAAGTCACGGCTTTCGATTTGAATGTCTTCTTTTGTCATTTCATAATCCCCAGCGATTCGATAAACTCCCTGCCAGCGATAACATCGGGTAACGTCTTCATCTCAAGCACATACGTGGTGCAACCGTCGAGCTTACAGAGGACACCCTCGAAATCGACAGAACCCCTGCCGGGTGCCAGATGCTCGTCATGCGTCCCGTTGTTGTCATGCAGGTGCACAGCCTCGATCCTGCACCCCATAAGTTCGATGAACCGTTCAGGCGGGATGCCCGAGTGGTGGGCATGACCAATATCAAAGGTCATGCCAAAACCGGGATTCCGGTTCAGGATATCCCCAATTGCCTCCGGGTACAGCCCGAATTTAGTCAGGTGCATCTCAAAACTGTCGTTCTCAACCATGAGTCCCGTATCCAGCTCCTCATAAGCTGCCGCAATCTCATCCAGTGACGCGCTCATGTTCTCTTTAGCCTTTGCAATGACTCGTTCATTGTACTGCTCCGGAACGTGTCCCGCGTGTATGTTCACCCACGCCTTTGCACCGACCTCTTGCAGATACTCGCCTATCCGGATCACTTGAGCGACGCAGGACGTTCTTACTTGTTCGTTCACACTTCCAAGGTTGAATTCCCGGCTCGGAGCGTGGTACGAGATCGTGAAATCGTATTCAGAGAGAACCTGCCCAAGGAGCGCAGAGTCCACCAGCCCATATACGTAATCATTGTCCTTTCTGACCTCGATATGGTTAAATCCATTGAAATACAGGAAATCAATGAACTGTAGCGTGTCTTTCCCAAAACGGAGATCTAGCGCCGCTCCTATTCGTGTCATCTCACACCGCCTGCCGCATACACGACCGCCCGTCCACAATCGTGCATGCCACAATAGGAAGTTCCATCCGTTTTGAGACGACCAGCAGATCGGCACGTTCCCCGATCTCGATTGACCCGATCGTGCCGCCCATGCC
Organism: Candidatus Methanogaster sp.; assembly: GCA_003194445.1. Classification (GTDB taxonomy): domain Archaea; phylum Halobacteriota; class Methanosarcinia; order Methanosarcinales; family Methanogasteraceae; genus Methanogaster_A. The sequence continues at coordinate 69,311 of PQXF01000001.1, forward strand.
CACCACCTCTGCCGGGTTCCGGGTGATCATATTAACAGCATCGGAAAGCGTCAGAACTCCCCGTTTCCACAGGATGAATGCAGAGTATAGCATGGACCCGGGGTTATAATCCGAGCAGAGAAGATCAACGAGACCGGCATCGATCGCCTCACTGGAACTGAGGTTGCCAGACGTTGACCTGCCGAGAACAACATTTGGTGCGCCCATGCTGATGATCATGCCAAGTTCGCGTCCCTTTCTTGCCGCGTCAAGCGTTATCGGAAACTCCGAGATGCGGGCACCGATGCTGTGGACCAGTTCCACCTTCTCCGGGCTGTCGTCATCATGCGATGCGATAGATATTCCTCTCGCATTGGCAAATTCCGCAACTTCTCGCATATTCTGCAATAGCTCGTCCGCATAACCGGATTTCTTTCTGACGATCCGATCAATCTCATCGTCGTTTAATCCGTATATCCTCTTGTGATACTCCCTGTAACGCGTATGGTCTGTAAACTGCCCCTGTCCGGGCGTATGATCCATCAATGAGACGAGTTTGACAAGCGGGCTTACGATTGCCTCAAACACGTCTTTCAGATCGCCGCTAATCTCACATCTGACATGCGCAAAGTGATGCGTCAGAAACACATCCTCGAGACGTGCCATCGTCTCCACGATCTCTTTTGAAGTGCCAACATGCCTGCTTTTGAGCTCTTGCATCGTTAAGCCATTGACCGGACTTTCCGGATGGACGACGATGGCAACACCGTCCTTTGCGATGGCGTGCGTCACAAGGCCGGGGTGGCTCGCTCTCTCAGAGTCCAACATGTCGCGGGATGCATCTCCGATGTTTATAGTGCCGTCAGCAGCTGCCTTTACACCGTGCGAGGAGCCACTGCCGGACACACATATCTGACTGCCCGGATTGTTCTTCATGAATACGCATGCGCACTCCTCTGCTATTGGAAGAACCGTTGTCGATCCTGTGACCTGCAGTTTCATTGCGTGTTCCTGTGTGCTAGAGTCTTTGTTTCCGATACAACCTGATCCAAGCGGTGATACCGTGATTACTGCGATCAGGAGAGTTGTCACGATCGTACGTGCCAAAAATCTTCGCGATGTGTGTGGTTTTTCCATTTGGTGTATCACCGCGGTAGTGTGTGCAACCGCCGTATATATAGTTTTTTCCAGTAAATATATAGATATTATATACATTACACAGTCTATGCGTATGGTATAGATTTCGTTGATGATTTATGCCTGACTGTGCATTTGAGATACGGTCGTGGAGTGTGCTGGTGCGACGAGTCCGGTAAATAAAAGAAGATCCGGAGGTCGCCCCAGCATCAAAGGCGCGTTGGGGCTCGATTTAGAAACTGGAGAAGAGTCTCTACTATACCTGGGTGCGGTCAAGAGTTGGTCAGAGGTTTTATCCTACATCTGTGGGAATTACAATCTTTCTGACGAAATGTACGCTATTTGCGACTGAGATGATAACTTACAACAAAATTTAGAGTATTACGGCTACAAAGTCCAGCAGTGTACGAATCATTTTGTCAAAACGTCGATGTACTACCTGTGGAAAGAGCAATATCCAAAAGAGGAACGAATTAGGATCAAAAAAGAGATAAGCGGGATAATTTCTACGTTGAAGAACTCGGTGAAAAAGCACAGAATAGATCGTAATTTTGCAAGACTCGAATGGATAATGGATACCACTCAAAAAAAGTTGCTGTCAATAGCTAATGAGCTGTTATCAAGGAATAAAGACAGTAATACTGCTAAATTCATTCTCAGGACTGCTGATAAAGTAACACTATTCGCAGAATTAACAACAAGGGGAATACAGATCCCTGACAACAATAATCACGTCAAAAACCTCATGGGGATAGTTGGGCAGAGGATAAAGAAGAATCGCCAGTCCTGGGTCGATAAAAATCTGGAAATTATGGTGAATACTATCTGGCAGATAATCGCATAGGTGCCGGTTTGGAACATGCGCTATTGGGCATCCCGGATCCCGGTCGGTGTTACTGGATTTTTCGGTCGGACCCCCAGTGCCCCAAATTGACACTGGTCCCAAAGAGTTTCAATCCCCCTGTTAGTTACATCAAAAATACCGACGGTGCCGCCAGACATATTTAGTAAATTCCAAATGTCGTTTTATAAAGATCCTATTGATGCAGTGTATAAGTCATTGGCATTGCACTGACTTGTTTCAGGTAGATGGACAATCAAAAATCTCGATCGCATTCAAGCAGTCACATCCATACCATCCCGGTGGTGCCACAGTTCATCCGATTCCCTGGTTGTCAATCGAGCGTTTTTTTATAATTCCCCGGACATGCTCAGTCATCGACTTCCTGATGATGATCGCATGTTTCTTTGCCATCACTTCAATCGAACCCCTGTTCAATCTTGCTCTCGCCAACATACCCTAAAGGACCGTAAGCCCCTCTTTTGTGAGGACACAATCCTTCACAACCCGCACAATTTCCCCTACATGTTTCTGTTATTGTTCGAGTTAGCTGCTTTATACTATTCATGCGTCCGGGGAAAGATCGCTCCAAAGCGTTTACAACCCCGGAAGCTCAAACACACCCATCATGCCACATATAATGGAGATGCTTGGAACATCGCGGGTCACGGTCGAGGACGGAAAAGTCGTCGATGTCGGCAAGTCCCGTATCGAGTGGTGCCCGCTCTTTGACAAGCTTCACGGCATCAAGGAGATCACAGAGGATGCGGTTTGCGCGAATATGGAGTTTCGGATCGCAGAACTCGGGATGTTTACGCCATCGCGTAACTTCGATGTGGACGTCTTCGTAAACTTCGGCGCATCAGAGGTGATGATGACCGGGCTTCGCGCCGGGCTGATCGATACAACGGTTACAGCCTGTGATGGCGCTGGAACGGTCATAACGGACAATCCGGGACTTGTTCAGGGCATGGGTGCGCAGATCTCGGGGCTCATCGAGACCGAGCCGATACAGGAGATCATTGACGGGATCAGGGAGCGCGGCGGAACCGTCGTCGATCCGGATGCAGCGAGCATCGATCCTGCTGTCGGTGTTTGCCATGCAGTCAAACTTGGCTACACGCGGATCGCGGTCACCGTCATCGATCCCGCGAACGCGCTTCTGATCAGGCGGATCGAGTCCGAACCCGGCATAGAGGTGATCATCATTGCTGCGCATATCACAGCGCTCTCACGGGCAGAGGTGCAGGATCTTCTGGATCTGGTTGATATCGTGACCGGTTGCGCATCAAAGCACGTTCGCGATCTCGTAAAGCCGCTGGCGCAGGTCGGAACTGCGATCCCGCTCTTTGCGCTGACGCAAGCAGGAAAGGAACTCGTAATCGAGCGGGCAAAGGAGATCAAAACGCCGGTGCTGATCAACACGATGCCGCTTACTGTGTTGCCAGAGCAGAAGCAGCCGAGATAGGGGGGTTATGGTGATGGCATATCCGCAAGCGTCGTTCATGGGTATTTGCTCTTTTTGGTATGGTCGGTTCTGCCACGACGCTTGCCGCCGCGGGCATCGGTTGCGACAACCGCGTCACTTCGCTCGACGCTCTTATGATCCTGTAGGCGGCGGCAGGAGCGATCGGTCTATGAAGGGCAACGATGTTCGCGGCAAGTTCCCGTAATTTCAGAGGAGATCGCACAATCCAAAATCGTGGTAAAAAGAAACCGGTTCGGATTGCCAGCATTGTGGCAGTCGTTTAACACGGCATCAGAAGGTATAAATTCCTGACATGTCACTACTGACCTCCGGAGTTGGTATCAGCTACACCCACGCCTGAAGTATCAAATATGTCCACGCCCGATGAAGTCTATAGGCCTACTGATGGCAAATCCACCCCCGGATTCGGCGTGATTGGAATTAGTATGGTATTGCTCGTGCATCTGCTCATGCGACGTCTGCGATCACGAGTATAGCGGAAAAGGTATATGCGGTGAACCCCACATGTACGACGACGGAGGTGACGACCTCGCTCTTTGCGCTGACAGAAGTAGGGAATGAACTCGTACGTGACTTTCAAAGATACTCTCTTCAGTAAACCAGTTCCTAAACCCGATGTTTTGGGGCAGGGTGTACCATTGTCCGGCGGCCTTCTCCTCCTCACAGAACCGCCCCAAGAAACTCCCCGGTATATGATCCCTCTGCCATCGCGATCTCTTCAGGTGTTCCCACTGCGACAACGTACCCTCCACCATCACCACCTTCGGGGCCCAGATCGATGATGTGATCAGCCGACTTGACGACATCGAGGTTGTGCTCGATCACAACAACCGTGTTTCCCATCGCGACAAGGTCGTTTAGCACAGCGATTAACTTCTGCACGTCATGGAAATGAAGACCGGTTGTCGGCTCGTCAAGGAGATAGATCGTCCGCCCAGTCGCCCTCTTCGAGAGTTCCCGTGTCAGTTTGATCCGCTGGGCTTCTCCGCCTGATAGCGTCGTCGAACTCTGCCCAAGCTTGATGTAGTTGAGACCGACCCTTGAGAGGGTGACAAGCTTGTTCCTGATGGACGCGATATTCTTAAAGAGTATAGCCGCCTCTTCGACACTCATACAGAGGACATCCGCTATCGATTTGCCCTTGTATCTAACTTCGAGCGTCTCCCTGTTGTAGCGGCTGCCCTTGCACTCCTCGCACTCGATATAGATGTCAGGCAAAAAATTCATCTCGATCTTGATGAGCCCGTCGCCCTGACACGCTTCGCATCTGCCACCTCTGACGTTAAACGAGAACCTTCCTGGTTTGTATCCACGCAGTTTCGCCTCCTTCGTCCCTGCAAAGACCTTTCTGATCTCGTCAAAGACCTTGGTATAGGTTGCAGGGTTGGAGCGGGGCGTCCGCCCGATCGGGGTCTGGTCGATCACGATGACTTTGTCGATCGGAGAATCGAAGACAAGCTCGCCAAACGCACCCGGCACCGCTCTTGACCCGTATATCTCCTTTGTCAGGGATTTATAGAGGGTGTCGTAGATGAGCGTTGACTTTCCGCTCCCTGAAACCCCTGTAACGACCGTGAGAAGGCCGATCGGGATCGCTGCATCGATGCTCTTCAGGTTATTCTCCCGGCAGCCAAGAATCCTGACATACTTGCTGCTCTGCCTCCGTTTTCGCGGCGTCTCGATCACCAGGTCACCTGATAGATACCTTCCGGTCAGAGAGTCCGGGTTTAGCTCGATCTCGGCAGGAGTTCCTTCTGCTACGACCTCGCCGCCATGAAGCCCTGCTCCCGGACCCATATCGACGACATAATCCGCCTGCCTGATCGTCTCTTCGTCGTGCTCGACCACAATAAGTGTATTTCCCATGTCGCGGAGTTTTTTTAAGGTATCGATCAGTTTGCGGTTGTCACGCTGGTGAAGCCCGATCGTGGGCTCGTCGAGTACGTAGAGCACCCCGGTCAGGTTGGAGCCGATCTGGGTCGCAAGCCGGATCCGCTGCGCCTCGCCGCCTGAAAGCGTGCCTGCATTTCGTGAGAGCGTGAGGTAACCAAGACCCACCTTCTCAAGAAAATCCAGCCGTGAACGGATCTCTTTTAGCACCTGATGCGCAATCTCGTTCTCTTTGTCGGTCAGGCGAAGATTCTCAAAGAATTCGATGCAGCCCGTAATCGAGAGGTCGGTCACATCGACAATCGACCGGTTCCCGATCCGAACTGCAAGCACCTTCTCCTTAAGCCGCTTTCCTTTGCATAGCGGGCAGGCAGAGATCCGCATGAACTTCTCAAGCTCACGCCGCCGGTAATCTGACTTGGTCTGTCCGTAGAGCCGCTCTGCCTGCGGAAGCAGCCCTTCCCACGTCCCTTTGTGCGACCAGTATGCATCCCCGTTCTTCATGGTCATATCGAACTTCACAGTCTCACTCGATCCGTACATCAGCACGCTATACTGCGCTTCTGTTAGGTCGCTGATGGGTGTGAAGATATCAAAGTCGAAGTGCCCTGCAACAGCCGCGAGTTGCTGCACGCGGTAGCCGTCAAGAAAGTTGCGGTACATCGCAACAGCCCCGTCAGCCATGGAAAGCTCCCTGTCAGGGATGATCAGGTCGGGATCGAACTCCATCTTGATGCCGATGCCGTTACACTCCTCGCATGCGCCAAAGGGACTGTTAAACGAGAACATTCGTGGCTCCAGTTCCTCAAAGGAGATTCCGCAGATCGGACAGGCAAGACTCGCTGAGTATGCCCGCTCGCTTCCATCCTCGCCTACCGCGATGATGAGCCCGTCAGACCGCGCAAGCGCGTTTTCCGAGGATTCGGCGAGGCGTGACCGGTCACTCACCCTGAGCCGGTCGATCACGATCTCGATGTCGTGTTTGACGTACCGCTCAAGAACAATCTCGTCATCGGTCCGGTGAATCGTCCCGTCAACCCTGACACGTGCATATCCCTCGCTGTTTAAGTCTTTGAAGAGTTGCTGGTACGTGCCCTTCTTCTGCCTGACGACCGGAGCAAGGATCGTGATCATCCTGCCGGATTCGTCTGATTCACCTGATCCATCTGATTTATCTAATCCGTCTGATTTGACTGATCCGCTCGATCCCCCGGATCCGCCACATTCGGATGTGATCGTGTCTGCTATCCGCTCTGGCGACTGCGACTCGATCCTGACATCGTGGACCGGGCAGTACGGCACCCCGATCCTTGCAAAGAGCAGGCGCAGATAGTCGTATATTTCGGTTACCGTGCCCACAGTACTCCGCGGGTTCTTGGAGGTCGTCTTCTGCTCGATGGAGATCGCAGGCGAGAGTCCTTCGATCGTATCGACGTCTGGTTTGCTCATCAGACCAAGGAACTGGCGGGCGTACGCAGAGAGTGACTCGACGTACCGCCGCTGCCCCTCGGCATAGATCGTGTCGAACGCAAGTGTTGACTTGCCAGAGCCGGAGACGCCGGTTATCACGATCAGTTTATCTCGCGGGAGCGTTACGGTGATGTCTTTGAGGTTGTGTTCCCGCGCTCCTTTGATGATGATGATGTTTTTCATTGCTGTGTAAAATAGCAGGGGGTGAGGGGTATTAATTTTTTCTCGTCAGCGAGATGAAAAATGAGGCTCTCTGGTAATCCGAGTTGAAAGTATCTCGTAGACGAACCTTGCCGGCATGACATCAGGTGCTCAGAGATGGCTTGCGCCGGAGGCATAAAAACTGACAGAAATAGACCACATTCTCGAAAAACCTCCTGAATCAGACTGGGGCGATCTGAATAAGATGTGCAATCTCTTTATAAGTATTGATCACTGCAACGCGAGATACCAGAGACCCAAAAATGAACGAAAAGGACTTGTGAGCCCCAGATTAACACCAATTTCGCAGATTACTGATTATCTGTGATGTCAGCTCCACCGGATATCTCCACACAATTAAGCGTGTACGACGAAATACCCTCTGGGCAGTATTTACGATTCGGCAGTCTGATCCGGTGGTATCTACATCCGCTTACAATCGATCCGGACTCAATCCCTGATAGCCTGCTCGATCCACAGGATATCGCTCAGTACCGCGCTTGCAGTCTCGACAGATCCCGCACCGATCCCACCGATCGTGATCCTGCCTGCAAGTTCGGTCTGGATGGACGCGAGATTGAAGGTTCCACCGATGCTTAATGGGTGGTTTTTCGGCACCATCTTTGGCGCAACCTTAAGCACCCCGTTCCGAATCTCCCCGATCAATTTTATGGTGTGCCCTTCTTCTTTCGCCAGTTTGAACGATTCCGGCGTTATCTTTGTGATGCCGGTCACATCCACATCATCGTACCCTGCATCCATCCCGAATACCGAGTTCGCAAGGATCACGATCTTTGCAGCGGTATCGATCCCATCAACGTCTGCGCTCGGGTCTGCCTCGGCAATACCGAGTTCCTGCGCCTCCCCAAGCGCATGTTTATAAGAGACGCCTTCATCATCCATCCGGGTGAGGATGTAGTTGCACGTTCCGTTTAACACGCCTTCGATGCTTATAATTCTGTTTCCAGCCAGAGCCTCATTCGAAAGGTTAATTGCTGGCATCGCTCCGCCGACCGTCGCTTCGAATCTGAAATGAAGATCGTTCTTCCTTGCAATGCCGCACAGTTCCGAATATGCAACGACGAGCGGTCCTTTGTTCGATGTCACGACATGCCTTCCGCTCTCAAATGCACCCCTAATGTGCGAAAGCCCAATTCCGCCGGTTATTATGTCAGTCGGCGTCGCCTCGACCATGATCTCATGATCCACGCCAGCGATTATATCGAGTGCGGTCATGCCTGCGGCATCCGCGTCCGCAGCCGCAACTGCGCCAGTTACCCTCTTCCGCTGCAGCGCGGACGCAAGATCGACGCCAGCAGCGTCCACAACAGCACCGCGGGAATCAACGATCGCAACCACCTCTATTGGGTAGTCCGTGCGCATAAGCGCGTCTGCAATGCCCTGCCCGACAGCGCCGAATCCAATGATTGATATTCGTATGCTCATGTTTCACCAGAGTTTGTTCTGAAGTTTATTCCAACGTCTATATCAATTTCTCGTGTATCGCTCATACAGCGCCTGAAACTCAGCCACATCCGCAATCTTCGACGCAGGCGCATGGTACCTGACCGTGCCTGACGTCAGGATCATTACCTGATCAGAGAGCGCAAGACTGCGCTTCAGGTCGTGCGAGATCATGATCGTGGTGATCCCTGATCCGGTAAGCGAATTAAGCACGCTCTCAAGACTTGCCGATGCCTGCTGATCAAGACCGGTGTACGGCTCATCGAGAAGCAGCACAGCGGGTTTGTGAAGGATCGCACGAGCGATCGATAGTCGCTGTTTCATACCTCTTGAGAACGTGCCGACGCGATCGTGTTTTCTATCGGCAAGCCCGGTCTCTCCAAGGACTTCATCGACCCTTCTATCGTTTTCCGGAATTGCATACATCTTTCCGAAGAATTTGAGATTTTCACCTGCCGTCAGTTCATTGTACAGGTAGGTGTTATGCGAAATCACTCCGATGATTCCCCTAACCTTTTCCGGAGATTTTTTAACATCGAAACCGCCAATCTCTACAGTACCCCCGGTTGCATTGACAAGTGTAGCCATGATCTTGATAAGAGTCGTTTTGCCCGCGCCGTTTGGTCCAACGATCGTTAAGAACTCTCCCCCCCTGGCCGAGAAATTGACATTATCAAGCACGGTCATGCTGCCGAAGTTCTTTGTAATGTCATGAACATGGATCATCGTACCTCTTTTTTTTCTTTGATTGCATTTAAAAGCATGGTACAATTAATAGGGTCTTTAGTATCTCGCGTTGCAGTGACCAAACCCCGGAGATCTTTGATATTTTGGAAATCAAGGTTTTGGAGAACCACAGAGGGGATGAAAGATGAAAATAACAACTTTCTGTGATCCTCCGTGGTTTAATCTTCTTTGCCATAACTATATTATCCGGAAGAGTGAAAGAGTGCATGCACTCGCGAATCACCAGAGAGCTAATTAATCTTTTAGTCTTTCTGAACGTGTACGAAAAAAGATCAATCTGTGATCATCGGTGTTAATCTGCGGCTAAAAGCCATATCAGCCACAGATTAACACCGATTTCATGGATTTAAGGCAACATCTACGTCGGTTACCACTTAGTTTGAAGTGGGTAAGCATTGGCCTCTATTCCTTTCTTCGCCTCCACAGCAGGATCGCGGCAGCAATGAGGATGATTGCTATAGCAACTCCTGCAATGATCACGATCTCTATTCCGGAAGCGATCTCCAGGGGTAGGTCATCGTCCAGACTCTTCCCGAGCATCTTATCACGCTCTCCGTAAGCGACATGCACCGGGACGATCTGGTTGTCTGCGATGTCCGCGTCGGTCATATCGATCCTGCAAGAGGGAGACTCGCTCCCGCCAGCTGGTAGATACAGGGGATCGTCAACTATGCCGTATGATTGTTCTCGCCCGCCGATGCGTAACAGAACATCAGGGCGGACATAGCACGGCGCATCTCCTGTATTGGTGATGGTTACCGCGAGACGCTCTGTCTTTTTGGTGTACAGCACCTTTGTTGCATCGATCGTTGATCGGTCTACAAAAGTGATTATACCAACGCCAAGCATCTGCTGCAACAATCGGTTCAGTGATCTCGGAGATTCCCCGAAGACTGCATACACCTCAACCGTGATGTTTGCGGTCTCCAGCGACGGCTGGGCTGCCAGTTCCGGACAGTCGTACGAAACGCCGGACGTAGTTCCTTCGATGATAACGATCGCCTCTTCATTCCCGACCGTTGCGACCTGTGTGCCGTCAACGAGTACGCTTACTGATGATTTGGAGAAGATATCGATGTTCGCATCGTTCTGGTAGACTACCTCCAGCCCACCGGTGCCCTGATTGTAGTCCGCAGATATGACAGACATAACAAGGTCATACTTCGGCAGCGGGAATTCATCGAGCGTCTCGACGAGACTGAAAGCCCCGCCGCCTCCCCCGCCCCTTCCCTGCCCGAACTTGATGAAGACGTGCATACCGGTGCGTGCTGTTATCATGCTTGCGGCGCCGGTCAGGTCATTACCTATGACCACACCGGTCTCAATTCCGCTCCCATTTAAGTAGTTGACCGTCTGCTCGGGAATGACGTTTGTGCCGATGAACAGTACCGGCTCTCTTCCTGACATGATCTCGTTCTCGATGAATTCTCCATTCGTAAAGACGATCTGACTGACTTCCGATATATCCTGGTATTTTTTGGTGATTGCGATGTTGTTATCGAACCTGTCACCATAATCGATGATCTCAGGATTATATCTACTCAACGAGTCATTTACCTGCCGATCTACACGACCGTAGATCAACAGATTGGTAACGGTGCGCCCATCAAGAAAACCTGATACCTCATCGATGTTCTCATGATCAGCAAACATGACCCATGACCTGCTTTTGACAGCATAAGGCGCAACAGAGATCGCGTTATATCCATAAGAATCATCCAGTACGGTAAAGTTCGTTATATCAGGGAGTTCTCCTATGAAATGCAGGTTCGCATCTATTCCGCCCGGGGACTTGTAGGTCTCTGAAACCACAAATCCCTCAGCGGTCAGCGTCCCTTCGTAATTTGCAAAGAACGGTGACGTTTCTGCCTCAACAAGCAAGATATCCCGATTCTTGTCGAGATAGTTCGGCATAGCGGTTGCATGTGGTGCGTCGGTGATGAACGAAGCAGGCATCCCGCGCAGGTTTGCATACATCACTCCAGAGTACACATCCCTCCAGTCGCCAGAGTTGATAACCACCTGTTCCTGCGCACACGCAGCTGGAATGGACACGATGACGCATGCCAGAATCAATATATACTTCAGTCGTTGCTTTAGACCTCTATCCATGGCATAACCTCCTCCTTTTTACAATTTGTATTAGCCACTTTAATATACTCTTATAAAAAGATTACCGTGCGATGAGTCTGTCGCTCTCCTTACGGTGTTGATCAGTGCCAACCGGTGCATCGACCACCCCACAAAATGCAGTCCGGTGAAATCTGGATAATTCAACCACAGAGGACACAGAGAGAGGGTTTAATTGATCCTGCGTGTTATTCCATCCTTAAGGAGCATCACATTTAAATTAATTAGCAGTCCAAGGTGTTTTCCGCTTAGTTTTAGGTAGGAAAGCAGCCCCCGCTTCGTGAACAGGTGTTATCTGGTTCACATCCTTAAGTTCGACGATTACGGAATCTTCCACGAGAAGATCCAATCGGTATCCCAAATCGATTTTCATTCCGTCATAGATTACAGGAAGCCCAACCTGTGACGCGACTTCAAGACCTCGTTTTTGAGAGTTCGTACTTCAAACAAGCCTCGTATGCACTTTCCAGTAATCCGGGCCCCAATGTGATGTGTACCTGTATTGCTGCCCAATAATCTTTTCAGATATTACGTCTAATTCCATAGTCTATGTGCCCTCTGTGGTGTTATTTCTTATGGTCTGCTCCGTAAAGTCCCGATCTCCGCGGTTAAATCCCCTACTTTAGTCCCCGTGATTTTAACCACGCTGTATCGAGCGGGTATATGATCACCCGCGCGAATCATTCATCATTATCATTACGCGATCTCCGCAATATGATGATTAGGAGGATGCCAGCAGCAATGGCAAGCAGGATCATCCAGATGAGGTAGGATCGTTCGTCTCGGTCGGGTTGTTTCTCCGGTGTCTCCAATCCCGATGCTACCATTGGCGTTGGCGTCTCCACGGGAGCCAGTGTGGAAGCGAGCGTAATCGTCGGTGTCACCTTCACTGGTGGATATATACTGTCGCCACCCCCGCCCCCGCCGGGGTGGATGGTTGCTGGTCTGGCAACGATTGCGAAGACCGAGAAATGGTCGAATGTCGCGCGGAATGTGATCTGGTCACCGGTTATGGTGATGGACTCCGGCGTCATAGTTATATTACCTTCCAGCTCGCCTGTTGTCTCATTGATCTTGAAGAGCACGACATTACCCGGATCACTTCTTGCCACGGTATCGTACCATGTTTTGTGGAGTGTTATGCTGATTGGCACCCCAATGATCTCTGACGGGGCGAGGTTCGTCACCGAGAGTTGTGCATGGACCATGATTGGGGTATTGTTAGCAATTGCAGAAGTATCAACGCCGAAATAGGCAGCAAGCGTTTCTTTCAGTCGGTAGGGGTCGGAGACATTCAGGTATTCGAGATCTCTATACCGTTCTACCAGTGTTGCATTAAAGGAGAGGCATCTGCATGGGGTAAACATTCCCAGAAAATCAACGTCGATATCTATGGAAGCGGTTCCGACATCGGGATTTGCCGTTATATATTCTTCCGGAGGCGTGTTCAGTTGTATCTTGCTTATATTTCCACTAACAGTTCCGGCAACTGCAGTTGCGTCATCTTCAAGCGTTATCTCAAGACTGCCTCCTGTTATGGGTGCGGAGATGACCATGCCCGCTGTTGCATTGTCAGCGATTATGCCTGCATCCTCTTCGGTGGTGTTGATGATTATAACACCATCCTTGATCGATACCGTTGTATTAGCCACACTGACCCCTGTTGTTAGTACCGTTACGGTAACATCTTCCAGTGTACCGTTGCATCTGGCTTCGGCAGTTCTTATAAATGGAACATAAACAATATCATATATAGTGGTCCTGGTCGCGATGGCGCTTTTCACGACTGCTGTTCCCGGAGAAGTTGAAGAGGTCAGAGTGGCGTTTGCGATGCCATCTTTAGCTGTTGCAATATGTGGAGTTATCTCGCCAAGTGCTGTGGAGAATGTGATTTCGGTCCAATTTACCATTCTTCCGGACTTATCCGTGACGATAGCGGTTATCGTTGAGGTCTCGATCCCATCCGCTTTGATGATGCCAGGGAGTGCGGTCAGAGAGATCGCGAATGGCTCGGTCACCGGCGGTATCGTTGGAATATGGTATATCCAGTATCTCATCGGACTTGCCGGATCGTTCGGAAGTATAAACTGGAAGTTACAGGGCATAGCGTTGTAGCACGTCCCGTTCTCGACGACCGGGACTATGAATACGAGATTGCCCTCGCCCTGTTCTGTGAAGAAACCTTCCTTGAAATATTTGGACTCGGAACAGTTCACAAAGGTGTATGCAGTCGGCGCAGGCAGGAACCGGTCATAGATTCTGTAGTTTTCGGTTGCTTTGAATGTCATGCTCCCGGAATCATAGCCAGTGCCGATGACGGTATCGATCATGGCAGGGCTGCCCGCGGTCAGATGTCCGATGTTTGGTATACGCTGTGAATCGGTGATCAGCAGACACCCGCCAACCCAGCTTATGTTGATCTCCTGTATCCGGGTTCTGTTATCGAGATAGTGCGGATTTTCCGACGCCGGTATGACGCTGCCGTAGTACCCGAGCCAGTAATCGGTGGATGAACTTGCATCGAGGTCGATTATGAGGATGTATCCACCCCGCGCATCATCCGACTGTGCACATCCGCCGCCTGATGCGACTATGATGAATACGAGTATCAGGACTGGGATGGCGTTCTTGATTGCTGACATCGGTTGTATCCTTTCTCTGGCACTATCTAAACATATTACCTTTGAATCAATGAAATCGGTGTAATTTGTGGCTAAAATAATACCAGCCACTGTTCTGCGAGTACACGGCAAGTGGCGGTGCAGCCATCAACACGGATGGGTGCAGATTAAAGGTTATCGGTTCGACATGAGATTTATTTGAGGAGATTTATGAGACTTTTTAATTTTTTCTGGGTGAGCTGTGATTATGGCGAAGAAGATTAACCACAGAGGACACGGAGGGCACAGAGAGTTGCTGTTTTATCTGTGTCCTTTATGCTCTCTGTGGTTTTCTGATCTCATTTTAGAAGATAATACCAAGTCTCGGATTTCTTATGATATTCAAGATGCATTCTCAGCATTCCCGCCACCGGATGGGGCGTGATGCGAATACTGTCGCCAGAGAGGCATAATCGCGCGGGGACTGCCACAGCCTCGGGCTTTCTGAAAGTTGCGGATGAAATCGGTGTAGTCGGTGTCATAATCTTTATTACTGGTATTGGCCGCGAAAGAAATGAAAGAGGGAGCCAGAGAGGCTCCCAAACGTCGGTCTAGTCCATGATCGCGCCATTCAGTTCCATATAGAAGTAGTACGTCACTGCCGACCCATCATCAGGAGTTGGGACGATCATCTCATAGTCTGCACTGCCGCTGGCAAATGACGTCTTCCCGTCTTGGATAATTCCAACAAAGACGAAATCATCCCTCTCATTCGGATTTGCTGTAGCGACTGCACCACACTGCCATTGCGAATCGTATGGTTGGAGTGCCCCGGCTGTTGTGGCAGCTATTTGGTATGAATCATCTGCAATGTTCACGTTAGTCGTGGCATTGAGTGTGGCGCCTGCATCATCCACCGGATCGTTGGTCCAACCCCAATCAGCATCTATCTCATTAAGGAACTGTGTAGTGGAATTATTGGTTAAACCGGTCCACGGTGGTATGGATGAGTTCGTCGTGGCAAATACCTCGCCACCCTCGGTTGCATTCCATGCCCATGAAAACATGGTATGCCCCTGGCTGTCTGCCAGTGCGATCGAACCGCTGACGTTACCATAGTAGCCCTGCCATCTTGTCGTGCGGGATGTTCCGTCAAGATCCATCTCTGTGACGAATCCTCCTTTCGCGGAGTCTGTACCGCCAACTCCCGGATACAGTGCCTGCCGCGACACGTTAGCGACAATTTCGACTATACCATTACTAGTCCCCGATTCAGTCATTATGGCTGTGACGTCAACCAGATCGACTACGGTCACACCAGCGTACCAATATCCACTGTCCTGTGTACCAACAGCAGGACCTATTACGTAATCCGTACTACCATCCTCTTTGATGTAAGTGATATTCAATACCTCATCCTCTATCATACCGGTAATTGCAGTTGTTGCATGGAGGTAAATCATATTAGTGCCCTCACCTAATATATTAGCAGCGGTGTTTGTGTAGATATTAGAATCTAGATCGTACGATCCGAGTGACACACTGTTTATCTGCACGGCACCGGTTGCCCCTGATGGGTCCGGATTCGCGCTTGCTGTCATCGAGATAGCGAGGATCAGTGCCACCGCCACGATTCCGATTCCAATTGTTCTCATATTCATTGTTCTGTCTCCTTATCCGTTTTGATCTGTTCTCTCGCAGATCTGCTCTGTTGTTCGTTATTCGATACGTTTTAGATCCATGAGGTCTCCCCTCGTTTCCGCCCCTTGTGTTATCCTTTATATTCTATTTACCCCCTCCCTGCCTCCTTTATGCCACAAGACGTATTTTGGGATATCCCATGACCGTGATTCCATTCGTGCTTTCCATATATCCCGGCTCCACCCCGCATTAAGTTGCCCTGACCCGCCCGCGTCCGCTCGGGGATTCATGACCCCTGCTGCGTGCCCGGAGGCGCGCCTTTCGTAGTCGCCATCGCCATTCCGATGCCGGTAGGGGTATGGGCTGGATTGCGGATGGTTCTCTCTGCCGCTTACGCTAAAGTCGCGGGTTGCAACACAACCTCGCGATTTCACCGCAGCCGCATCCGGGCTGGCAGCGAAAGCGCTGCTCACATCTTCGGATCCGGCAGGTTCCGCGAGAGCCGTTCTGATGCATGCCGCAGCGAAATGCTGCAGCACAGCGGTTGATGTGGTTCTGTGCACCGACACTTACTGTACCCCTTTTCGCATTTAGGATGTGATTTACGCAAATCCGATCTTCTGCGTGACCAACCCAAATGACACGCTTTCAGATGCTTTCCCACCCGTGAGACACAGATGTGGGTCACACATGTCTCCACAATGCACTTGCAACGTTCTCATATTAAATCTTTCGTGCAAAGTGCGGAGGATGCCGACCCGGGTGCCGGTGTTCGGGTCGTATCCGGGTGGCGGAGACCCAAATACGTCGGGATATCATCGGGACACCTCCCGAATAAATCGTGCGCCGGACCGATGACAACAGATAACCCTCATACTCTGGCAGCCCCCCTGTTTGGTGAATGGTTCACAGTTCAATATTCTCAAAAATCGAACAGTTCACAGCAACTTTTTTGAGTTGTGGCGCATGAGTGTATCTCATGAAACAGGACATCATGCATATCCTTGCGGACTGGAATCTGTGGTGGGAGCAAGCGAAGTGCCTGAAACCCTGCTTGGCAGGGAGCGCGGGAAGTCAAAAGAACTAATAGACCTTATGGGATTTGCGCGAGATAAAAAAAATAATCACTGGTGTGCGCAGAAGTGGCAAAACAACCCTGCCATATCAGGTAATCGATCATCTTCTGAAATGATGTTTCACCCGAGAACATCCTTTTCATAAATTTTGAGGACGCTTCGCTTGCGCACTACACCCCCGACGAGATGCTTCAGCAGCATGACGCCATATTGACAGCGCCAACTGCCACCGGGACCAGTGTGAGCCAGATGCTGGAGAGCGGCGCCACCAGACGGTAGACGGCAACGAACAGTCCCATCAATCGCGGATGTGACCAAAATATTGCGGACGGGGGATATTCCACCCTCACATCGATGATCCGCTTCAACATACTGTATGCAAGTACAGCGTTCAGAGCCACAGGGAATACATAAAAGGAGCTATGCTGAATATGTGCTGGAGATTTGAAAATGTCGTCTGTAATCGAAAAGGAGATCAGTTCTCTCGTCGGGATTGGGTTCTATGAGACTGAAGATTGCGTTATAGCAGATGCGATGGGGGCATTGTTAGAGAAGAAGCCAGAAATGAGGCGGGAAATTGCTGTAAATCTCTACAAAAACGGCGAGGTAAGCTTGTGGAAAGCATCAGAGATTGCGCGCATGAACCTTGAAGAATTCAAGGATGTTTTATCGTACAGGGGTATAAAAATAAAGGTGGGTGGAACAAAAGAAGAGAGCGATGCGCGTCTGAAAGAGGTTTTCTGATGCGTAGCATCGTGGTTCTTGACTGCGACCTGATGAGCAGCTTTGCCAAGATTGATAGGATTGACCTGCTGGAGGCGTTATTCCCGGATGCTCAACTGGTGATCACGGCGTCTGTATACAACGAATTGTTGAAAACAAAAGAATATGGATTTGATTTTTTTGGATAAAATTATACAAAGTAATGTTGGGATGATTAATATATAGAAAGAGGAACGGAGCATTTTTGAGGACTTCTTACAGGATTATAGGATACATCTGGGAGAGGCGGAAGGAATCGCGATTGCGAAATGTAGGGGTGGTGTGTTTGCGACCAATGATTCCCGAGCAGTCAGGTTTTGTGAAGAGAAAGGAGTTAAGGTGTTGAATCTGAAAGATGTGCTGAGAAAGATAGCGATAGACGGACTATTGGATATGGGCGAGATGCTGGAACTGATAAGAGATATAGAGAGTGAAGATAGGACGTATATTGTAGGGATTGATGATATATTGAGGGGGTATGAATAATTTAAATATGAAACCGATGGAAATATCAATAATTAACTGCGCGGGTTTAGAGGGATCAGATCTCGCTGAAAATGCGGCGTTGGTCGGGACTCTGTGAGATGATTGATGGTTCGGGATGCAGAGATGAAAGCTTCTGTCGAATGGGTTCATTTGAAACACCCCCGCATCAAAATGTATATGGGGTGGATGTTGTGGCTGAAGCAACGACAGAATTGTGTTTACAAGAACGGTACGTGTTTAGATGAGGTGGAAAAAACCACAGGATTACACGAGATTAACACAGAAATCGTGTGGAGATGGCTGCGCCGCCGCTTCGCCACGCGCCAGCCTTTCCGAACATGCTCAAAATATCACTGTCCTCGACCACGATCCTCCGAAGACCTCTTTGATCTTCCTGTCAATCTCTTCTATATTATCCCCCTCGATTTCCCTTTTTACCCTCATATCTGCGAGAACCTCTTTGAACTCAATCATCGCAAGGCATGCGATTTCAGCAGACTTTGCTAAAGACGTTTTCTCGCTATTATAATAGATGGGGATCAATAATTTCAAACCATGTTCCGTTAACTCAAACTCATCCCCCTCACCATTGCACCCAATACATTTCACATCGTTTCATCACTTCAACTCCATGTAAATATTCAGACCCCCGCCAACCACCGGATTAAGCGTACACGGAGCCGCGGATTCATAATTATGCGCAGCACTGCCAAGACCTGCCGCAGCCGCCCTTATCCTTGTTACGAATACGAGAGTTCCATCGTCTGCCGCATCATAATACCCATTGGTATCAGAAGTAGCGTCCCATAAGATCCCTGTAACGAAATTCGCGCTTCCAACTGACGCGTGATTCGTCACATCGGTGCTGTTCACGATCGCCACATTCGATATGAGGTTTCCATAGACCGTGAACGATGTCGTGTTTGTTGCATTGCTCGGATCACCGCCGCTGAACAGTTCAGTGATGTTATTGTCAACAAATCCGGTTGCATTGTTGCTGCCGACAACCATGCCAAGGTTGGTATCGGCATCAAGAAAGTCATGCCCGCTCGCATTCAGGGTATCGTCACTATCGCAGCCGAGTGCGTGTAGCGCGCTCCAGTTTACGCTTGCGCCATCATTTACGATGTAAGCGCACCCGCCATCGGTCTCATTGCTCCATGTCCAGTCATAGAGCGAGTCGGAAGCACTGTCTGCCAGTGCAATGCCGCCGCTCACATCCCCGTAGTATTTCTGCCACGCGGAGACGTTTATCACTGCTGACGCGTTGTTGTTCGTGGTGTTTGCCGCAGACTCGCCGGCAGAATTGGTAGGGTTTACCCATACCGAGATGTTGTGCGTGCCAACCAGCGACGGATTCCAGTATCCGGTCACGTATGTGGTGTTGTAAGGATAACCGGTGGTTACATTCCCCAGTTCTCCTTCTATCGACACATTATATGTAGAGTTCCAAAAGCATCTGCTCCAGTTGCCATATACGCCAGCGGAGTCGAAGAATGACACATCGAAGTTAGAGGTTATATTTCCGTCAGCATAGTTTGCGATGGTCGCATTGATCGTGATGTTCCTATTCTCTTTGACGTGGCAGCCGATCCCGGTCTCAGAGACCGATGATCTGTTTTCGCCAGTATCCCAGTGATCAAACGTTACATTGATCACTCGAAGGTCTATTTTATTAAGTGTAAAGTTCGTCCCGAGCCATGTCTGTGACGTCTCGCCCTCATCATCTGTTGCCACACACCGCATCGTGTACTCGCCTGCACTGTATTTACTTGTATTGAAAGAAGCGTCTGCGTACGGATCATCGCCGTGCATTGAGTTTGTCCGGTTGATGGTGTTGCTGATAATTCCATTGGGTACAATAGTTCTGTTTGTATAATGCAGTGTAAGGTTATGCACCACATCACCGCCGTCCGGATCGCTTGTCAGATAAAGACCGACATTAAACGTGCCCGAGTATGTGCCATCCATATCGTAATCATCGATTCCATGTATATGGAAGTGGTTGATGTCAGGGACGGTTGGTGGATAGCACACCAATCCGATGTCGTTTGTAAGCAGCGCAGAATTGTTCCAGTTGCCCAACTCGTTTGCCGCATACAGTTTCATCTGGTGCTGCATCCCACTTTTGGAGAAGTCGAAAAATAACTTCGGCGTCCATGCCGCCTGCGAGAACGCAGCACCACTGTCAGAACTCGTCCATGTAATGTTTGTCTCTGCAAACGATATGTTCTTACCGCTCGTGCCATCTACATACGCCAGGCGGTACCTTCCGTTCTGTGTCCCTGACCGGAAGAATAAGTATCCATGCGGTGTTACTGTTACGTTAGACTCTGCAATCTTGCTATTGTTCACACCAACCGTGAAGGTCACGAACGAACTGTTGTACGGCTCGTAAGTGTAATCAACCACTGCTATGCTGTTGAAACCAGTCAGACGAGTACCATTCGTAGTATCCTTATTCGGGCGAGTGCCGCCATTGATGATATATGAGTCGTTGAGGTAGAAGATAGTAAGTTTTCTATCGTTCGGTGTTCCCGTTATGTCTGCCTCGAAAGATATGTGTATTTTATAGTCAGAGGCGCCGTGAATTGCTTCAATGTCCCAGAACTTGACCAGAGCACACCATCTACTGGAGTCTGACCTATAGGCGTCATAATATTTGCTGGCTTCTTTCTGCATCCGCGCCCTGTCTAAGTAATACATATTCTCAAATACAGTATCCTCAATCGTGCCATTCCAGTGCACATAAGAGTGCGTGTCATTTATCTTTTGGATAGTGAGTCTGGTGATGTTTTCATCCGCGCCCGCCCATTTCCGGACGTTACCCTCGGTGATGTCGGTATTATCCTCGAAGTTCAAGGGCTTTAATGTGCTATTACGGTTATCGGCGCGTAGAATCCGCTCACCAGTGCAAGCGCACACCGCAGCTCTGTTGTTGCCAGGCGGACGGAAGGACCAGTTATAGTTTCCGAGCACCGAGTCCCAGAGCGTCCAGATAAGCGATACGCTGCTGTTATTGAGTGTACGGGGATCCGTAGTAACCAGCAGCCAGGTTATGTTTAATGCGCCGGTCGAGTTCTCATAAATAGTAGCAGGCTCCTGTGAGATGAGCTCAAATCTCGGCACAGTGGAATTGATCTTAACCGTCCTGTTACTATCACCCCAATCGCTGTTGCCGGCAGCGTCATACGCCAGACAATTCCAGGTGTAATTGCCGTTAGCAAGGCTCAAAGTCCAGTTCACGCTTGCTTGCATCCCGGACACGTCAGTAGTCTGATTCAAGCTAAACGACTGGTTGGTTGAGTTTGTTATGTATAGCGAGATGCGGTCCAGATTGAAATTATCAGTGGCATTGCATACAAAAGTTACATCTACAGGCTCTGACGTGTTGTTGAAATAATTAGGTGCCGGGCTACACAGCGTTGTGTTCGGTGGCGCAAAGCCGGGCGTGACCAGCGGATGGCAGTCGCCGCCGTGCGTTATATTGCCCGATGAGTTGTACGGGGTCAGGGTGTCGCCCAGATCGTCGTCATTCGTATCGATTCCTGCATAATCAGACCAGTAGTTCCCGCCAAGATACGAACCGCCGATGATGTTTGTTCCGGTGGCGGGTGTGGTGTTCCAGGTGTTGTTTCCGTCGTCCCATGCGTTATTGGTGTTGTTGAAGTAGTTGTTGTGTATCGTGTTGTTGCTCGAAGAAGACAGGTAGACGCCGTGGTTGGTGTTGTTCGATGCGTTGTTGTTCGCAAGCGTGTTGTTGCTCGAAGAATACAGGTAGATGCCGTAGCTGTTGCCTGATGCGTTATTATTCGAGATGTTGCAGTGATCCACACCACTGCCAAGATAGATCCCTGCCTTCATCTTCCCTGTTGCTCCGGTCACATTAAATCCTGAAATGTTTACGTAATCCGCACTCACATTAAAGACGTGACTATCGGCTGTACTGCTGGTTATATTCACCACATCCGCGCCCTTGCCTGCCAGTGTGAGCCGCTTGGCAACATCCACGTTCTCAGTGTAACTGCCGTTGTACACGCAGATTGAATCGCCAGCAGTGGCGTTATCAATCGCATGTTGTACCTGCGTGCTGCTAACATTAAACACGTCGTTGTTGCGCCACCAGCCGGTTTCATTCACGCAGATGTCGCCGCATGGACATGACGGTGGCTGTACATATCCGCCGATGCTCACAACCGGCACAGGCGATCTGTATTTGCGAACGAAAATCCAGTCTACGGTCAACACCTGCGAACAGGAGGGTGAGAAGACATGGAAACCAACATAACCTGTTCCATTAAAACAGTGGAAGTATGTTTCGTTTAGCAATAAAGTGTCATTTTGATAATAATATGCATAATCTAGTGTAGGCCGTATAATTTCATAAATTGCATAATCGCTCCAATTAAAGCCTGTATTGTGATAGACTTCGTAGAGACCACACTCTTCGTTAGAACACGTCCTTACACACGTATAACATTTTTCCGACGAGTCATGGTCGGAACAATCTAGTTGGAGTCCGTCCCATTCATTGGCATACGAACCATAAGTTTCCAAGAAAGCGGAATTGTAATCGCTTGATTTACTCCTTGCTCTTACTGTATAGGGTTTATTAAATTCTATAGGTGAATGTATTTTATCATAGGTCCCGTCTGTATCTAATTTAAGTTCACCTCCTGAAACATTTGGATCCCCTGTAGTATTTGGCCATTTGGTAGTATCAATGGAACTACCAGGGAAGTCATCAAAGAACTCAAAGGTATTCGTGCCATTGCTCGCAGAACTTGCAGAGGTGTTGCCATAGTACAAATAGATGGTCGTATTCGCGTTGTTTGCTAAAGAAGTAACATTAACCCAGATAGTAGAAGTCTCAGCCGTTGAATTCCATGATTCTATCCAGAAGGGGATTTCTGTCTCTGTCTCTGTCGAGTAATTGTAATACTTGAATCGTGTTGCGTTTTCATCATCAGTCCAGTCCCAGTTAGTTCCTGCATTCGAGGAGTTTAAGTCTATCCTTACCGGATAGTAGCTCAGCTCTCCTGCGGCGTTTGAGATGTTTATCAGTTGGTGGTAATCCCACTGACATTGTTGTGTCTTTGCTGTGTCTGTTACCCATGTTGTGTTTATGTTCTGGCAGTTGTCAACAGTCCGTGTCCGGATTTCGTACCACGATGCTGCGTCCAACCCTTTTGCAGTATAGGAATGGGCTGGTTTTGTTACATTGGCATAGAATGTTTCATTTATCCAGACCTCTGTGTGGTTGAAATCAGCATCTGTTGGGTTAGTCCACGTCCATTCAATCCATGTACCCCCGGAAGATTGGTTTGCTAAGCCTGTAATAGAGGCTGGAGCGGTTGTGTCGACCGTGAAATAAACAGTCTCATAATCGGTATCTGTTGCATTGTCATAAGCAACGCCATAAACTGTTATGTTATGTGAACCATCTGTTAATTCCTGAGTGGTGTTGCTAAAAGAAGCGCAGTTGTTGCATGCAGTTTCATTTGTGTCGCCATCAACAGAGTAGGTTATATCCGCTGCCACATTCGTTGTGCCAGAGAATGTTGTTGTGTTGTCGTTTGTGTAGGAGTTGTTTAGAGGAGCGGAGATTGTTATATCCAGAGGAACTGATACTTCCTCCGGCCCTATGCTCACAACCGGCTCAGGCGATGCGTATTTGCGGACGAAAGTCCAGTCTACGGTCAACACGCACGAATAGCTGCTATAGACATGGAAACCAACACAACCTGTTTCCTCAAAACAGCAGTCGCCATCTGTTTCGTTTAGCAATAAAGTGTTATTTTGATAATAATGTACATAATCTGGTGTATGTCGTATAATTTCATAAATTGCATAATTGCTCCACTCAAAGCCTGTATCGTGATCCGTTGTGCTGCGACTAGTACTGTCAGAATACGTCCTTACACACGTAGGACAAGATGTGTCGCAATCTATTTGTAATCCATTACTGAAACCGGTAGACGAATAATAAGTTTCCAAGAAAGCGGAATCGTGATCGCTTGATTTACTCCTTGCCCTCACTGCATAGGGTTTACTAAATACTATATCCGAACGTACTTTATCACCGGGGTACGGGAGATTATCTAATTTAAGTTCACCTCCTGAAACAGTTGGACCCCCTGTAATATATGGCCATTTGGTAGTATCAATGGAACTACCAGGGAAGCCATCAAAGAACTCAAAGGTATTCGTGCCATTACTCGCAGAACTTGCAGAGGTGTTGCCATAGTACAAATAGATGGTCGTATTCGCGTTGTTTGCTAAAGAAGTAACATTAACCCAGATAGTAGAAGTCTCAGCCGTTGAATTCCATGATTCTATCCAGAAAGGGATTTCGGTCTCGGTTTCTGTCGTAGAATTATAATAAGTAAATCTTGTGTCATTTCCGTTATTAGTCCAGTTCCAGTTGGCTCCATCATTTGAGGAGTTAAGCTCTATCTTCACCTGATGGTAGCTCAGCTCTCCTGCGGTATTTGAGATGTTTATCAGCTGGCGGTAATCCCAGCCAGATAAATCAGTAGCCCAGTTGTGTGCGTACTCCACATCGGATCCGAATCTGAACTGTAAGGTGTGCGTTGCCGGGGTCAGAACCTTTGACACCTCATGACCGGTCAGATTACAGCAATAGTTTTCGATGAAGACGGAATCGTTTAGCCACTTATAGTTCAAGGTTTGATCGCCACATTTGATTTCAAGGAACTGCAGGTCTCCTTCTTCGTCTGCATTGCTCCATGCAGTTCCGTCTACTGCGGTTATTGTCAGGTTCGCACATCCCGCAGTCTCGAATTCAACACCCCAGTTGCCGCCAACAGTGGGATAACTCTGCACATTTATCACCGTGATATCAGCCTCCACCTCAAAGCTCTGATTGGAAAGCATCGGCACATTCCAGGTTGCCATGTCGATGATGCCACTACCATCGGTATCAGAGAACGAGACATCGAACTCCTCTGAATCTGTCACATCTATCCTTGACCCGTTCGCCAACCAGAAAAGCCGGAGGTTAGATTTTTCTATTTCACCCAGTCTCGAATATGCGGTTACATTAGAATAGTGCACAGATGCGTTGCTTCCGATGACGACCTCTTTTCTCCATGTACCATCCGTAATAACTGGCTTGCTTTCCTGTGCAAAAGGTGCTGGCGTCTTGTATCTTACGATGGTGTCAGAGACATTAAGCTGCCATTCGACCGGTTTGCCGATTTCAGCGTCACCCTGTTCCCGTGTTACCTCAACAACCGTATACGTCATATCAGAGAGTTTCGGAACCGTCCACGAAAGTGTTTCATTGCTCCTTTCCGTCATCATCTCCGCAACTATTCCTGTACCATCTCCGAGTTCGACGATCTCATCGAACCCCTGCGATTCTATGGCAACAGGGACATTGTGACAATGCATGGAAGAGTTGTGCCGGACCATCACCTGTTTCAAGGTCATCTCAGATGTTAGCCATGGTCCACCTTCGTCCGTACCAATTTCTTTATAGACCCCAATGTCAAACGCATCCGGTGGAATCAGGTCAGAGACAGCGATCTTCTCTTCTGTCACAGCAAGTCGAACAGGGGGGGTCTGATAGGATATGTTAAAGCTTATTCCCCCGCCGGCTGCCAGATCAACCGAAATAGATGAATTGATAATCGTTGCCCCGGTATCAGAAGAGAGATTGGAATGCCTCGTGGGCGGGGAAACGCTAACCGAGAAATTTGATATCGAAAAATTTTCGTGGTTTGTAATAGAGATACTCTGGGACCAGTTGACAGGTTCGCCCAACCTTAGCTCTCCTTGCTCAGGCTCGCTGAAGATAATCTCCAGGTCTGCCACTTCAAACCCGGTGGCCAAGAACTTCTCATCATCGCCGATGCGCAACAGAATATTTATCATGTAACTACCAGCGGTATCTGGCTTAAATTGATATTCGCGGTCAGTGGATGGTAGCGCGGCATAAAAAACCCCTTCCGGGCTTATTATATTGAAAAAAACTATTTCTTCTGGAGCAGCTGCTAAAGAAATGCAGGCAGTTTCGCCCAGCGCATACGTTTCTTTATCCATCGAAAGGGGCGTATTATTCGGATATTGTGCTGAAACTCCGGGAGCGTGGATAAGAGGGATGCGACATAATAAGATTATGAATAGGGTTATAACGATGATTCTGATGTTACTCGTCATATTCGGGTCCACACGTTTTCTTCTTGCGTATAAGTATAGCGGCATTGATGATATATAACACTTTGGCGAAGTCCCCTCTACACGGTTTTTCGGGAAAAGAAGAAAAAGAAAGGTAGAATCTGCGGATATGCGACTGAAAGTGCTCCCATGTCAACGGAAAGATAGTGCGAACGTGGCAGGGGTATCTCTGAACAGCAGAGAATATCCTTAAAATATGCGAGAAGACCGGAAGAGCGGTCACGCAATCGGGCTGAAATCGTTACGATATGGAAAAACTACAATTTGTTGTGGTCAAATCGACCCCACACAAGCGGTAAAAGTCACCGGATTTAACCACCGGGAACGCAAAGTCTTCAGCAATTCCCGCTCAGTCGTCCACCCTACATCCTTGGTATTGCTTATCTAACTTTTAGCCGTACATCAGGCGCACAAAAATCGAAAATGCAAAGTGCATATATATACGACTTGATATTTTAACTGCTTATGTTAAATATCTCCGAAAAGGGTACACCTACCAGTAGGTGCCTGAAAAAATCAGGTTCACTATAGAGTTATATCATCAAACGTTCGGTCCCAATCCCCCATCAAGATGGTGGGGGATCTTCGAGAATAACCTGGTAGTCTCTTTCAAATCCATAAAACAATGCTGTAAGGATGTCTTTCATCGAATCAAATTTAAATCCAAAAAATAAAAACCTTATATTCTCCCAGAGACTTCTTTTACTTCCCAGATTCTTCCAAACCTATTAAAATAGCTGACAGGAAAGTTGTTGCGCCTGTTCAACCAAAAACGCCAGCATCATCGACGTAGCGAAAACAACTGACAGATTCTCCTTTCCATGTCCACAATTATACTCAAAGTGGTATCCTTGGTTTTTTAGCGTGTTAAATGTCTCATTCTCAATTTTCAGATCGTGTTCTACCGCCGCGCATGGTTTTAGAAAGATTGCTTTCGGTTACCTGTATATCCGTGACCCAGCTGAAATGCAACACCTTCTTTTTGGGCGCAGTTTCCAAGTATTCTACAAAATTAACCAACAAATCTTGGTTAGATGCATTCAAAGGGACTTGATTGATAAAACGGAACTTATAAACAATATCCCTATCTTTATATTCAATTTCTATTGTTAAACCGTCTTTCATAGCAGACTCGACATAATCGAATAAAAAGGCATGGTCACCTTTTTTCACTCATATAATATAATGCAAGTGATGTTTTTCCAATTCATGGATGTGCGGAGCATTTGAGTTTAATGCGTCTTCCGTTACAATTATGCGTAAATGTGGATGCGCTGTTCTTAATTTCTCAAGAAAACGCTTGCTGACATTACGTTCACAGTCACTCTTCGTTTCGCCATCTTGTTTTATGATTGGCTCTGGTGCTAACGGTATTACTTCCCTGAAATCCGGGTGAACGATCGCGGCACCTAACATCTAATGATAATATGTACTTTCCCCTGTTTTTGAGTTTATTTTCATAGAACAATTATCGCAATGGACCGCATTTGAAGAGAAATAGCCCGTACCATCTACAGAAAGCAGATGACACCCGTCCATAAAGACCATTTTTTCTAAAACCTTCCCTCATGTGATTAGCAGCATGTTCACGCTTCGGACCAGTGAGGTAGAGGCTCGATTGAAGATTGTGAAGGAATTGGGTGATGAACTGGTGGTAGGCGATGAACATTTCGATGTGCACCACGGAAGACTGGTTTCCTCTCTTAAGATGTTTGCAATCCGTGATGAGGTTGGTGCTGATGAGATGGACGAGATCTCGAAGAGATATCTGGTTAAAGAGAACATTCTCTTCGCGGACCCGCTTACGAAGATGATAAAGCCACAATCACAGCTTGATCTGCTTGCGATACGGGACGTGGTGGCATGAGCCGACCCGTGGCGGTGCTGGTGGCTGTGGCTGCGATTGGAGTCCTGGCAGTGGTCGTGTGTGCAGGTGTGGGCATAGCGGCGGGCGCTGGCGCTGGGTGGAACGTGTATCCCGGCGAGGGCACGCCGATTCAGGATGCGATCGATGATGCAGAGGTAGGGGATACGATTTACGTGCATGCGGGAACGTATGTCGAGAATTTGGTCGTGCGCAAATCTTTGGCACTGGTTGGAGAAAATAGAAGTACTACAGTCATCGATGGCGACGGTAGTGCGGATATTATCAGGGTAAGTGCAGATGGGTGTACCATCCGCGGGTTTATGATTGTGGGGGCCGATGATTGTGAGTGGGCGGAGAAGACGCTGGCAACCGGCGAGGTCTGGGATATTGGCGGTGGATTTGTGCTCACCCCCGTGCAAATCGATGTCGATGGTGAAAAGGTATGGCTCTCATTCACCAAAGATGTTAAGGAATACGATAGTAAAGTTATCTCGGTTGGTGATGCATACACATTCAGCGACTACAAAAATGAAGGCGTTCCGGTGATACTGTGCTACGTTATTGGTGTGTTCAAAGGGGCAGAGTCAAATCTTGTGCCGATCAAGTACGTCCTTTTCGGCGATCTTATGTCGGAGGAAGATACTGGTTTTTTTGTGGAAGAAAATACAGGGTTATGGCCAATAGCAGGAATTCGACTGGATTATTCTGATAACAACATCGTGACCAACAACGAGATAAGCTTGTGTAACTGTGGCATCCGTCTCCAGAGTTCAGGTAATAATATACTCACAGCCAACACGGCATCAGATAACAACTGCGGCATCAGCCTATGGGAAGCGAGCAACAACACCATATATCACAACAACCTCGTCAACAACACAAACTACAATGCCCACGACGAGCGCACCAACCAGTGGGACTCTGGCTCCGCTGGTAACTACTACTCCGACTACACCGGCACCGACAACAACACCGACGGCATCGGTGAAGACCCATACCCGATCCAGGGCGGCGGTGGCAGCATCGACCGCTTCCCGCTCATGCAGCCGTGGACTGACACCCCGCCGCAGAAAGGCGACCTGAACGACGACGGCAGAATAACCCCTGTAGACGCCGCGATCGCGCTTGTAATCGCAACCGGCGGTTCCACCTCGTGCGACCCAGCGACATTCGCCGCCGCTGACGTCAGTGGCACCCATCGCGTCACATCGCCCGGGCGCCCTCATGATCCTACGGCTGGCTGCTGGCGCAATCGCATTGTGACGAATCTCATATCCGAAAAAGAGCGAACCCTGTACAACACTCTTCTCCCCACCCGGTTTAGCAACCCCCATTTCTCTCAAAACAGGTAATCCGCAGATCCGTTTTCCCGAATGTCTGACAGGGATTCGCGATAAAACACCATCATACCTGGCCCATACACCCCTTCAACACCCGGGCAACTTGAAAACCTCCGCGACACCGAAAAATCTTTTTGATCCGTCGGCCACTACAGTACCTATGATCGATATTGGAATCATCGGCGGCTCAGGATACACAGGCGGAGAACTGATCAGACTGCTCCTGCAGCACCCAAAAGCACGGATCAGAACCGTGACATCGAGGCGGCTTGCAGACACTCCTGTGGCAGACGTTCACAGGCACCTCGCAGGACTAATCGATCTGGATTTCGCCACACCCGCTCCAGCAGAGATCGCTTCTGAATGCGAAGTCGTGTTCACGGCAGTACCGCACGGCGCTGCGATGGATATCGTCCCAAAGCTCCTTGCAGGCGGTACGCGCGTCATCGATCTGAGCGCGGATTACAGGCTGCCGCAGCAGGTCTTTGAAGAGACGTACAAACGTCCGCATACTGATCCGAGAGACGGGCGTGCGGTCTTTGGTCTTCCCGAACTGCACCGGGGAATCACAGAAGCCGACCTCGTCGCAAATCCGGGATGCTACCCGACAGGTGCGATACTTTCGGCGGCACCGCTTGCAAGCGAAGGATCGATCGAGTATGCGATATTCGATTCCAAATCAGGAGTATCCGGAGCAGGCGTAGATCCATCAGCCACATCGCATTACCCGAATCTCGCAGAGAACGTCCGTGCTTACAACATCACCACACACAGGCATCTTCCTGAGATCGTTCAGGAGTTAAGCCGGCTGGATCATTCACTCAATAACATCTATCTCACGCCGCATGTTGTTCCTGCCATTCGCGGGATTCTAACGACTGCGCATCTCATCCTGAACCGGGGGCAGGATTATGACGCGGTACTGGGGCTGTACAATGAGTTCTATCGGGCTAAGCCGTTTGTGCGGGTGCGGGACAGCATCCCTGATCTTTCGGATGTACGCGGCTCGAACTTCTGCGACATCGGGATCGCATGTGGGGGTAATCGCGTTGTCGTGATCTCCGCGATCGACAACCTCGTGAAAGGCGCGTCAGGGCAGGCGGTACAGAACATGAACCTGATGTTCGGTCTTCATGAGATCACGGGACTCCTGACGCCTCCGCTGTCGCCATGACGCGGTCGTAATGTCGTGACCCGGCACAAGAACGGCTGATATTCCGATTCAGGTGCCCCATTCCAGGAGTGGCATCACTCCAGCCAGTTCTGTCCGCAGTTCTCCGAGTGTGGCACACCGCTCGGCACAGGCATTGTGCTGGTGGATACTCTCCTCATTGATCTGCTTGATCGAGATCATGGAGTCGTCTGGAAGATGCGAAAACTCCTTCACGATCGAATGAGCCATCGTCCGAACACAGTCCTCAACAAACTTTGGGTTCCGGTGTGCGGTATCGACCACTGACGCTTCGTCAGATCGCTTGAGCAGTTCAAATATCTTAGAACTCATCGAGTTCTCGGTGATGTCGATCAGTTTCTCAATCGAGACATCATATCCATCATACACCTCGATGGAGATGGTCCCGCGTCCGCGCTGGTTGTGGGTTGCCATTGGAACCCTGCTCAAGAACTGCGCAATCGTGGCATCAGGAACTCCGAGATCGCACAACTCCTGTCTGGCGCGGCCATGCATGATCTCCTGTGCACAGGGACATGCAGTCATTCCGAGAACCTCTGCGCCAACGAGTTTCCGAACCGTGATATTATCATCGTTGCCGGATCGTGTGGCGATCGCCTCTGCGAAGATGTTGGTCACACCCTGACAGTGCATCTCGGTAACAGGAGTCACCCGCTTGATTACATACTCGCTGTTCATCTGCACCTCGGCGCGGGATGCGTACTCGTGCTTGGTCAGGAGGCGGCGTGCGACAACTCCGCAAAGCTCCTCTATCTCGTACACCGGCGCCTCGACCGCTTCCTCCAGAACCTCATCGATCGTCTCAAAGTTCCTTGAAAGGTTTGCGCCCTTCCGGTCAGGCGGTAGGTCCACGAAGATGTTGAACCGTGCGATGAGCACGATTGGGCGCTTACCCACACGCGCAATCTCGATTAGTTTCTTGACATCGGTCACACCGACGCGCGTCAAGTTAATCGGGATTGCAGGACGGGTTGCCTGAATGTCTGGCAGTTCGACCACAGGTAGTTTCATGGTATTATTCTCCGACTGAGTAATCTGGTTGTGTGCTATGTTCGGTAATACATAACTCTTGCGGATGTGTGTGCTATCGCCGTGTGGTGGCGGGTCAGGGACGCATGTAGGCATTCGTTCGCAGGGTTATATGGGGTCGATTTGAACAACAGAATAGAATCAAAATCCACGACAAAACCGAATCGTATCCCGATTCCACTGAAAAGGGGCGAGTGTTTTTGCGCGAAAGACGTCTCATTACATCTACACAACTGGTAACCTCACGCCGTCCGGTCCAGTTTCTGCTCAAACTCTCCCATATCCTTATCGGTTGCAGCGAGCTTGATCATGCCATCGAAGTGAGTGCTGTTTTATTCCATAATCGTGTGTATCTGCCCGGATAGCCGATCCGAAACCGAATCAAACCGCGCTGCGAGTACGGGGTGGACACCGCTTTCTCTACCACGGGTTTAGGCCCGCAGACATACCCTCGTCACGCGTCTCCTTGTGAAACGTTGACTGTTTCAGCAACTTAGTGTTCACCGAAAAATAAAGTAATAAAGTCATCTGATGATACTCCGCATCCCTGACATTCGTGTGGTTCGTTTATTCGTATCATCCGTGAATGCGCAGCATCGGTACAGCCATCCCTTCTGCCGATCTTATGCCAACGGCTTTGCTCGCTACGCTCACAGTCACGAACTCACGCGTCCCGGACGAATGACACCAATTTTAACAGGTTATTTTTTGGCGATCCCTTACCCTTGATCGACACGATCTAAAAATCCAAGTGCCGATCAAGGACATGTTCAAGCAGCGAGCGATACCGCAACCTTGATATACACACCTCCCGATGTCGTCAGAAGAGGCGTTTATTTGACCGAATTTGATATACACGTTGGCTACACACACATCAAAAATCCGATCGCGCTTGCACCGATGGCAGGCATAACAAACATAGATTTTGTCAGGGATTACGCAATGAGCGCTGGGCTTGCCGTGATCGGTGGATACAACCTGGACGATGCGACAAACGAAGCAGCAAGGAGTATTAACGAGCGTGGGCGTGCTGAATTTGTGACACCTGAGCCGATCGAACACCTGCGAGGCGAACTCGATCGCTTGAAAGGAATGGATGACCACCCCACAATTGCACTCAACGTCAGAAGTACGGAAATTATGCCGCTAATGGAGGCAGCGCTTCTTGCAAAAGAGTATGATGCGATCCTTGAGATCGATTGCCATTGCAGACAGCCGGAGATGGCAGGTATCGGAGTGGGCGAGCCTCTTCTTCACGATTTGCAGAGACTTGGATCGATCATCTCGAAGATTAAGAAGACCGGGGTTGTCCTCTCTGTAAAGACCAGGTCCGGAATCGTTGACGACCATGAACTTGCAGCGGCGATCGAGGATGCCGGCGCGGATATGATCCATATCGATGCCATGGAACCGGGATTCGGCGCTGACTATGATGCGATCAAGGCGGTAAGAAATGCCACCGACCTCTTCATCATAGGCAACAATTCAGTCACGGATTTCAGAAGCGCAAAGGATATGTTCGGATATGGTTCCGATATGGTCTCGCTTGCACGAGCCGTGCCCAAGATTCCGGGAGTGATAGATGATCTTGTCCGCTCTGTCACCATCTTTCAGGAGCAGACTGGCTGGTACAATGCGCCAAAGCACATCTGCAGCGGTGGCGACGATCGAGCACTCACGTTCTGCTGCCTGCCTGTCAAGCGGTGTGCTCTCATGCGGGTGCTCCGCAGGTATGGGATGACACCGCAGGAGTTTGCAGACTTAAAAGTCAGACTCTCACGCGGGACACCACTCGAACTCGGAGATAATACCTGCTTCGGGACGCTGATATGGTGCTGTAAACTCACAAAACCGTGCTTCATGCGGGACGCTGTGCTTGGTCAGATCGGCATTTCAGGAGCCCAGTACATGAAACTCAAGAAACGCCTCTCCGAAAGTATTTTAGAGCACCTCAAAGAACTCCCGATCTCATCCGCCGCGAACGATTAGCACCGGAATGGCGGACGTGTGTACGACCTTGGTGGCAACGCTTCCGACAAGGATTCGATCAAGACCGGTCTTGCCAAGCGTCCCCATCACTATCAGGTCGATCTCGTGCTCCGTTGCATACAGAACGATCTCGCTCGCAGGATGACCTTCCAGAATGCTGCACTCGACAGATACGCCGGATTTTGTGCCCTGATCTTCCACATGCTTCAGAGCCTCACCACCTTCTGCGCGTATCAGTTCGTACATACTCTCCCACGCAGCATCCATCGGCAGTGTTGCAAATGCTCCTGCATCGAGGACGTATACCGCGTGAACATCTGCTTCTGCGATGCGGGCAAGTTCGATGCCATAGTCAACCGCCTTTTTGGTGTTCTCTGAGCCGTCGGTCGCGATCAGGATCTTTTTGTATAATTCACTCTCCATAAGCTCATCTCACTTACCAGTTGCCACAAAACGAGATAAGGTTTTGTGTTGAGGGGCGGGGTAGCATTTAATGATCCGGAGGGTGGGGAAGTCTGGCTACAAGCGTTTAAGGAGTTGCGGGGCGTAGTTGAGTACGGATATTTCCGGAGAAAAAATGGATTATGATGTCGTTGTGGTCGGTGCCGGACCTGCCGGATGTCTGGCAGCGAAGTACGCAGCAAAAAACGGAGCGAAAACACTAATCATAGAGGAACACGCATCCATCGGGTCGCCTGTGCAATGCGCAGGTCTACTGAGTACGAGCGCGATTGGGGAGTGCGAAGTTGTTTTGGATAGTGGATTTCATCCGATCAAAGGCGCGTTTGTATATGCGCCTGACCGGCGGCGGATCCGCATATCAGGCGGCGAGATCAAGGCGTACGTGGTCGACCGGAGAATCTTTGACCGCACGCTTGCAGAGAATGCGGTCCGGTCCGGCGCAGATATTCTCATGCGCACGCGGGCGGTCGGGATCGACATCGAGATGGAGACTCGTGGGCATGGGCATGGGCGCCGGAGGATTCTCCACGTCGCAATCGAAGGCGAGCCAGACGTGATCGAGGCTGGTGTAGTCATCGGGGCGGATGGAGTACAGAGCCGCATCGCACAGTGGGCTGGTCTCGATACGCCAGAAACGATTCTCTCTGGCGCACAGATAAGCACGGTCTACGACTTCGATGATCTCGAATTTGTCGAGATATTCATGGGATCGTGCGCTCCCGGGTTCTTTGCGTGGGCGATCCCGTACCATGGTAGCGCACGCATCGGGCTTGCAGTCCGACCGGGATTTGGATCTAGGTCTGCATGGGCTCATCTGAAACGGCTGATCGCAGAGCACCCGGTCGTATCCGGAAAGTGCGATTCCGGCATCGCGGGCATCGTGCTTGGTGGAATACCGATCAGCGTACCACAGCAAACGGCAGCCGAGGGTCTGCTGATCGTTGGCGATGCAGCAGGGCAGGTCAAGCCGACATCAGGCGGAGGCGTGTATCCCGGGGCTGTGTGCGCAAAGATCGCGGGGAAGATAGCAGCAGACGCTGTTCTGGAAGGGAATACCTCTGCCAGGAGACTCTCTGAATACGATAAACTCTGGAGAACCAGGATCGGGCGGGAGCTTGTGATTGGAAGGAGGATTAATGAATGGATGGCGCGTCTTTCTGATTCCGAGATCAACCGATTGGTTGGGGTGCTGGATGACGATGAACTGCTGGATCTGATCACGAGATACGGAGATATGGATCATCCGTCTGTTGTCGTCCGAAAACTCCTGATGAACCGAAAGAGCATGGGTGCTTTTCTGAAGATGGCTCTTATGAGGTGAGGCTGGTCAATTCGCTGCGGCTGTTCAATATTATGTGGGGTCATTGAATGGATCCAACACCACAGATAAACCGGTAATCTGAGAAATTGGTCTTAATCTGTGGCTGATATGTCTTTTATACGCTGTATGCAAGCAGAGCGAGTAGCGGTGCAGCCATTAACGTAAAATGCAAATTACGCCAGTTTTACTGTCCTGTAACTTTTCTGGCAAGCCGTGGGTATACCTGAAAAGCGCACAATCCCAAAATATTTAAATTGATCATGTCCACATCATTACTAGATGCGGAACGATGGCGAAGAGAATATATCTGGAAAGACTGTGACAAACGAGATCATAGTGGTTTCGAAGAAGGAGATGGACGAGAAGGACGAGTTGATCGCCTCCCTGAAGATTAAAGCCGAGAAGATGAAATCCGACTTTGCGCGGTATAAAGAGCGGACTCAAAACGAAGAAGAAGCGATACGAAGGAAAACGTCCGGCGAATTAGCTCGGCAGTTATTGATCGTCGCTGATACGCTCGAACGTGCCGTATATAACTATGAGGGGGATGCCGGGGGTGTAGGCGGATGCGAGGTCGTGGACAGGATGGTGGAAGGGTCGCGGAGCAGCATGGAGATGACCTACAACCAGTTGCTGGACGCGTCAGGGATCGCGCCGATCGCACCATCAGCCGGTGAACGGTTCAATGATGAACTGCACACCGCAATAGAGATCACGCAGGACCCCCTTCTTCCGGATAAGACCATTATGTCCCTTATCCGGAAAGGGTATATGCTGAACAACGAGTTGATCCGACCGGCTGAGGTGATCATCTCCAGAGGTGGCGGCGAACCTGTAGAAGTGGGGCGGGACAGAGAGAATGACGAGACGGAGAGAACACGAGAATCCAAGCCCGGAACGGTGATCTCAAGGTTTATGAGGCGGTTTGTGAAGAAGTCGCTCGAAGCGGAGTTGAAGGAGATCGGGGATAAAGAACAGAAACTGGAGGTGCGCGCACGTGAATTAGTCCGTAACGAGGAGATACTCAGAAATTCGGTCAAAGAACTTGACCTGCGAGAGAATGAATTTAAAAAAAGAGAAGAAGAATGGACAAAAAGAGAAGAAGAGGCAGAATCTGGGGTTCTTGAACTAGAACAACGCAATGAAGTGTTGAAAGCCGAGATCAAGGAATCAAAGAAGCAATTATCTGCAATCACTAACACTCTCAATGAACAGATGGTCAACAAGGATAAAATCGTTGTCGAGAGTATTGCACTTGGTAGATACAACGAAGAACTGTCAGAAGAGCGGGAAAAGTTGTTAAACGA
This sequence comes from Candidatus Methanogaster sp., assembly GCA_003194445.1. Lineage (GTDB taxonomy): Archaea > Halobacteriota > Methanosarcinia > Methanosarcinales > Methanogasteraceae > Methanogaster_A. The sequence goes on from PQXF01000001.1 coordinate 105,933, forward strand.
GATAAATGAGATGGAAGGAAAAAGGGAAGCGCTGAATTATGAATTGGCGGATATGGGTGAACGAAGAGCGTGGAACATCGAAGAGGAGTCGAAGATGGGGCAAAAAATAGCAGAGATCGATGAAAAGTTGTCCATGTCAGAAAGAGAGTTACAAAAATCAAAAGAACTGGTAAATGTAGAATCAGAAGAGGTTCGCGGGCTTGTGCAGCGCAAAGAATCACTGGCAGCGGAGATAGAAGAAACAGAGAGGGTGCTGGAGATCGCCCATGAGAATCTGAATGAGCTGGATGGCAGGAAAGACAAATTAGTCATCGAAAGCATCGCCCTCCGCCGGTACAACGAGGCGCTGTTAGAAGAGCAGGGGAAACTACTAAATGAGATTGAGATAGGTGAGGACACGAGTGAAGTAGGAGAAGATATGGATGAAGAAAAAAAGAAGAAATCTCCATTTACAGTATCCACACCATTCTGGTGCTAACAACAGGTGATATAACATGCAAAGAGAAGTAATCGGGATCGATTTCGGCACGACAAACTCAGGTATGGCGTTCATCGAGTTCGACGAGCCAATGATCATAGAGAACAGCGAAAACGAGCGAGTCACTCCGTCTGTTGTGTACTTTAAGGAGGGGAGTGATGTTGTGGTCGGAAGCGCTGCAAAGCGTAACATCATCGCGAACCCGGAGCGGACTGTTGCGTCGATAAAGAGGCAGATGGGCACCGACCACAAGGTGCAGATCGGCAATGAGTCATATCCGCCAGAGTACGTGGCAGCCCACATCATCAAAAAACTCGTTTCTGATGCTGAGGCGCGAATCGGGACGCGCATCACGGACGCTATAATAACGGTGCCGGCATATTTCATGGACTCGCAGCGGCAGGCAGTCAAGGATGCTGGCGAGATCGCGGGCTTGAATGTGCGCGGGATCTTAAACGAGCCGACCGCCGCTGCACTCGCATTCGGATTTGAGTGTGAGGGCGAGGAGCGCAGAATTCTGGTCTACGACTTCGGCGGCGGCACGTTCGATGTTTCAGTCCTCTCGATCGGGGATGGGTTCTATGATGTCGATGCAACGAGCGGAGACAACCATCTCGGTGGTGATGACATCGATTCCAGGCTCGAAGAGTTTATCATCGATAAAATACGAGAAAAGCACAAAATAGACCTTAGAAATGAGGAGAACGGGAACAGATCGGTGCTTCAATCGGTCCGGGAAGAAGCCGAGCGCGTAAAGATCGAACTGTCGGATAAGGAGCGTGTGGTCGTCAATTTACCATACCTGAGCAAGAGCAAGCAGGGCGCGCCAATTGCGTTTAGCTACACCCTAACAAGGCAGGAATTCAACGAACTCATCTTCGATTTCATCGAACGGACACGAAAGCCGATGAAACAGGCGCTTCACGATGCTGCGCTTCATCCGGACGAGATCGATGACGTACTCATGGTTGGCGGGACCACGTACATACCCGCGGTGCAGGAGTTTGTGCGCGACTTCTTTGGCAAGGAACCAGAGCACAGGATCGATCCGATCGAGGTGGTCTCGCTCGGAGCGGCGGTTGCTACCCTGAAAGACGGCGTCAAAGAGGATGATGAGAAAGGTATGGAAAAAGATGGGGAAAAAGGAATATCCGGAACGATAAGGCGACCTGTTGAGATAAGTGACGTCGCCTCCCGCTCTATCGGAGTTTCAGTCGTAGACGGGACCGTTCCAAAGATCATTACAAGGAACACAAAGATCCCGGTCACACAGACGAAGCCGTTTACGAACGCAGGAGATTATTCGGACGAGGTGATAATCAAGGTCTATCAGGGAGAGAGCCTGTATCCGGAGGAAGGTGGTTATCTTGGCGAGTTCTGGATCGATATCGAGCCAAAACCCGCGGGCGAATCAGAGATCGACGTCTCTTTTGCGATCGGGGAGGAGTTTGGTATACTGCATGTGACTGCAAAGGATCATGACTCTGGCAATGAGCGGACCGTGAAGATGGAGGCTGTAGGCAGGCTCACAAAGAGAGCGAAGAACAAGTGGATGCGAAAGCTGATAAATACGTACGCAATCGAAGTAACGGTTGAAAATATCGATACACGGGATGTTCTGGACTATTACCTCAATCCAAGCGCGACCATCCAGGATGTGAGGCGGGACCTCATGAAGAAAGGTATCATAAGTGAAGGGATGGATATCTTCTGCGATGATGAAGTGCTCGATGACGAATCCCTGGTCAGGGATCTGAATATAACAGATGGTTCAACACTGGAATTGAAATGAAAAAAGCAAAGAAATCGAAGAAATCGAAGGCGAAGAAGGCAGAGAAGATAGAGATCTCGGAAGAGGAGCTGGCATATAACGAATGGATGCAGCTCTTCGCCCGTGACGACTCGTATTGGAAATTTCCGAGACGCTATGTGGACTTTTCGCGGCTGACGGGACATGGGAAAAAGATGGAAAGTTTTGGAGAAGAGTATCCCGACTGCATCGATGATCTCCTGTCGGGGGTTCCGACGTATTATTGCGTGCTCTCTGTCTCGAAGAACGATCCGCCCGATGTGATCAAGGAGGCATACCAGCGAAAGATCGAACACTCCGAATATCCTGATGAGGTGATCGAGAGAGCCTGCGAGATGTTAAGCGACAGGAAAAAGCGTTCCGACTATGAGGAGATTTTGCGCCTTTTTCTGAAGCTCATGCAGGGATACAGTGCGAAAGATAAGCGGGAACTGATAGAAGAGCACGATGAATGGGTAGAAATAGAGAAAGATTATGCTACAGTGAATTACCTTATGAAGCATCGCGGTGCATGGCTTAACATCTATCATCTCGGTGCACCTACGCTCTACGAGCTTCTTGGTGTGGACAGGGCAAAATTGAAGGCAGGGGAGGTAGTGCACTGTGAAAATGAGGATGTGGACCGGAGATTGGCAGAAGAGGCATGTAGAATACTGAACAATCCACAGTTGAGGTTCGAATACGATTTTATGCTTGACAGAGCGGATGAAATTCTGCCGATGGAGTATCTGATGGACTGCGAAATCAGGAAACCGGTATGGGAGGGGGATGATCGCTCGTATCTGGTGGCGCTTAGATGTTATGATGCTATGAGAAAGCAGGACCGGATTATGGGCGAACATATCGATTGGATGAACTACACCGGAGATAAAACGTTTTATGATGTGTTGACCATCGACAGGGATTCGATTCCAGAGGATAAGCGAGAAGCAGAGAAATTTATCAGGAATGCGTACAAGGGCATGGAGCGGACACCAGAGGTCAACCGTGCGTACAGCGTTTTAAAAAATTTCAGGCTGAGGGCTGACTATGATTGGATATTGAAGCAGACTGCAATAGTGGATGCGCTGAAGAAGATCGCTATGACTGAGCCGGACGATACGACCATGGATAAGATGCTAGATAAGATGATAGAAATCTCGGATGCAGACAGAGAGTGATTTGCCGATTCCTATATATGATATATGGTCCATCGATGTGTTTTTTAGGATGGTGTCAGCATCGCTAACTCAATTTAGATCCGTGATGTAAACGAAAAACTCTACAAATAAAGCACGAATGACGCGAGTTATATGGATATTATTTGATATTGCGAATGTGTTAAGGAGGTTTGACCTGACCCGGGCTATGTTGTGACAGTTCCTTAGTTGTGCGGTTACTTGACTTGAGAGCGACCATCCGGATCAGGTTTATGACGAGACGATCAGATTACCATTAATATGACTTCGAAGGAGTGCGTATAATGCAGGTCTTACATGCAATCTGGAACGGTGATGAACTGTGCTTATGGGCTGAGGCATCCGCGCTGCCACTGACCGCCCCGCCCCGCCGCGGAAGACCGCCAAAAAATCCAAAGCCCAGGACTCATCCATTCTCTCTTCCTGCCGATATGCTAAGTGAGATCGTCGAAAGCACCTTCGGACAGACTCCGTCTGGAATCGGGACGATGCCGCTTCTCCTCCCTTCGACACAGAGAGGTCCGCTGCCATCGCCGTGGCTTATCCGGGAGGAGGAGTACGACCACGGGAAGGCGACTGCACTTGCCGGATGGAATGTCGAGACGCTAATATTTGACCCGGGGGTGGCGTTTGATCTATTACTTGATCTACCAGCAAGCCCGCCCCATGGAATCGCTTTTGGGAGTTCACTTCGGTTCTGGACCGAAGCAGCCCTATTCTCGCTTGCGCTTATCACAGAAGAACAGTTCATACCCACAATCAGAGAGAATATAGCGGTCTGGACCGCGGTGATCGCCGGGGATGATGTGGAACGGGTGCGCACACTCGCAGATGCGATGCCCGCGTACTGCCGGGCACTTATCATCCAAAAAGAGGATGGATCAGGCGCACAGGATACGCGGCCACAGCACATAATTCGGAGTTTCATCGACCGAACCGTCGACGTGTTCGTGCGCAGGAGCCTTGCGTCCGTATCACTGATCCCGCCCCGCCGTGGTCGCCGCCCTAAAATCCCCCCGATGCCGGAGCGGTTACTATCGGCACTGTCAACCGGGAATCCCGTGCTCGATGCACCGATCGAGGATGTGGCAGCATTCTCTGGTGAGTTAGAGGGATGGCTCACCGGGCTCCAGCCAGCCATGCCATCTGCGCCATTTCGTACGTGTTTCAGGCTTGATGCGCCACCGGATCCTGATGAGTGGGAGTATGAGGGAATGGATGGTGGCGATGGCAACTATTATGATGAGAATGGTGGCGGGGACGAGGGTGGTAGTGAGAGTGGCGGTGGCAGCGGGGATGGAACTCGTGAAAGGGACCCGGGGCGGGACTGGAATAGGTGGAGTCTCGACTTCTTCCTTCAGGCGAAGGACGACCCGAGTCTGCTGATCCCTGCGGATAAGGTATGGAAGACACGGTCGGAAACACTCACGTTTCTCAAACGAAAGTTCAAGAACCCGCAGGAGCAGTTGCTTGCCGACCTTGGGAGGGCGTCTCATACATACCCCTCAATCGAGAAGAGTTTGCAGGATGCACGCCCTGTGGGGTTTGATATGAGTGCGGGGCAGGCGTATTCCTTCCTGCGGGAGTTTGCCCCCATTCTTGAGCAGAACGGTTTCGGAGTCCTTCTCCCGCCATGGTGGGATAAACCGGGCGCACGGCTCGGCGTCAAATTAAAGATCAAGACACCATCTCCGGTGCAGGAAGGTGGCATCGGTTCAGGGAATTTCAGCGTCAAATCGATCATGTCTTACGACTGGACGGTAGCGATCGGAGATAACACTCTTTCTATGGATGAATTCAAGCATTTAGCCAGTTTGAAGATCCCGCTTGTCCAGGTACGTGGTAAGTGGGTGGAGCTGCGGTCTGAGGATATCGAGACCGCGATCAGTTTCTTCGAAAAGAAGCATAAGGAGCGCGAGATTACGCTTGGCGAAGCGATGCGTCTCGGGCTTGGTGCGGATGATGCCAGGGATGAGATCGGGCTTCCGGTCGTGGGAGTTGAGACTGAGGGGTGGCTTAAGGAGATGTTAAGCAAATTTTCAGGCGATGAGGGAGGGGATGAGGGAGAGGGTGGCGACGGTGCGAAGATTACCCTTGTCGATCAACCGAAAGCTTTCAACGGAGTCCTCCGCCCATATCAGGCGAAAGGCGTCTCGTGGCTTGCGTATCTCTACGGATTTGGTTTTGGTGCGTGTCTGGCAGATGATATGGGTCTTGGCAAGACCGTGGAGTTGATCGCATTTCTTCTACACGTTCGCGAGGAGGGGGTGAGTGAAGAAGGGAAGACCCCTGATCCGACACTCCTGATCTGTCCGATGTCGGTCGTCGGCAACTGGCGAAAGGAGGTTGAGCGGTTCGCACCATCTCTTGGGGTGATGATTCACCACGGCGCTGACCGGCTCGCTGGCAGAGCATTTGCAGAGGAGGCGGAGAAGCACGATCTCGTGATCAGCACATACGCACTGGCGCATCGTGACGAAGAGGCGTTGTCGCAGGTTCACTGGCAGCATATAGTCCTTGATGAAGCACAGAACATCAAGAATCCGGCTGCCAAGCAGACACAGGCGATAAAGAGGATCAAAGCCGATCACACGATCGCACTCACAGGAACGCCTGTCGAGAACCGACTATCAGATCTCTGGTCGATCATGGACTTCTTAAACCGCGGATACCTCGGATCCGCACAGGGCTTTCGTAAGAGTTTCGCAATACCTATCGAGAAGTATCGAGACGATGCACGTGCAGAGGTGCTCAGGCGCATAATCCAGCCATTTGTCCTGAGGCGTCTGAAGACCGATCCCACAATAATACAGGACCTTCCTGAGAAGGTGGAGGCGAAGGTCTACCACAACCTGACGCACGAGCAGGCATCGCTTTATGAGGCAGTGGTTGCGGAGATGCTTGATAAGCTCGATTACGCCGACGGAATCGAGCGAAAGGGGATTGTACTCGCAACACTTACGAAACTCAAGCAGATCTGCAACCATCCAGCGCTCTTTCTCCAGGACGGAAGCCCCTTAAAGGCGCGATCAGGAAAACTGACGCGTCTTGGTGAGATGCTTGAGGAGGTGCTCTCCGAGGGTGACAAAGCGCTGATCTTCACGCAGTTTGCAGGGATGGGGGCCATGCTGCGGCACCATCTACAGGAGCGGTTCGATTGCGAGGTACTATTCCTGCATGGCGGGACGCCAAGGAAACAGCGGGACGAGATGATTCGGAGGTTCCAGCAGGACGAGCACGGACCGCGGCTCTTTGTTCTCTCACTCAAGGCAGGCGGGTTCGGGCTTAACCTCACAGCCGCAAACCACGTCTTCCACTTTGACCGTTGGTGGAACCCTGCTGTCGAGAACCAGGCAACAGACCGCGTCTTCCGCATCGGGCAGACAAAGAACGTCTTCGCACACAAGTTCGTCTGCATCGGAACGCTCGAAGAGCGAATAGACCGGATGTTAGAAGAGAAGAAAGCACTTGCAGACGCCATCGTCGGTTCTGGCGAGGCGTGGATCACCGAACTATCTACCGATGAACTCAAGGACATCTTCACGCTGAGCCGTGATGCAGCTCTTGCAGGAGGCGATTAACGATGGTGAGATGGGGCTACTGGGAATACTACAAACCGGCAAAGCCAAAAGAGGTGAAGAACGGCATAAAGGCGAAGAGCAAGCGGGGTGAGATCGGAACGACGTGGTGGTCGAAACGCTGGATTACAGTTCTTGAATCATTCAGCATGGGAACAAGACTGACCCGCGGACGCACTTATGCGAGGAAAGGGCAGGTGATCTCGATCGATGTCCTAGGCGGGATCGTCAAGTCGAAGGTTCAAGGCTCAGGATCGAGACCATACAGCGTCACAATCAGGATGGATCCGATCTCTGATGCGGACTGGGAGAAAGTGGCAGACGTGATGGCGTCAAAAGCGATATTCGCAGCCAAACTCTTTGCGGGCGAGATGCCGGCTGATATCGAGGATGCTTTCACAGAGGCCGGAATCTCGCTATTTCCGGTGAAATTAAAGGATCTTGAAACCGACTGTTCGTGCCCTGACTGGGCAAACCCGTGCAAGCACATCGCAGCGGTCTATTACCTGCTGGCAGAGCGGTTCGACGAGGATCCGTTCCTCATCTTCAAGCTGAGGGGCAGAACAAAGGAGGATATTATCGATGCGCTCCGGAAACGGCGTGTTTCTGATGCTTCTGCGGAGGGGGTGGAGGTGGAAGTAGTAAAACCGCTCGATGAATGTATGGATTCGTTCTGGGAGGCTGGTGATGCGCTCGAATCATTCTCGGTTAACCCGACCCGTCCGGAGGTGGAAGCAGCGGTTTTGAGGGGGCTTGGAGACGCTCCGTTTTTTATAAGCAGATACAATCTCGCAGCGCTGCTATCGCGGGCATACACAGTCGCAGGCGTTGCTGCGTTGCAGAGGGTATCTGGCGAGGCGGAGGGCGAGGAGAGGGCTTACGATTCGAGAGATGGGGAATAGCATGGGCGGGGCGTCTTTGCGATCGTAGATGTGCAGTTCAAGATCGCACAGAAGAGGGTTGCGATCCATGCAGACCCGGACGTTGCATCCGGCATGGCACGGTTTGTGCATGAACTCGGGATGACGCCTGTGATCATTGCGACCGGAACCGAGAGCAAGGAGTTTGCTCTCGGATGTGCAGACGGTCGCAAGCCAGACCGGGCATGAAATCGAGACCATCTCGGGATGCGACCTCTACGAGCTGCATGAGGCTGTGAAAGCGGTTGGTGTCGATCTGGTGACGGAATCAATCATGCGGACGCGTCGTGATCATCTCGCCGGATTCGTCTGGTTCGCTCAACCCCCCGGATCCGCCCCATTCGGATGCGATCGTGTCCGCTACCCGCTCTGGCGACTGCGACTCGATCCTGACATCGTGGACCGGGCAATATGGAACCCCGATCCTTGCGAAGAGCAGCCGCAGATAGTCGTAGATCTCGGTTACCGTGCCCACAGTGCTCCTCGGGTTCTTGGAGGTAGTCTTCTGCTCGATGGAGATTGCAGGCGAGAGTCCTTCGATCGTATCGATGTCTGGCTTGCTCATCAGACCAAGGAACTGGCGGGCGTACGCAGAGAGTGACTCGACGTACCGCCGCTACCCCTCGGCATAGATCGTGTCGAACGCAAGCGTTGACTTGCCAGAGCCGGAGACGCCGGTTATCACGATCAGTTTAGCTCGCGGGAGCGTTACGGTGGTGTCTTTGAGGTTGTGTTCCCGCGCTCCTTTGATGATGATGTTTTTTATTGCTGTGTAAAATAGCAGGGGGTGAGGAGTATTAATTTTTTCTCGAGGCCGGGACTGTCATATTGCGTGTGCCCGGGTTATGGCTTATCTGTTTTCAGATATTCGAAACAGGGAGTGGCGGACGTCGTACTTGAATGGTGCCCTGATCGCTCTACCTCGCAAAAACACTTCCGACCACACCGACCTTCGCATACCCGTCACTAAACCCCGCTCTGAAGAGCGGGGCATCATGAGGGGGTCGCGCTACCTGTGATGAGGATGAGTGTGGACGGAGATGGGGTGGGCTGGGTGGCAATCCCGCCGAAGGATTAATAATAGTCCCCCCTCATTAGTAAGATGATGGGACGAAGACCATACAGGGTAGAGGTGACATATCCCAAAAACCGCAAGCCACAATATTTCCTTGTGAAAGATGTGCGGGTTAGGGGCAAAAAGAGGAAAGTAAAAAAATATTTAGGTATTACTCCTCCATCAGGAGAAGAACTTGAAAAATACAGAACAGAATTTGCTTATGATATTGAACTAGAATCTGCTCTAAAAAAGGCGGAATTAAGTAGTGCATTTTACGAATCAAAATATCTGACAAGAGAACAAATTAAAACTATGGAAGAAATACGCTATATATACAAAGCTTTTACTGAATTACTCACAGTCAACGAAATAGATGCTTATGAATTGAATTTTGACATCCATTACATACATGGCACAACTTCGATTGAAGGAAATACTCTTTCTATAAAAGAAGCTCACGATTTGCTTGTGAATGGTATTGTACCAAAGGAGAAAACTCTGAGAGAAATTAATGAAATACAAAACTTTAAAAAAGTTAGAGAGCATCGTAATAAATATAAAAAAAAAGTTACAATTAATTTTGTTAAAAATTTACATGCTTTGATAATGGATAATATCGATTTTGAGTCGGCTGGTGTTTTTAGAAGATCCGATGATGTTTTTATAGTTGGTTGTGATCTCAGAGTAACTCCATCAATTGTGATAGAGTATGAACTAGAAAAAATTATAGAAGAGTATTATACAAAGCTTGATGAAGGAAAACACCCATTTGAAGAAGCTGTATTGTTTCATTACAAATTCGAAATGATACATCCTTTCACAGATGGCAATGGACGAGTTGGAAGAGAGATTTTTAATTATATGCTTAACAAAAGGGGATATCCAAAATTACTTTTTTTGGGTAAAGATAGGAGTACTTATATTAAATATCTTCAATTGGGAAATGAAGGGAAGTGTGATGCTATGATTGAATTTTTCACAAATCTGATAACATCACAAAGAATGGACATATTGAAAGAGAACTTGAAGAAGGTTGTTATTCCACCGCAAAAGACTGGACAAATGAGAATAACTGATTTTTTGTGAATCTCTCGTTTAAACCCACCCCATAAAACCCTTTCGATCACCCGATTCACACCCGACCCTACATTCGCGTCGCCGACATGGTGGATACCTAAAGTCACCAAACCCCGGACTTAAGTACAGGGCCTGCACACAGCGTTTTTGCATTCGGTCTGGCTGCACCACCATCTTGCATATACTCAGCCAGCAGCAAGCCCATGCATCGATCGCGGCAGAGTTCTCCTCGTTCCATGCTGGACAAATCAGAACCTATCCCATATCAACCTATGGGGTCAAAGTGAGGTTGGATTTCTACGTCACTAAAATCCCCCACATCCCCCATTCTGCTTTTATGTGTTGGATATCGGCTCTCCACTGCAAAGTGGTAGTGGTACGGTGTAGTGAAACGTTACACTACAATATTACCGACAGAATGGGATCAATAAAGGTTGGAAACTGGTTATTTTGTGATATAATCATTCATAGGTACCGATTTAAACTTACAGAATCCAATCTCAAAACGACACCATAGATATAAACCCCGCGTGAGTGGGGCTTATCAGCACCAGATGGTGTGACAGTTCCCCAGGGACTGGATTTCGCAAAACTCATCCCCTCTCGATCGTTGTCACCGCACCTGTCGTGCCGGGCGTGTTACTGTAATGTCCTTGAGGTTGTGTTCCCGCGCTCTTTTGACGATGATGTTTTTCATTGCTGTGTAAACTAGCAGGGGGTGAGCGGTATTAATTTTTTTCTCGAGGCTGGGATTTTCATATTGCGTGTGCCCGGGTTATAGTTCATCTGTTTCCCTGATCCACAGTGTTTCAGCAAATGTTTTATCCGTATGCGTTTTTTCTTGGCAGTAGCCCATATACTAAAATCGATTTTTCTTCGGTATCCACCCTGTAAATAATCCGCCATTTACCTAATCGCACCCTATAAACGTTTTTAAATCCTTTAAGTTTTTTAACATCTAATTTATTCGGTACAAACGAATATTGAAGTTCGTTAAGTGCTGCTTCCACCCGATTTTTCGATTTTTCAGGTAGTTTGTTGTAACTCTTCGCGGCGTTTTTTGTTAGACTGATGCTGGGCTGATGAAAAGGTGTTCATCCGACCCCACTAAATTGATCCCATTTTTGTTCCGGTTTATCGCTGGACTCAAAGGCATTTCTTCGCTTAGCTTGAACCGATTGCCCAAGATGTTTCGTGCACCAATCAAGAACTTTTTGCGTTGGAACCATCTCCAGCGCGTCCTTCACAACTTCCTTTGTCGTTTGGGAGACCATCGCCGGAACACTCAACAAGAGACCAGTGAAACCACTCTTCGACTGGTCACGTTCCATCCGTTTTAACTTACCAAAAACAGATTCAATCACTTCACTGCTTCCCAAAAGTCGTTCTCCGGGTTTAGCCTTCGATGATTCTTCTCGAACGAAATTAAGAAGCTCTTCGCGGACTTTTATCGTTTGCTCCGTATGATCCTGACCTGATAAGAGGTTCTCCAGCTCCGGATAAGAATCGGTACACAACCCCTGTGTTCTCACGAAGTTCTCTGTTGTTGTTATGATATCAAGAAGTTCTCCCCATTCCTTGATATTCTTGCGGAACCTCGTCACCCAACCAAACTTCTCCTCGACTAGTTTTTGGTCAAACTCCTGATTTACCCCCATTTTCTGCTTTTCGAGAAAAATATCTATTTTTAGCCCCCATTGGATCAGGGCGTCCACATTCATATACCGTGCCTTTGTTCTCTGGTTTGAGGGAGCTAACGCGGCCAATTGAGTTTGCTGAACCATTCTCTTCGTTTGCGCTGCCAGTTGAGTGAACTCTTGCCACACTTCATCTTTACCCAAAACATGTTTCAAGACAGATGCGGTC
>PQXF01000001.1:119202-131882 GCA_003194445.1 Candidatus Methanogaster sp.
TTTACAAAGAACAATTATTTATCGAGAGCATAAACACTTTTGAACGGGTGGGTGAAGGAGGAACAAAAATGGTATGGTTCTATGGGGCAAAAATTGCCCAAATATGTATGATTTTCATCACCCTAGACTGATGCCATACATTCAATTGCTTGATTTCAAAGACTCCCAGCCCACAGATTCGCCCGTTGCAAACTGTTTTTCACCTTCTATGATGGCTTCTACCTCATCATCCTCTGGCTCTACTTCTAATATCCTTGTTCTACTCATCTCGGCGTTCAACCGTTGCATGATCCACGCCCTGATCATGGTTCGTGTTGGTATGTACTGCGCATCCGCAATCTCTTTCAGTTCCTTGATCGCCGAGTCCGGAAGTTTCACCGCAAGTGTTTTCATTTGACCCATTTTGGATTCACCAATAGCTAATATGGGCTACGACGTATATAAACTTGAGCAAGAGGGGGGCTGAAGTTCGGGATATCTAAGAACCATCGTTCGTTCGATGGCGATAAGAAACATTGCGAGCACGCCAACGGTTTCCACCCGCCCTCTATCAAGTGGTTCGGAAATCCGCCCCCTCTCCGCGACCCTACAATCGATGAAGCGTCTGTGGTGTTGTCTGCTCCCTTCCGGTACCCCGAGCCGATCGATCACAATCTCACTGTACGCACGCCCAGGGCATGGCCCATCTGTTTTCAGATATCCGAAACATGGGATGGCAGACGCTGTACTTGGATATGACCCTGATCGCTCCGCCTCGCAAAAACACTTCTGACCACGCCAGCTCACATACGCGTGATAGTTCCTGCCGCATCCAATACCATCATACACAGATCTTCACTTATCCATATATCATCGCGATATGCAATCTCCCTTAACGCATCTTCAAATTCTTTAAAACTGATTAATTCAGATTTATATGCACTGTGTATAACGCCGAGTGTGCCCTTTACAACCAAATCTTGATTTCTTGTCGCAATCCTTGCATGCCAATCATCAATCAATACCAGATCAGCATCGATTCTGATGGCCAACTCTATTGTCTCGGCTTCACCCTCATCAATTCCGACATCGGAAACACTCGCCTTCACAGAAGTCACTTCTTTCACGGTCAATGTATCACCGATGAGTAACCTGGCACGAAACGTATCTATATAATCGGATCTGATGCCATTCACTATAACTTCTTCATATACTGCTTTTGGGATATGTACATTGTGATACAACTTTCCGAGAAGGTGCAACAGATTGAGTTTGCCGAGTGCGATCGGTGGACCTGCATCAGACACCACTTTAATCATTCAAGTTCCTCTGCGATCATGTCATCATCAAAGAGTGGTTTGAATCCACGAGCAGACGCATGAGTAATCATCTCTCGCAAAGGCAGTCCTGCGATCCGGGATGCGCGCCAGATCGATATCTCACCTTCTTTGAAGATCGCTAACGCTTGTTCTATTCTCATCTGTTTCGCGCCGAGTTCGATTAACCCGGGTATAGCAGCTTCATCGATTGCCGGGATTGCTTTCAGGAGTTCATCTGAAACTTCAACGGTTACAGGCATATTAATTAAAAATGCGTTTGTTCCTAATAAATTCATCGAAAAAAGAAAACCAACGGTGTGAAAGCACCGTTATCGCATTCATATCACAAGTCGATCACGGCTTTCGAATTTGTCCCGGTCATAAGAATAATGCGAGCGCGCCAATGGTTGCCACCCGCCCACCATCCAGTGGTTCGGAGATCCGCCTCCTCTCCGCGATCCTACAAGCGATGAAGCGTCTGCGGTGATGTCCGCTCCCTTCCGGGCCTAAACCGTTTTCCGCAGCAGAGATAGCAAACCTGCCCTCCGGCAGACTCCACTACCAACGCCATCCCCGCAGGACGGAGATTCATTGTTGGGCATCCGATCTTAAATAGCGTTTGGTATGTCTTCCATTGGCTTCGCCCCCCGCATATCGGCGGTTTCGGGTGATAGGTGACGCCGGGTTACCCGGGCTAGCCCGCAATCAGATATTGCACGGATGATAGTAATAAGGTTATCCGTTCACCGGTATGTCTGGCGCACCATATGTCTCATGCCAGTCGAGCACCTGCCGGTAGGTGCGTATCGTGGACTTGCCTGCGCCGAACATCGCTGCGATCTCGGCATCTGTCTTGCCCCCATCGACCGCACTGATGAACTCATTGACATCAAATGGCGTCTCAAAATCCCGCCACCTGAACAGACCACACTTGATCCTTACTCGCTCTACATTGCGCATCTTCTTCCGGTCACCAAGCGATACTGCGATTTCACTATCACTATAGCCCTCATGATACATTTTAAAGACGGTTACCATCTCGTCAAGCGTCAGTGTCGTCTTTATGCTAAGCGCCTTGACAGCATCCTTGATCTCTTGATCACTGGCATCACTCCCCGACCCAAGTGCGAGCATCCCTTCGATGGGTTTGTCATCAATCTCTATCATTGTTTTCTCCTTGTTTGTCCTTAATGGTTGGGCTATCATATCTTTTTCTGGCAGGCGGCATAACTCTTTCCGGTGTCATGTTCCTGTGACTTGGGTGCGGGGCGGTAAAAAGAGATGGGATTACCTCACACATCATGTAGCAACACCGTGCAAACTCATGCAGCCGAATTCGTCGAAACGTTTATCCGATCTCTCCTAAAATCAAAGATGAATGAAGATCGGTGTCATTGCGATTCAGGGAAATGTTGCAGAGCACGTGAATGCGCTGGAACGCACGCTTGCCGAGCGAAACGACCGTGGCGAGATCGTCCCGATACGGCAGAGTGGACTCGTCCCTGATTGCGACGCCATCGTGCTTCCGGGAGGGGAGAGCACCACTCTTGCGCGGCTTATGTGGAAGGAAGACATCGCCGAAGAGATCCAAAACGCAGCCGCTTTGGGTGTGCCGATACTTGGCACCTGTGCGGGTCTCGTGCTCCTTGCGAAGCATGGAGATTGCCAGACAACAAGAACAAAACAGCGATTGTTCGGCATAATGGATATTGAAGTCAGAAGAAACGCGTACGGGCGTCAGCACGAGTCATTCGAGACGTTACTTGACATTCCGGCTATAAGGGGGGAGTTTCCCGCGGTCTTTATCCGTGCACCTGCGATCGTGCGGTGCGGAGATGACGTAACCCCACTCGCGAGGTTTGGAGAGTGTATCGTTGCCGCGCAGCAGGGCAACGTGCTTGCGCTTGCATTCCACCCCGAGATGGTGGTAGATACGCGGCTGCACCATTATTTTGTGGATATGATTTAGAATCCGCCCGGAACGTGTACACACTTTATATTGTGTGGAGTCTCTAAACGGATTCAACGGCACAAACAACATATAATCTGTGTTCATTTGCGTTAATCTGTGGATAATGTTGTTTTCATCCGCAGATCAACGCTGATTACACCGGTTTCATCAATCTAATTGCTTCCGTGTTTTAGTGTTGATTTGCCGCAACCCGACTGAGCAGCTTCCAAAACGCCATGCTTCAGGATTTTTCGGATTGGCTGCGGTGGTTACCTGAATGGGGCGCTCCAAAACTCTCCAGCACCGCTATCAGGTTTTCATAATCCACCTCAGTATTGTAGCATCCGTCCATCAGGAGCGGAACACCATAAGTAACGATGTCTTTGTGTTTAAGCGCCCGCATGACCTTGTTTAACTCATAGTTACACGCCACAAGGAATGCGCCGTCCGCGGACTCCTTCTGTACGATGTGGCGGACATACGATGAACCTGCAATGATGTATAGCGTGTAGCCAAACCGCTCTGCGTCCTCCTTCATCTTTGAAAAGACGCATCTGCCGCACGATCTGCACTCGATCCCGAAGCGTGTCGATGGCGCAGGGCAGTCGAGCGATCGCAAGCAGTGTGGGGTGAGCAGCAAGCGGTGCTTCGTCTTTGCAAAATCAGACCTGTGTGCCACGTTCTTGAGCGATACCATCCACTTATCGAGCGTTCTTGCATCTGCAAACCTGTGAAAGACCGCTTTGATCGGTAGATAGAAGAAATCAAGGATGTCTGCAAAGACTCCGGCAAGCCAGACATTCCTGTTTAGACTGATCCGGCTGATGACCAGAGCCGACAGCGCCAGAACGACGGATACAACTATGATTACCGATATGGCAATCCCGATCAGGTCATACATCACAACACATCTCCATCTTCTTGATCACCTCGTCCACGTCCACCCTCGTGTCATAGCAGCCGTCCCGCAGCAGAGGGACGCCCTGAACCGGTACGGCCTTCGAGACCTCCTGCATCGACTCTGCTAATTCGTTGTAACACGCCACACCGAGACACGCATGAGGTCTGTAGGACTGCATAATCTTCCTTACGAAACTGTCGCCCGGCACAACGAACAATTTGAAGTTATATTTTTCTGCAGCTTCTGCTATGCGTCCGATATCGCACTTGCCGCACTTTTTGCACTCGTAGCCGATTATCGGGTCGCACCGCGCCTTACACTCCGGATGCCTCATGCACTGCGGCAGAATGACGGCACGCCGCTTTCTCGTGTGCTTGAACGTCTCACGCATCATCGCATTCTTAAGTTCGATGAGGATCTCGTCAACGAGTTCTTCTTTGATGTAAAACACCCTGCAAACCCACTTTGCAGGCGAGTAGAAAATATACAGGATGAACAGGATGAAATTCGGAAATATGATCTTATGCCTCTTAAAACTGTAAACACCGAGCAGCAGTGCCAGCACCGTCGCCAGAAGGACAGCAACTGCTAAGAAGACGAAGAACTTGCCAAGAAGTTCGTAGGGGACTTCCATAAGACTAAAACAGTTTGCGGATATTTAAAGTTGTCTATGAGGGGGATAAGGATGCATCTCTGGTAAAAATGATATGAAACGTCAGTATAACCAGCAAATCTTCCAAATCTGTACAGCCTCATGAGTTTTTGCGTATTTGAGTCGAAGATCGGCATGACTGGTGGCGCACGTCATGAAGTAGCAGTTGTGTGATGGGCATGGTGCGTGTGAAGTAACCCCCAATCTTTATGAGGCGTGAAGATAAGTGGCAGAATCTAGCACAAGGATGGCAGGTAATACATCCACGTAGTGAGGATAATATGACACAAGATGTCGGTTCGTACTTCAGGTCGGGATTCCACCAGATAAGGTCTGCCCCAGGGCTTATAATCCCGTCCCTTATCTCCGGTTCGCTCTCTTCCTCTGTTGGATGGGCGATTATGCTCACTTTCCTGATACTCTCATTACCTCTTCTGGCAGAGGTTGCACCAATTGCAGAGCGGAACCAGGATCTGATCTCTGAAATTATCGAGGAGGAAAATTTTGAGGACGATATCGATCCGAAGATGGAAGAGTTGGTAGAGGTGTTTTCTGGTCTGGTTCCGGAGCTGATCGGCTTATCCATCCTGTTCCTGATCCTCTTATGTGTGATTGTGATCATCTCCTTCGCTTTATACGCATGGGTCGAGGCAGGAACTATCGGCTACCTATGGCAGGGGGTCACGACCACAATGGATTTCAGAAACTTTTTATATTATGCTAACAACTATTCATTTCAGATAATGGGATTATGGATATCGATGGCCATATTTTCCATCGTACTGTTTTTGATGCCATTTTTCACTCTGGTATTTCTCCCTCCACCGGCCAACATCGCAATATTTAGCCTCTCAATCGTCCTGTGCATCATCCTATGGCTCGTGGCTATGGTATTACTATTTTTTGCTGAAGAATCTATCGTGATAGAGGGTATGGGGGTAATAGGCTCGATTAAACGAAGCAAAAATATAGTTGCCGGAAATATTGGATCTGTCTTGATTTATATCTTTATTCTGGTCGTTTTCGTCATGACCTACGGCGTCATCGCTGGCATTTTTGAAGTTATAGCGGTTCTATTCAATTCCAGCCTTTCGCCACTCTTTGTGCTGTTCTCCCTAATTATTCTGGTTCCATGGATGCAGCTATCCAAGTTAAATTTCTTCCTCGATAGAACCGGAGTGGCAGTCAGGGAGATTGGTAAAGAGATCGAGATCATAAAGATTGCAAGAGAATTTATGTCAAGATCACCATATATTTTAGTTAATTTTGTTATGAAGAATAAGGCATATCTTCTGGCATCTCTCTTTGTTTGTGGCATCGGTGTCGGAATAGGGTACTATATTGGCTATTTGTTCTCTTTTTTAAGCGATGATGCCATGATGATTTTATCAGAGGGTTTGGAGGAGCAGATATTCTTTGGCCCATACATCTCAATGCCCTTGATCGATGGTATATATTATCTCTCAAATAATATAAACGTGGCAATGGATCTGGGGTTGAGCGGCATCTTCCTTGGAGTGCCTGTCATAGCAGGCGGCATAGTCAACGGAACCATAACCGGGCTGGTTTATGGGATACTCCCGGTAGAAACGGCAACAATGTTTATTGGAGTGCACGGCGTCCCCGAAGACCTTGCGCTCGTGATCGCCACAGCCACCGGTATAAAGCTTGGTGTGAACATTATGAGGGGTCCGGAGAACGGGGCTGAAGCCTTCATGGAAACAATAGAGGTTGTGCTGGCCACATCGCTATTACTGGGCATAGCCGCGTTTTTGGAGGCGTTTGTCACCCCGATAGTGGTTTCACTGATGGTTTGAAGCTGACGAACCGTGTGGAATTAGTGTCTATGAATCCCATCCGAACACGGTACGGGTGTTGTGCATGGTCTGGAGTTTTTTTTAGTCCTTGCCACTTACACCTTAACGCTTCCGCGGTCTGTGGGGCAGCGCCGCAGGCAACAGCGCCATAGCAGTCGACCGCTTCAGGGGAAGGTGGGGTTAATGTAGCAGTATTGCCAACTGACAACCATGACAATCGATGAAATCAGCATCACCAGAGCAATAGTCTCCGAATTCGCAGAATCGTTCCTTGACTGCACCGATATCGACTGCGCACTCGTCGGCGCAGGACCTGCGAATCTCGTTGCTGCGTACACACTCGCAAAAGCAGGAGTTGATGTGGTAGTATTCGAGCGGAATCTCTCGGTCGGCGGCGGCATGTGGGGTGGCGGCATGATGCTTCCAAGGATTGTTGTGCAGGCGGAAGCACGCCGTTTTCTCGATGAATTCGGGATCGCGTACACCGAGTATGAAGATGGGCTCTATGTTGCGGATTCGATCGAATCGGTCTGCAGGACCTGCGCATCAGCGATCGGGGCTGGTGCGAAGGTCTTTAACCTGATGAGCGTAGAGGATGTGATGATCCGGGAAGAGAGTCGTGTGTCGGGACTCGTGATCAACTGGACATCGGTTGCTATGGCACAGTTGCACGTCGATCCGCTGACCATCCGGTCGAAGGTGGTGATCGATGGCACGGGGCACGATGCCGAGGTGTGCAAGATCGTTTCTGAGAAGATCCCGAACGCCGCCTTACAGGTTCATGGCGAGCTGCCGATGTGGGCTGACCGCGGCGAGAGTGCGCTTCTCGACTTCTCAAAAGAGGTGTATCCCGGGCTGGTTGTCTCTGGCATGGCAGCAAATGCTGTTTCCGGGGGTCACCGGATGGGTCCGATCTTTGGCGGGATGATGCTCTCTGGCGAGCGGGCGGCAGAGGTGGCGATGGAGATCATCGATTCCGGTAGATGATTTTATCGAGATCGATTCGGCTACTGCAGTTACTGTTCGGGAGTCACAACAGAAAGCAACGCACAATGTCAATATGGCAGGATAGCAGCCGAATCGTTAACTTTTTATAATAGAAGTTCGTTTGCAATGAATGCGGACATCCACGAACCGCGCGTCTATCTGCAATCTGCAGGCAGGCCTCACAGGCAGCCGATGACGCATGTATCGGTGCGCGGGATGTGCGTGGATGACCCGAACAGGAGGCAACAACATGAACAAAATAAATAATAGCGTGCTCGTCCTTGCGATCATAGCACTGTTATGCGGCACAGCGAGCGCGGCAACCACCATATACGTGGGTCCCGGTGAGGCCAATGCAATGATCCAGGGCGCAGTGAACAATGCGACATCAGGCGATACTATCATCGTGCGCGATGGGCCATACAACGAGAATGTGAATGTGGGCGTGACTCATTTGACGATTCAATCAGAAAACGGCTCTGCGAACTGTTTTGTTAACGCATCAGACCCGGATGATCATGTCTTTAATGTGAGTATGTTTGGCAATTACACAAACATAAGCGGATTTACGATCAGAGATGCAACTGGAGATGGTGCAGCCGGGATATATCTTGGACTCGGCGTAGATTACTGCAACATAGCCGATAACATCGTATCGAACAGCGATGTCGGCATCAGCACATACCATTCGAACAACAACACAATCACGGACAATACGGTGAACTCAAACGACTGCGGAGTTCGCATGGAGATGTCGCGGGACAACACACTCCAAAACAACATCGTAAACTCAAACGAGGGCGATGGCATCTATCTGTCTATGTTTAGTGATGACAACGTATTCACGAACAACACCGCGAACTTAAATGACTGCGGTATTCACCTCCACCAGTCAAACGACAACGCATTCACGGACAACATCGCGAACTCAAACGATGGTAATGGCATCTACCTATCTTTATGGAGTAGTAACAACACGTTCACGGACAATACGGTGAACTCAAACGACTGCGGAGTTCGCATGGAGATGTCGCGGGACAACACACTCCAAAACAACATCGTAAACTCAAACGAGGGTGATGGCATCTATCTGTCTATGTTTAGTGATGACAACGTATTCACGAACAACACCGCGAACTTAAACGACTGCGGTATTCACCTGCACCAGTCGAACGACAACGCATTCACGGACAACATCGCGAACTCAAACGATGGTAATGGCACATACCTATCTTTAGGGTGTAGTAACAACACGTTCACGAACAACACCGCGAATTCAAACGACTGCGGCATTCGCCTGCGCCAGTCGAACAACAACACGTTCACGAAAAATACCGTAAGCTCAAACGACTATGGCATTCGCCTTTATCAGTCGAACAACAACAGCATCACATGTAACGGGGTGTGCAACAACGCGCAGCGAGGATTACACCTATTCCTGTTTAGTAGAGACAACAGCATCAGTTACAACAATATCATCGCGAATGGCGACTGCAACGCAACAACCGGCGGCTGGGAATGGCAGTTTGTGAACGACCAGTCCAATGATGTTGAAGCCAGACATAACTACTGGGGTGCAGGGATGAACAACACCACGATCGATGCGAGCCTCCACGATGACGATGAAGGGATTTTGGGCGAAGTTAAGTTCTACCCATTCGAGACCGAGCCGGTCACATGTGCCCCAACCCATGAGGAGACGCCTGCGTTCACCACCACTGACGCCGCGATTGCCCTCCAAATCGCAGTCGGCAACCGCGAATACGGCTCGCGCTGGGATGTCAACAGCGATGGGCGGGTAACATCCCTCGATGCACTGATGATCTTACAGGCGGCGACCGGGAATGGCAGTTTGTGAACGGCCGGTGATGAGATCAAACGTCACAGCTAACGGCAGAGGACAGGGATCGGATCAGTGATAGACGAAAAAAAGCATCTGCGACCAGCAGGGCAATGGCACAAAAGGGATCGTAAACATCACCGGATATCTCGGTGGTCCGGCACTATGTGCCCCGATCCCTAAACTGCCAACGCTCGCGCTCCATGCAGTCAGGCTGCTTGCGCTTTCGGGATGCGTGCGGATGATTGTCTGATTACGCAAAGGGTCATTCCAATACCGATACATCCGCTGAATGCTCGATGTGCCCATTATGCCAAAACACCCTCCGACGCAGGAAAAACTCATATTACGCAATACCAGAGGAGCTGCGGAGAATCGTTTCCCGGAGGAGGTGGGATGCTTGCGGGGGCTGGGATAACTTATATGGGGCATCCCCGAAGTAGGGATCAACAACGAAAAGCATTGGATGGATGGAGATGAGATCGATGATGTGCATATACAAAAAGAGATTAAGAAGTACTGAAACACCCTACACAACCGCAATCCGGATGATTCTGGTATTTATGGTTCTGGGAACTGCTTTTTGTGCCGAAGCAAATCCATCAGCTTCGGGCAGGTCCGAAAATGTGATGATTACGGAAATATACTACGACACCTATCTGAAGGGGGATACCGATGGCGAATTCATAAGAATACACAATCCAACCGAAGATCCAATCGAGATCGGTGGCTGGCAGATAACCGATTTTGAGGATGCCCTCACATTTCCGGCATTGGCAGGTATGGGTGCGGGTGATTGTTTGTATCTCGCGTATAATGCAACCGCGTTCTATGATGAGACGCTCATGAGAGCGGATTTTGAGTATGGTGTGGATTCCGATTCAACACCAAATATGGCGAAAACTTCCGGAACGATAAAATTATCTAATGATGGAGATGAAGTGATCCTGAAGGATGAGAAGGGCGAGATCGTAGATGTTGTGATTTATGGCAGCTCTGACCCGGATGCTGTAGATGGGTGGACCGGTGCGCCTGTAGAGGACGTGCGTGAGGGTGTGATCCTGGAGCGGGACAGAGATGAAACCACTGGTAGGTATAAGGATACGGATTCTGCAGAAGACTGGGACGATTTTCGAGTATACGTTGTCGGGCAGTCGCATTTCTCTTATGAGATCTTCGGGTTTGACGGGAATGTGACGGTATTTACCTCCCCTGACAGTAGCTTTACAGCAATCGCAGATGCGATCGACAACGCCAGTGAATCGATTTGCCTTAATCTTTACCAATTCCATAACTTCTATCTGATGGATCATATAATAGCTGCGATAGAACGGGGAGTTGAAGTTAAGATACTGCTTGAAGGCGGACCTGTAAACGGGATCGCCGATGAAGAGAAGTATATTGCAAGTAAGACCGTTACTGCAGGCGGAGAGGTCAGGTTCATGATATCCGATGGGGACCGACGTATTCAGGACAGATACGCATTCAACCATGCGAAATATGCGATTATGGATGATGAAACGACGATAGTAACCACAGAGAACTGGAAAAATACAGGCATACCCATCAACAATACGTTTGGAAACAGAGGCTGGGGCATCATCATAAACAATCCGGATACCGCCGAGTATTGGAGCAGCACATTCAGTGAGGATTGGAATCCTGCTAGCAAGGACAGCTTTCCATTTACACCGGATGATCCGATCTACGGGAATAAATATGGCAGCCCCCCGCCTGATTTCGTGCCAGACCGCACAATCCTGACTGGCAATTACACAAGTCCGTTCAATAGCGAGATTGTTTCAGGCAAGTTCAATGTGTCTCCTGTTTTATCACCGGACACCTCGCTACTGGAGACGAGATCTATCATTGGCATGATAAAAGGAGCGGACGATTCCGTTTATGTGGAACAGCTCTATATCCGGAACTGGGGCACTCCTGCAGACCCAAAACCAAATCCCTTCCTGGAGGCTACGATCAACGCAGCAAGGAGGGGATGTGAGGTGAAGATATTGCTTGACTCCACTTATGGAGTGAAGAATGAGGAGATGGGAGAGTATCTGAACGGTATTGCCGCATCCGAAAATTTAAATCTCGAAGCAAAGCTGATAGACAACGTTGGAATGGGGCTTAACAAAACACATACCAAAGGCGTGATCGTTGACCACAGTCAGGTCCTGATCTCAAGCATCAACTGGAATGAGAACAGCGCAAAAAACAACCGGGAAGCAGGTTTGATCATCGAGAATGAAGATGTGGCTGAATTTTATACTGATGTCTTCTTTTATGACTGGTGGAATGGCGCATTTCATCCCAGGGCGTCTTTCACATACACCCCGGATCACCCGATTGTGGATCAAAACATAACCTTCGATGCCAGCAGCTCCACTGACCCGGACGGAATGATTGTAGAATACAACTGGGACGACGGATGCGAAAACACAACAACCGCTTCGCGTCCGGTAGTAACCCGCACCTACAGCATCCCGGGCAGTTACACCGTGACCCTGACCGTAACAGGCGATGACGGCACAACCGACACAACCAGTAAAATCATAACGGTGGAAGGCATCTGCGGTGATCTTAACCATGACGGTACGATCACCATGACAGATGCGGCAATCGCGCTCTTGATGGTGGTCGGAGCGATTCCGGATACACGAGAAGCGGACGTGAACGGCGATAGCCGGGTGACTTCGCTTGATGTCTTGATGATTCTGCAAGGTGTGTCTGGCTACGCATGAATGGCTGATCGCCGATCTCTCACACCTCGCGCCATCTGCTTGATCTTCGCAAAGAGCTGCCACATCGCAAGCCTTGTTGCTCTTCGTGAACTCAGGCAAGCCACAATAAATAGCTTACCCGAATGCAGGCTCGATGGTGACATCCCACTTTGGCAAATTTCCTGATCTTTCAATTCTCTCTTCGCAGATTTTCATTGCCTCTTTTGTCAATTTCACTCCGTTCTGGTAAACTTTATCGATGAGATGAACTGCAGGATGTACACTGTTCCACGTCATGGTTTCAGCCCATTTGATAGCTTTATTGACTGAAGACAAGAGTGTGCCGTTCCAATGCATCTCTAAAACCCCCCAACATCGTTCAACAGGGTTGTATTTGCTGTGATAAGGAGGATAATAAGCCAGCTGGATCTTCAATCCCGTGTTATCAGCAAATTCGATCATTCTTTTGATAAATTGTGTTCTACGGCTACTTACATGCGGCCCATTGTCC
>PQXF01000001.1:133133-134221 GCA_003194445.1 Candidatus Methanogaster sp.
TAACACCGAACTCCAAGATGAACGCTGCTCTTAAATTATCCAATAAGAAGTATAAGGCAAAGCCGCTGAGAAGAGTCTACATTCCGAAGCCTGGTACAGATAAGAAACGACCTTTGGGAATCCCAACCATGCACGATAGGGCGATGCAAGCGCTGCACGCCCTTGCGTTACAACCTATTGCAGAAACGCTCAGCTGATCCACGTTCATTTGGCTTCAGGATGCATAGAAGCACACAAGATGCGCGACAATATGCATACTGCTGTCTTGGTGGAAAACACTCTGCAAAATGGGTCTTGGAAGGGGATATCAAGGGATGCTTCGATAATATCAACCATGACTGGCTTCTGGAGAACGTTCCGATGGATGAATCAATCCTGAAGCAATTTCTTAAGGCGGGATTTGTGTATAATCGACATCTGAATCCCACCACAGCAGGAACACCACAAGGAGGAATTATTTCCCCGATACTGGCTAATATGACTCTGGATGGGATGGAAAAAGCCATCTCATCTGTGTATCACGTCGGTAAGAATAGAAAAATCGATAAGACTCGATATAATCCTCATAAGGTGAATTTCGTGAGATATGCGGACGATTTTTTCGTTACCGCAAACTCAGAAGAGACTGCAATGGATCTTGCTGAGTTGATTAAAGAGTTCCTGATGGAACGAGGTCTGGAATTGTCAGAGGAGAAGACTCATATCACTCATATTGATGACGGCTTTGACTTTTTGGGCTGGAACTTCCGTAAATACAGAGGAAAGCTTCTGATAAAGCCATCCAAGAAATCGATTGGGAATATCATCCGTAAAATCGGTGATGTGATCAAGCGAGCGAAGGCATGGAAACAGGAAGACCTCATTAACGTATTGAACCCCATCATTATTGGCTGGTCGAATTATCATCGATCAGCAGTATCCAAAGAGACATTCAGCAAATTAGATCATATTGTCTGGGGTATGCTCTGGAGATGGGCTAAGAGAAGGCATCCGGATAAAAAATCCAGGACGTGGGTTGCTAATAGATATTGGCATTCCGCGGGAACTCGGAACTGGGTGTTTTCTACCGGCGAGTTTAGATTGAAACT
>PQXF01000001.1:134423-244164 GCA_003194445.1 Candidatus Methanogaster sp.
TAACTTACGGAAATGCTGCCCGATACTGAAAGGGTTATGAGATGCTTGAGCGGTATGAGGTGAAAGTCTCACGTACCGTTCTGAGATGAGGAGGGGCGGGTAACCGCCCCCTTCTTAATCGGCGGTTAAATTCCCGGTTTGGTTACAGTACCCCCCTCATTCCGGGTAGTTCCTGCACAGTGAAGTCCCTCGATAGTGGTTTTAGGTACTTGAGTAGTTACAACGAAACAAAAATGGGATCAGTTTAGTGTAGTGGTTTCATTAGTCTGATTATGAACCCCACATATCAGTCCAATTCTTTCACGGTGCAAGAAAAACCAGTAGCAACCGGTTCAATCTACTTGGGAATATACTTTCGCTCCAGTACTAAAATGGAACAAAAATGGGGCTGATTCAGTCTGGGGTACACACATCTTTTCACCACCCTAGTGTTGATCTCTGCCAGTTGCTCGATCTGATGGACTTTGCAGGCACGCACCTCTCTGATGTCCGCATGATTCCGCAATTGCACCGGATGATCGGGATTCCTTGATGCTCGGTCATTCTATTTGCCGTAGGATCGGTTATCCGGCTGCGGGTGGCTGTGCGATCGTTGCTTATCTGCCAGTTCCGAGCGCCTTTAGCCACTCTGCAAACTCCGTTCTCAGCGCGGTGCTGCCCGCGGGCACGGTGGCGGGCGCAGCAGTGCGCGATGATGTGGCGGCATGAACAGATCTAATCGCGATGCTGATGGCTGCGGCGGTCGTGGCGTTGGTGGCGTGTGCGGATGTGTGAGCAGCTGATGACGGTGTGGTAAACAATCCCTTCCAAAAAGTTAATGAAGTATATGATCATGATTGAGCATAACAATCCCAAAAAAAACCAATTGGTGAGAGGGGGGGACTCACAGATGACAAAAACTAAAGATATGATCGAAAAGGTTTGGTGGGCGATACCACCAGCCATCATTGTATTTATATTTTACCCAGTATTCATTACGATAACCGATGGAAGATATTCTCCTGGTAAATGTGTATTTTGGCTTCGATATCTCTTTTTTTCCCCTGTCGGTAGGATTTATGTGGTGTGTACGTTCGGGTTTATGGGAATTGGGTACTATGTAACGAGGGGAAAAACGTTAGCGTTACGCGTAGCCATTCCAACGATATTATCGGTTGTAGGATTTTTTGCAGGTATTTTTATGGCATTGATAATAGCAGGATCAGAGGGCGCATATTAAATGAGGTTATTGAATGAAAAAAGAAATATTTAAAACTGGATCAATTATTGGGATCGTTGTCATCACATTTTCTATTTTGACAATTCCTGTGATGGCAGAGTCTTCGATAGAGAAACCGTCGAGTCAGTTGACGCTAAATATCTTGAATGAAACAACCACGGTTGCATACTGGTACATTCATTGTCCCGACGAATATGTTGCATACTTGCCATATGAGCTGGAAAAATTAGAAAAGAATATTGACGATCTTGAAAAAGGTATGGAACAACTATTCTTGCAGGACGTACGGAACATAAAGATCACATACGAAGATGAGACCACTCTCATAACCTTTGATCTCAAAGGAGATTATTCCGACGGTTTTGTGACCGGAAAATGTCAGTATTTGCCTGAACTTGTTAGATATGCACCAATTGGACTAAACGTTTTAAAAGTAGTTCTTCCCGAAGACCGGATACTATCAATCGTTAATCCCGGACCTAATGGAATAGAAGGAAATGAATTAACGTTTCATAATTACAATTGGATATATCCTTTAGAGATATCCTACTATGCTGAAAAGGATTGTACCCGTAAAGAGGTTACAGCTATAATCGGGGAAGAATGGCAAATTCCACAACTCGAAGTTCGTTCTGTTGAAGATACTGAAGTTTTTGATTACGAGATGAATGCCCGGTCAAAATTTGCCATTCCGTATGATTGGGTTGGGACCTGCGACGATACGCCCCCCGGAACAACAAAAAGTGCATCAGAAATCGCAAATGATTATGAGCCGTGGTTATATAACCGGGTTGATCGATGTCCGGATGCAGTCTATTACCGTGTTGTCGAGGGATCTGATCCTTATTCCGGATTTGATGCGTATTTGATACAATACTTTGCGTACTGGAGATGCCAGGATTGTGCCTCTGCGTGGCACGAGTATGATTACGAACCAATATTTGTTTGGGTGAGGAATATCGGAGAAAGACCTTATAGAGTAGCTTATGATCACTGGGGGGGACTGCTGGATTGGCACGTTCATGAAATCCACAGAACAGATTTATGGAGTTCTTCGCCCGAGGGTGAATATCCCCTGCCTTCTAATGTTCACACGCAGCATAAAGCATATTATCCATTTGGAAGATCAGAATATTCCCCGGATGGTTTGGATGACATATATATTTGGAATATCTCAACATCACTCCACGATAATTGGGATGGAAACCATGTCAAACTCGGAGTCGCAACATGCTACCATACCTTTGACGCAGATATTTCAGGTTCGTACTGTGGCAATTATTTGCTGTCACCTTTGTATGATGATCAATTAGTGACCTGGTACCGTAATGAGATGGATGACGGCGACCCGTGTGATGTTTGTGATTGTGACTGGTGGGAGTCGTGGCGCGTTATGCCCTTCAAATACGATATTTCAGATCCGTTTTATGGGGTTTTTTGGGAAGATTGTTATGGCAAGGAGTATGAATTCCCCGCACTTTCCGAAACAATAGATTCTGCGGTAGCGAGTAATGGTACACTGACAGTTGATGTATCGGTACTCTATGATAACACAGATGCAGGAGGATTCCCCGGAAACGATCTAAGAGGTTTGTGGAAAGATAGATTCACTGCGTCGGTGGGTAGTTATTCAATCGGCAATCCTGATAGTCTGAATGAATACAGTGCCGGGCACTATACATTAGAATATGATGTGAGTAGAATAAGTCAAGGTACATATATTTTTGGATTATTTGTAGAGGATAACTTGAATCATAACTATGATATTGATTATGAAAATATTGTTGTTCAAAATAGTCCACCCTACAAACCAAGCAATCCTTCGCCTACAGATGGTGCTACCGATGTAGATATAAATGCGGATCTAAGCTGGAGTGGAGGGGATCTCAATGGAGACTTGGTGACTTATGAGGTCTACTTTGGAACATATCCAACGCCAACAACACTTGTTTCTGATCAGACAGGAACAACATACAATCCAGGAACATTGGATTATAGTACTCATTACTACTGGAAGATTATTGCAGAGGATGAGCATGGCGCAACAAATGAAGGAGATGTGTGGGATTTTACCACTGAGGAAAAACCAAATGACCCACCAACCGCATCGTTCACATATTCACCACCGAATCCCACTAATATCGATATTATTCAATTCACTGACACATCAACCGATTCGGATGGCAGTATAGAATCGTGGTATTGGGAATTTGGAGATGAAAGCATATCTACAGAACAGAATCCAGCGTACCAATACGCAGACTGTGAAACGTACACGGTCAACCTGATCGTGACAGACGATGATGGCGCTACAAACACTACAACAAAGGATATTATTGTCACTGCAGCTTCAGACACCACCCCGCCGCTTCTGAACATCACATCCCCCGCCCCAAACACCAGCACCCACTTGCCCACAATCACTATCACAGGCACAGCCTCTGACGCATCAGGCATCGCATCAGTCATGGTGAACGGTATGCTCGCAAGTGGCGCGATTGATTGGAGCATATGGAGCGCAGAGGTCGCATTGGCGGAAGGCGAGAATGTGATCACAATCATCGCAACAGACGGTGCAGAGCTTACCACGACTGCGACGGTCACGGTGTGCTACGAACCCTATAATGGCGACCTCAACCACGACGGCATCCTTACTCCCGCCGATGCCGCGATCGCGCTCCAAATCGCAGCTACCGGCGCACAAAACCCTGCCGCCGATGTCAGTGGTGACAACCGCGTCACCTCGCTCGACGCGCTCATGATACTGCAAGCCGCAGCCGTGCGGATCGAGTTATAAGCTATTTCACGTTCACAGCATCCGGGATCGGGAGCCTGAAAGCACCACGCGATCAAGCCCAGGCCGCCCAAACGCCGCCGCCACACCCCCTTGCACGACTCGAAAACGCTTGGCATCACCAGATTGAACCTCAGCGCAAGCAAACCGCCTATGATCTCAAACCCGGACATCATATACAACGATCAGGGACGTGGATCTGCCGATCCGATATCTCTCATTTATCCGCGCATTGTAGGTATTTCTCAAAAACCTAACTTTATTAGGGTTAACTATTTACAAACCTAACTGCCCATATAGATGCACCCAAAAGGAGGTATAATATGGAAGATACAAGATCTAAGGCAATTAGAAGAACTCTGTCAACAATCGTGGCGATAACGATCCTGGTATCATTGATCGCACCTGTTGTTTCCGGAGCTTACGAAAGTGGCGGGGCTGATGAAAAGATCGGAGTCCTCGTTGTAGCACACGGAAGCCCGAGCGAGAGCTGGTGCAGCCCTGTGCGGAATGCAACAGATGAGATGGATCTGCCGTACCCTGTTGAACTCGGGTTCCTCGAGTTTGTACCAAATGAGACGATCAATCTCGCAGTCGATAGACTCGATGACGCGGGCGTCACAAAGATAATCGCCGTACCACTCTTCATCTCATCACACAGCAGCCATATCCAGGAGATCGAGTATGTGCTCGGGCTTCGGGATGCGCTTCCGCTGACGACTGAGAACGTCGTTGTCGAGGGCATGGAGATAGAGCGAACGGTCACTCAGAAGGGCGGTCAATACATAATATCCCGTGTGACGCTTGAGCCTGACACTGACGGAGACCTGCAAGCGACCGGGCACCCGGAGGAAGATCCGCTTGTACCGGTCGAGACCGATTCCGAGATCGTCCTCACCGCTGCGATGGATGACCACTGGCTCATGGCTGGAATAGTTGCGGATCGCACGGCTGACCTCTGCACGGAGCCGGAAGGAGAGACGCTCGTTCTCGTTGCGCACGGGACTGGCGAAGAGGAGAACTTTGCCGGATGGGTGAACAGCACGTCATCACTCGCAGATCAGGCACGGCTGAAGCTTCTGTACTGGAGAGATCCGGCAGTCGGACTTGGAGGCACAAAGACTGCGTTTATCCACCACAACGAGACGCTTCACCCTGAATTCACGTTAGAACCGATCGTTAAGAACGCCACAGACCCGGTCGTGGTTCCGTTGATGGTAAGTGAGGGATATTTCACAGGCAAGATGATTCCGGGGTTGCTTGAGAACCTGACTTGTGCATACGATGGTAGTGCGCTTACGCCGCATCCGAATGTGGCTGAATGGATCGAGATCGTTGCTGCGGAGGAGTTTACAGATCTTACGCTCAGAATCGATGACGAAACAGGAGAACTTCTGGATATCTCGCTGGATGATGTAGGTGCTGCACACGGTCACATCTGCCCGTGCGTTGCAGCAGCGTTTAAGGCAAGCCAGACCGCGTTTTTGGCATGGGACGGAGTTTTGGCACGCGGCGATCTGGAGATTGTTAGCGCACACCCGTCCGACGGGCACAACGAGACGTTTGAGTATATCTTAAACGCAAGCGAGGACGTCACAGTCGAACTGCCTGAGGGAACTGATAGTGTGAATCTTACAGTAGAGAACTACAACTACAAGTTCATCGAGAAATCGACAGGCGATGTGGTTGTGGTCAGCGTGAATGAGGAGCTTTTCCAGGACGGCTTCTTTGAGATGAGAAAGAGGTGCAAGACAGGAGTTGCAACGCCTGATGAGAAGTCGGCATTCAAACTTGCGAAGAAGGAGCTTAAGGAGAAGATTCTCTATCTGCCGGCAGAGGAGGTATTTAAGGTAAGCGGCGGGGGAGGAGCACTGTCCCCTGAAGAACTCTTCAAATCGCTTGCCGGTGAATGGGCATTTGAGGGATCGATGATACTTGGCAACGATATCATACCAATCAACGGTACAAGGACGTTTACCTCGACCGGCCCTGTAAGCGCGGACTTTATTGTCGCCTACAAGATGGGCGAGACAGAGACTGCCGAGACAGGCTCTGCATGGTGGGATGGCGAGAGAGAACAACTCGCAATCAAGGAAGGCGATGAGATCGAATACTCCAATCTGACTTCAAATGGCTATGAAAGCAGAGCGGTTCTAAAAGACGGTATTCCGGAACTTAACATATCTGTTGCGGTTGTATCTGAGGAGAGTCTGACCATTCTCGATGATATGACGCAGGTCATGAAATGGTCCGCGGTTAACATGAATGGTGAAACACTGTGCAGTGGAAAGTTGACATTCAAACCAGTAGCTCATAAGACCGCAACAACGCTCACTGCTGATATCATCCCCGCGATCTCGATGACCGTTCCGACGACGACTGTTGACTTCGGGAAGGTCGGAGCAGGGATGACTTCTGCAAATCAGGTCATAACAGTCGTGAACACCGGAGCAAGTTCTGCAAAGGTCTCTGCAATGATGCTTGATGACGCTGGATGCTTCTACAACGAGTCACTCCGGTTAAACGGCGGGACTATCGGAGGTTTCTCAAGCGTGTTGCCGTCGGACACGTCAGACTTCATATATGAGTATGATATTCTCACAAACCTTGTGGTGCCTGACTGGGCAGGAGGAAAGTACGATGGAACGATTCTTTTCGTTGCAGAGAGCGAGTCGTAAAGGGGTAATCCCCTTTCTCCTTCTTTTCCTGTTAATCCCGCAAGCATCCGGGATCGGTGTTGGCGCATCACCTGACAGAATCGATTTTGACGTGGTGCGCCCGGAAGAGGTAGCGGTACGAGAGATGTACGTGATCAACACCGGTGACGCGGCAGAGCATGTTATGCTCACGGTGGATGGAATCGGAATTACCGCGGATCCTCTGGAGTTCGATCTTGCTGCAAAGGAGAACAGGGTTGTTGTGGTATCGGTAGATCATGCAGAAGCTGGTGAACATGAAGGAAGCATCCTGATCACGGCTCGCCCATCCGGAGACGGTGCAGGTGGGCTTGGTCTTGGCGCAGGCGTCAGGGTGCCGATCTCGTTTGTTGTAGAGGATAGTATCTCATGGAAGGTCGTTATCGTCGCAGGGCTTCTTCTTCTTCTTGTTACGGCTGCCGCGGTGATCCGGAGGCGGCGGACGAAGGTGTGAATGATGTTTAGGATTTTTACGCTAAACCTAACTTTTTTAGGGCAACTTATTTCCATACCTAACATCATAATCTTCTAAAACGCAAAAGGAGGTAGAGTACATGGGTTGTGAATGCGACGGAAACTGCGCACATTGCAGATGCGAGAAAGCCAAAGCGGTAAACGAAGAAGTTGAAGACGAAGAGTGAAGACGCGCGAATCATCGGCAGATACGTTTTCACGAGCCGGACCTGGACATACGCAAATTAAAAAAACGGCGCAGGTGACATGTAATCTGTGTCCACTTGCGTAATCTGTGACAGAGGTTTTTAGCCACTGACTGCGACAGCAGCGGCGAAGCCATTAACACGGATTCTACTGGTTTTGTCAATCGTCATATCCATGTCCCGTGTTGATTTACCACAACTTACTCGATCACGTCCTCATTTCTGACGATTGAGCAAAAAGGAAGGTAACTTCGCCTATAAATACACTTACCAGTACCGTTTCTCCTTTGGTATCCAAAACCAAAAGGTTTTTGTACGATGTAGGCTACCAATATCGTCAGACAATACTATGATGAGAAACATTTTTCTGGGGTTTATCAGAATACACATCCTGCATCATGCATCCGAGGAGGAGATATTTGGAGTAGCGATGATGGAGGAACTAAGAAGGCACGGTTACTTAATAAGTTCCGGAACTCTCTACCCCATACTTCATTCGTTAGAGGAAGACGGCTACCTTACAAGAAGAGACGAAGTCGTCAACGGAAAGGTAAGGAAATACTATAGAATAACTGAAAAGGGTATTAGCGCTCTTGAGGACGCGAAAAAGAAGATTCAAGAACTCACAGAGGAGGTAATGTGAAGGTAGCTAAACATTTCAGAACCAATCTGATGAAGGGCGTTGGTGCTAATGTCGCAATCCTTGGTCTGGTCAGTTTGTTTACTGATCTGGGAAGTCAGATGGTCTTTCCCTTAATTCCGCTATTTTTGGACGGAGTACTTGGCGCCAGTAAAACAGTCATTGGTCTGATCGAAGGTTCTGCTGAAACTACTGCCAGCCTGTTAAAAGTATTCTCTGGTTACTGGTCCGATAAGATTAAACGAAGAAAACCATTCGTCCTCGCCGGTTACGGACTTTCTGCGCTCTCAAAACCTCTCTTCGCCTTCGCTTATACATGGCCGGTGGTCTTTGGGATCAGGATTGTTGAGAGGGTGGGGAAAGGTATCAGGAGCGCGCCCAGGGACGCGATTATAGCCGAGTCCTGTGCCGACGATGTCAGAGGGAAGGCGTATGGCATTCACAGAGCTATGGATGGGGTGGGTTCGATTTTCGGAGCTGTTCTGGCTCTTATCATACTTATTTCGCTCGGTTTCAGAAATGTTTTCTTGCTGGCCGGCATCCCATCGTTGATCGCAGTTCTGCTGATAATATTTGTGAAGGAAGAGAAGAAGAAAACCCTTCAGCCCCTCCCGGACACTACAAGATCTATACGGATCAGTTTCAAAGCTCTCACCCCACAGCTTAAGTATTTCACCATCGTCGCAACGGTATTTGCACTTGGGAACTTTGGCTATGCTTTCCTGATGCTACGTGCGGTCGATATTGGTCTAAGCTACCCCGTAGTGATCTTGTTGTACATAACTTTCTATATAATTTATACCATTTTCACAATTCCCGCAGGCATGATCTCGGATAAGATTGGCAGAAAACCGGTTATCGGAATCGGTTATGTGCTATTCGGGCTAACCTCACTCGGTCTCGTTTTTGTCTCAAGCCTATTTCAGATCGTCTGGCTATTCGTATTATACGGCATCTTCTATGCTATGATCGATGGCGTCCAGAGGGCGTTTGTCGTCGATTTATCGCCACCGGATCTGAAAGCTACGGCGCTCGGGACATTTCACACGGCAACAGGTTTGGCTGCTACGCCTGCTTGCGTAATCGCAGGTTTGCTATGGGATACGATCGGTCTGGAAACGGCATTCGCCTACGGCTTCGTTTTATCTATCGTTGCAGCAGCGTCGTTATTTAAACTTAAAATTTAGGGCAAGGTAGACATATGACAGCTAAAACAAACGGACGGGACTTAAAGACGCGCATGGGAGGAGATGCGGAACCGGAGAATGAGACCGATGATGATCGGATACGACCCCGAATTCCGGGCTAAACTTGCAGAAGACCACAGTGCGATCGCCAGATACAACGATTGCGAATACGAAAAGGAAAGCGATAGACGCGCTTGGTGGGATACCGGATGAGAACTCCCGGGTTTTGGAGATCGGCGCGGGACCCGAGAACACCGACGATATCTGCTCTTATTTCCTGTGGCAGATGAAAGACCTCGAAAAACACCTGGAGAAGATGGAAGCAGCGTCAATGCGGTACTGTGCGGTGATACAACCGGCAGGAAGGGACGATATGGTAGAGGAGATGTGGAGGATAACCGGGGAGCGCTATGGGGGCGAGTTCGATCCTGACGCGAATTACTTCGCTTACCTGCTACTCAGGCAGTTAGGGCGGCTTGTGGATGTGCGGATCATGAAGTACGGCGCTGAACTTGACTTCTAGCCGGAAGTGCGGTACATAGCGAGATTTATTGGCAAATACGTGGAGGTTGATCATCACACGAAAGATGTGATTGAACAATACGTCTCTTCGAAAAGTCTCTCTGTGGAGCTGCAATCGGCAGTGGTGATGTGGTGGAAGATTCTTTGAGCGACGAATCTCGATAAGTTTGGATTTTCATTCAAAACCTAATATTTGTAGGGATAACTATATACACACCTAACATCTAACTTAGTGGGTGCAGGCATACGCTTGCGGTAGACTCAAAGAACCCGCATCGATGTAGCGACATATACCGCCTCCTAAATGGTTTTGATGCGGGAGTGTGGTAGGGGATGGGGCGGGAGTGGGGCAATCTCTCATGCACATCCCCGGGCGATATGCTGCAAATCGGGACAAACAACATCAGCATCTCAAACGATGCAAAGATCGAATCGGTGAATATCATGGAAAACGTACAACAATTGACCAGATGCCCGAAGTGTGGGAAACGTCTGCACGTATGCGGACATATACAGATTTGCAGCATATGCGGCATCCTAATAACCTTGATTTGTTTGGGTTTTTGAATTTAGCCGAGTTTTTATAGGGCAGGATATTTGCATACCTAATTTCCTATTTATAGAGTGTAGGCAAACCCGGTAGACTCAAAAAAATCATAACATATCCGCAGAATGGCATCGGATACGGCAGGGCTAAAAGCGTGGCAGGTCTCAATAGAACGCCCACAAACTTGCGCCTGCACGGTCCGATGGATATGTTATGGGCGGGGTTGTAGGGTGAGATACTGATCGTTGTGATGATACTTGCAGTGCTCACCTGCTTACAGTAGATATGCATACGTGACCTATGATACATCACCGATGTCGCATATATAACGCAGTGGCTATATCCTGATCTCTTCGCAGACCTCAATCCTTCCAGTATACCTTATGAGTATCTTGAGCGGTTCCATGGCATGGGTATGCCGGATAGGCTCTCTGTGTACCTGGCAAGTAAGCCACAAAGCTCAGTGCCGGTGCTCCCTGCA
This sequence comes from Candidatus Methanogaster sp., assembly GCA_003194445.1. GTDB lineage: Archaea > Halobacteriota > Methanosarcinia > Methanosarcinales > Methanogasteraceae > Methanogaster_A. The sequence goes on from PQXF01000001.1 coordinate 145,169, forward strand.
AGCGTTCTCGTCGGTCGCTTCCATAAGCCGTCCCTGCTGCCATGCCTCGATTGCATCGCGCACCGTACCCGCTGCACCCACAAAGACATCGATTCCGAACTGTTCAAACATCATAACAGCCTTCGGTCCAAGCCCCCCACAGAGCATGACATGAGTACCGGTCTTTGATATGAACTCCGGGGGCAGCCCGACGCCGCCCATATGCTCGCTGGTATTCTGAGCTACCTCAACCTCGTTCGTGTCGAGATCGACAATCGTGTAAGTGGGAACCCTGCCAAAGTGCTGACCGACAGGAGCGTCGATTCCGCCTTCTCCTTCTGTTGGAATACATACTTTCATCTCTTCTTCGCCTCTTGTTATTTCACGTTGTTTTTGTCTTGCGATCAACTCTATTAATACTGTGTACGGATAGGGCTGCCAACCTGGCTCTTCTCGCTTGTGTCAAACAGACACTCTCTAAAAATCCGAGTGTTTTCCACCGATTCACTCGATTCGTGCCATCCGTGACTGCAAGCATAGCGAGCAAGCGCCGAAGGCATAAGATCAGCACCAATAGATCACGAATGACAGCGAATGACGCGAATTACATGAATTTGGTTACCACATATCATTCTAATGTCTGAAAATACCGTATCGACCAATGTCTGCTACTTTCGAATCCTTGCATCTACCGATACTACATCTCATGCGCGATCCCGCAGATATCCGGGACATCGTGTCCGTGCGCATGGCAGTAGTCCCTGACTCCGTCTGCAATCTCCGTAAAGACCGAGATTCCTCCACATACCGCAGACCCGACCTGCACAGCACTTGCCCCAGCCATCATCATCTCGACTGCGTCCTGCCATGTAGAGATCCCGCCGACCCCGATTATTGGTATGTCGAGCGCAGCATACAGATCGTAGACACATTTCACGGCAATCGGCTTGATCGCAGTCCCTGAAAGCCCACCGAACCGGTTGCCAAGGATCGGAAATCCAGATTCGATGTCGATAGCCATTGCACGCACGGTATTGATTGCAACAACGGCATCTGCACCCCCTTCCTGTGCGGCAAGCCCGATCTCCGCAATATCAGTGACATTCGGCGTCAGTTTCGCCCAGACCGGGATGTCAACTGCGTCTTTGACCGCGGATGTGATCTCCCGGACAAGGGACGGGTCGATGCCGATGGACGCGCCATATCTGCCTGCGTGCGGGCAGCTGAGGTTCAGTTCGACCCCGTCCGCAAGATCGCAGAGTCCGAGCGCAACCTCAACAAATTCGGATGCATCTTCGCCAAAGATGCTTGCAATTACAGGAACTCTGCCTTTCTTTGCCGTCACCACCTCTTCGTGATATCGTTGGTACCCTGGATTCGGCAGACCAAGTGCGTTAAGGAAACCACATTCGATTTTTACCATGCTCGGGTTCGGATGCCCGGAATTGGGCGCGCATCCGATCGATTTTGTGACGACTGCTCCTGCGCCGCTGCCTGCAACTCGCAGGAGCGATGCGCCGGTACTACCAAGGATTCCCGCGGCGAGGATTGTTGGGTTACTCAGTTTCAGCCCTGTTATGGTTATCATGATTGTTGTGTCACACGCATTTATGGTATCAAGATATGGGTCTCTGGCATCTCGCGTTACGGTGACCAACACCCCTGGGACTTTTTGATATTTTCGAAATAAAGTTTCGGAAGACCACAGAGGATACAGAGTGACACAGAGGGGGCGAAGGATAAGAATAACATCTCTCTGTGATCCTCTGTGCTCTCTGTGCTCTCTGTGGTTTAATCTTCCTTATCATAACGATCTCCGGAAGAGTGAAAAAGTGCATACGCCCGCGAATTACATAAGAACCGAGATTGGCTTCAATCGCTTTCTTCATCACACAGCGGGAATTGGTATTCGGATTAGGGTGGGAGCTATAATACACATTCGTATCAAGATATATCCTCAGCATATTTTTTCCTTCCGGATTTCTCTTCTGATATCTTTTATCCCCTTATGTATCTGATCTAATTCGTTTTCATCCATCCCCCTCACCGTACTAACATATCGAGTTTATTTTGAGTCAATTCAGCAACCATTCGCCTTGTGGCACACCTAAAAAAGTCTGACAGGTCCTCAAATTCGCTTTTTTTTATGAAGAACTCAATGAGTTTGAGATCTATCGAAGGGAGGCGCGTTGCTATCACATCTGTATGCATACTAACCATTGTTGATGTGTTGTCCTATATTAATTGTGTAGCAGACTATTATGACCAATCACCATCCTTTCCAATATCTTATGATTGTTTCTATGAATCTTTTTAATGAATTTCTTTACGGCATGATTCATCATGTCAGGAGACTATAAATCAAATTTCTCAAAGATATTTTTCGCTGCTGCGCAGATGTGGATCAAAAAGTATATATAGGACTTATTTCAAAAAGTAAGTTCATAGCAATACCATGCATGGATATGGTCATGGAATAGGGTTCTATTCTGTGCATAATTCTATGCTTGGTGTCGGTGAATGAAACCGAACATACACCGTTCGATTGCGGACGGAACCGTACCACAAAAAGAGGTAAGAACAAATGGCAAAGAAAATACTACCACTGGCTCCAGTTGAGCGACTTATACGGGCTGCATCTGAAGGCGACATCAGGGTCAGCGAATCAGCACGCAGTGCTCTGACCGACGAGCTCGAGAAGATTGGAATGAAGATCGCTAAGGAAGCGATCATCGAGACGAAACACGCAGGCAGAAAGACAGTTAAGGCAGAAGACATAAGCAGAGCACTTGATATACTCAAACTGGACTGAAATTCAGGTTTGAACGCTTGCCGTCCGGTGCATCAATCGTTGCGGGGCGGCCTTATTTTTTAGGGGTACCATGAACACATATTATACACCTGAAGAGCTCGGGAAGTATCGGCAGGCCGGAAAGATCCTTGCAGAGGTGCGGGGGCAGACCGCGAAGAGAATTGCGGTCGGAGTGAGCATCCTTGAGACCGCGGTCTTTGCCGAGAATCTAACACGTGATCTCGGCGGACAGCCTGCATTCCCGTGCAACCTTTCGCTAAACGAGGATGCTGCGCACTACACGCCCGGCACAGACGATACAGCAGTATTCGGTGAGGATATGGTAAAACTCGACATCGGGGTCCACGTTGATGGATATATCGCGGACTCTGCCACGACCGTCGATCTTTCAGATCATCCCGAACTTGTGGACGCGTCAAGGGCAGCGCTTGAGAGCGCGATCGGTATGATCCACGCCGGGATCGATACAAGGGAGATCGGGGTAGCAATCGAGGAGGCGATCGGTGAGTTTGGGTACAGGCCGATCTCGAACCTCACAGGACACGGACTTGCACAGTATCAGGCACATACCCCACCAAGCATCCCGAACGTACGTACACGCACCGGAACCGTGCTTTACGATGGGCAGGTGATTGCAATCGAGCCGTTTGCGACTGAGGGGGAAGGAAAAGTCAGAGATGCAACGAGATGGGAAATCTACCACGTGACAACAGAAAACCCCCAACTTCCGCGCATTCCAAGAGCAAGGACGCTGCTAAAGGAGATGATGGAGTATAAAAACCTACCGTTTGCGAGAAGATGGTTTTCCGGAGAGAAGATCGATCTCACATTCAGGCAACTGACGAAAGCAGGACTCATCAAACCGTACCCCATCCTGCGGGAGGTCACCGATGCGCTCGTGTCTCAGGCAGAGCATACTGTGATCGTAACCGAGAACGGCTGCGAGGTCACAACTGCATGATGCACCTCATCTCAGCATCAGACCTAAAGCGCGAGGAGATATATAACCTCCTCGATCTGGCTGCCCGGATGAAAGAGGGGCGTGATTCGTATATGGATGCGCTCAAAGGCCTGAGTCTTGCCATGATATTTGAAAAGCAATCCACGCGCACGAGAGTTTCCTTTGAGGTTGCGATGACCGAACTCGGAGGACATGCGCTCTACTTGAATTACGCGGATCTCCAGCTCGGGCGGAGCGAGACGATCTGTGATACTGCAAGCGTACTCTCAAGGTACGTCCATGCGATCACGGCGCGGGTTTATAGCCACGAGATTGTGCGTGAACTTGCAAGATGCGCAGATATCCCTGTGATCAATGCGCTCTCTGATATGGAGCATCCGTGCCAGTTGCTTGCGGATCTGTTAACCATCCGGGAATGCAAAGGGGATCTGGAGGGTTTGCGCATTGCGTGGATCGGGGACGGGAACAACGTCTGCAACTCACTAATACTTGGAAGCGCAATAACCGGCATGAACCTCTCTGTAGCGTGCCCTGCCGGATACGAGCCGGATGCGAGGGTTGTGGCTCATGCTAACGAACTCGGAAGCAGTCTCTTGATTACAAACGACCCGGTCGAGGCGGCATCCGGCGCTGATGTCCTCTACACCGATGTCTGGGTATCGATGGGGGATGAGGAGGAAGAGGAGGAGCGTTTCCGGGATTTTTCCGGTTTCCAGATCAACAGCGATCTTTTGGGTCATGCAAAATCTGATTGTATCGTACTCCACTGCCTGCCAGCGCATCGCGGTCAGGAGATCTCTGCCGAGGTGCTGGACGGCGAGCATTCGGTCGTACTGGATCAGGCGGAGAACCGGCTGCATGCGCAAAAAGCGCTACTGATGACGGTGATCCCGTGCCAGTGCGATGGGTGATGGGTAGTCCCCGCGCACCAAAAGTTTATATCCTGCATGACCCAACACATCACGTACAGACGGGCTCGTAGCTCAGTCAGGCAGAGCGGTGGGCTCTTAACCCATTCGCCAAGGGTTCAAATCCCTTCGAGCCCGTTTGAAACACAATGGGTGGCAAATCGTGGTAACGATCAGCAGGTCCGCAGCAGATGAACTGAAAAGCATCTTCAAAGCCGAAGCCAGTCTGGAACATGCCGATTGCGGTCTGCGAATATACGTGGCAGGAATGGGTGATCATGGCATAATGTATGGTCTTGAACTGGACAATGCCAGGCACGATCGCGACATTGTACTCGATCTCGGTGGGATTAAGACGCTTATCGACGAGAAGATCGCACCATCGGTGCAGAATATCGTGATCGATTTTACGGATACTCATGATGGGCGCGGATTCGTGATCAGCGATCCCTATCTGTGTTGTGGGCGCAGGTGACTTCGTATGTAGACACACTTTTATAGATCGCCATAGCCCTATTAGAATACAGAATACGAGGAATCACAATGATGAAGAAAATACTACTATGTATCCTATTGCTCTCCTTTGCCCCCCATGCAGTCGGTTCCCCACAGTACGCGATGCAAGATATGGTCATAGGAGCCTATCTGATAGATCTGAGCTACAATGGTGAAGGGAACACCGCGATAGCCAGGGAAACTATCGTATTCATAAATAACGGGGATGCAAATCACACAGATGATCTCTGCGTCATTGTCCCCGAGACTGCAACGGTCATGTATATGAACAAGGTGGGGCACCAAAACATGAATGCATCCGCAATCCCGGTTAAGTATGATCAGGTGGGTGAGGTTCTCTACTGGAATGCAACGATTGCACCACGATCGATGGCGATGTACTCCATAATGTACACCGTACCGATCACCGAATCGGGCGAGTTTATAAAGAATCTCGATCCAGCGGTTATGAATTATCCACTCACCAGGTTCACGCTGAATGTCAGCACAGACGGCAGTATCAAACTGACAGATGCAAATGGGGTGGTAATAAGACAGGATCCTGAGGACGATAGGGGGGGCGGAGCTCTGTACGAATGGGCAGGTGGTGTGCCGTTTAAGGAGTTGCACGTGATGGCATCATCACAGCCACAACCAGCTAATACAGATAAATGGATCGTATATGGCATCATTGCAGTGCTGGTCATCGCTGCGCTGACCTATCCGATAATCCATGTCAGGAACAACAGACTGCGGGAGAAGGAAGGTGGAAACAAACTCTCATGCGCGTCCTGCTCTGTTTGCAGCGAGGATGGTAAAAATGATAAAGAACCGAGGGGGGGCGACTGGGATGAGATGGATGAGATCATCACGGAGATCTCCCAGACTGAAGAGGATCTGATACGGAAGAAGAGGGCGATTCTTGCCGTGCTTAATAAACTGGAAGAAGATCGTGACGCTGGCGCGGTTTCAGATGCCGATTACAAGCGGATATCATCGAAGTACGAGAAGCAGGCAATCGCGATAATGAAACAACTGGACAAGATGTGAGATGAGAACCGGAATCATCCTCTGCGGCGGAAGAAGCAGGCGTTTCGGGAAGGATAAAGCGCTGCTATCCACCGAGGGGGTGCCGATGGTTCAAAGGATGACTGGTCGCATCTCACAGGTTGTGGATAAGATCATCATCGCTGCACGGGACTCTGCACAGCGCGAATCGCTTGCAGCGATTTCAGCGATTCCGGATGGTGCAGAGGTCGTATGCGATTCGGTTATCGGATATGGTCCTGTTGCAGGCATTCTCGCAGGACTCCGCGCATCGAAATCAGAATATTCGATCTGTCTCGCATGTGACCTGCCTTACGTCAATCCGGATGTTGTTGATGCGCTCTTTGGGTGTGCAGAGGCGAATAATGGCGATGTCGCAATCCCGAAGCATCCGAACGGGATACTTGAACCGCTCCATGCGGTCTATGGTAAATCGATGGTGAGGGCGTGTCGCGATGCTATTGGTATGGGGGAGCATACCATCCGCGGAGCGATGTCGTCACTGGAGAGGGTTGTATTCGTGCCTACAGAGTCGCTTCGGAGGTTCGATCCTGATCTGCGTACGTTTCTGAATGTGAATTATCCGGAGGATCTTGGGGTGATGGTATGAAAACGTTTCATGAGGCTGTCGAGTCACTCTGGTGCGGAGGCTGATTTTTTTGCAGGAATCGAAACTTATATGTGAAAATGCAGGTAAGCAACATATATGACCAAAGGCGAACCAGAGGCGAGGACTTATCTTTTCAGGGTGGTGGTCGAACCGGATGAAGATCGATGGCATGCCTACTGCCCAGCCCTTGAGGACATCGGGGGTGCTACGTGGGGACATACTAGAGAAGAAGCATTAAAAAATATAAGAGAAGTGGTTGAAATGATAATAGAAGAACTCATCGAAGACGGAGAACATATACCTGAAGCTTTAGAAAATGAAGTTCGGATTTTCCCTGAATCGGCGCTATCTAAAAATCCAATGGTTTTCGACGATTTACTCGATTCGTGTCATTCGTCTATTCGTGGAATTCGTGATAAAATCAGCACCAATAGATCACGAATGGTAACGAATGACGCGAATTGCACGAATGTTCGAAGACGTGTACACCACCATAAAATCAAAGTGTTTTCAATGGAGTTTTCGGTTGCACCCTCTGAACCAATGGTAATGGTAACAGCCTGATGCTAATCGATCATAGCAAGCTGCGAAACATAACTGCCAGGAAAATCATCTCCGCTCTTTCTCGTGATGGATTCTACCCCAATCTCAAAAGGGGAGTTATCAAAGATATTATTACCTCTCTGAAACACCAAAGCCACCCGTCAGGCGAGAAGCGATAACATGATAGAGAACCAAATCGCAGAGAAGACACTGCTCGAGATGATCGAGGATCTCTACGACCAGTTCGAGAACGGAACGATCCCGAACATCAAGATATCCACAAGAACGAAGAAGAATATCGAGTACAACGAGGATAGTGAGGTCTGGGTATATGGCGATCAGACCAGCATGCGGAGTGCAAAGACCGTAAAGGGCGCGTATCACCTCTTGAAGATGGCATATTCAATAGAACTCCTCATAAACGAACATTTGAGGAACAATCGCGGATCTACTCTGCGAGAACTCTATTACATATCCGAGAACTGGGATATCGCGAAGTTTAAGCAGCAGTCAGAGAGCGACCGGCTGATCGAGGATCTTGAGATCATCAGCGCGCTCCAGCGGGAGGATTTTCACATCCGCCCTGAGGAGGACGGGGCAACAATCTTCGGACCCATATCCCTGCTCGAAGAGACAAAGCGGGGCGAGCGCCAGATCCACTGCCGGGAGGATGTTGGCGAGAGCGGATACCAGATACCGTTTAACGTGGACAACGTCCGATTCAAGGATCACGATGCGAAACTCGTTGTTGCGATCGAGACTGGCGGTATGTATGCCAGGTTGATCGAGAATGGGTTTGATGAGGAGTATGATGCGGTTCTGGTGCACCTGAAGGGTCAGCCCGCAAGGAGCACCCGCCGCATGGTCAAACGGATGAGCGAGGAGTTATCACTCCCTGTCGTCGTCTTCACAGACGGCGATCCATGGAGTTACCGGATCTACGCGAGCGTCGCTTACGGATCGATCAAGAGTGCACACCTCTCTGAATACCTTGCAGCCCCCAAGGCGCTCTTTCTTGGCGTGCAGCCGGCAGATATCGTTGAGTACTCACTTTCCACCGACAAGTTGACAGATCAAGACATCGCTGCCCTGAAGAGCGAACTCACCGATCCGAGGTTCGCTACCGAGTACTGGAAGGAACAGATCAATCTCCAGATCAAACTCGGGAAGAAATCCGAGCAGCAGGCGTTTGCCGGGAAGGGTCTGGATTTCGTGACCGACACATATCTGCCCGCCCGCCTCTCAGAGATGGGGGTCGTATAAGTGGGCGACTTCCTCTTTGCTACCCGGTCGTGCCTTGGATTCCTTACGACGATCCCTGTTGGTATCAGCATGGAAGGACTCGCTGCTCTCGGCAAGCGTCTGTATCTCTTTCCTGTGATCGGCGCGGTGATCGGGCTTCTTATTGGCGGGATCGGCTACCTCTTCGGGTCAGTTCTGCCGCCAGAGGCAGCTTCGGTCATGATCATAGCCTCGCTCTACTACTTAACCGGCATCAACCACCTCGACGGGCTTTCTGATTTTGGCGACGGGTTCGTTGCGCACGGTTCACGCGAAAAGAAGATCGGTGCGATGCGTGACGTCTCGCTTGGCATCGGAGGGGTCGTATTCTGCGTGATCGCGGTTCTCGGATTGTTCGCAACAATGAGCGGGATACTGGAACGCGATTCCGTCGGTGTCGGCTATCAGTTTCTGGCGGTCATGATCGCTGCCGAGGTGAGCGCAAAGCAGGCGATGCTTACGATCTCGGCGTTTGGGAAGAGTATTCACCCGGGGCTTGGATCGATCATGATCGATGAGACCGGATCTCGTGAGTTTGCAATCGGGCTACTCTTCTCGGCTGCGGTCTGCGTACTCGTCTTCGCGGGCGTGGGCATGTATGTTGGTCATGATGCATGCGCAACCATAGGTCTGCCCGTACTCGGTGTTGCAATGCTCAGCAGCGCGATCGCATTGTCGCTCGTCGTTCTCGGGACTGCAAACCGCAACTTCGGTGGCATCAGCGGCGATGTGATCGGGGCTACGAATGAGATTGCACGACTTGGTGCGCTGCTGGTGGCTGTGGCGTGGGTGGTGTAGCGATATAAACAGAAACCTATGTTTTGCTATTAGATAAGTAATATAAAATCAAAAAATCTACTTAAAACCACAAAAGTTATATACTGGGAAGTCGGTATACTATAAGAATAGATTACATCGCTTGGGAGTGTGAGAACAATGGGAATTCTTGATACCGGAATTAAAATCTTGCAAGATATAAAGTATGAATTTTCTGATGACCCTTTCATGGTTGGTTTGAGATTTGAAGATTATGTACAAGGCCTGTTCTCGAAAAAGTATTTTGCAATCTCAGAGAAAACACATTCTACTGAAACCAACCAGAAACAATATGTTGAAAGTAGTATGAATCCCGATTTTGTGTTTAGATATATGCCTACCGGTAAACAGTTTGCTGTGGAGTGTAAATATCGTTCAGGGCTTAAAGAGGGTCGCCTAAGTTGGAGCTACCCCAAACAAATGAAAAGATATCAAGAATTTTCACATAAACGAAAAATACCTGTTTTTATCGTTATTGGACTGGGTGGCGAGGACAATGAACCTGAAGATATGTTCAATATCCCATTGGAAGAAGCAAAATACCCAGACCTATACCCAAGCGTAATTAATAGATTCAGCAGACTTCCTGACAAGCCATTTTTCTGGAAAAATGGAAAACTGTATTAGATTTTGCTTCTGATCACCTCTGCGGTGAACTATCGCTTGCCGTTTTCTGATATCAGAATCTTATATCTCATTGAGACTCACGAATTCCTCGTCCCGAAGGATCTTTCGCTGCCGTTCTATAAACGCCTCGTCGTAGTCAGAGTGCTCCAACCACATATCGAGCGCATCAGTCACTGCTTTTCCGGGATCAGCGTTTAAATCACTACATCGGTCTCGAAACGTACGATAAATCCTTTCATCCACGTCCTGAACCAATTGCGCTGACATAATTGTATAATCGTTGATGAAAGCCGTTATAGTTTTTGGTACATTGAGCCTGTCAAGTATTGCGCGAATTAACGAACCCCCGCGAATGTTTATACCCAGCCGTCGGCATTCGCACCACGTAAGGGTCAGGCAGTGCCTGTGCGGTATAATCTCATGCTACTGTTTCATGGTACATGCACAATATCGCGTACAGTCTTTAAATAAATGCAACGGTACAAACAATCTGTAATCTGCGTTCATCCGGGTTAATGGCTTCGCCGCCGCTGTCGCGGTCAGTGGCTGACATGTTTTTAGCCACAGATTTCACCGACTTCGGAAGTCCAATCATTCCCCTGTTCAAAACCAGATCATGGGCGGATCCTATACACACGCGTCTCGTGTGGGTGCAGTTCTTGAACCGTGATGACCACACCCCCAACCACTACCTCTTGTGTAGATGTTACATCCGTTACCAGTTCTTTGACTTCCACAAAACCACCACCAAAGCCGAATTTTGACAGGTCAACTGATACTACACCGCTTTCCGTAGCAGAACCACTGTTTCCGACTGTATAATATAAACCGTCTTCAATCCCCCCATATCGCTCGAATTTTATATTGCGATTGTCGGCTGTCGCATAAGGTATGGGTTCCCATCCTGCGCTTGAGATCGCTTTTATGAGCGGTACATATCTCTTAAACAGCCCCCGATCCCGCCCGTACAGCGTGGCGTCAGCCCAGTAATCATCCCGCTTTCCGGACGCATACCAGATGCCTGGAAACATGCCATAGAACATCTGGTCATTGATATACGTTTCCATCTCTGTATGCGTGATCGGGTCGTTCCCATATTGATCCCAGTTCAACAGATTGCGATTCGTCTTCTGGTAACTCATTGTACGGTGTAACGATGCATCAGCACAGTCCATCCGCAGTTCCCAGACTTCACTACCCGGCACGTCAATCAGGTGCCCATAGAACGAATATGCGTACGAGAACATGTTCGCATCGAGACGCTTGCCTGCATCGCTCATATTTGCCTGCATCGCTGCAAGGTATTCATGTTGTGATAATGTACCAAGCAGCACTGGTTGTCTGGTATCATAACTAAATACAAGCGGATGATCCGTGTATGCCCACTGACGCCTCCGGTAGTTTTCAAGCATGGCAGATCTCCCGTGAGCGGAGAGCGAATCCAGACGTAAACCATCACATTGAGGGACGTACTCAGTGGATTCAAAACCGCTGTTCCGGACTAAATTATTAGCTGTCCCGGCTACGGACAGGCTGACATCATCGACCCAGAAAGTACCGTGTCCACCATATATATTATTGCAAATTCTTATTGTTGCAGTATCTGGTGTGGTTGCAAATGCCATACTCTTCTGCGCCCAGTCGTTTGTCCCGTGCCAATAGTGCAGATTGCGCTGTGTTATATAAGTGCCGTCGGCTGCATATTCTGCTGCGCGTACGGCAGGAAAAGCAGAACCTCCGCATTGGTACGTGCGCCCCCACGCTGAAAAAACGTATTGCGTGGATGGCGATGCAGCGATCAGGTCACTGCATAGTACGGAAGAAGTGGCATCGTCCGTACCACCGATGTCGAGTTTGGCGGAATAGCTGCCAGTGCGTGAAACATCATCGGCGATATGCCAGTTATGCCAGCCAACCACTGTGGGAGTCCAGTTATGAGCGTGCAACGAGGATGAACGTCCATTGTCCATGCTGTATTCCAGATAGCTGACATCAAACCTGTTTAACCCAGGGATGTCCGGGTCAGGATTCATCGGGTAACTCTGTGACCATTCTAAAAAGTGTTCCCAGAAACATGGCAGAAGGTATTGGTTACCGTTTTTGTCAAGCGGACAAGTCTCAAGCACACTCGATGCCATCTGGCTTCGTGAGATCACGTATTCGTACGGATCGGTCCCATCTACGATCTCTTTATCCAATCTCGCTATTTTTTCTTTATAAGACGGCTCGGCCGGATCATCGTCAAAATACGTTCGGTACCCCCATGGTTCGGAATATTCCATAGAATATATGCCATGCATTTCATTAAAGATTCGTTCTGATGGGGGCATGCAATGCGAATCGGTAAACACAAATCCAAAATCGTCCACGTCCGGTATATTCATCTGGTGATCGATAACCCAGAGCCCCTCCCGGTCATTTTTCTTCACAAAAAACCCGGGGTACAGCTCATAATACTTCTTCGCCGCAGCCCTGAAACCCCACTCGGGTTCATCTACCCGGTACAGGATAAACGTAAAGTTAGCATGACCCGCCCCGATCTTATCGGTGCAGTTTGAAAGCCCGAAATCATACTCAATCAAATAGCCGCCTGCATCAGTATCGTACCCGATCCGGTATATTCTCGGCATGTCCATCGGAACCGCGAGACAGATGCCCTGCCTGCCATCGCCGACAAACGTAAACGGATACGTGTTCTGCGTCCGCACGTCCCCGATCTTGTACACATTCTCGTACCGTGTCCCGGATTTGATCTTCCTGCCCTTCCTGATATCATCATCCCACTGCCAGCCGGTGGCATCCACAGGCAGGGCATACTGCACCTGAATTGCCCGGTCCACTCCTCGCATATCCTGTATATCGCCATGTACTTCGATATATCGGTCTTTTGGTATGTAATCGAATTTAAACGCAATATCCGAACTGATTACATGCTCTGTGATGCTGCCATCAGTATTCTTTTCAACCGTGCCGGAAAGCGGGATGCCGGGCGTGGTTGAAGATACCTCTCCAAAGGAGAAACCACCGGGTAGGAATAGCATTGGAATCCTGTTATCGTCTATTGCCATGCCAGTGACTGTTCCGTCTTCTGTGAGACTAAATTCGAGACCATCTGATGTGCGCACCATGAATTCAGCACGCCTCGTCGTCTCTGCCGTCTGGTTGACCCAAGTCTTACCCGTATTTCCGGATACATCGACCGTATATATACCAATCTCGTAACAGGTGCCGGACTTAAGTCCGGTCATATTGTAAAATGACTCCGGAGTGGTACCACCGTGCATTTCGCTTATGTAAACCAGCCCATAAGCAAATCCCATATGCCGATACATGATCTCTGGCAGCCGGTTGCCGTTTAAGTAAATTCGCGCATAAGTGAATCTTGCACTCCCCCGGTTTGTCCACGTCCAGTTGATCCATGTCCTGCCCGCGGTATGGTTAAGGTCAGTGACACATGGCAGCGGTGCTGCATGAGCTTCCAGTCCCGACCATGTAGCAGACAACCCCTCAGACGCATGTACCCCGGATGTGCGCGGAAAAGCCGAAGTTCCGGATGTGAATGCGAACAGCAGAAGCGATATACACGCGATTGTCAGTAGATACCATACATACTGGTGGACATGTCCTTTTTTTGGAAGTGCAGTGCTGCGCATCTTCAAGTAAATCCTCCTATCGGGTCTTGAGATGTGGTCGGGAAATGCCCCCACTCCCCCCACATCTCATGATGATAATAGTTATTGTGCTCATAGCATATAAACTTGACGGTCACAGACTCAAGAGTAGGTACTCCGGATGTGCGTAGAACAGCAAAAGTTTTATGAGTTGGTCATATAGTTATATAAGACAGGAGACGCGCGATGAAATTGACATCGAACATCGGCCAATCGGCAGCAGTGACAAGACCGCCGAGCAGCGCGTATGTTCAATGTTGCAGCTTAATCGCTCTTGTAGGCCCCATGCGAACATTCGGGAAAGGAGGCGTGAAACTTTGGGTGGGGGTGGGCGGTTTGAGGAGCGGATGACAGAGAGGGTAAGCGCGGATACGAAAATAATTGCAGGGATTCCGGCGTATAATGAACAATATTCAGTTTGCGGCCTGATACACGCTACAATGGATTACGCAGATGATGTAATCGTTGTAGATGATGGAAGCACGGACAACACATCAAAGCTTGCGAAACGAGCTGGCGCAGTCGTGGTGAGACACAAAATAAACCAGGGGAAGACTGCTGCGATCCAGACGATAATAGCTGAGGCGATAATGAGGGATGCGGATGTGCTTGTTTTACTGGATGCGGACGGACAGCACGACCCTGAGGAGATACCGTCACTTCTAAAACCGGTTTTGGAAGATGAATATGAGTTTGTGATGGGGTCAAGAAAGTTAAACGGATCGAAAAAGATTGGTAAGAGGCCGCTCATCCGGCCATTCGGTCAGTTTGTGTTAAAGATTGGTCTGGGCGCGATAACCAAAAAGAAGTACACTGATCCGGAGTGTGGATTCAGGGTGCTTTCGAGACGTGCGATGGAGGTGATGGAATTTAAGGGCAGCGGGTTTTCAGTGGAAGCTGAGATGATACGTCTGGCAGAGGCGCATGGATTAAAGTCGATAGAAGTGCCTATGGCAGAGATCTATGTCGAGAATGGGTCAACACTGAATCCGTGGAGGCATGGATTTAGCAATTTGAAGAGGATCCTTGCATGGATCGCTGAGAAGAGACCGCTCTTCTTTTTCGGAGTTTTAGGGATGTGGTTTACAGTCATAGGGTTGATACTGGGTGCAAATGCCATATATATCGCCAATACCAGTGGGAATGTTGCTCTCGGGTCTGCACTTGCATCGGTGTTGTATATCGTTATCGGGGTGTTTAGTATGTTCACAGGACTGATATTAAGCGAGATTGAAAGAGGGAAGGGGCAACGATGAAGCGAATTGCAATCATTTTGGGGACGAGACCGGAACTGATTAAGATGTCGCCGGTGATCCGGGAATGTGAAAAGCAGGGTTTGGATTACTTTATCCTGCACACAGGGCAGCATTATTCATATAGTATGGACCGGGTCTTCTTTGAGCAACTCGGACTTCCTGAAGCTATGTATAATTTGGATGTTGGGTCGGGAAAGCACGGAGGACAGACCGCAAGGATGCTTGCCGGAATCGAGAAGATTTTAATCGAAGAAGCTCCCGAAGTTGTCAGGGAGGAATGGGACACGAACACGGTTCTTATAAGGGCGCGGGGCTGGAATCATCCGTTTGGCGATGGTAGGGTCGGAGCGCGGATTGTGGAGATTCCCAAAGGAGGTATGACATGAAAATACTGATGACCTCGGTTGTGGACCTGAAGAAATCGCAGCACAATAGGCCACACCAATTTGCCAGATATCTATCCGAAGATCACGAGGTCACAATCCTTAGCATAAATGACTGGTGGAAGGGGAGGCAAGACGATCTGGAAGGCTACAGCAGTGGCTTTGATGATCTCTTTGAAGGGATTGAAATTCTTTATCTCACCGAAAAGAAGGTAAATCCGGTCTTGCAGGAACTGTTCTCTGCGAAGAGGGTAAAAGAAGTTCTAAAGAGAGATTTTGATGTTCATCTGAACTACAACACGCTGATGTCCGGATATTTCGTTTCCAAACGGATAAAAACCGTCTATGATCTGGCAGATGATCTGGGTGCGATGATACGGGCATCCCCTCAGATACCAGGATTGCTGAGACCTTTCGGCGGAGTTATAGGGAATTTTATGATGGATGTAAATATCAAGAGGTCGGAACGGGTGACAGTAACAACCGATGTACTGATGCGCTCATACAACATCCCCGGTGCCCGATGTGAAGTTATTCCGAATGGAGTAGATACAACACTTTTCAGAGATCGCAACGATACAAAGGAGGAACTCGGTCTTGGCGGGTTTGTCATCGGTTATGTTGGTGTTCTCAGGGAATGGGTCGACCTGAAACCCGTTTTTCTTGCTTTGAAGGATCTGGATCCTGAAATAACAATGTTAGTGGTTGGAAAAGAAGGGACATTCGAAGAGAATGTGAATCTGGCTAAAAGGTGCGGTGTACAGGCGCGAGTTGTATTCACAGGGATGGTGCCATATATGGAAGTTCCAAAGTACATCTCTGCAATGGATATCTGCCTTATTCCTTTCGCGCGGGGCGCCATCTCAGAAAACTCCCTTCCTTTAAAGTTATTTGAGTATATGGCGTGCGAGAAGCCTGTGATCGCAACCGAATTAGCAGGAGTTAAAGGGGTTGCTGGCGATGGCGTGATGTATGCAAATGATGCAAAAGGTTACGAGAATCGAATATCAGAACTATATGGCAATGATGAACTGAGGCGCGATATTGGCAGAGCAGGAAGGCGGCTTGTCGAATCAGGCTATGATTGGAGAAGGATTGTTAAGAGAATGGAGGGAGTGTTAGTAGAAACGGCTGCAATGTGACAGATATTCCGATTAAAATGAGCAGAGAACACCTGGCAACGTGCGTTATTGCGTACCCTGTTAGTAAAGCGTTTGCCACCCCTTTATCAAATACGGAAAAAATATTGCGTTCATTCTCAGATGTTCGCGTTATCACCGGAACTATAGAGGATGCCAGAGTCGAAACGGATCTGTCAGGTGTCCGAACTTATGGGGTGCAACACAAAACGACGACGAACGTATTTGTCTGGATTTTACGGTATCTGCTATTAGAGGTAAGGATATCTTTGATCATGGCGAAGGTAGCGCAAAAAGCGGATGTGTGCATATTCTTTATGGAAGGGGGCGCTTTATTGCCCGTCTTGATCGCAAAGGTGCTGGGTAAAAAGACCATACGGGTGGTGCCGTCTTCTATTTTAAAAGAGACTGCCAAATCCCACAAAATAAAACGCGTCGCGCTCCTGCCGCTAATCTGTCTGCAAACCATCGCTTATGCACTGTCAGATATGATCGTGCTTTACTCCCCGGATCTGATCAAAGAATGGGGCTTGGAAAAACACAAAAATAAAATTTGTATTGCACACGAGCATTTTTTAGACTTTGATACACTCAAGATAAGGAAGGAATATAAAAAGAGGGATAATTTTGTCGGCTACATCGGGCGTCTGGATGAAGAGAAAGGTGCATTGAATTTCGTTAGAGCAATTCCGGAAATAATGAAAGAAAAAGACGATTTGGAATTCATAATAGGGGGGGATGGGTGGTTACGAGATGAAATCGAAAAATACATAAGAAAAGAAAATTTAGGCGATAAAGTGAAACTTACAGGATGGATCCCTCATGGCGAAATTCCGGATTACTTGAATACGTTGAAATTGGTTGTTTTGCCGTCATACACCGAAGGACTGCCAAATCTCATGCTCGAGGCGATGGCGTATGGCACGCCGGTTCTTGCAACACCGGTTGGCTCGATACAAGATGTGATAAAAGACGGTGAAACCGGATTTATTATGCAGGACAATTCTCCAGAGTGCATTGCAGAAAATGTGGTGCGGGCACTCGATCACCCGGATATGGAGTGTGTTATGGGGCGTGCTGAGGCACTGGTTGCGCAGACGTTTACATATAAAGCTGCTACAGAGAGGTATAAGGAAATAATAGGGGACATTTAAGGGGTTAAAAATGATATGGAGGTACGGGCGCAATGGCTGGTTCGTGTCTATGCTATCGGTACTTGTTCTGGTAGACATCGCTGTTCTTTTAAATATCCCGGTCTTAAGGCAAATTCTTGGATTCATCTTTCTCGCGATCTTACCAGGAGCATTGATCCTCCGAATTCTAAACCCAGGTAAGTCAGAACTTGTAGAGGAGATTGTGCTATCGGTTGGACTCAGCATCTCATTCCTGATGTTCTTTGGGCTGGTGATGAACAATATAGCTCTCAGTCTTGGCTACCTGACCCCGTTATCCACGACTTCATTGTTGGTTTTGTTCAATATAATATTAATTATATTTATTATTGTGGGACATGGATTAAACAAAGATGTGGCATTTTCAATATCTACACTCGATTTAAAGAGATCGGAAAAGACGTTTTTGATCGTTCCAGTTTTATTTCCAGCGTTAAGCATATTTGGAATGCACATAATGAATACAACAAATAATAACCTGCTCCTGCTACTTCTTTTGCTTTTAATTCCATGCTATGTTGCTTTCGTCTGCACCTTCAACCGGGAATTTCCAGAGAGGCTTTACCCGGTTGTCATAATCTTGATCGCCACATCACTTTTGCTTATTTTCATGTTGAGATCTCCGCATATCTGCGGACACGATGTACATACGGAATATGGCATTTTCTTCCGGACAACTCTTCGGAATCTGCACTGGAGCGTACTGGGACACTCTATACTCGATGCTTGTTTGAGTATCTCGTTGCTGCCCACCATATTCCAAACCATTATGGGCGTGGATGCACACGAGTACCTCTTCAAAGGTGTTTATGTCGCAGTATGCTCTTTTAGCCCATTGGTAATATATATAATATCAAAGGAATATGTTAATAATTTATATGCGTTCATAGCTTCTTTCTTCTTCATATCACAATCGGCTTTTTTGGTGACGGCAGGAAGCCCGCGCACGAATGTTGCAATATTCTTCGTTGCTCTAACGGTCATGGTTTTCTTAAGTAGCAAAATCGATCCGATCAAGAAAAAAATCCTGTTGATTGTTTTTTTGTTTTCCACGGTTGTATCGCACTATTCAACCACATACATATTCTTCTTCATAATACTTCTCGCATGGCTCGGAGCAGAAACGCTTTCAAAGAGATGCGTCTTTGAGAAACTCCTGAGTTTGAAACTTGTGTTGATATTCTTTGTCTTTATCTTCCTCTGGTACGCTCAGGTGACAGAAGGTGCGTTTGATGCAGGAGTTACTTTCATCGGGGATACAATTAGCAATTTAAACAACTTTTTTATAGAGGAATCCAGAACACCGGAATTAAAGCAATTATTCGGTCAAGGACTCGAATATCCGATACTGAACAGAGTGAACCTTGCTATTACATGGAGTACGTTTATTTTTATCGGCATAGGCGTCTACACAATATTCAAAAGATCCGAAGAGATGGGAGCTGCATCCAATAAAAAAACAAAATGTAACGTGGAATATCTATTAATGACATTAATATGTGTTGGGCTGCTGACGGCAATGGTCGTGCTTCCTTACATCTCGCAGGGATATGGAATCTACAGGTTGTACCTACTGACGATGGTTATCTTATCCGTATGTTTTGTTTTAGGTGGCATAACAATATCGAAACATCTGAAATTACAAGCTTGTCTGACCATATTGTTGGTATTGATACCTTATTTCCTGTTTGCGACCGGTGCGGTGCAGCAGATGTGCGGCGCACCGGTTATATACACCCTAAACTCCGAAGGAAAAGGATATGCTGTGGAATATCTTCATGACCATGAAAGTTGTGCTGCAAAATGGATCGCGGAAAGTAAAGGGCGGGATTTTCAGATTAACACTACCGATTGGCACGGTAAACGGAAGTTGATAAGCCAGGGAGGGATCCCTCCGGAGCAGATTGGCTACGATAGTTTCCTGGAGCATAAGCAGATTGATGAATATATCTATCTAAGCTATAATAATGTGGTCAATGGCAAATTTGAAGAAAAGAACGAATGGTATAACATGAGTGAGTTTTCAGATGCTTTTATTGGAAAAAGCCAGATATATAATAATAGCGGTTCAGAGATATGGGAATAAAAATAAATATGTGCATGTTATTCGAACTCCGGTATGACCCAAGGATGCTGGTGGTACCGCAGATCGGGGTCGTAAGTTACATAACCAACTTTGGTCATGATGTTACATGGGTTCTGCCATCTGAGGGGGCAAAAGAAGTTCGGAAGGAGACTCTTGGGGGCGTATCTGTTTTTGCAGTTCCGTATAGGTCAGGAAAAGGTCTTTTGGATTATGTCAATAAAACGGTGTATGCTCTTCGAAGGGCGCGCTTCGTGTCCGGTCTTTTTAAGCAAGAGCAGTACAACATGGTATTTGCAGGGGATTGCATCTTCGATGCACTACTGGCACTCTATATAAAGCGAAGATACAGCGTTCCTTTTGTTCTTGAACTGGGAAATCCGGTCGAACAGGATGGGGAATTTCACAAAGTTTATCATTCGAATCACAAACATCTCTGGCAGCTCATATCAAAGATCAATGTTTATCTTCTCATGCACGCACTTCGTGACGCGGATCTGGTCCTTCCGATAAGTAAATGGTTAAAAGAGGATTTTATTAAGAAAGGGATAGGGGCATCAAAGATACTGCCGCTTCCGGAAGGTATGGATGCGGACAGGTTTTCGGATGCGGATGGTGACGCTATACGAAGACAGTATAATTTAGACGGTTCGGGTGTTGTCGTATACGTGGGAACGATGGATAAGATGAGACATCTGGATACGTTGATTCATGCGACTTCAGAGGTGAAGAATCGCGGGAGAAGGGTGAAGCTATTGATGGTTGGCGATGGCGATGACAAAACCGATCTCGAAAGACTTGCATGCGAACTTGGTATCGGTGATGACGTGGTGTTCACAGGGCAGGTCTATTCCGATGAAGTCCCGAATTTTATTGCTGCGGCAGATGTTGGGGTATCGCCGGTTCCGCCGTTTGATTTTTACAAGTTCAGTTCACCAATTAAACTATTTGAATATACGGCGGTCAGAAAACCGGTTGTGGCAAATAAGGAGATACCGGAACATGATGAAGTTATCCGGAAGAGCGGCTGTGGTGTTCTGGTGCAGTTTACTGGTGAATCGTTTGCGGAGGGGATAATTAAATTGTTGGATGATCCTGAAATGGCAGAGGAGATGGGCAAGAAAGGATATAAGTGGGGTGTTACTAACAGATCTTATGAAACGACGGCTCGTGGGGTGGAGAAGAGGTGTCTTGGACTTTTGAAGGATAGTATTTAATAAAAAGACACGGAGACAAATCTATGAGGTCAACAGACGAGAAACATGGGGCGGCATCGAACATGGTTACTTTTTACCATGATATCGAGCAAGATATCGATAGTGAAGCAGATCCCGGGGAATGCCGGAAGGTTGTAAAGGAATTTTTAGAATTAGAAAAGCGATACGATGTTCCTGCAACTTACAATATTGTAGGGCGGATATTTCAAGAACAGCCCGTCCTCATAGAGTGTATCCTCCGGGAAGGCCAGGAAGTGGCTTTTCACTCTTATAACCACCAATCCGACTGGCAACCCCCCTACTACTCCGATGAAATTGATCTGTGCAGAAAAGCTTCCCCAATACCCTGTGGATACCGCTCTCCAAGGTCACAATGGGATCGAAACACATTAAAAACGCTCTGGGAAAGAGGATTTCTATGGAACGCCGAGTGTGATACACATAAAGAACCTTACTTCATCCATAACGGGTTGGTACGTTTGCCCATAGCTACCGACGACTGGCTCCTTCATACCAGGGACATGGATGTCGATGAGTGGGTCAAACAATTCCCAGTGCTACTGAAGAGCAGACCTTACTTTGGTTTTGGTTCTCATGACTATATAATCAGTTTTGCGCCCAAAGATCGGCTTAAAGCGTGGGAACGAGTGTTACAGATGGCGGTTGAAAACGAAGTACTCATGGTCACATTCTCTGAAGCAGCAGATCTATTTAGACGCGCGAAAGTTTCGCGATATTACAGTAGCACTGCAAAGGATTGGAATCGCGGTACAAAAACGCTTTACCGGACAAAGCGCTTTCAGGAACTGATTAGAGGTGAAGCCGAGAGACTGAACCAGCCGATTGTCGTTGATCTGGGTTCTGCCGGAGGGGCACTCTCGTTGCCACTACAAGATATTGCAAAGAAAATTTACTTGATAGACAATGCACCCGGTATGGTCGGAGAGGTCAGTTCAAACGGCCGCATCCGGGCGTGTCAGGGCGATGTCACGGAGTCCAACCTACCTGACAGGATATGCGATTTCGTGATCTGTGCCCGCATAATCGAATACCTGTTCTGGCCAGATCGCCTTGCTGATGAGATCAAGCGAATCGGCAGGATCGGAGCTACCTATCTCGTAACCTTTCCAGCTTTTCGTGAAACTCTCCCGCCCCATGCGGGACCTGCGCCCGACAGGATAAGGCGATATTTCACGCCCGATGAGATCCGAAAGTGGGCAGACCGGATCGGTCCGGGCAGTCTCATCGGCATCCAGTATGAGGTGGCAGAACCTGACAGCCCCGAAACAGAAGAACGCTACCGGGCAATCGAGAAGGATCAACCACCGAATGCATATCCGACGAACTGGGTGTATATCGGGAGTATCGAGAACGATTCTACAACAAAACGCCATAAAAAGATTATTCCAGTGTCGGCTTTCGATTTCCGTTTTCCAAGCGATCGCTACGAACGTATCCGGACGTGTATGGATTTAGTGAAAAGACACTTTCCGAAACCGATCCTGCGACTTGGGAAGTGGGTTAAGGGCATATAAATGGAATTATGCAGTTTCAGAGATCAAATTTATCTTCCCAATATCTGCTTAAACAATTGCAGATCGTCATCCGAAAATGCTCTCGTTAGATATAACACAAAACAATAGAGACTTGCTGCTAAAATAATCACTAAAATTAAATTAAACTCCATGAATTGATAGATAACAACCCCCATAATCAGACTGGCGATCGAGGGTTTTATCAGTATCTTGCCTACCTGAAGTTTATAAAAGCTTTTTGAGATGATGCTGAAGAACAAGGCGATGAGAAGCGTTTCCGTTATTATCGTTGCTATCGCTGCCCCGACGTAACTGAAAGGTGGGATCAAAACCAAATTTAATATAATATTTACCAATGCGGCACAGCCTGCAATAGCAGCCATCCGGTTCTGTTTAGTAAGCGAGACCAGTACAAATGCCATGCAGAAGTATGAAAAAAATAACAGGACATCCCACGACAATATCTGAAGCGCAAGTATCGAAGGATGAAATTGTTGACCGTAAAAAAGAAGAATAAACCGATCTGCAAGCAGTGTCATCAGAACAACAATCGGCAACCCCAGGATAAATAGATACTTAAACGACTTTTCATAGACTGTTTTCAACGAATCCGTAGAAGATGTGTAATAACCAGCCATTAATGGAAAAAGAGCATTCATGAATAGGTGTGGAATTGGTTTGAAACCTAAAACCAGATTATACGCGGCATTATACCAGCCGACGACCGCATCTCCCTTCATCATCGAGAGCATTACGGTATCCATGCTTGTATATATCAAACCAAAGATTGATAACATGCCGATCGGCAGTGCAACCTTCATCGTACTCTTCCAAAACCCAAAATCCGGCTCCATCTTCGGCTTCACAAACCTCCTCGTGCATACAACAAAGCAAAATAATAAATCAAGAATACTTGATAGTATAAAGACCAGTGCAAGTTCTATCAATCCATAACCCATGAACAGAACCAATAATCCCAGAGAGAGTCGTATCATGGCTGCGAAAATCGTGATACTTGCTTCATATTCCATCTTTTCAAAGACGCGGAAGGTCACTTTAAAGACATCAGAAAAAGACAGGATAAGCAGGTAAACGCCGAAAAGATATACGACGTTCTTTGTGTCTGCCGGATAACCCAGCACATTAACTGCTATCACGATTGAAGTGAAGATTACAGGGAACAAAAATGCACGCATGAGCAGGACATTACTCAGATACTTGCTTGCCTGTGATTTGTCTCTTGCAACGTCCCTGATCAGCAGCGTATTATACCCTAAATCCGAGAAGACGGCAAAGATCGACGTAAAAGCAAGCGCAAAGGAATATTTGCCGAAGATAACGTCCCCTGAACTC
Source organism: Candidatus Methanogaster sp. (assembly GCA_003194445.1). Taxonomy (GTDB): domain Archaea; phylum Halobacteriota; class Methanosarcinia; order Methanosarcinales; family Methanogasteraceae; genus Methanogaster_A. Next base: position 169,057 of record PQXF01000001.1, read on the forward strand.
CGGGCGATGACGATGGCTAATGCAAGCGATAATATCGCGACTGCGAATTGGGCCGCGAATAGTGCTGCGGTGTTCTTAACTATCTTCTGTACGGTATTCATCTACTCTTATCCGCGATAACCTCGAAATATTCTACACCGAAAACGACCTGATCGTCTCTTCGAGTCCATCTGTAAGAGCGTAAGATGGCTCATATCCGATAGACTTAGCCCGCGATATGTCGGCAAGCGAATGCCGCACATCCCCATCCCTTGGCTCCGCATGTAATATGCCCGGGTCGGTACCGGTGGCGGATGCTTCTATTACCGCTGCTGCAAGTTCATTCACACTCACCCGCGCACCGCTGCCGATGTTAAACACTCCTGTCTTGCTGCTCCCTGCCGCAAGGATGTTTGCGCTGACAACATCCTTCACGAAGGTAAAATCTCGTGTCTGCTCTCCGTCCCCGCAGATCACGGGCGGTTTGCCATTCAGTACGCGCGTTATGAACTTCGGTATCACAGCCGCGTATTCAGAGGATGGATCCTGCTTTGGCCCGTACACGTTGAAATATCTTAAAGAGGCGGTCTTTAACCCATATATCTCGGCAAAGACCTTACAATAGTATTCACCAGCCAGTTTGGATACTGCATAAGGCGAGAGCGGGTCAGGTATCATCCCTTCCTCTTTTGGAAGGACCGGGGTTTCGCCGTAGACTGATGAGGATGATGCATACACCACTTTCTTAACACCCTCCTGATCCGCTGCGATCAAGACGTTTAATGTTCCGCTTATGTTCACTTCATTCGTCTTTGCAGGGTCTTTTATCGAGCGGGGTACTGACGGGATCGCTGCCTGATGAAACACGTAATCGACGCCATCAAAAACCTGTTTGAGTAAGTTTAAGTCGGTTATACTACCTTCCACATATCTGTAATTCTCGTTATCGAGCAAATCTTCGTTATTTTCCGGTCTGCCGGTAGAGAGATCGTCGATAACCGTGACTTCATCCACTTCCACCAGTTCATGGGCGAGATTCGATCCGATGAATCCACAGCCGCCAGTGATTACAACATTCATGCGTTAACATTCTTTGTTTGCAGATAAAAAATCTTCCTCTGAAGAGGGGTTGGCTTATTGGGTGTAGGGGATATCTCGATATTGCCGTTGATTCAAGTCTTGTGCCTGTTGCATCCGGAAAGAATGATTCCAACAATCCGGATGATCCTGTTATTTATTATGGCTCTCTTGTGGGTGGGGTCATACGTTGCGCAAGTTATATATGGGGGGTATTTTGTAGTTAGTAGTGGTATAACTATGTAGCGGAGAGTGACCATGACCAAATGTATTCTGATAATCATCGCCATATTTGTGATAGCTGCAGGAACAGCGTCCGCAGCTACGGTGTATGTGCCAAGCACATATCCGACGATACAGGCTGCTGTTGACAGTGTAGGCACTGGCGATACGGTCTATGTGTACAACGGCACATATATAGAGAACGTTACTGTGAAGAAGGGGATTTTACTGCAAGGTGAGGGGAAGGATGTTGTGACGATCGATGGTAACGGCAGGACTGCACTGGATGTAAGGTCTTCTAATGTCGATATCAGTGGATTTGCGATAACAAACAGCCAGGACGGAATAGCCATGACGATCAGCAAGAATTGTACGATAAGTGGCTGCGACATGCATTCAAACACCAATGGCATCCATCTGTTGATGTCCTGCAATTACAACACGATAAGCGACTGCACCATGCATTCGAACAGCGATTACGGGATATATTTCAGTAAATCATGTAACCATAACACGGTAAGTGGCTGCGATGCGTATTCAAACACCGATGGCGTCCATCTTTCGAAATCGTGCAACCACAACAAGATAAACGACTGCACCATGCATTTGAACAGCAATTGTGGGATATACCTCTGGAGAGCATGTAAATGTAACACGATAAGTGGTTGCGACGTATATTCCAATGAGGGAAAAGGGATCCTCGCCTTCATGTCATGCGATAACAACAGCATAATCGGCTGCAACGCGTATTCGAATAAGGATAACGGAATTATACTGCAGAAGATGTGCAGCGGAAACACGATAGAAGACTGCAACGCAACATCGAATATAAGAAATGGCATCATTCTCTTTCAGGCAAGCGGAGGTAACACGGTACGAAACTGCGGCGCGCATTCGAATCTGATAGATGGTATCGTCCTCTTTCAGACAAGCAATGGAAACATGATACATGGCTGTGGCGCGCATTCGAATAGCAGAGCTGGTATATACATAACCCACGCAAGCAATGGCAACACAGTGACCGGTTGTGATGCAAGAGATAACAAAGACGGCATCCGTATATCTCACACAAGCAATGGCAACACGGTGAGTGGCTGTGATGCGAAAGATAACAACAATGGCATCATCATATCTCACGTAAGCAATGGAAACATGGTGGCTGACTGTAACGCGACATCGAATCTGCAAAGCGGAGTCTCTATAACCATGAACAGCAAAGGAAATGAAATAACCAGTTGTTTGATAGATTCAGCCGAGTATGGTCTGGTCATGTCAAGAGCCAGTACCGGAAACGTAGTAAGCGGCACCACCATCCGCAATATCGGTTCTCGCGACTTCCTGCTGGAGTACGCATCATCAGGAAGCGCGATTGAGACGCCGTTTGAGACGATTGGCGTCAGTCTTTCATCCATGCTCTCTGTCAGAAACTATCTTTATGTGAAGGTCATGGCTGGTACAACCCCGGTCGGAGGCGCTGACGTCCGCGTTACCGATGATGGGCATATAGTATATGCATCATCAGGGTACGGCGGATCGGACCCGCGTACCGATTCTGCCGGGCTCTGCAGCAGGATTCTGGTGACCGACCGCATCTATCACCATCTCAGCAGCACCGCTGCCGAGAACACCACCCTTGTCAGTGCGAAGCATGGCGCATGGACTGAAACGGATAGGGATGTGGACATGTCCGAATCGCATACCGAGGAGTTCTTCATCTAACCCGCTGATTGGTCAGGTTATACTTTCTGCCGCGGTAGTACAATCTTTCCGATAATAGATCAGAAAAAATCGGTGATAACCAAATTCAGGTTATTTGCCCGAACTTGTGCATTCATGATCTCTTAAAACCAAACTTTAACAAAATTTTGACCGGAAAAAAATTAAAAAGCGTATTAGCGTATTAGAGCTCATACCGTCACCGAGCCCCAACCGCGGTCCCACCTGAAAATGCACCTTCGACGAACCTGGGATGCGTAAGTTCGATGATCGTTTCAAGATTCACTATGTCTTCCCGGTTGTACTTCAGCAACAGTTCGAGCGCATCCGCACTGCCGCGTTCGTACTCGTGCCAGAGCCGGACTGCATCAAATCCGGTGATCCCTGTCGTATCCTCGCTCCGTTTGATCCCGAGCATCTGCTCGATTGCCTTGAGACCGCCCGCGTAACCGATGCGCCGCAGAGGATACATCAGGTCCGTATGCAACTGGTCAAATTCGATCTCCGGGTACTCTCGCTTGATAAACGGCAGGTCAAAACGTGCGCCGTTATAGGTCACCAGAAAATCGTATTTTGCAAACGCATCGACGATCTCGTCAAGGTCGATCCCGCGCACGTAGGTCTTCGCGCTCTTGCCATCGTATATCCCGACAACGGTCATGTGGGCATAGTTCGGAGATAGACCTGTGGTCTCGATGTCCACAAAGGCAATTTTATCCTTAAAATCGCGGTATGCGCGCCAGTGCTCGGATTTCGGGAGCGATTCTGCAAAGAATCGAGCGTCACGTGCAATGAGGCGCTGCATGGACTCATCGATCCCTGCAAGGATGGTCGTCTTCTTTGCATCGGATATGGGTATCTCGTCTTGGTGTTCTGCGAACTCGGACCATGTCCTGATGCCGCAGGACCATATCCGGTGTTCGATCGTACTCCCGATGCGGGGTATGTGGATGTATGTGCTTGTGAGCATGGTTCTCCCTTTTTCAGAAGATAATGGTAATCATGTAACTAAAATCTTATTGCGTTATGGTGGTTGAGTGGAAGGCTCTTTGCGAACGCTTGCGGTAAATTGTAACAACTTTTGGAGCATATACGGAGATATTACGTATATGTGTAACAAGGATATCAAGAGGATAACGTGATCTCAAAAACATCTGGCGGAACCGGATCATTCCCAATAGCCTCTCGTCTCTTCGGTTATGAGGTGCTTCGCATCGGCACAATCGCAAACTCCAGTGAAAACGCTCTGATTTTATGGTGGTGTGCACGTGTTCGAACATTCGTGCAATTCATGCAATTCGCGTCATTCGTTACTATTTGTGATCTCTTGGTGCTGATTTTATGCCAACGGCTTCGCTCGCTACGCTCACAGTCACGAATGCCACGAATAAACGAATGGCGCGAATCGAGTAAATCGGCGGAAATCACTGGATTTTTAGACGGCATCCTTTACATCATTGGAACTACCGGGGTGGAACCGTGAGTGTGAGTGATAGAGATAGCGAGCCAGCACCCGGCAGTATGTTTGTATTGCTAAGCGAACTGATCGATAAACTGGTGTCCAATTATGATATCAGACTGAAATACCTTGAAACCGGTGATTCGGATCCCTCCTCCTACATCCATGTCTTTACAGCGTCCAGGCGTGCCGACCTCTACATCAAGACCCGCAGCGATCAGAACGATCTTGCAAGACTGCTCGCAAGCCACGAGATCGCGCATCTGCCGCACATAAACGATCTGATCGCGGGCTACCGCGAGATCACAGAGGCGGAGAAGATAAGCGATGCCGACATCTGGAGCGGGCAGTACCTGGACGCGGATATCGTGCATTTCGCAACAAACATCGTCTCTGACTATGCAATCAACCGCGGGATGGATACCTGTGCTTACGAGCCAATGGATGCGTCGCTCATAGACTCGCTTGCAGAATCGAAGAGTGACGATGCCTATACCATAGCGATGCTCATCCTGCTGTCACGGCATCCACACACATTCCCGGAATTTCGTGAGGGGCGTCCATACCAAAACCAAGATCAAAACAGAGACAGAGGGCGGGACAGAGATCGTGATCCGGGTTGGGACGGTGAGATCATGGAAAGCATAACAAAACTCGCAGGATCTGACCAGTTCAGGCACCTTGTTAGTCTCGTGGCAGATTCGGCAGAGCATCTCACGAAGAAGCGGTTTACCGAGTTTGTCGAGTCGGCATCTGCGCTGGCAGGCGTTTTGAGCTCGGTCTGGCGCTCGGACAACACGCCGTGGCGGATGATGAAGAAGAATACCGATGTGATCCATGAGCGCACGCCGCAGTACATCAAGCAGGAGAAGTTCTGCGAATTTGCGCCAGAGACCCTCGCCCAGAAGATCGATGGCATGAGCATCGGAAGCGGGAAGGGTGTACTTGAATACGATGAAGCCGAATGCGCCGGGATGGCGCGGGAACTGAAACTGCCAGCCCTTCTCGAGCGCGGGCTTGGAATCGAGAGACCGCGCCTCGTAACACGATACCGTGGCACAAGCATGTCACTTGCCGACAAGAAACGTCTCATTCTATTCGATTCAAGTAATATGTGGCTCGAGCGGGAACTGGAGAAGCGAAAAACGGTCTGGGTGCTTGTTGACACCTCCTCGAGCATGACCAAATCGATCACATCGGCAAAGATGCTGGCAAACACCATCCACAGGTATTTCAAGTCCAGGACAAAGATCATCACTTTCAATGCAGGCGCATCTCAGACCGACATCGCTGCACTGCGGTCTATGACCGCGGGAGGTGGAACCGATGTGAGTTCGGTGCTGCCACACTTAAACACAAGCCACAATGATCCGATCGTGCTGATCAGCGATTTTAAGTTTCTGATGTCGCATTTCTACCCGTTTCTGGGACATGTTGAGCGACATCGCCCTGAGATGATGTTTATGCCGATCGATCAGGAGAGTGTGGCACGTCTTGGTTCGCTTATGTCTGCGTGGAAAGGAAGTCTGCGATATCTGGTGGTGTGATCGCAAAAGTGCGTTTCTGGCATCTGCTCATGTACTGATAGTGATTGGACGGTGGAAAAAATAAAACAGACCCTGAAACTTCAAGCAGGATCTGTGTTTAACCGCATGTCCTCTATCGGATATTTCAGTATCCGCAGTATCCGCCTGCTCCAAGTGCCGCAAGGAACGCCGCACCCAGCACCACGATCAACAATACCGCGATTGTTGTCAGCACGACTATCGGTATGAATATCGCTATCGCAGACCTCAATGTCGTGATATTATGGACAAAGGTTCCGCCAACAATTCCAAGGTAGATCGCATAAAGTCCGATGATCCAACCGATGATCGGTATCCACGAAATCGCTTCCACTGCTGATGCATAAGCCATTATCCGAACCGTGCCCTCGTAACTTCCGGACCCACCAACGATCTTGAAGCAGATATGGAACATCAATCCGAAGATGAACAGCGCGATAATCCCGAATATCGGTGCAGCAATAACTGCTGCAAACATGCTGCCAAATGTGATAAGTGCTATCCCGATACCCGATATTAGGTAGTTTACGACCGCGAACTTAAGCGGCTCTTCATACCCGCCCGATGTCGGCATCTCCTTGAAGAAGTCACCTGGCGTGGTTATCACTTTCTTCCATGTTCCGATGAACTCGTCTATGAATTCACTCATTATTTACCCTCCTCTGACTTGTGATCATTCGCTATGACCCTGATTAGTTCGGTATGTACGCTATATAAATCTTTGCTATAGAATCGATGCACAAAATAGATTGATGCCCCCAATCGAACGATGAAATTTCCAGTGACGATGAAATGTCATTTGAATCTCGCACATCCCGCAGAACATAGCGAAGACCTCATGAAGACGAGGCGATCGCGTTACCATTATATGTCACTCGAAACCATAGACCATAGTATAGATCGAGATAGCTCGAGAGATAGAAGAGGTGTAAAAAAATGTTTCCAGGACTTGGGAAGGGCATGAGCCCACGAAAGATGAAGCAGATGATGAAACAGATGGGTATCAGCGTCACAGAGATCGAGAACGTGGAAGAAGTGATCATTAAAACCGCGGACTCGGAGATCGTCTTTGATGATGCCGCGGTTTCGATCATGGATGCGGCAGGCACGAAGACCTACCAGCTGATGGGCACGCCGCATGAGCGTGCAAGGGAACTTGCGATACCTGCGGAGGATGTGCAACTCGTGATCGAGCAGACAGGTGCAAGCGAGGATGCGGCACGCGAAGCACTGGAAGATGCTGGCGGCGATCTCGCTGATGCGATCATGAGGTTGAGCGTGTGAGGATCTGATCCAATCCAATCAGCGCAGTATAGCAATCGTCGAGATGTCTAAAAATCCGAGTGTCTTCACTGATTAATTCGATTGTGCCGCAATCATCAATGAACGCGCCTCTGTTTGGTGCAATCCCGCACACTTCCGGCACGACCTGGAGTTTGCCACGAAGCCGCATGCCCGCGGGCGTCGGTGATCACATCCCCAGACCCTATCGATGGGTTTTCCTGCGGCGATATCGATCGCTTGCAGGGATTGCCGACCGATAATCTTCGAGTCTCTGGTAACGACTCTGTCGTCGGTGCTTGCGTTATCTCGCGTTACGGCGACCAAAACTCCGGAGACTTTTTGATATTTTCGAAATAGGGTTTTTTGGAAAGCTGTATGGGAACAGAGTGGCACAGAAGGGATGAAAGATAGAAATAGCAACTCTCTATGATCCCCTATGCTTTTTGTGGTTTAATCTTCCATAATATGACCGGATCCTCCGGAAGAGTGAACAAGTGTATGCACTCGCGAATTACCAGAGAGGTATAGTCTTGCACCACATCCCCTAACTACAGGAACAATGTTTCTAAACAATGTTTCTCATTGTTTTATAAACTTTTTGTGGTTATATGGAGTATCGCCATGGCTGATAGGGTGTGACAGTTGTGGCTGCAACAGAACACAAACCAAAAGGAGAGATGATATATGACCAAAGAATCCACAGAGGAACAGGTATTTTCAGAGGAATACATTGAAGACATAGAAGACGAGCTTGAATGGGTCGAGGGGGATATTGAGGCAGAGGCTGAGCCCAGCGTGGCTGATGAGTACGAAACAGAAGCCGGGGAACTTGAAGACCATGATGAAGTCTCCAGCGATGAGCCCATAGCAGGCGAAGTTGATTTGGAGCCTCCGGAGTATGGTGAGGAAGGGGCACCGTCCGCCGTCGAAGCTGACCTTGAGTTAGAACCGATGGAAGGCTACGATGAGAGTATTTTGGAGATGAGCCGCGAGGAAGCCCAGACCGACGAAGCACGTATGTTGGACGCGTGGTACGCGGAGTTTGCCGATCCTACGACTATTGCTTTGGCACGACAACAGCCCAGCATCAGCCAAACAACCGCCGAGGTCGTGATCGGTAAAGATGACCGTATTCAGGTTAATAACACCACTGCGTATCCATGGCGCACTATCTGCTCGCTGATAATGACAGCCAGGGATGGTAGTAGGTGGATCGGCACAGGTTGGCTTGTCGGTCCGCGTACGGTCATCACTGCAGGTCACTGCGTTTACATGCACCGTCATGGTGGTTGGGCCAAGAGTATCGAGGTGATCCCTGGGAGAAATGGATCGAGACGACCTTATGGGTCATGCATTGCCACGAGTTTCCGCAGTGTGAAGGGCTGGACACGGAAAAAGAGGCGATCGCATGACTACGGCGCGATCATCCTACCGCGCAACTGTGCTTACGGCAATCGACTCGGATACTTTGGTTATGCGAATCTGAGCCACTTTTCACTGCTTGGTCTTACTGTGAACCTCTCAGGGTATCCAGGCGACAAGCCCCGTGGAACACAGTGGTGGCACGCACGTCGTATCAAGTGGGTTACATCGAGAAGACTCGTCTACAATATCGACACTGCTGGTGGACAGAGCGGTGCACCGGTATGGCGGTTGAGGAACGGCAAGCGCCATGTGGTTGGTATTCACACCAACGGTTCAGCGTCCGGAAACTCTGCCACACGCATTGCTAAGCCGGTCTTCAAGAACATCAAGAAGTGGAAGCATGTATAGTTCGGAACCATTTGGATACTTTATTCGAAATGGGTCCACCGTGCACGTGCAGGGAACCTGAAATACTATCGCATCAGGCACCCTCCCATGTCTCCTGTAGATTGTGTCGCAGAAGCAATTAATCTACAGGAAACATGGGAAGCACGAACTTGCAAGGGAAAAACAATTAAGAGGACAACGGATGTCGAGGTCAGTGCGATGACGACCGGTGACCGCCGCTTATAGGGGAAATTAGGTCACACAAATAAGGGCAAGTCATATTACACTGCCTTGTGAGTAAGATTGATGGCTAAGTAGTAATAAATGGAATTATGTACAATAGTAAAAAAGTGATATTGATCATGTCAAGCATCATCATAGTAATTAGTGTATTGGCTTTACAAAATATGGTCAATTCGACAGACAAAGGAGCTATTGCAGGACAGGTAACAACAGTACAAGGTGAGCCAGTAGTCGACGCCAGTGTGATGATAACCGGCGACAGTCCTGTTCATGAGGATATTGCTGCCCTGACGAATGAACAAGGTGAATACGGGTTTGATGATCTCGTACCGGGAGATTACGCCATTATGGTCAACGCGGAGAACTATGTTGTACAAACCCGGCATGCGCATGTAGAGGCAGGTCATATTACCCACCTTAATTTCTCGTTAACCATCTGACTCTGACCATTGAAGCAAGAATAGTTCCCTCATACGATAGGTTATCAGGTTGGGTGCGTACAATGGCTACGGTTTGTGAGACCCCACCCAAAAGATACTACCAGTTAAGTGTCTGAACTAAACGGATACCACTTCACTTACACCATGGTTTCAGCAGTTTGAAAAAGCTCAAGTTGTGGCGGTGCGAAGTAGGGTTGTCGGTGTATATCAGTGGCACTGGTTACGATTTTTTCCAGAAAAAAAGAGATTTTGTAGCCTGTGAAACCAGCAATGCCGGGTTAAGGATCGTCAACCCGGGCGGAGATCCCCTGATCCGAACTCCCGGGCAGACCTTCTCCTTCACCCGACCATGCTATGCTTCACTTCGAGGTAACTCTTGAGACCATGCATCCCAAGTTCCCTGCCAATCCTGCTCTCGCGAGTACCTGCCAAACGGCGCATACTTCGGAGCGCCATGATACGTATCGATCCACACCGTTCCTGCCCGGATGTGGCTTGCAACCCTCTTTGTACGAGAAACATCCTCTGACCAGACCGCTCCGGCAAGCCCGTACCTTGTCGTTTGCGATCCCGATTCCATGTGATCAAATATCGTCGGCTCGACAAAGTAGCCAGCCTGGTCAAGACGTTTCCCACTGGTTACGAGTTCTGCGCCATCCTCGATGATCCGTCAGGATCGTCGAGTCCGTCCCCGATCACAAGCCGTCTCGTCTCTGCGACCGTCATTTCTTTCGCAGTACATATCCCACAAGCAGAAGCAGCCCAATCGAGAACAGTGCTACCGTTGGAAGCTCGGGGATCGGGGGTTCGGGATCAGAAACTTGTACACTATAATCTTCTACTTCGCCGTAGCCGATGGGGCCGTATGAGGGCGGTTCTGAGCCCTCTTTTAGAGAAACACGCATTCGTGTTGTTGTTGTCGACCCATTCGGAACAGTAATAGAAACTGTATGTGGTCCGCCAGTATAACTCCCATTTGCCACTACAAATTTTTCGTCCGTATCGTTGAAGTCTTCGTCCTGATTCCAATCAATCCAGGCTGTTATATAACAGGCAAAAGCGTCAGGATGAATCGTTACAGACAAATTGTATGAGACACCTCTACTTACTCTTGCGCTTATATTTGTATAATTCCCATATCCATCGGTTTCTTTTCCGGTAGTTTCGTTTATCTCGGAAAAATTCACATTAGTAATCCATTCATACTTGGTATTACCATTAGAATCCGGATAAGCAGCTAATGCACTTGGCGCACACAGCACAAGTATCACTGCAACCAAAATGGAAAATCCCAAAGGCTTTATGTTACGGCTCCCTCTTCTATTTCGCACTTTTATATCCATATTTACCACCCTTTTTGCTTTATCTTCGCCCACGTATACCCCATTTATGATTGGTAGCAGGGACATACGAGTATGCTACAATGTCTCTTCGTTGTACCACCTATAAAAGCTTTTCGGTTTTTTTTGGGGCTGTCACAGTATATGGCGTTTAAGTCATATCTTCATCGGTGGTGCGATTGGATAAGCCCAGATATAATATGAAATCTCTTGAATGAATCTCGCTCTTGGGCAAATAACATTTAACCTGTGTCCATCTGGGAAATCTGTGGCTGATAAAAGCTTTTAGCCACAGATTAACACTGATTACACAGATTTTATCTACAACTTACTTGAACATACTCATGGAATCGTATGTAGCACCAGATGGCGTGACAATCTCGGTTTTTTACGATTGTAAAAACGTTAAAGATACTCTCCGCACGAAATTACGCTATTCCGGTTTTATTCTACTATCAACACAAAAGATGGACCGTTGAGGATCTATCGAGAGAAGAATGCGGAAGAGGCGAGTCCGATAATGATTTATCAGTGCAAGATTGACGAAAATGTAAAAAGATTCGAAGAGAAGTTCTGAACGCGAAAAGTGTACGCGATCTTATGAGCCTTGTACCAGTCATCGGCGTATATCAGTGGCACTGGTTATGATTTTTTCAGAAAAAAGAGATTTTGTAGCCTGTGAAACCCACAATGCCGGGTTAAGTTGGGCTGTCAACCCGGGCGGGGACCCCCTGATCCGAACTCCCGGGAAGACCTTCTCCTTCACCCGACCATGATATGCTTCACTTCGAGGTAACCCTTGAGACCATGCATCCCAAGCTCCCTGCCAATCCCGCTCTCGCGATACCCGCCAAACGGCGCATACTTCGGAGCGCCATGATACGTATTAATCCACACCGTTCCTGCCCGGATGTGGCTTGCAACCCTCTTTGCACGAGAAACATCCTCTGACCAGACCGCTCCGGCAAGCCCGTACCTTGTATCGTTCGCGATCTCGATAGCTTCCGCCTCATCGCTGTACGTCAGCACAGACAGCACCGGTCCGAATATCTCCTCTTGTGCGATACGCGATCCCGATTCCACGTGATCAAATATCGTCGGCTCGACAAAGTAGCCAGCCCGGTCGAGACGTTTTCCACCGGTTACGAGTTCTGCACCATCCTCGATCCCGTATCTGATGTATCTCAAGTCTTTTTCCATCTGCTCGGGACTTATCACAGGTCCCATGTCAGGATCGTCGAGTCCGTCCCCGATCACAAGCCGTCCCGTCTCTGCGACCATCAGTTCCATGAACCGATCGTGGATGCTCTCTGGTAGAAGCAGCCTCGAACCCGCGGTGCATACCTGCCCCGCGTTAAAAAACATCGCAAAGACGGCACCCTTCACCGCCTTTCCTATATCTGCGTCACCGAGGATTATGTTTGCGGATTTCCCACCGCATTCGAGCGTTATCTTCTTGAGATTCCCTGACGCATCTCTCATGACCTCTTTTCCGGTCTCAGTTCCCCCGGTAAACGCAATCTTGTCGACCTTTGCGCTTCCCGCAAGTTCTGCCCCGGCAACGCTCCCCTGTCCAGTGATCACGTTTACCACACCTTTCGGGCATCCTGCCCTGCTAAATATCTCGCCAAGTTCGAGCGCTGTTAGAGGGGTCTGGCTTGATGGCTTGAGTATGATCGTATCTCCCGCGGCAAGTGCTGGCGCAACCTTCCATGACGCCATCTTAAGCGGCAGGTTCCACGGGACGATCCCTGCAGCAACTCCGGCTGGCTCGTAGTAGACGGTGCTCTGGGCGCCAAGTTCCTCGACAAGCGGCTCTGTGAAACCCGCGTAATACTCGAAGAAGTCTGCCACGTCAGGGACGAACCGCGTTGCCCAGCCAATCGGCATTCCGTTATCCAGCGTTTCAAGGCGTGCGAGTCGATCCGCGTCCTTGCGGAGGAGTTCTGCTGCTTTCAGGAGGACGATCTTCCGGAGTGTGTGGTTCCAGCTCCAGTCGGTGTTGTCGAACGCGTCACGCGCTGCATCGATCGCTTTTCTGGCATCCACGCGTCCACCGTCTGCGACGGTTGCGATTCTCTCTTCTGTCGCCGGGTTAGTTACTGAGATTGTATTTTTAGACTCCGGTTCAGTCCATTCGCCGTTGATCCAAAGTTTGTATTGTTTCATGATTGCTTACTCTTTAACCAGTGACTTGTGATCCCATTGTACAAAAAATGTAACTACTCGGGTACCTAAACCACTGTCAGGGAACTTCACTATATATGCAGACTACCCTATCCGGGACATGGGGCATACTGTAACCAAGAGTCTTTTTATTATTTTCTGGGAACGTCGGATTGTCTTACGCGACCCCAACTGTTAGAATGGAGCACTATCGATCTGAAAATCCATTTACATCGTTAATCTGTGGCTAATACTGTTTTTTATCCACAGATTAACACCAATTTCACTGATTACCCCCATCTAATCATATTTGTATCTGCCTGATTGGCGTCACGTTTTCAACCGACCAGGACAAATTCAAAAGACCCACTATGTTTTTTACGCTTGAATGCGGTAGTGCGTAGCAGGACGGAGACATTAACCTTTTGCAAATCTCGGATAGCAGATGATCAGGATCGGAATCATGAATAACACGATGACGAGCAACCATCCCCACAAACCGAGATCCATGAGCTGGTATATGATGAGTTTTTCCTCTTTTTTGAACTCAAACATGTGTGGAAATGCCTCACTCAAAAATTCCTTCTCCATTTCGAGTACATTCTCATAAGATCCGGATAATGGGGCGAGTGCAGAAACCCGGATCATCGTAATGGTATTTGAGGTAAAACCCCTGTTCAGGTAGAGATACAGAACAACCCTTCGCTCTGTGATTTTTCCCTTCGATTCCTTTACCACAACGAGTTTCTTGACGGAGATTGATTTATTTTCTTCTTCACTTTTCTTATATATAGAAAACTCTTCTTCCCAGCCCACATTCTGCATAGACACAGGTACCTTCTCCTTACCTTCCTCCTCTATCGTGTATCCAAGGCTAGGATAACAGACGATTGGCGGATGGAAACTTGAACGATTGTCCGATTGGATGATGAGGAAGAATAAGGGTTGATACGATTCAGGATTGGTATATGCACGCATAAGCATGACGTCTGCATCCAATCCAGATGCACGATTAGCAGTATTGTAATTAGATCCCCTCCAATGACCTATCTCTATTGGAAATTCATTCATACAGTCATCGCTTCCGAGATCCATCCTTGTTCGAACCGTCATTGCGTCTCTTGATGCGCGTGCAAGTTCGGTGTCGATCGCGGTGGCGGATTTGGAAAAGAGCATGGACTGATTCGAAAAGAGCATGACAATTACTAATGTAAGCACCAGAAGTCCAATGATCGGGGCATATTCTTTAAAGAAGTTCATTCTGTCCTCCTTTTTCCCCAATCCTGCATTTCATTAATTTACTGATGATTATCAGGGATATAAATGCGATGATAAATAAAAAAGGGCTGGAAAAATCATGGAATAACCTCATTGCAACCTCCGCGCCATGATGATCCGCGATCAGGATTATGGCGGTGACTCTGATGATATTTGCAACGATTGCGACTGGAATCGTTATGCAGAAAAGAGCGGTTTTTGTTAGAAGTGGGCATTTTAATAGGTAAGCGAAAATGGCAGATACCGCCAGTAATGAGATGAGCGTATTCATCCCGCTGCAGGGCAGACCGATAGAGAATGAACAATCCGTGAGTTGGATTTCAGATCCTGTTTGTATAACTGCGACTCCAAGCATTTCAAGAGTCAGCGCGGAATAGCGTGCTGATATCGATTGGAGGGTGACTGAGATAGCAGGCACCACCGGGATCGGGATTGCGAATATCAGGAATAGCACAGGGAATAGCAGCGATCTCATCATCTCTTTTCCATACAGATAAAGGATCAAGCCGCAGAGTACGAACAGAAAAGAGATCGCGGATAAGAAGGGGAAGATCATGATGGAGCCGATGATGTAGAGAATAATGCCGAATGTCAAGGGGATTATTCCGGGTTTGAAAGGATCAGTATCGCGCATGTCTTTATCTCTCACGCTTCTCCATGCGAAGAATAACGAGACGATCGGGATTAATACGCCGTGAGAATATACCTGGTCAGTGAACCATGTATTGGCAAGCCAGACGAATGTGCGAAGATACATGAGGGATAAGAGGGACACGAGCAGGATCGTGATCTTTTTCATTGATGATTATTTATTTCTCCAGACCTTATAAGCATATCCCACAAACGCGAGCAAGCCAACTGAAAAGGGGATCAATAAGCTCAGTTCAGGGGTCGGATGTTATTTCTCTGAATCATAAGCCTATCGTTCACAGGGCATCACACCATAAGACGCGACAGCCCGATGCCATGGAGCCGTAAACATCTTTACCATGGATGCCAGAAGACACCCCATGACGATCGAGATCACGACACCCTCTCGTCTCCATATCACCTTAATCGATCTCAACGCATCGATCGGGCGGGTGGATGGCGGGATCGGGCTGACGATCGGAGAGCCAGGCATCCGCATCAAGGCAGAAGTGGTAGAAGCGGCAGAAGGGGTGGATGGGATCACCGTCGCAGGCGACTCTGAACTGACGGGCCGGATGCGCGAGAGCGCGAGAGCGATCCTCCCGGAGGGCTGCGGCGTCCGCATCCACATCGAGCAAGATTCCCCTTCGCACGTCGGTCTTGGCACTGGCACGCAGGCAGCACTTGCCGCGGGCATGGCTGTGAACCGGTTGTACAACCTAAGCATGAGCGTGCGGGATATCGCAATCGCTGTAGGGCGCGGCGGAACATCAGGCATCGGTGTCGCGTCGTTTGAGAGCGGCGGTTTCATCCTCGATTCCGGGCATAAGTTTTCCGAGAAGGGTGTATTCAAGCCGTCGGCAGCATCACAGTCGCCGCCGGCATCGATCCTGTTCCAGCAGCCATTCCCGGACTGGGAGATCGTGCTTGCAATCCCTGGTGTTGTGGGTGCGCATGATGCAAGAGAGGTGGACATCTTCGGAAAGGAGTGCCCGATCCCACTTTCGGAGGTACGAAAACTCTCGCATATCATATTAATGGAGACGCTTCCGAGTGTTGTCGAAGGCGACATCGAGGCATTCGGGGATTCGATAAATCGGATACAGGATGTAGGGTTCAAGAGACGTGAGATTGCGCTTCAGGAACCGGAGATCGTGCAGATCATCAAACGGATGCAGGAAAGTACGTGTGGCGCCGGGATGAGTTCATTCGGACCTGCAGTCTACGGGATCACAGACAGCCGCAGGGCGGCGGCAGATACCATGCACCGGGTGCAGGAGTTTCTGGATGCGACACTCGGTGGCAGGTGCATGGTTGTTCATGCCAGGAACTCGGGTGCTGATGTGTGCGTATCCCCATAATAAGGCGCGGGGACAAACCATTCAATAGAAAATAGTATCCACTTCAAAGATCACGGTAATCAGAAGATAATAAAAAGTACCGAGGTTTGAGGAGCAGCCGAAGGGGAAAACCATTTAAACAAATCAATCCAGAAGGATCTTGTGAAAATTGTGGTGAGAAAATGAAGACGAAGGACGTACGCTGGAAACAGCGATTTCAGAATTTTGAGAAAGCTTATGTGCGTTTGGAAGAAGCAATGGAGCTGGAAGAATTGACCGAACTTGAAAGAAATGGTTTGATTCAGCGTTTTGAGTTCACACTCGATCTTTCGTGGAAGGTGATGAAAGATTTTTTGGAAGAAAAAGGATTTGTTTTTAAACCTTCGCCCAAGGATACGTTGCGACTGGCACAACAGAGCGAATATATAACTTATGCGCAAGAGCTGATTGATGGATTGGATATAAGAAACGAGCTCTCACACGATTATAGCGGTGAAAAATTTGAACGTTCGGAGAAGAAATTAAGAGGAGAAACTTATGTTGCATTGAGAAAACTGCACCTCTTTTTTGTAAATGAAAAAAACAAATGATTATGCAGAATTATTCCATGAATAAAAAGGGAAAAAATTCTTTTGGACTTTTCGATAGGGATATGAAAACGTTGCAGGACATTTTTAAAAAATATCCTGATGTGAAAAACGTTTTTGTATTTGGGAGTCGGGCTAAGGGAACGTACAAACAAGGCAGTGATATTGATCTGGCAATAATGAACGAAGGGGTGCAAGATACGTTTATCCGCAAGATGAAAAGCGATTTTGAAGACAGCAGCCTGCCTTATACAGTTGATCTGGTGAACTACCCCACACTAAAACATCCCGAACTGAAAAATCATATTGATATGGTCGGGGTGCCTTTGTTCCAAAAATAACCGCGCATATATGAGAGTATCAATCATAGGCACCATCTAAAAATCCAGTGATATCCACACTTTCTGCCAACCACGCACACCCAACTCCCCTCATCTATAGGTGACGAAAGTCCCAGACCAGAAAATCCACACCAGATTTTCCACATTTTCCCGACAAAACCACGAAAACTGTCCGCACAGCAGTCAAAAATTGATAGCCACTGCTAAGGACACTTACACATCATTCACAACTAAATATCCTCAACCAGTATCCGGAAATGGCACAAACATCAAAAATACCTCCAGAAGCGTCAGCAATTCCCGCTCTCCTTTAGCACCCGCATCTAAAATGTCGTGTGACTACACCGCCTCTCGATATCGGTTTGTCGTGTAATACGATGAAGTAGAAGTGCTTCATAACTTAAAATGTTCGCGAAAACACAAAGAAACAGTCCTGACGTTAGCGATTTTCGTTGTGATTGTAAACGTATGCAAGAGAGGGTGGTCTTTCATCATTTTGCACATATTTCGTAAACATTTCGTAACACACTTTGTCCCATCACAAAACAAATCAACAGCATGCGGTGATATAGCTACAAACAGTTAAGGGTCGAAAGTGTAGAGGGAACGGGAATTACTGAAGAAGCTTCTTTTCACACTTGCCCAGTACCCCCGCCCGTTTCATCGCTGATAGTTTCATCTGGTTCTTAATTCCCCTCTCAGTCATGAGTTGCTTCTTCATGAGCGTCTTCAGACTTGCCGAATAGTAGTTCTTGACCAAATTATTGTTGTGAAATTCTTTGATGGCGACGAAGAAACATACCATGGATGCCTGACAAACGACTACACGGAAAGCGAGGCGCAAATTATCGATGGAAGCCGCTGGCAGTGGAGAATCGAGAATTTTTCCGAGGAATGTGACTTTTTAGGGATTGATGCGCTGCCGAGCATTGAATTAAACAAGATTGCGGCGATGGTGGCGATGAGACTGTTTGCTTTTGATCTGATCGCACGTCCGAAGAAGGGCGCGGGGCGTGAATTTGAGAATCTTACCATAGAATCGATTTTTGAGGAAATTATCGAATTTCCGGAGTTAGTGAAGGCTAAACGAGATCGAATTGTCGTAACATTCTATGGTGGCTACAAGGAGTGGCATAAAGCGGCTGTCAATGCGCTGATGGGGCGGCTCGATTAAACGAGACGGAATGTGCCGATACCCTGGCTGGGAAATCGGAAGATCGAGGTTCGATTTAAGGGAGGGTGTAACCTAAATTGGGTCGTGGAAATGTCTGGTACTCCTTATTTACTTGATTTAGCATGGAGATATATATCATGGGAATTGTCAAAGAGCCAACGTGCCACCACCACTCACAGATGGAAGCACGTACCAGTGATCTCCTTCTCGACTGTCCCACCATTCAGTTCCACGATCAGTGCCCCGTCGTGGTCGACGCCGACCGCTTCACCAACAATCGTCCTGAATCTTGTTACGATCTTCACCCTCCGCCCGATAGTGGACGAATATTCCCTCCATTGCGTGATGACCGAAGGGAAACCATCCGTCAGGAATGTTGTATAATACTGCTCGAAGCGCTCCAGAAACCTCTGCGTGATCGCTATCCTATCCACAACCTGCCCGGTCTCTTCTTTAAGCGACGTTGCCTGTAGCATTGTGATCGGCGGGAGCAGATCGAGCCCGGTATTGGCGTTGATCCCGATCCCGATGATCACGTAGTTCATGACATCTGCCTCTGCATCGATCTCGGTTAAGATGCCACAGACCTTCTTCTCGTTTATGAGTATGTCGTTGGGCCACTTTATTCTTGCGTCAAGCCCCATTTCATTTAAGACCTCGACAGCCGCAACTCCGGTAACAAGCGTCAGCCTGTGGATGTGGTCAGGCGGGATCTCCGGCTTTAGGATGATCGAGAGATATATCCCGCCGGGCGGAGATGCCCATGCCCCACCAGTCCTGCCCTTGCCTTCGAACTGTTCCTCTGCGATAACGACGGTTCCGTTTGGGCTATCTGCGGCGATTTCTCTGGCTCTCAGATTGGTGGAGGCAATTGTATCGAAATGGTGTATCTGCCTGCCAACAAACTTGGTTTTGAGCCCTTTTTCGATTTCAGCAGGCAGGAGCAGGTCGGGAATGTCTTTGAGTAGGTAACCCTTGCCTGTGACTGATTCGATTGTATACCCACAGTCCCGCAGTGCATTGACGTGCTTCCAGACCATCGTCCGCGAGATGTTTAAAGCCCCTGATAGGTCTTCACCTGAAACAAAGTCATCAGGTTTTTCTTTTAGCATTTCTAAGATTTTTTGTTCTGTTTTCATTATTAGAACCTCCTTGAGACGAGAGCGTACCGGACGGATACAAAGGAGCATTTAAAAGCCCCGATGTAGACTCAAACGATAGCCCTTTAGTCATTTTAGTTCTTCCTTCGGTTATATTCGAAATACTGTTGTGGTCAAATCGACCCCACACAAGTGGCAAAGTCACCTGATTTAACCACAGAGAGCACAGAGTTTTTAAACCGATCCTCGGTGTCCCTCTGTGGTTGTATTGCCTACTGATACCATCTATGTCAGTCGCGGTGTTGTGCATCCGACTGAGTATTACATTATATTCGAAATACCCTGCAAGTTTTAGCAGACTCTCAAGAGGTTGAACAACTCGAATCATAATTCTACCGCGCCAGCTACTGCCTGCAGGATCATGAGCGCGTCGAGCGATGTGACGTTCCCATCGCCGCTAACGTCCCAGCGCAGGTCGGGCGGGCTGCTGCCGACTGCGATCTGGAGCGCGATCACGACATCAGCGGTAGTGAACACATACGATCCCGGAACCGGTGCAACGAATCCAGCCGTGCTTGTAGAATCCAGCAGGTCACTTGTTGCGTTGTATGTGCCTACCACTCCTGCCGCCTGATTGTCCGCAACGATGTCGTACTCAGTGTGAGTAACGGCAGCATTCTGGTCGATTGTCCAGATCGCGGTAACCGGAAGCGTTCCGCTGGCATCGGTATCAACCGACTCCTGTATACCTGATAGGTCTTCATCTGTAACGAGGGCATCTCCATCACTCACCGCCTCATCCTGAATCCAGAGTTTGTAACTGGTGCCTGCGGGAAGACTGTTTCCGGTGACATAGACCGCCTCACCCATGACAAACTGATCTTTTGGATTGCAATTCGAATCACAGGAGAATATCCCGATCGGAATGTCGTAGATGTAGGCCGAGCCTGAATTCGTACCAACGTCATCATCATGATCAGCACCCACGACCACGTAATCGCCTGATATTGCAACGCTGCTGCCGAAGACGTCTTCTGCCGCACCATCGCTTGCAGTAATCTTGGCCTGCTCTGTCCATGTGGTTCCGTCACGCGTGAAAATATAGGATGAGCCTGACCACGGACCAGTGTCACCATCCCTCCAAGCACCCAAGACCGCACAGTCGCCTGAGACTGCAACGCTTGCGCCAAAGTGATCGTATGCCGCGCCATCGCTTGCAGTGATCTTGGCCTCTTGTGCCCATGCGGTTCCGTCGCGCTTGAAGATGTAGGCTGAGCCTGAATCATTGCCAGCGTCAGCATCCTCATAAGCACCCACGACCACACAGTCGCCTGAGATTGCAACGCTTGCGCCAAAGCGATCGTATGCCGCGCCATCGCTTGCAGTGATCTTCACCTCGGCGGCATTGACATTGGCAGCCAGCGCTGCAAACAGCAGCATTGAAAGGACTGCTGACACCAGTATCCTTCTTTTCACGTGTTATTTCCTCCTGTTAGTTGGCGATTTGTCTTGCAATGTAACAGAGTCAGGTTAATTATCCGCTATTTGAGTAGAGCCACCCATATACGTCTGCACAGCAGCGGTTATCGCCGCAACCTTCCGGTCATCCGAACCTATGGCAGAAGCAAGGGTCGCGCCCTTCACTTTCTCCTGTTCAACCACCACGGCAACCTCTGCTGGTATATCGAAGTCATCGATGAAGTGTGTCGTGAGTTCGGCTCTTATGAAGTGCGGGTTTTTAAGTACCGCCTTGTGAAACGGAATGTTTGTGGTCACGCCGATGATGATATACTCGTAGAGTGCCCGGCGCATCCGTTCTATGGCTTCAAGCCGGTTTTCGCCCCATGATATCAGTTTGGATACCATCGAGTCGTAGTACGGGGAGATCGTGTATCCTGTATAGACGCCGCTGTCCACCCGTATCCCGGGACCTCCCGGCGACCGGTACCGCGTGAGTCTTCCAGGCGATGGCGCGAAATCGTTCATAGGGTCTTCGGCATTGATCCTGCACTCGATCGCCCATCCGTTGATACCGATATCCTCCTGCCTGCGATCCAGTTCCTCGCCTGCTGCGATTCTTATCTGTCTTCTTACGATATCAAGCCCGGTCACCTGCTCAGTTATCGGATGCTCCACCTGTAGTCTCGTGTTCATCTCAAGGAAGTAGAAGTCTCCGTCAGAGTAGATGAACTCCACAGTTCCGGCGTTTGTATAATCAAATGCCTCCGCCGCTCCAATTGCCGTCCTGCCCATCTCTTCCCGAAGTTCCGGCGTCATAACCGGCGATGGTGACTCTTCGATCAGTTTCTGATGGCGACGCTGTATCGAACACTCTCTCTCATTCAGGTGGATCGTGTTCCCGTGGGAATCCGCAAGGATCTGGAACTCGATATGTCTTGGCTGGTGCAGGTATTTCTCCATAAAGATAGTAGCATCGCCAAACACTGATTCAGCCACTGCCTGAGTCGAATCGATGGCACCCTGCAATTCGGAAGCGTCGTTTGCGATCTTCATCCCGATCCCACCACCGCCTGCCGATGCTTTCACGATGACCGGATACCCGATCTTCTCCGCATCATCGAGTGTGGACTCGAGATCATCGATTCCGGCAGAGATTCCTGGGATGATTGGAATGCCTGCCTTTTCCATCGCCTTTCTTGCAGCGATCTTGCTGCCGGACGCTTCCATACATTTGCCGGACGGACCTATGAATACGATTCCCGCCTTCTCGCATTCCCTTGCGAAGACCGAATTTTCGGAGAGAAAACCATATCCCGGGTGGATCGCCTCTGCGCCGGTCTTCTCCGCGACATCAAGAATCCTGTCTATCATAAGGTAACTCTGGCTTGTCGGCGGAGGTCCGATGCAGTGGGCAACGTCAGCGTACTTTGCGAATAACGCGTGTTTGTCCGCCTCCGAATATACCGCCACAGTCATTATGCCCATCTCGTGACATGCTCTCATCGCCCGTATCGCGATCTCGCCCCGGTTCGCAACCAGTATTGTGTTAAACAAAGTAAAGACCCTCCTGTTACTCCTGTTTAGTAGACGGACATGAGATTGTCCCCTGCACCCACGCTATCGCCTTCAGAGACGAAGATCTCCCTGACGATCCCGCTGTGCTGGGAATGGATGTTGTTCTCCATCTTCATAGCCTCGATCACCGCAACGACATCGCCCTCCTCGACTACGTCCCCTTTTGAAACTTTCAGCCCGAGAACCATTCCGTGCATGTTGCTTGCTATCCCGCCTTCTACGGACGCGGTGGGCGACTTCGCATCGCCGGCATCGTTGGCCACAGTCATCTCACCAGCCCCCGTGGCGAGGACCTCGACAACGAACGGCTCTCCATCGACTACCACCTTGAATTTGTTAAATATTCCAGTATGCGACTCCACTCCACTGCCACCGGTTGCCGCTGCCGACTTTAACTTCTCTTCCTCTGCCTCGCCCATAAGGAACTTCGGAGCGATCTGCGGATAGATCGCATAAGTCAAGACATCCTCCTCTTTCCCGATGATGCCGAGTTCCTGTGCTTCTTTTGTCCGCATCTCAAGTTCGGGTGGGAGCAGGTCGGCAGGTCGGCATGTTATAGCCGCACCATCACCAAGCACTTTTGCAAGCAGCTGCTTGTTGATCGGCGCAGGCGGTCTTCCGTATATGCCGCTTACATAGTCCCGCACCTCCTTTGGTATGACCTTGTACCGCTCGCCCATTAAGACATTCAGGACCGCCTGAGTGCCCACGATCTGACTGGTCGGCGTTACAAGCGGCGGATAGCCAAGATCCTCCCGCACCTTCGGCATCTCTTGAAGCACATCGTCATACCGGTCCATCGCGTTCTGTTCCTTAAGCTGCGATACCAGATTTGATAACATTCCCCCCGGTATCTGGTGGATCAGGACGCTCGTGTCGATCTTCTCGGATACCGGATCGAGGATGCTTCTGTATTTTTCTTTTACCCCGTCGAAATACTCCTTTATATCGGTCAGGAGAGTAAGGTCAAGACCGGTATCGTACGGTGTTCCATCAAGCCCTGCAACCACAGTCTCTGTCGGCGGCTGGGATGTGCCGCCTGCAAATGGAGAGAATGCGGTATCCAGTATATCAACCCCTGCCTTGCAGGCAGCCATGTAGCTCATGGGCGCCATCCCGCTGGTGCTGTGCGAATGCAGGTCAACAGGCAGCCCGACCTCGTCCTTGAGTGTCTTGATAAGGTCGTAAGCGGCGTGCGGCGAGATGAGACCTGCCATATCCTTTATGCAGATAGAGTCGCAGTCAAGCGATGCCAGTTCTCTTGCATTAGCGACGAACGTCTCTATCGTGTGCACAGGGCTTATTGTGTAGCTGATCGTCCCCTGAACGTGCGCACCTGTTTTCTTTGCTGCAGTGATTGCAACCTCCATATTCCTGATGTCGTTTACGGCATCGAAGACCCTGAATATCTCGATTCCGTTTTCTGCTGATTTTTCAACGAATTTGATTACAATATCATCAGGATAATGCCGGTATCCGACAAGGTTCTGCCCCCGAAGGAGCATTTGAAGCGGGGTCTTCCTGATTTCATCCGCAAGGCTTCTCAGCCGGTCCCATGGGTCTTCATTCAAGAACCGGATGCAGACATCAAAGGTTGCACCGCCCCAGACCTCGAGCGAGAAGAAGCCGACGCTGTCCAGTTTCTCTGCGATCGGGAGCATATCCCGAGTCCGCATCCTGGTTGCGATCAGGGACTGGTGCGCATCCCTTAGCGTGGTATCGGTTATTGCTACTTGCGTCATATTACTCTTCCTTTCCTTGTCCTATCCCCTATTAAAAATCTTGCTTAGGCAAAAGATGTTAGCTTGATCGGTTGATGTTGAATATCCTGCCGGACTCCACGGTTCGATAATTCACTACTTCTCGCGAGTATTCCTTGTAGTATCTCACCTATGCGCTATTTTATTCATCTGGGGTATGCAACGGGTTCCGGTATGTAACCCGGTCCCATATCAGAGATCGATTTCAGTTTTTCTGGCTTACTATCAAATACATTTGACCACCAATCCGGCAGATTTTCAGAATATATATCCCTCTTACCGTTCACATATTTAATCTTTAAATTGCGAGTTATGCTATCATTGACTTTCAAAGTTGCTTTTTCCGTATCATCGATCACTATCTCGACTAAGTTTTCATCCTTGTAGATGCAGACGGTTTTATCGTCCCTTGATTTTCTGATTTTTGCACCTTTGGTCCAGCCGATGTTACAATCATCTCTAAGGTATTCTAAGAGGTTCTCCTCATCATCTAGGTTCTTCTCATCTTCTATAGGAATGTTGTCCCAGCTAAACAAATACTTTTCAGACATATTTTTACCTCCATAGTATGGTTTTAATGATCAAACATATAAATGTGATGATGGAAAGGATAAAAAAGCATATAGCAACAGTAAACCACTTCATCGACGTGAGATACTTTTCTGTATTGTAGTTATAATCTTCTTGGAGCTGTTGTAAAAAATGCCGGGTTAGTTCTTCTCCGGAACTGTACAAAAAATTATATAATGTATCATCATATACCCTTAACTCACCGTTCTCCTCTTCTTCAACGTTTAGTTTGTGGACTCTGTCTTTACCGAATCGGTCTTTACCGAGTATTAGAGCTGCCATCTCCTGGTCATCAGCAATTTTTATTTCGACTAAGTTTTCATCCGTATGGATGCAGATGGTTTTACCATCCGTGGATTTGTCGATTTTTGCGCTTTTCATCCAACTAAGATAGAAATAATTATCTATAAGGTATTTTAGAAGTTTCTTGTTATCTTTTCCCGGGACGTTGTCCCAGCTAAACCAATGCTTTTTTTCAAAGACTTTCAACTCCCTATACTCGGTCGGAAAGAAAATTAAAACAGTTATGCAAAACGCGATGGCCGAGAAAGTAACAAAACCACTCAATAGTACAGTGTCCATGTATGTAAGTTCCCATCCTGTTCTATGCAAAAATAATACCAATGCCAAAATAATTGAAATACTGGTTAAAATTATTCCCAGAAACGCTGAATTTCGGTTAGTTAGGCTAAAAATGGCGTTCTTTCTTCTTTCGAAAACTTCATTCCCTCGGTCGAGGAGAATCTTATACTTGTCTATTTTGTCTTCTTGTAACGCCATCTTCCCACCCCGCACCGTACTAAATCACCGAATGCAGACATCAAAGGTTGCGCCACCCCAGACCTCAAGCGAGAAGAAGCCGACGCTGTCCAGTTTCTCTGCGATCGGAGCATATCCCGGGTCCGCATCCTGGTTGCGATCAGTGACTGGTGTGCATCCATTAGCGTGGTATCGGTTATTGCTACGTGCGTCATTTCACTCTTCCTTCCTTGACCTATTCCTTATTAAAAATGGCGATCGTTCAAGTGGGTGTTGCATGAGATTGTTAGGTCACGCGAGTGGCTATGGCGCGTGGACAAATTGGCGCAATCAAAATTATAGTGAAAAGACTTCTGATTGTGGCAGCCAAATTCGTGCAATTCGGGGAATTCGCCCGCATTCGTGTTTAAAACCTGCACACACGTTTTCCGAAGCTATCATCAGATCCGGCCACACTGCCAAAAGTTGCAAAAAAACAGATGCAAAAAGAAAAAAGGGTGCGTGGGTTACCACGCTTCAGTACATGCCTTCCATTCCAGGTGGCATTCCGCCCATGCCGCCCATATCAGGTGGCATTCCGCCGCCACCTTGTGGCATTGGTTCTCCTCTGGATGCGATAACGTCGTCGATCCGCAGGATCATGACAGCTGCCTCTGCAGCAGAACTGATCGCCTGGGTCTTGACACGCAGCGGCTCAACAATGCCTGCTTCCCACATGTCAACGATATCGCCGGTGAACACATTAAGTCCTGCATGGATATCGCCGTCCTTGTGCTGGCTCGTCATCTCGACCAGTTTATCGATCGGATCAAGTCCTGCATTCTCTGCAAGCGTCCTCGGGATGATCTCGAGCGCATTTGCGAATGCGGTCACTGCCAGCTGCTCTCTGCCGGTCAGGCTGTTTGCATATTCCTGTAGTTTCAGCGAGAGTTCGACCTCTGGCGATCCGCCGCCTGCCACGAGTTTTCCGTCCTCGATCGTGACGCCTACGACACGCAGAGCGTCTTCAAGCGCACGCTCCAGCCCATCGACCACATGCTCGGTTCCACCGCGCAGTATCAGCGAGACTGCCATCGGGTTCTTGCAGCCGGTTACGAATACCATGTTCCCGCCGCCGATCTTCTTCTCCTCAACCTGATCCGCAGTACCGATATCGTCAGCCTCGATCTCATCGAGATTTGTGATGTTCTTAGCACCTGTTGCTTTTGACAGTTTATCAAGATCGCTCTTCTTGCATCTTCGAATCGCCATTACGCCGGCTTTTGCAAGGAAATGCTGCGCCATGTCATCGATACCTTTCTGGCAGAAGAGAACGGTTGCACCACTGTCAGTGATCTTTGTGACCATGTTCTTAAGCATCTTCTCTTCCTGATCCAGGAATGACTGGAGCTGGTCAGGCGAGGTGATCTGGATCTCTGCATCTACTTCAGTACTCTTCAGTTCGACCGCAGTGCTCAGCAGCAGGATCTTTGCGTTTTCGACCTTCTTTGGCATGTTCGGGTGTACCCGCTCCTTGTCGATGATCATGCCGCTTATCAGTTCAGAGTCCTCAACAGAGCCGCCAACCTTCTTTTCAACCTTGATATTCTCGATATCAACGGTCATCTTGCCATCGGCCTCCTCTGCAACCGACCGGACCGAATCAACACAGAGTTTGGAAAGCTTGTCCCTCGCCCCTTCGATCCCCTTTCCGGTCATCGCGGTGTTTGAGATCTTAAGAAGTGCAACCTCGTCACCTGACGCGACGTCGGTCGCGATCGATTCGAGTATCTCGTCAGCTTTGAGGGCTGCAAGCCTGTACCCGGATGCGATGATCGTCGGGTGTACGTCCTTGTCAAGCAGTTCCTCTGACATCTTCAACAGCTCTCCGGTCAGAACCGCAGCGGTCGTTGTGCCGTCCCCTACCTCGTCATCCTGGGTCTTTGAAACCTCTACGACCATCTTAGCTGCCGGGTGCTCGATATCCATCTCTTTTAAGATGGTGACACCGTCGTTTGTGATAACGATGTCGCCGAGTCCGTCCACAAGCATCTTGTCCATTCCCTTTGGTCCAAGCGTGGTGCGTACCGCAGCGGCTACTGCCTTCGCAGCCATGATGTTCGAGTTCTGTGCATCTCTTCCGCGTGTTCTTTCGCTTCCTTCACGCAAGATGAATATTGGCTGTCCTCCAAGTTGTCCTGCCATTTTTTATCATGCCTCACTTATATTATTAATGACCTCGATGTAATAATCAGGTCAACAAAACAGTGATAGTACTTCTATAAAAGGCTTGTGGTGGCGAGTGGGAGTCTTTCTAATTTCATCTGGTCGGTTGAAAAACACGATGTCAATTCTGCAAACACTGGTATGATTGGGTGGTGGAATCAGTGAAATCGGCGTTAATCTGTGGCTAAAACTTTTATTTGCCATAGATTAACACCGATTACGCAGATTAACGGTGTAAACATCTTTTTAGATCGATAGTACCACATTCTGGAAGTTGTGCTTACCTAAGACAATCCGACATTCCAGAAAATAATAAAGAGCCTCGCGAGTGGTTGTCGGCTTGCCACAAGCGTTTGCACAGGGTTGGCAAATCTCCGAGTTTTTCAGATGTTAGGAACCGACACAGCAGAGACAAGACTCGGATCGACAACCTACTGCCTGCCGCTGCCGGAACAATGCAAACATCCGGACAATGCCGGATAACTTCACAGCTGTACCGCATATCAAAAATACCTAAAAGAAGACAAGCTCACCAACAAATTGTTAAGGAGATATGCGAGCGGGAGTGTGGGAAGTGGGGAGTGGGGGTTAGTGTGGTTAAAAAGGTTTTAGAAACCCGCTCGCATAGTATACCACTTTACGGGATAGTATATAAACCTTTCTACTCGGCAAATCATATCAAAAATACCTAAAAGAAGACAAGCTCACCAACAAATTGTTAAGGGGATATGCGAGCGGGAGTGTGGGAAGTGGGGAGTGGGGGTTAGTGTGGTTAAAAAAGGTTTTAGAAACCCGCTCGCATAGTACACCACTGTTATGCGGCGGTATATAAACCTTGCGGCTCGGTAGGTTATATGCCTTAATACGGATATATATTTACTTAATACCCATATACAGTCATAATACCCATCCGATCACATAACCAACCATGAAAGAACTCCACAGGGAAATGATAATCGACATCACCCGGACACTTGGACTGGACACGGTCAGTTTTCCGGATGATGCGGATTTCTCGGCGTCATATACGCGTGCCTCCGGATACGCGCTCTCCAGTCTGGTGATGAGCAGCCACTCCGGAACGCACATCGATGCGCCACTCCACTTTTTTGAGGGGCGCGAATCGCTTGATGAGGTGCCGGTCGAGCGATTCTTCCTTGATGCGGACGTGATCGAAATTGAATCGCCCACAGCCGTGACCATATCTGAACTGGACAGTTATCCGTTCAAACCCGGACAGGCGGTTCTCTTCAAGACGCGGAACAGTGATCTGCCACGCGAACGGTTTCACGAGAACTTCGTTTACATCGAATCCGGCGCCGCGCGATGGCTGATTGATAGAGGGGTGTCACTGGTAGGATTCGATTATATATCTGTCGAACGCTACGATGATATGGATTTTCCAGTCCATATAATCCTGCTTGGCGCCGGCGCGCTGATTCTCGAAGATATCGACCTGCGATCTGTCGAGCCGGGGCGATACCATCTGACCTGCCTCCCGATCAAGACCGTTCATGCGGATGGCGCGCCGTGCAGAGCGGTTCTGCGGAGGCTGTTATGAGCGCCGCAATCATCTGCCCGAGATGTGGGGGCGGCGATTGCATCACTCCTGCTGAAGAGGTGCTTGAGTCGATAGCTTCCATGTATGCGGCATGTCAGTCTTGCGCGCCAGACCCCCAAATCAGCAAGCAGTTACCGTTTCATCAGCTCGACCAGCCCTTCCGTAACGTCGATGATGCTGCCATGCGGTGCCAGAATTGCGGGAAGCGACATCTCGACATCGTCATCGCGCACGTACTTAAGATACTGGTGCGGGAGGGTTTGCGCGCCAGAGATGCCGCGCTCTCTAATGTCGGCACCCCGATGATCACGATTGGGTATCCGGTCCCGTTTCCTCCGAGACTTGGCAGGGACATGCTGATCCTTGTCATGGACGCGATCGACAAAGTGACCGCAGAGATGCTGGTGGACGAAGTCTATGAGGTTAAGGGTGTGATCGAGCGAAAGGGGGAACCGGGTCAACCGGTCGGGATTTTGGATGCGGACAGCGCGCCCCACACATATAATCTGCTTGCTGGGTGCGATCTTCGCGGAGATGTCGTCTCATCGGCATTCGGGGAACTGTGCATCTACAAAACCCAATCTGACACGCATATCGAGTTCTCGCGTGCCGACTCCGACAAGACCCGGGTACTCGAATCGTTATACTACCAGCGGAAGGTGAAAGGTACCGTTTTGGACGGTTGCTGCGGCGCGGGCACGCTCGGGCTTGTCGCGGTTCTCGCAGGTGCGCGCGAGGTGATACTGAACGATGCATTCCTGCCTGCGGTTAAGAATACTATTCTTAATATCAAAGCGAACGCATCTATTCTCGGTCTCGATCCTGAACCGGAGCTCCATACCGACCCCTCGAAACTCCCGCTGATAGCTGACACCGGTACTCCGAGATTGGTTGCAACAGCGCATGGAGCTGGAGCATCAGGACCCATTGATATCTCGGTGTACCACGGCGACCTTGCGGATCTTGCGGAAGTGATCGACCGCTGCGACCTCTGCATGGTCGATGCGTTCATCGGCGTTTCGACCGATCGATTCGTGCAGGCATGGAAAGAGCGGGCGGGGATGGTTGTTACAATATAAGAGTGCTGCGGTGCGGGACTGCCGCGTCACCCAAGCCCCTGTTGTCGATAGCCGCGATCCCATACATGCTTTCGCAGGTGGCGCGATCCTGCGCATTCAGCACGGGCTCGATCGTGGACGGTGGCTTGGATGAGATCGCATAAGCAACCCGGGTCACGCCGCTGATCTCGTTTGCGGTCCTGCTGCCGATCCGCTTCAGCAGATCATACGGAAGCTTTGCAAAATCAGGTGGCTATACTGCCCTCCGAAATCCATGACTGCTACGAGTTGCTTCTTCATGCCGATGCCCCGGTGTCATCTCCAACCGTGTGTCGGTCGCATTTAAGTACTGCGATGAGAGGATTTGCAAGCTTGCATCTTCTCCTTCCGAAGTTTCACTTTTCTTTTGCTCATACGTGCGACCATCCATTAAGTTCCAAATTTGCTAAACATTATTTGGAATTGTTCTTTGTACGTCTCTATGTTGCACATAAATGTTTACGAAAGTATAGAGGATCGACCCCTTGTCCGCATGTGTTTATAGTCCTAACGGGAATTGCTGATGTGCATACGGTTTTCGTGGTTTTATCGGGAAAATGTGGTAAATCCGGTCTGGATTCTCTGGTCTGGGACTTTCATTACATACCGGCGAGGGAGTTTAGGTGGATGTGGTGGGCGGAAAGTATGGATATCACTATATTTTTCGACAGTACCCTCTACATCATACCCCTGCCCCATATCGCTTAAGTCCTGCGTATACCACTTCTTTGATTCGGACTTCACGAGGTATGCTGGCAGTAGATAAGAGAAGGCACCTTCCGACGTATGTTTTTTGAACTTCGCAGTGGCAATTCCTCCCTTTGCCGGCTTTACATACAACCTCTCAAAGGACTCTCTGACGATCCGCCATACCCTTCCACCAAGCACAAATATCTCGTCAACCGGATACTGCACCTCACCGATTGTTTGCCTGGAACTGATGTCTATAACCGCAACCACTTTGTTTGATGGAATATTCGAATGAATCTCCCCTTTTGCTCCAAGATCCATCAATCTGGTTGTTGCACGCCACTTTTCATTCCATTTTTCGATCCATTCGCTCTTTGCAAGGTGACTTAAGATGTCGCGCAGTTCGTCTTCCGGACAGAACCCTTCGAAAAGATTCAGAAGGTGGAAATCGGTAAGCCCACATGGGCTGGCATAAAGCGAGGAGAAGACCTGTTGCACCACAACAGACGGATCGTGCAAGTAGTCAACCGGTTCGAGGTATCCTGCCATCGCAACGTGAAACATACGTTCAAGCAGCATCTGTTCATCCGCAGAACCATACATGGCAAAGACGCGGTTTCGTTTCATACGCCGGCTCCCCCGCCCAATCCGCTGGAGCAGCGATGATATGCTCCACGGGACTTCTGCAAGCACGATGGCATCGATATCTCCGATATCAATTCCTATCTCAAGCGTCATGGTAGCCACGCAGACTCCATACTGCGCGTCCTTCATGAAACTCTCGGCTTCTCCGCGAATAGATCTGCTCAAACTGCCATGATGGACAACGACGCGGCTATGACCCCAGAGATCCATGCATTCCCTGGAAAACCCCTCCACTGTTGCTCTCTTATTGCAAAAGATGAGCAGCTTCCGGATGTTCTCTCTTTTTACGCAGCCATATAGTTCTTCAGCCGATTCTACAAGCGTGTACTCAATTTCTCGTTTATCAGAGTCTGTGATTACCTCAAAATCTCCAAGATATCTGCTCCCCACCTCCTCTGGAGATGCTATAGTGGCAGAGAGGGCATAGACGTTGAAATCTCTTTCTGAAAGATGTCTTAGTCTTTTTAAAAGGATCCTGAGTTGATCTCCTCGATATGTGTTGTCGATAAGATGTATTTCATCGAGTATCACGGCTTTTATCTTCTTAAACGAGCCGGGGTGTCTGCAAATCATCGAATCAAACGACTCGGGTGTGGTGATCAAGACGTCCGGAGACTTGGCCGGGTTAAATCGTGGCGTATCACCGGTCTTTAACGACACCGAGACTCCAAGTTCGTCCATCTGCTCCTTGAGGCGGTCGTGCATATCATTAACCAGTGCCTTCGTCGGAGAGATGTAGAGGATCGTAATGCCATTCATGCCGCCCCACGCTTCCTTCAAATGCCTCTCGATAAGCGGTGCAATCACAGCTTCGGTCTTTCCACTGGCGGTAGATGAGATGATGATTGCGTTCTTCCCGGTAAGGACCACAGGAACAGAACGCGCTTGAATCGGAAGGAGCCTACCGTACCTACCAAAGAAAGTAATCCACGTACGCCTGAGCTTTCGTCTGTCAGAATCCATCCGGCAATTCCCCGATCGGCTTATCAGGATGCGAACGAGCAGGGTCAAGAGCTTCTACCAGCTCCTTGATGAATCTGTGAGGTTCCGGAGCCGATGTTTTGACATGCTCGTTTGCATCCATGTCTGTGCAATATGCTTGTGGTGTCATAAACGTTGTGCGCGTGGTTTAGCCCCTCTTCTCCCCCCTGGAATGTGCATCGACATTGGAATCGGTATCAGAACCGCCACGGTGGATTAAACGAGAGAAAAAACTTTCAACCGTTACAAACGCTACTTGCCCATCAGCCATACACGCACCATACCCAGTCGTGATTGTCATGGCAATCGGGATATGAGTGCTTGTGATGCCGGATAAGCATTTAAAGGATTGCGATTGTGTGCTCTGGTAGAATACGGGGCGTGATTGTTATGAAAGGGTATGATCGTGTAATTTGGCCTCATAGGGATATGTGGGCAATGGTGCTCAGTGCGGGCATGCTCGCGGTGCTGTTGGTGCTTGCATGCGCGGGTAGGGTAGCGGGCGCGCGACGAGATGAGCTGTGGATGATGATAGCGACGCGGATCGGTGAGATTGTGATGCCGAAAGGCATTTATGGGGTTGCGGCGTGTGGATATATACCATACCGGATGTGATTGTTATGAAAAGGCATGATCGCGTAATCGGGTCATATATGTACAACGTAACAGGGGGGTAGGTAATATGATGGAAGTGAGCTTTTACGACAGGGAGCAGGAAACAAAAGAGATTATGGATACGCTGCGTATGAAACCGAGACTTATCACATTCATTTACGGGCCGATAAACTCAGGGAAGACTGAACTGATCACTCATCTGATCGAAGAACTGCCCGAGGATTACATCCCATTCTACGTTAACCTGCGTGGGCGGTTTATTACAGGTTACGAAGATTTTCTAAATGTGTTATTCGAGATTGACGAAGGGGGCATGATCGACAACGTAAGTGAGTATGCAACATCGATATTAAAGGATCTAAAGATCGTCAGCGGGATCCCAATACCAGTAAATCTATTTGAGCAAATATTTGAGAGAAAGGATAAAAGTAAAGATGTTTTCAAGTACATCGAACATTTCTTTATTGAGATATCAAAGAAACGTGTCCCTGTGCTGGTCATCGATGAGTTGCAGGTGATTGGGGACCTGAAGATCGATGGTCTTCTGGTTTACAAACTATTCAATTTCTTTGTGCGGCTCACAAAAGAGTTGCACCTGGCACACGTATTCGTGGTCACTTCTGATTCGCTCTTTATCGAGCAGGTTTATAGCGAGGCGATGCTGGAAGAGCGATGCAAGTATCTGCCGATAGATGATTTCGATTATGAAACAACGATTGCGTTTTTGGATCATTACGGATTTGATATGCACGAGAGGGAGATTGCATGGCAGTACGTTGGTGGAAAACCAGTATCACTTGTTAGACTGATCGATGAAAAAGCGAGTGAGAAGAAGATCGAGGATGTTGCAGGCAGTATGCTTACGCTTAGAACTGGCGAGATAGAAACGATGCTTAAAAGAGTTAACGAGTTGGGTGGTGGAATAATTATAGAAGATATTAAATATAGTGTAAGTTACGAGAAATTGGTTGAGGCATTGAAGAGTTTTGCTACGTGTGAGGCGATCGGTATGAATGAAGTGGATGAGATATCCAAGACGTTTCTGGTCAAGAAGAATGTGTTGTTCGTTGATCCGCTTACAAAGATGATCAAGCCGCAATCACAGCTGAATCTGCTTGCAGTGCGAGAGGTGACAGGAATTGTGTAGAATTGGGATGGTTCTTTGAGATAGTTCTCGTGATCACATCTGCGGGCGCGTGGACCACGGCGGCTCATCGCGGGCGGGCTCGCGGTGCTGGTGCTTGCGTGCGCGGGCATGGCGGCGGGTGCGACGTATGTGATGGATGATGATGGTGCGTGGGTGTGGGCTATACGATGCTTGCAGGCGGCGGCAGGTGTTGATCGGGTGCATTCTACATGCGCTTCTATTTGTGTCGGTTTCTGTACAGGTTCAAAAAGGGATTTTAACGCCATGCAAAAGATTGATTATCACTCAAAGTTATAACATAGCTAAAAAGCGATATGGAAGCGATTGCGTGCTTATAGAATATATAAACAAAGCCATGAGTAAGGCTGTGTATGAGAAACTGGAAGATGGTACATATTGCGGAAAAATTCGTGATTGCCCCGGCACAATAGCTTTTGGGAACACGCTTTACGACTGCCAGAACGAATTGAAATCGGTGTTAGAGGGGTGGTTAATAGTAAAAATTAGACATGGCGATCGACTGCCTATGATAGCTGGTTTCGATCTGAATGTGGGAGTGCCAATAGTTAAAGAGGCTGTTCATGGGTAGATGGGCACCATGTAAACGTAGAACTTTTGTGAAGAAATTGAGAAGATTGGGGTTCAGTCCGCCTGAGCCCGGTGGGCGTCACTTCTACATGCGATATGGCACATATACATTAACCATTCCAAACAACCCGGAGTATCCTGTGCCTCAGCTTAAGATGCTCATTAAAGAGGTAGAGCACATTCTGAAGAGGAGAATCTCTTTGACGGAATGGGATAGGTTGTAAAGTATCATCCGGTGTGGGAAGGGGTTTTTGGCAGCGTATCTGCGGACCCGAGTCGTGGCTTTACGCCTGGGGCTGCCCGCGGTACGCGTGGGTGGGCACGGGCGCCCGCGGGATTGTTGGTCGGGTGCCGGGCCCCCGGGTCCGGGGCGTGGTGGTGGCGGGGGAAATTGCCGCGGGGGTTGTCTGATTGCATGCTGGTTCGCGGGTGCCTGGTTGGTCGGGCGGTGGCTCAGCGCGGGTGTGCTCGCGGTGCTGGTGCTTGCGTGCGCGGGCATGGCGGCGGGCGCGACGTATATGCTGGATGATGATGGTGATGCGTGCGTGGATCGTATGGGGATACAGACTGTGTGGGCGGCGGCATGACCCGCCTGCTGCTGGCGGCTGCGGCTCTCGCGGCGGTGATGGTAGCGGCGGGTGTGGTGTCTGGCGCTGAGTGGGATGTGTAGTCCTGGGCGAGGGCACGCCGATTGGAGGGTGCGACCTGCGGCGCAGGAGGGGGATACGATTTATGTGCATGAGGGGACGAATTCCCGGGAATGTGGGTGTGAACAAGCGAATCACGCTGATTGGTGATGGCGCTGATGTGTGCGGCTGTTGAAACAGCGGAGGCGGCGGAGAAGAGGGATCGGGTAGTTGCGCGGGCACGGGCATTCGGGTTTGTGGTGGGTGCGGGTCTCGGTCAGGGGCATGGTGGTGGTGGCGAGGCGATTGCCGCGGGGGTTGTCTGATTGCGTGCTGGTGCTGGTGGCTGCAGGCGCAGCGTGATGCTGATTGCGTGGGCGTGGGCGTGGAGGCGGCGGATGATGGGCCGTATCAGAGGCTTTATGATCACAAGAATAATATGTACAAAACGTAAATGGAGGATAGAATATGATGGAAGTAACCTTTTACGACAGGGAGCAGGAAACAAAAGAGATAATGGGTACGCTGGGTATGAAACCGCGACTGATCACTTTTATTTACGGACCGATAAACTCTGGTAAGACTGAACTGATCACTCATCTGATCGAAGAACTGCCACCAGAGGATTATGTTGTTTTCTATATAAACCTCAGGACTAAACTTTTAGCGAGTTATGACGATTTTATCGAATCGTTGTTTGAGATGGAGATGGAGACTGGTGGGGCAATGAGGAAGGGAAAGGAGACGCTTGCAGAGCTAATTCCATCTGCAACTAAGATCACAGGAATACCAATAACAAGGGAGTTTATAGATTACGTTTTCAAGGATAATAAGTCGAAGAACGCGTTTTCGTACATGATAAAACTTTTTGAAGAGGTGAAAAATTCAGGTAAGCAACCAGTCATGGTTCTGGATGAGTTGCAAAAGATTGGGGATGTAAAGGTGAATGGGCCCTTAATCTACGAACTCTTCAACTTTTTCATAGACTTGACAAAGGAGTTGCATCTGTGCCACGTCTTTGCGGCAACATCAGACT
This sequence comes from Candidatus Methanogaster sp., assembly GCA_003194445.1. Classification (GTDB taxonomy): domain Archaea; phylum Halobacteriota; class Methanosarcinia; order Methanosarcinales; family Methanogasteraceae; genus Methanogaster_A. The sequence continues at coordinate 206,066 of PQXF01000001.1, forward strand.
CGCTCTTTATCGAACGCGTTTACAGTGAGGCGATGCTGGAAGGCAGATGCAGGTATCTGCTGGTGGATGATTTCGATTACGAAACGACATCAATGTTTCTGAGTAAACACGGGCTCAACGACAGGGAACGAGAAATGACATGGAATTGCTGCGGAGGCAAACCGGCGGGTCTTGTTGAGTTAGTAAATACAAAACTCAGCGGTGGAGATATAGTTACAAAAACAGAACAGATGCTTGAAGAAGCGGTAAGCAGGCTTATATTTATGCTTGCACGAAACAAAGAGAAAAAAAGCGATATTGTTGACATGCTATCGATCTTTGCTTCTGATAAAGAGGTAAAATACTCTGATAGCATAAATCTCGATTTATTGAGCTTTCTGGTGAAGCAAAACATACTCTTCCTTGACCCTGTTAGAAGAACGATCAAACCACAGTCACGGCTGAATCTGCTTGCGATACGAGAAATAATGGGGGATGCGTAGAATTGGAATGGTTCTCCGGATGTAATTGCAATCGCGTCTCGCGGGCGTGCGGACAATCGCGGTGGCTTGTGGGCGAGGCAGGTTGTGGGATGAGGCGATCCGCGTCCGCGATCGTGATGGTGGGCTTTGCGTTTGGGGCTGCCCGCAGTACACGTGGGCAGGCACGGGCGCCCGCGGGATTGTTGGTCGGGTGCTTGGGTCCCCGGGTCCGGGGCGTGGTGGTGGCGGGGGGAATTGCCGCGGGGGTTGTCTGATTGTGTGTGAGTTTGCGGGCGCCCGGGTGGTCGGGCGGCGGCTCAGCGCGGGCATGCTCGCGGTGCTGCTGGTGCTTGCGTGCGCGGGCATGGCGGCGGGCGCGACGTATGTGATGGATGATGATGCGTGCGTGGGTGTGGGCTATACGATGCTTGCAGGCGGCGGCAGGTGTTGATCGGGTGCATTCTACATGCGCTTCTATTTGTGTCGGTTTCTGTGCAGGTTCAAAAAGGGATTTTAATGCCATGCCAGTAATTCCCGTTCCATCTACACTTTCGACCCCAAACTGTTTGTAGCTGTATCACCGCTTGCTCTTGATTTGTTTTGTGGTGGGACAAAGTATGTTATGAAATGTTTACGAAATATGTGCAAAATGGTGAAAGACCGTCCTCTCTTGCATGCGTTTACAATCACAACGAAAATCGCTAACGGCGGGACTGTTTCTTTGTATTTTCGCGAACATTTTAGGTTATGAAGCACTTCTATTTCATCGCATTACACGACAAACCGATATCGGGAGGCGGTGTAACCACATGGCATTTTGGATGTGGGTGCTAAAAGAGAGCGGGAATTGCTGGGGCGCGCTCATGATCCTGCAGGCGACAACTGACGCGATATAATTATGACCGAGCAGACGTTAAGGAAGAGCATGAAAAGAATCGAATTTCACAACAGGGAAAAGGAGACAAAAGAGATCATGGCTATTCTGGATTCCGAGCCATCCCTGATCATGTTTGTCTACGGACCGATAAACTCCGGAAAAACCACATTGATTACTCATCTGATCGAAGAACTCCCGGATGAATATGTCGTCTTCTATGTAAACCTTCGAGGAAAGTTCATATCGAACTACGATAACTTTGTTCGTGCTCTGTTCAAGTTGGATCGAGAGAAGAAAGAGTATAAAGAGATATTAAAGACGATATCAGAAGTATCGTTAAAAAGTTTGAAATTCACAGGAATACCTGTAACTGAAGGTGTTATGGACTTATTTTTCAGAGAAAAGACTTATGAGGATGTTTTTGAGTTTTTAGAGGATTACTTCACCGAGATTGCAGAGAACAAAATACCGGTGTTGATCGTGGATGAACTTCAGAAGATAGGAGATGTCAGGATTAATACGTACCTGGTCTATGAACTTTTCAATCTGTTTGTCCGACTCACAAAGGAATTGCACCTGTGTCACGTCTTTGCAGTAACGTCTGATTCGCTCTTCGTCGAACGAGTTTACAGCGAGGCGATGCTCTCCGGACGATGTGATTATCTGCTGGTGGATGATTTTGATGAGAATGCGACTGCTGCGTTTTTAGAGGAGCACGGTTTTACGGATGATGAGATGAAGGTGGCATGGGAATGCTGCGGTGGAAAGCCAGTGTGTCTCCTGGAGTTGATTCGTGCTGATGATCCGGAGCGTAAAATCGCCAAGTTGTTAAGACTGCGAACAGGTGAACTGAAGACCTTTCTCAAAACACTTAACGAACTTGGGGGTAAGATAACTGTAAACGATGAGCGGCATGAAATCAATTATGAACTCATCATTGATGTGCTTAAGATGTTTCTGGATGAAGAAGAGATTGATATGTGGTCGATTGATGAAATCTCGAAGCGGTATCTGGTTAAAAATAATATTTTGTTCATTGATCCGGATATGGGGATCATTAAGCCACAATCAAGGTTGGATTTGCTCGCAATACGAGAGGTGATGGGGGATGCGTATCAACTTTGGAAACCCAAAAAAACAGCCGCAGCCACCCGATTATCTTCCAAATCCCAAAGTCGGTCGATGACGGTATGAAAATCGAGAAGTTACCACCCACCCAACGCCCACTAATGCATCCTACCAGGTCAGTGTTGCTGAAATCGTATCCATCTCTTCTACGTTTAACAGATGGTTACTGTGCCATTGCTTATGGAGTGGTCGAGGTGATTGACCTGAGGGCTTGAATCCGTGAGTGTTACAATCTCAAGGTCAAGCGGGCTCTCTCCAACCTCAAGTGCCTCAAAGGTGATCTCTGCGACATTGAAGTTGCCGGTAAGCCCCGGGTTTGCAGCCTGGTATGCCACAACCGTTACTACCCCGCTCTCACTATCCTCCAAATTTATCACAGGACAATCAAACGCGCCATTCTGAGCGCTTTTTGCAGATAAGAGGGTGGGGTCGAAGGTGATGTTGAGATTAAGCGACCCGATATCAACCCCGCCCTCGACCCTGATCGGGACCGAAATCGTCTCAGCTACATCTACCGTGTACTCACCGACCACAATCCTGCACCCCCTATATGTAGTTTGCAGGATCAAGAGCGCATCAAGCGATGTAACCATAGAGTCGCCGCTCACGTCAGCGTCTTCTGAATATTCGCCGCGGGCAGCCATCTGCAGTGCAATCAGAGCGTCTGCCTGCGTGACCGCACCGTCATGGTTCAGGTCGCCTTTCGCATACGCCCTGCCGCTAGCGTCTTCATATCCATAGCCAGCATCCGGGGTTACCGTTGTCGCGCTATCCCGCGGCAGATCAGCTGTCAGTGCCACGGGACTTGCGATCAACAGGATAATTCCAAGTAGCAACGCTATCCGGATATCCTTTCTTCTCACTACTTCAGCACCTCAAATCCGTCCATTCCTGCGAGATGCTTTGCCAGATACATGCAGTCAGACGCCTCGATCTCGCCGTTGCCGTTGACATCCGCAGCATCCTCTACGATCGTCTCGAATCCACTCACACCGAGAAGGTGCTTTGCCAGATACATGCAGTCTGCAACATCGACCTTGTTATCACCGTTCACATCGCCATTGAGGAACATCGTGAAGCTCCCATTCCGAATCGTATACGGGATCGGGTTACAGTTGGGGGTTGCATCCGTGAGTGTTGTAACCTTAATATCCAGTGGGGTCGATGATCCGATCGCACCAACCGCCACAAAGGTCACATCAGCAAAGAGCACATTCCCATCGAGTCCTGGATTTGAGGTCTGGTACGCAAGGATGCTGACCGAGCCAGATGCAGCGTCCTCAAAGTTTGCAAACAGCGAGTCAAAGTCAGAGCTTGCATCTAATGCGATCACAACATCCGGATCATAGTCAAGCGTGAGCTGGCATGACCCCACATTCGAGACATTCTCGATTGTGATCGGAACGGTGATCACCCCTATTGCCGAAACATCCGGGATAGAGACCGACGTGGTGGTTGTGTCAGGCATCACTGTGATCGATTTGGTGTTGTCGTAGACTACCGGGTTCACTCCGTCATCCATCGTGACGTTCACTTGATATGTGCCGTCCGCCACGATGTCGCCGTTGCCATCGGTACCATCCCATGTCTGTGGGTCCGGGTCTGTTACACCTGAACCGGTGTACAATGTTCTTATGACCCCGGTTGCGTCCTCGATCAGTATGGTAGCATTCACAGGTTCTGAGAACTCGACATCGATCTCGGTGTCATCCATGATTCCGTCACCGTTCGGAGAGATCGTGGTGTTGGAGATTACGTATGCGACGGGGTATGGTGCAGGATCACCAGACGACAGGATCGTAAGTGATCCATTGTTCACGATAGTTGGAATCGCGTTGTATGATGTGTCGTACAATGTGACGACATCAAGGTTCAATTGAGTCGAATCTCCGCTACTTCCAACTGCCGTAAACTCCACATTCGCAAAGACAAAGTTCCCGCTTGCTCCGTCGGTATTCAATGCGGATATTCTGGTAAGTCCGGCGACGTTGTCGGGATTGAACGCGAGAACCTCGGAATCCGGGCTGCTCGTGACGTTGGTAACATGCACCACCGATGGATCGTAAGCGATGTTTATCGTACCGGCGCCATAGTCCGTCATATCATTGACCATTATAGGTACGGTGACAGTATCACCCGGCTCAGCAGTGACATCTGCGATGGAGACTGACGTGATTGTTGTATCTACCATCACAGTGATCGATCCGGTGTTGTTGCAGACCACCGGATTTACTCCGTCATCCATCGTGACGTTCACTTGATATGTGCCGTCCGCCACGATGCTGCCGTTGTCATAGGTACCGTCCCATGTCTGTGGATCCGGATCTGTTACGCCTGAATCTGTGTACAGCGTCTTTATGACACCGGTTGCATCCTTGATTCTGATTGCAGCGTCCACAGGTTCTGAGAACTCGACATCGATCTCGGTGTCATCCATGATTCCGTCACCGTCCGGTGAGATCGTGGTGTTGGAGATTACGTATGCAACGAGGTATGGTGCAGGATCCGGAGCACCGCCGGTCACGGTAACAACGCCATCCTCAGTCTCCAGCGCCACTGGCGACAGGTCCATCATGTATGCCTCAGCCTCCAGGTCAAGTGGAGAGCTATCGCCAGCGCTGCCGCCGACCACATCGAAGGTCACGATGAACAACTCACCATCGCCATTGACCGCCTCCGGATATGTTGCAAAACTGATGTTTACATCCACATAGCCGATGTGATACGCCACGAGTGGCGCAGGCAAGCCCTCTATCATCGATCCGTTCACGACATTCGTTGCACCAAGGATACTTGCGTTGTATGCCACCCTGATATCCATGGCACCTATAGACGGTGCGTCTGTGATATTGATCGACACATTCACAGAATCGCCAACCCTGCCCTCCGCGCTTCCGATACTCACGGTAGTATCTGAAGATAGTATTTCGAGCGTGATATTGTACTCAAAGCCGCCGGCATCCACTTCATCCTGAGTGATGGTATGATCTGTGACGCTGGTGCTTGTTCCGTCCGTGGCGTCGAACCGCAGTACCTCGGTTGCATTCAGATCGATTCCGGAACTGAGACTGATCTGGTGGTAGTTACTGCCACCACTCGTTTCACACTGCCACTCTTCATACGTGTTCAGATTGGTTATGTTAACCGAAGGGTTGTTGCACGGGGTTCCGTTTTCATAACAGACGTATCCGTGGATGAAAAACGGTTTTGGTGGTTGTGAGGCTTTGACTTTAATCGATCCATCGCTTTTGGTCGCTGGAATCTCGTTGTATGAGATATCACCCAATAAGGTGACAGTGAGGTTCAACGGTGTTGAACCGTCTCTGATAGCTTTGAATGTCACATTGGCAAAGATGATATCGCCACTCACCCCATACGGATTCGATGCCGATATATTGAAAAATCCGAGGGTATTGTTCACATTATGCGCAGCAACATAAGACTTGGGACCATCCGTAACATTGATTATGTGTGCCACTGATGGGTCGTATTCGATGTTTATCGTGCCAGTGCCATAGTCTGTTATGTTACCGATCATGATCGGAAGGGTGATGACATCACCCGGTTTGACAGTGGCATCTGCGATGGATACTGTTGTTGCACCTGCACATGCTACACCTGACAACAACAATATCAGCAGTCCGATTGAAAATGTTCTTAGTTCTGTGTTATTCATTGATTTTTCCTCCTTTTAGGATTTATTGGAATCTTCTTCACGTGTCAACGCCTGTAAGATCATCAGCGCATCGAGTGATGTAACTGTATGATCTCCGTTTACATCAGCCATCTGCGAGTATTCACCACGGGTAGCCATCTCCAGTACAATCGCAGCGTCAGCAGTTGTTAGCTCTCTATCATCATTGACATCTCCTGGGATTGATCCGAGTGCGATCTCGATTGACCCATTGCTTACGGTTGCTGGAATCTCGTTGTATGAGATATCACCCAATAAGGTGACAGTGAGGTTCAACGGTGTTGAACCGGCTCTGATAGCTTTGAATGTCACATTGGCAAAGATGATATCGCCACTCACCCCATACTGATTCGATGCCGATATCTCGACAAGTCCGATGGTATTGTCTACATTATGCGCAGCAACCAGAGACCTGGGACCGTTCGTAACATCGGTGACATGTACTACTGATGAGTTATAGTCGATCTCTATCGTGCCAGTGCCATAGTCTGTTATGTTGCCGATCATGATCGGAAGGGTGATGACATCACCCGGTTTGACAGTGGCATCTGCGATGGATACTGTTGTTGCACCTGCACATGCTACACCTGACAACAACAATATCAGCAGTCCGATTGAAAACGTTCTTATTTTTATATTGATTACCAATTTTTTTCTCATTGTATTTAAGCCTAATATGTTTTATTGATTATTACATCGTCTTAAAATCACGGCGATTATCAATCCGATGGTGATGAATACGGCTTCAAACCCGGGTACCGATGAATTTGGTGTTGGTTTTGTAGTTGGCGCCGTATAGTTATAGTCGATCTCTTCATTCTTAAGTGTCGGTGTCAATCCTTGTGGCGTCAAGCGTGCATTCTCACCCGCAACACCTTCAGACGGGGTGTTCACCAGCGTGGGTGGTACTGTTGGTGTGGTTGATGGTGCCGACACTGAAGTTGATGTTGCACCGGTCCTCCCATCAGCTATAATTGGTGAGAGTGCTGGTGTTGCGTCCCCGGGAACTGTAATCGATCCATCGCTTACGGTCGATCGAATCTCGTTGTATGAGATATCACCCAATAGTGTAACATTGGGGTTCACTGGTGTTGAACCGGCTCTGATAGCCTTGAATGCCACATTGGCAAAGATGATATCGCCACTCACCCCATACGGACTCAATGCTGATATATTGGCAAATCCGAGGGTATTGTTCACATCCTGCGCAGCAATCTGAGACTTGGGACCGCTCGTAACAGCGGTGACATGTACTACTGATGAGTTATAGTCGATCTCTATCGTGCCAGTGCCATAGTCTGTTATGTTGCCGATCATGATCGGAAGGATGATGACACCATCCGGTTTGACAGTGGCATCTGCGATGGATACTGTTGTAGCCGATGCTTCGCATGCTTGCATAACAGTTAGCGATAGTAACAAACACGTAATTAATATTCTTATCATAATTCTGTTAATCTTATCTATTCTGTTTACAAAAAAAATAAGGAATGGTATCCCAACGGATATCCATTCCATTTATTTCCCATTTGTCTATGGCGCGGACTCCAGATGTACGGTATGTCTTGCGATGTAGAGTGCATCGAGCATGTTTATGCCGTTGTGACTATCTGCTGGTATGGTTCCGGCTACAAGTTCGTCCGGTGCAGGCTCCAATCCAACCGTGTACCTTGCTATGTACAGGTAGTCGAACATGTTCACCTTGTTGTCACGCACGACGTCACCGCGTCTGAGTACGGTGAGTTCGATCGTTTTGCAAGTGTTTGAGTTGCCAAAGTGATCGGTGGCATTCACTGCCAGATTGTGCACTTGACAGACACCTGCATCATAAGGAGCGTTTACCTCGACCGTCCACTCATCAGTTCCCATCACATTGTTCATTGGAACACTATCATTCCCTGGTCCCCATATCGGGGATAGATTGATGGCAACACTTGCAATACCGTTTGCATCTGTAACAATGACAGACAGCACCGATACATTCGTACCAGGCGCTCTTGCCCGTCCGTTGTCATTGAGAATCGTGTCCGGGTTTGCAGACGGTATTGACACAACCGGCGCATAAGGATCTTCGATGCAGATCGAACAGTTGGTCGTAAAGTACGGGAGTTCCTCGTAGTAGATATCACCCAGCGTATCGACTGTGAGATTCAAGTCGGAACATTCGCCGATGTATCCAACCGAATCAAACACCACGTTTGCAAAGACCACATCGCCAGACACCCCGGTAGTGTTGAGTGCCGATATCCTGAGCCAGCCCGGTGTGACTACGTTCCAGGACTTAACCGATGAATCTTCGCTGCTGGTAACATTATTAACCTCGACGATCGATGCGTCATAATAGAGGTTTACTGTGCCAGCGCCGTAATCTATTATGCCGCGAAGCGTGATCGGCAGTGTTGCACTGCATCCGGGGTATGGATACGGATAAATGATGCCACAACCGATATCCACCTCGACTTCCGGGCCCGTCCGGACTCTGATAGAACGGGTGTTGTCGTAGACCACCTGGTTCACTCCGTCATCCATCGTGACGTTTACCTGATAGGTGCCGTCTGCCACGATGTTGCCGCCGTCATCGGTACCGTCCCATGTCTGTGGGTTCGGGTCTGTTACATCTGAACCGGTGTAGAGTGTCTTTATGACGCCACTTACATCCTCGATTAGGATTGCAGCCGTCACAGGTTCTGAGAACTCGACATCAATCTCGGTGTCATCCATGATTCCGTCACCGTTCGGGGAGATCACGGTGTTTGTGATGGTGTAGATGACGAGAGATGGTGCAGGATCAACTACCGGTGTCTCCACTATGATCGATCTGGTGCTGTTATACACCACCTGGTTCACTCCGTCATCCATCGTGACGTTTACCTGATATGTACCATCCGCAACAATGTTGCCGCCGTCATCGGTGCCGTCCCATGTCTGTGGATCCGGGTCTGTTACGTCTGAGCCTGTGTAGAGTGTCTTTATGACGTCGGTTGCATCCTCGATTCTGATTGCAGCCGTCACAGATTCTGAGAACTCGACATCGATCTCGGTGTCATCCATGATTCCATCACCGTTCGGTGAGATCGTGGTGTTGGAGATCGTGTAGGTGACAAGAGATGGTTCGGGATCGGTAAGCGACTGGATGGTGAACGATCCATCATCCACGATTGTTGGAATTGTATTGTAGGATATATCGTACAATGTGACGACATCGAGGTTCAATGGAGTCGAATCTCCGCTACTTCCAACTGCCGTAAACTCCACATTCGCAAAGACAATATCTCCGCTTGCACCGTCAGTATTCATTGCGGATATTTTGGTAAATCCAGCGACGTTGTCGTTATTGAATGCAAGAACCGTGGAGTCCGGGCTGCTTGTGACCCCAGTGACATGCACCACCGATGGATCGTAAGTGATGTTTATCGTACCGGAGCCGTAGTCAGTCATGTCATTGATCATAAGGGGAACAATAACAACATCTACCGGCTCAACGGTGGTGTCTGCGATGGAGACTGACGTGATTATTGTGTCCACCATCACCGTGATCGATCTGGTGTTGTCGTAGACTACCTGGTTCACTCCGTCATCCATCGTGACGTTTACCTGATATGTGCCATCCGCCACGATGCTGCCACCTTCATCTGTGCCGTCCCATGTCTGTGGGTCCGGGTCTGTTACATCTGAGCCTGTGTACAGCGTCTTTATAACGCCGGTGGCGTCCTCGATCAGTATGGCAGCGTCCACAGGTTCTGAGAACTCAACATCGATCTCGGTATCGTCCTCGATTCCATCACCGTTCGGGGAGATCGTGGTGTTGGAGATTACGTAGGTGACGAGAGATGGTACGGGGTCGGTTGTTGACTCGATTGTGAGATTGAAATCAAAGAGTCCACCACCGTCTACCTCGTCAGCGGTCACGGCATGATCTGTGACATTGGAGTTCGTTCCGTCTGTGGCATCGAACCGCAGTACATCATCCACACTCAGATCGATGCCGGAACTGAGAATGATCTGGTAGTAGTTACTACCACCACTCGTTTCACTCTGCCACTCTTCATAAGTATTCAGGTTGGTTATGTTGACAGAGGGGTTGCTGCATATAGTGCCGTTTTCATAACAGACGTATCCATAGATGAAAAACGGTTTTGGTGGTTGCGAGGCTTCAACTTTAATCGATCCATCGCTTATGTCTGCTGAAATATCGTTATATGACGTATCGCACAATTCGCTAACACCGATGTTCAGTGAAGTTGTGCCGGGTCCGACTGCCATGAACTTCACATTTGCAAAGACGATGTCTCCACTTACCCCACCTAAATTCGATGCGAGGATCTTTACAAATCCAGCGGTATTATCGATGTTCTTCGCAACTACATTGGAGTCCGAACTGCTAGTCACACCGGTAACATGCACAACCGATGGATCATACCCGATGTTCATCGTACCTGTTCCATAGTTCGTTATGTCGTCGATCACGATCGGTAGTGTGACCGCGTCATCCGGTTTAACAACGGTATCTGCAATGGATACCGTCGTGGCTGCTGCGTATGTTGTTGCGAACAACAATATAAGTAACGCAACAGAAAATGCCTTTATTCCAATTCTTGTTATATTGTTCATATTATTACTCACCTTTCAATCCATTGTCATCCTTCTTGGTCAACTGCCTGCAAGGTCATCAACGTATCGAGCGATGTAACTACATCATCTCTGCCCGTATCGAACTTCAGAACAGTCTGACAGGGTGGCGTTGTCGTGTTGCAACATATCTCAGTTGCATTCAACGTTACACTCACGGTTGTGCAGTCACCAGGGTTTGCTACACTGCTGTTGTCTGGCAGCAGGTAATATTCGATGGCTGATGCCGTCGGCATTGCAAGAACTGTGAACAGCATCAGCACTATGTATTTACTTGCATTCATTCGTCTGTATTTTCGTTCATCCATTACACATCACATCCACAGTCGTCACAACAGTTAAGGGTCCATCCCGGTATTCCAGTCACCACACATTTGAGTGCGATGTAGTCAAACCAATTCACTTCACAATTACCATCCACATCTCCACAGCCACCCGAGCCATCACTCGTCGTCCTGCTCCTGTTCCAGAATCTCTTGTCATCCCATAACGACTGATTGCATTCTATGGTAAGCATTCCTGCAGCATCCTTTGCATAGTAATCAGTCACTCCGGATGCTATCCACATCGTCAGACCGGCATCCATCCACGAGTCGGTGGTATCGGCATTGTCGAATAGATTGTCGCATGCCATAACAGCGCTGTGGTAGCTGGAATTCTTCTTATTGCAACAATCTGGAACATCCGGATCATTACCGTTGTACAGCCAGTCATCGATCAACCAACCATTGCTGTCGAAGTACATCGGCATACCGATCTCTGTGTGATTGGCATTGGCAAGAGCGATCAAGCTGTTCTCCTGCATCGCTCCGATCAGTATCAGGTGATGCGTACTATTATTGTTGCCAACCGTGACATCCATGCGTATGTGCACATGCTTGCTCAGATTGATACAGTGGGTGCTGCAGTTCTTCACCAGGTTATCCTTGATATCAGCAGCCAGCGCCGCATAATCACCGCCTGGATCATTGCTCGGATACACTATCGTTGTGTCATTGAACGTGCCGTTGTACCCATGCTTAAGCGGCTCAGGGAAGTCCATGATCGGTCGCGATCTGAAGTAGTCGTCTGCACTTCCTGAGTTTACATACTTCAGCAGGCCTATATGCGCGACCTCGCCGCAGCTGAGGGTGTAATCATACATCCTGTGTGGCATGTTTGGCGTTGGAACCCCATTCATAAAGAGATGCCAGTAGATGGGTCTTCCGGGTGGACATTCCGGATCCTCTCCGCCTACACTCCTGTTCAGGTACCATGTACTCATACCAGGACTTGATGCACAACTCCTATTTATTCCACTGATGTTGAAGCCATCTGGCAGGAGAAGAACGTCTGCCTCGCTTGTGAGAAGCTCATAAGGCGTGGTGTAATTCGTCACGTTCTTATAAAGCTCAAACATCACCACCGGATTATTGCCTGATAGTACTCCGTTATACGCTGTCGTGTTTCCGTAGTGGTGCGTGACCTTTAACTTGACACGTATCGCATGAAATGTCTCCGTCGCAGTGTTATTGGTCTCGTTCGACTCAATAATTTTATTCTCCGGATCGAGAGTAACATTTACCGTATAATTGCAGCAGTGCAATAGGGGTGGAGATGTGACAGTGATATTCTTGTATGCATTGGCGCATACGGACATGTTTGTGATGTTTGTCCAATTAGTGGCACAGTCAGACGTCATCGTAACATTCAGAGTGAAATTGCATGCATCTCCTGTTCCATTGTTGAACAAGGTCACCGTTATATCAGTTGCATTGCTCATCCACGCAGGAGAGAAGTCTATGGAACAGAGGTACATATCCAGATCACATATTCTAATCGATCCATCACTTATGTTTGCTGGAATATCGTTGTATGATGTATCACACAATTCGATGACATTGATGTTCAATGAAGTTGAGCCGGGTCCGACTGTCATGAACTTCACATTTGCAAAGACAATATCTCCACTTACCCCGCCTAAATTCGATGCGAGGATCCTTACAAGTCCCGTGGTATTATCGATGTTCTTCGCAACTACAGTAGAGTCCGAACTGCCGGTCACACCGGTAACATGTACAACCGATGGATCGTACCCGATGTTCATCGTACCTGTTCCATATATATTTTCACCTCATATGTTGCATGGACACTCGTCGCAACAATTCAGGTTCGCAAACACTATGGCAATCGCATCGTTTATGGTTCCGGGCACACAATCACAATCGACGTCTGCTGCCCACAAACTTATAGCAGGGGGGGTCGCAAACACTATGGCAATCGCATCATTTATAGTTCCTGGTATACAATCGCCGTCAATATCCCCGCATCCATCATTACCGCCACTTGATGCCCTGCTCTTATTCCAGAATCTCTTATCATCCCATAACGGCTGAGTGCAGCCTATAGTAAGCATCTCTGCAGCGTCCTTTGCATAGCAATCGGTCACTCCGGATGCTATCCACATCGTCAGGTTGGTATCCTTCCACGAGTCGGTGGTATTGGCATTGTCAAATGGATTGTCACATGCCATGACAACGCGGTGGTAGCTGGAATTCTTCTTGCTACAACAATCAGGATACAGCCAGTCATCGATACAGCCATCGCTGTCGTAGTACATCGGCATGCCGATCTCGGTGTGATTGGCGTTGGCGAAAGCGATCAGGTTGTTATTCTGCGTCGTTCCGATCAGTAGCAGGTGGTCCGTATTCTTCCTATTACCGACCGTAACATCTGTGTGTATGTGCACATGCCCGGCCAGATTGACACAGTGGGTGCTGCAGTTGTTCACCAGATTACTCTGGATAGCAGTGGCTATCGGCAAATAACTTGGATCGGCACTCGGATATACGATTGTTGTGTCGTTGAACGTGCCGTTGTACCCACGCTTAAACGGCTCAGGGAAGTCCATGATCGGTCGCGGTTTGAATTGGCTCGTGTCGTTTCCTGAGTTTATGTACTTCAGCAGGTCCATGTGTACGACCTCGCCGCAGCTGAGGGTGTAATCATACATCCTCTCTGGCATGTTTGGCGTTGGAACCCCATTCATAAAGAGATACCAGTAGATGGGTCTGTACTCCGGACATTCCGGATCCTCTCCGCCTACACTCCTGTTCAGGTACCATGTACTCATACCCGGGCTTGATGCATAGCTCCTGTTTATCCCACTGATGTTGAAACCATCTGACAGGAGAAGAACGTCTACCTCGCTTGTGAGAAGCTCATAAGGCGTGATGTAATTCGTCACGTTCTTATAAAGCTCAAACATCACCACCGACTTATTGCCTGATAGCGTTCCGTTATACGCTGTCATGTTTCCGTAGTGGTGCGTGACCTTTAACTTGACACGTATTGCACGGAATCTCTTCGTCGCAGTGTTATTGGTCTCGTTCGACTCAATAATTTTATTCTCCGGATCGAGAGTAACATTTACCGTATAATTGCAGCAGTGCAATAGGGGTGGAGATGTGACAGTGATATTCTTGTATGCATTGGCGCATACAGACGTGTTTGTGATGTTTGCCCAATTAGTGGCACAGTCAGATGTCATCGTAACATTCAGAGTGAAATTGCATGCATCTCCTGTTCCATTGTTGAACAATCTCACCGTTATATCGGTTGCATTGCTCATCCACGCAGGAGAGAAGTCTATGGAACAGGGGTACAGATCCAGATCACTTACTGTAATCGATCCATCACTTATGTTTGCTGGAATATCGTTGTATGATGTATCGCATAATTCGATGACATCGATGTTCAGTGAAGTAACTGAGCCGGGTACCCCAACTGCCATGAACTTCGCATTTGCAAAGACGATATTCCCACTTACCCCGCCTGTATTCGATGCGAGGATCCTTGTAACTCCCGCGGTATTATCGATGTTCTTCGTAACTACATTGGAGTCCGAACTGCTTGTCACATCGGTAACATGCACAACCGATGAATTATACCGGATGTCCATCGTACCCATTCCATAGTTCGTTATGTTGCTGATCATGATCGGTAGGGTGACAACACCACCAGATCCAACAACGGTATCTGCGATGGATACCGTTGTGGCTGCTGCCGATGCTGTTGCTAACAACGATATAAGTAATGCAACCGAAAATGCTTTTATTCCGATCTTTGTTATATTGTTCATTGTTCTTGGTCAACCGCCTGCAAGATCATCAGTGCATCGAGCGATGTGACGATGCCATCTCCGCTCACATCTGCCACTTCTGAGTATTCACCACTGACAGCCATCTGCAGGACAATTGTAGCATCAGCAGTTGTTAGACAGCCATCACCGTTGACATCACCCGGCATCAGTCCGAGTGTGAGATTGAAATCAAAGAGTCCGCCACCGTCCACATCATCAGCGGTTACGGTATGATCCGTGGCACTGGAATACACTCCATCCGTGGCATCAAACCGCAGTATCTCACTCACATTCAGATCGACGCCTGAGGTGAGTGAGATCTGATAATAGCCACCATTACCATTCGTTTCGGATATCCATTTCTTACCATTGTTCAGATTGGTTATGTTGACAGTGGGGTTGTTACACGGGGTGCCGTTTTCATACGCGACATACCCATAGATCAAGAACGACTTTGGTGGCTGTGGCACTGTAATCGATCCGTCGCTGATGTCTGCTGAAATATCGTTGTATGATGTATCACACAATTCGATGACATTGATGTTCAGTGAAGTTGTGCCGGGTCCGACTGCCATGAACTTCACATTTGCAAAGACGATATCTCCACTTACCCCGCCTAAATTCGATGCGAGGATCCTTACAAGTCCCGTGGTATTATCGATGTTCTTCGCAACTACATTAGAGTCCGAACTGCCGGTCACACCGGTAACATATACAATCGATGAGTCATATCCGATGTTTATCGTACCTGTTCCATAGTTCGTTATGTCGTCGATCACGATCGGTAGTGTGACCACATCATCCGGTTCAACAACGACATCTGCGAGGGATACCGTTGTGGCTGCCGCGTGTGCTGTTGTTAGCAGCACTACAAATAACGCAACAGAAAATGCCTTTACTCCGATTTTAGTAACAATATTCTTGTCCATTGTTTTTCCTCCTTTGTGTACTTGAGTGAACTACGATCTATGTATTATCTCGTCTTAGAATCAGAGATGAAATCATCAATCCGATGACAGCGAAGATCGCCTCGAATCCGGATATAGACGTCTGTGACTCTGGTGTTGGTTTCGTGGTCGGCGATGTGGTACCGGGTGCGCCAGTCTCTTCACCAGCCCCTCCATCGCTGTGGGATGTTGATTCGGAAGTCGATGCCGGGTTGGCGTCATCTTCGGCAGATGGTGTTGGTGTTGGTGAGGGAGTTGGTGCTGGTGTTGTGATTGATACTGCACCAGTGGTGCTTCCACCGCTCGATGATGTTGAGTGCGTGGTAGGTGTTGGGGTATGGGATGTCGACACATCTCCTGAAGTAAGATCATTGTAGGATCTATCGTACAATGTGACGACATCGAGGTTCAATGGAATCGAACCTCCGCTACCTCCAACTGCCGTAAACTCCACATTCGCAAAGACAATATCTCCGCTTGCACCGTCGGTATTCATTGCGGATATTTTGGTAAATCCGACGACGTTATTGTTATTGAATGCAAGAACCGTGGAGTCCGGGCTGCTTGTAACACCGATGACATGCACCGCCGATGGATCGTAAGTGATGTTTATCGTACCGGAGCCGTAGTCGGTTATGCCGTTAACCATTAGAGGAACGGTAACATTTTCTCCCGGGTCAGCAGTGACATCTGCGATGGATACTGTTACTGCTATGGCTGCACAACACTGCACAGCGAGCGATAACAGCAAACATGCAGATAACACTTTTATTAGATTTGCATTGATTTGCTTCATAACATTATTCCAATTCATTAACATGTATTAAACATTTCGGTGAAATCGTGTAATCGTTGTAAATAAAAATAAAAATGGTATTCTTGTGAATACCATTTCGTTCGTCTTACGGAGCCGGACCCTTACCCACTACATACATTGCAATGTAGAGCGCATCAGCCATGTCCACCCCATCCCAACTGGCGGCTGGTTGGACTTGAGCTGTGCAATCCTCAGGTGCAGGCTCTCTATCTACTGTATATCTTGCAATGTAGTAGTAGTCCTTACCAGTCACCTTGTTGTCGGCTGCCAGTGTCGGACTACGGACATCACCACGTCTATCGACCTTGAGTGTGAAGCTCGATCCGTTATTCCAGTTGTCGTAGGGATCATTAGCCATCACATTCAGACTGTAGGGGATCAGGCTGGAGTACGATGCGTTTGTCACGGTGTACCATGTTCCAGCCGCCGCTCCATCAGGACCGGTCATCCTGACCTCCTCATAACCCGCGCCCAGTATCGGCGACAGGTCGACATAGACTTCCGTAATCGCGGTCGCATCTGTGATGAAGACTGTCAGGTTCGTTTCATTCGTGCAAAACGGCGCTGCGATCTGCTGCACCCTTGCTCGCCACGGTATCGTATCGTTTAATATGACCGCGGGGGTTGCAACCGGGGGTGTCACTATCGGCGGAGTTGATTCTATGATGTGCAAACCACCAGACGGGCACGTGCAGTTTACTACAACCGTCGGCAGGGCAATGTAACCCAAGTCATACAGCGCCTCAACTGTGAGGTCCAGGTCGGTGCAGTCACCTGGATTTCCCGTGGGCCTGAACGTCACATTTACAAATGCCACATCGCCAGATACTCCACCGGTATTCCATGCCGATATCTTCACATGACCTGTACCTACATATGGAGGAGTGGCAGGAGGATATATAGGAGTGGCCTCAAAGCCGTCACTGTCACCCTTACCGATCGCATCGACCTCAACAACAGAGGGGTTGTAGTACAGGTGTATCGTACCTGTTCCGTAATCCGTAATCCCGCTTAAGGTTATGTTCACGGTCGTCCTGCATGCCGGATCTGCGCATATATAGGCGGGACATGTATCGATGCTTACCTGCACCGCTCCGCTGATGGGTCCTCCAGGATCGCTTATTTGTCCGTTTACAACGCGGTCCCTATCATAGTGTCCGCCATCCGTAAGCAAGATCGTAACCGTATCGCCGGTGATGGTTGCCGGCACTTTATCATCCCATTTGCCAGAAGTGAAATTGTACTTCATATAGGTTGCAACGGGAGGGTCGGTTTTGGGCAGTTTGATTGTCACGGCCACCGTTGCCCCAGGTTCCAAGCATGTTACGTTGAACGAGAAGAGTCCATACGGGAACAAGGCATTACCGGGTAGTCCTGGTACATCACCTTTATTAAGTGCTGTCAGGTTCTCGATGCAGCCTTTGTCCACACAGAAGCTAGCATCACCCAGTCCGGTTGCAGTCGGGACAGACTGCTTTTCGGTGACCACAAGGAACACGTTGAATGCATAGAACCCATTACTCGTGTCATCCATGAATCCCATGCTGTTGGTGCTTCCTACTGCAAAGTCCGAGGTAACATCCTCTTCCTCCACCTCAATCTTGCTGCCTGGGTATGCTTCATGAGTCCCGTCCCATGCATCATACTTCTTGACGCCGCCATTGAAGAGCAGGTTGGATCCAGTGTTCAGTCCATTCCCGACAACTGTAGTCAGAGTTGCACTGCAAATATTGTCGGGGATGGTGTCAGTTCCACCAAATGGTATCGTCGCTGTCGCTTCTTCCGGAGACACGTGGTACTTATAGCTGCCGTGTGTAGCATCTGCCGCCATCAGGTAGTCGACTCCTTCATTTATCCAGATGTGAGTCAGAGTATCACCATCGCACTCATAGACCACAACCATCATCTGACCCATCAGTTTGGTTTGATTGTTCAGATCGATGTTCGTGACGTTCACGGTATAGTCAACAGGGTTGCCACCGTTGGTGCACGTCCAATCGGTCACATTGTAGATATACACACCCATTGGGGAATTGTATTTCCCGAATCCCTTCGTATCATGGTATGTTGCTTCAATCGGCATCGGATCAGGACTGGTACCGCATACGCTACTCATGTCCGCACTCAGATCTGCCAGACATCCGCTTGGATATGTATTGGTATTAGTCCAGTAGTCACGCCAGTACACAAAGAGCATTGCCTTCTTCACCGACGCATCACTTGGCAGATCAATGGTGTGAACTCTTGTAGCGGTTGACCCATTGGCGAGGGTGAGCTCTGCGCCAGTCACATTCCATTCCAGACCGCCGCAGGTTAAGTCCCTGTATTCCACCCAATAGTCAGACAATGGATCGTCTGATGTATCGCAGTCGCAGTGCCTGCTCTTGTAGGCGTTGTTGACGACACCGCCGATGCGATCGACTCCAGACCAGAGCTGAATAGCCGGAACATACATCGAAAGCGTGTTATTCGCTTCGTCGGTTTCGGTTATCTTGCCGCAAGTTCCATCAGGACAGTTCGGACAATTGCTGCAGTTGCAGTCAGCAGTCACGTTTATCGTAAACGGAAGTGACTGTGCCGGGTAACCCGGCATGACCGGATAGTCTATGCAGCTTGGCGTCCAGTTGCAGCAGACCGTTGTATCCGCACCTGCTGCCAAAACGCCGCCTGGTAGTGTGGATACGTCTACGGTTACACAGCAGATCTGAGTGCCATCTACCTCAAAACAGACATCGAAATCGTCTGTCACATCGTCAGGTCCGTTGTTGTGCACGACCGCACAGACATCATTGCTTTGATTGACGTAAACCCTGAGCGTCTCGTTAGCGCGCGTGTCGCCCGGGTTCAAGTAGATATTGGTCACGTTCAGGTCAACCTCGTCTGGCGGTGTGCCGCAGGTGAAGCTTCCATTGTTCACCGTGAATGGGATTGCACCACTCATGTCCCACACACCTGTACACCATGTAGCTGATCCTCTGTAGAACACCAGATCAGTCTGGCAGGGTGGTGTTGTCGTGTTGCAGCAGATCTCGAAGTCACCGAGATGGACAAGACCCGGTGTGCAAGGGCTGATCATGGGTATGCCACCTGGCATGTTTGCGTAACCACATGTCAACCGTCCCGGAACTATTGCAACCGTCGGGGGATCGACAAAACACGTATTGTTGTACGTGAAACTGGTTATATCCGCACAATTCGAGTCATACACGATGGTGAAGAGTCCTGACATCACGCCCTGTGTTGCATTCAACCATACGCTTACAGTCGTGCAGTCACCGGGGTTTGCTACACTGCTGTTGTCTGGCATCAAGTAATATTCGCTGGCTGATGCTGTCGGTATTGCAAGCACTGCAAGCAGTACCAACAGTCCTAATAGTATCGTTTTCTTCATTTATTCTCCTTATCTATTATGTTATTCGGTTTCTTGGGTATTTACATTTACCATTACGCCCCCATCGGCGTCTTGTGGACGGTTTTTCGCACTTTTCTATCCATACACCTCTGTTTTGGTCTGTTATTGATGCACTTACCACAGTACCGTGGCTGCAAAGTAGCAGGCAGATTCCCGCGCATCTCGAATCTTTTAAACCATGGTTTGATTTTATTCATACTTTATCCTTCTAAATCTTATTTTCGTAACACCTATATCGTGTGAGAACTTTATGCCTCCGTTGAAATATAAAATAGCTAACGCCTTGCGGCGTTAGCAACTCTCAGATAGTTTACAGCCCTGCTTTGCAGATATGAAGTACCCGGCCCCTCGATCCATCGCCGTGAAGTCGTTGAACGGAGCTGCTGGGTTGTACACCTCGAACTTCCCTGCCGTTGTATCCCATTGTGCAACATAGTGGTACTCGCCAGATAGCGAAGACAGTGCATCATCGGCATCCTTCGAGCAGTTCAGCCAGCCAACCATGTTCAGCCCCGGTTCCAGCGACATATCCAGGGAATTGTATGCTGTACCATTGTATTCCCATGTGCAATCTGCTGTAGCATGTACAAAGTAGCCAGTTCCCGGATTCATCGCGTCAGTACTTTCGATGCCCTCGAACTCCTTCGATGTTACACTGTATTGATACACTGCATCATAAGATACTCCTGACAGCACAGCACTGGCACTGTTATCCTCTGCCGGAACTAGTGGCAGCGATATCAGATTCCAGCCCTCGTAAAGAGGTTTACTGTATGGTTCTGCAGGTGGGGTTGTACCGCATACGAAACTTCCATTCTTCACCGTGAATGGGATTGCGCCACCCATATCCCATATACCTGTACACCATGTATCTAATCCCACATAGAACACCAGATCAGTCTGACAGGGTGTTGTTGTTGTCGTGTTGCTGCAGATCTCGAAGTCGCCGAGATGGACAAGACCTGGTGTGCAAGAACTGATGTAAGGTATACCACCTGGCATGTTCGCATAACCACATGTCAACCGTCCAGGAACTATTGCAATCGTCGGGGGATCGACGAAACACGAATCATTATACGTGAAACTGGTTATATCCGCACAATTCGAATCATACAGGATGGTGAAGAGTCCTGCCAACACGCCTTGGGTCGCATTCAACCATACGCTCACAGTCGTGCAGTCACCAGGGTTTTCTACACTGATGTCGTCTGGCATTAGATAATATTCGCCGGCTGATGCAGTCGGTACTGTAAGAACTGCAAACAGCATCAGCAGCACTACATATCTAATTGTATTCATTTGTTTGTATTCTCCTTAGTCTACTTATATATCACACTCACAGTCATCACAACAGTTAGTGCTCCATCCTGGAACTCCACCCACTGTGCATCTAAGTGTGATGTAGTCAAACCAATCCACTCTGCAATTGCAGTTGTCGACATCTGATGCCCAGTTACTAGTTTTGATCTCCCATCCTGGGACTCCACCCACTGCGCATTTAAGTGTGATGTAGTCAAACCAATCCACTATACAATTACCATCGATATCTCCACAGCCACCTGAACCACTATACCTACTCTTATTCCAGAACCGCTTATCATCCCATGACGACTGATTGCATCCTATAGTGAGCATCTCTGCAGCGTCCTTTGCATAGCAATCAGTCACTCCGGATGCTATCCACATCATCGGGATGGTATCCTTCCACGAGTCGGTGGTATCGGCATTGTCAAATGGGTTGTCACATGCCATAACAACGCGGTGGTAGCTGGAATTCTTCTTGCTGCAGCAATCTGGAACCGCCGGATCATCATCGTTGTACAGCCAGTCATCGATCAACCCATCGCTGTCGAAGTACATCGGCATGCCGATCTCGCTGTGATTGGCATTGGCGAGAGCGATCAAGCTGTTCTCCTGCTTAGTTCCGATCAGTATCAGGTGATCCGTACTCTTCCTGCCGCCAACCGTGGCATTCGTCTCTATGTGCACATGCCCGGCCAGACTAACACAGTGGGTGCTGCAGTTGTTCACCAGATTACTCTGGATAGCAGCAGCCAGCGCCGCATAATCACCGCTTGGATCATTGTTCGGATACACGATCGTTGTGTCATTGAACGTGCCATCATATCCACGCTTGAACGGCTCAGGGAAGTCCATAATCGGTCGCGGTTTGAATTGGCTCGTGTCATTTCCTGAGTTTATGTACTTCAGCAGGTCCATGTGTACAACCTCGCCGCATCTGAGAGTGTAACTATACATCCTCGTTGGCATGTCTGGCGTTGGAACCCCATTCACAAAGAGATACCAGTAGATAGGTCTGTACTCCGGACATTCCGGATCCTCTCCGCCTGCACTTTCGTTCAGGTACCATGTACTCATACCACTTGCTGCATAGCCTCTGTTTATCCCTTTTATACCATCACTGCTATCTACATCGTAAAGAACGTCTGCCTCGCTTGCGAGAAGCTCATAAGGTGTGGTGTAATTCGTCACGTTCTTATAAAGCTCAAACATCACCACCGGCATATTGTTCGATAGCGGTCCATTATATGTTGACCAGTTTCCATAGTGGTGTGTGACCTTTAACTTGACACGTATCGCATGGAACACCTTTGTCTCATTGTTATTGGTCTCATCAGACTCGGTAACGGTACCACCAGAATCAAGCCTTGCTGTCACCGTGTAATTGCAGCAGTGCGATAGGGGTGGAGACGTGAACGTGACATTCTTATATGCCTTGGCACATACAGATGTTATCGTACTGTTTGACCAAGGATAACTAGGATCGCCAGGACAATCCGAAGTCATCGTGACAGTCACCACGAAATTGGATGCATCTGCTTTTCCATCGTTGAGCACGGTTACCGTTATATCGGTTGCATTGCTCTTCCACGCTGGACTGAAGTCTATGCAGCATGGGTATGCATACAGGTCCGGAGTTCCCACTGGATCTACAGTCTCATTCTGGGTTATGTTGTTGTTACTTTCCAGTAACTCGTTCACCGTATGATCGTTATCCGCCATCACCCTCAATGTATGAGTTCCAGCAGTTGCTGGATGCCACTGAAGTCTTACCCACTTACTCTCACCTGGCTTCAGGTTACTCACGGGTTCCGTATCAACCCGAGTCGTATTGTTATACAGACAGACATTGAATGCTCCGCTGTCGGCACCACCGCGATTCTTGACCAGAGCATCCACATCGTATACATGGCATACCACAAACCCAGTCGGGGTCTGGCAGTAACACGTGCCATTCATATGCTCGATCTTCTTATCTGTGACCACAAGATCCGGTTTGAAGTAGTAGTCATTGTCCACCAGGACTGCCTCGACCGGATGCGGATCATCTCCTCCTGCATCCCAGGTCATATTCTGGCTGCTATCATTTATCCAGCTTGAGTTTATGAGTTCCACCTTCTCACCATAATAGTCCGCCATCCATGGATAGCTCGCCACATCACGACCATTGAACGATATATTCATCTGGTGGTTAGCCAGGGCAAGGTGCCATAGCGTCCAGTTTCTGCCGGCGCTGATTATAGGTCCATCAAACCACGTTGTATATGTTATCGGATCCGGATTTCCATTGCCGAGATCCGCGTATCCCTGATTGATCCAGTAGTTTGTCGTTGGGAACAGGTCTGATGGGAACTCTTCCATCTCCTCGATCACAGCGATGAGCTTTATGTGCATGATCCGACCATCCCACCAGTTACTATTGTCCACAGTCAGATTGTTGGATCCCGTGGTTATGCAGTCGGTCACGTTCCAGTAGACCCAGTGGGTGCCATATCCACCCATGTAGTATCCGCAACATTCGGTCTGGTCACAATTGTTCGGATTATTAGGACCGTCTACAGGCGGGATATCCTGGTTGCAGTTGGAACATCCTGCAGTTGCATTGCAGAACGTTGCATTCGTCCACCCATCAGCCTGTGGATTACCGCCCCAGATATGCCAGTAGACGCGCGCCCATTTTATATTGCCGTCCGGCACATCGAAGTTCGCGGTCTGAATATTACTACCGGGATACTGATAATATTCGATATGCACAGTACCGTTGGTCACCGTGCCGCTTGTGCCGCAATAGCATGGGCACGGACCTGTAGCCACACCAGGCACGCAGGCATCGACCTGAGCACCTGGTGGGCACGGGCAGCATTGTCCCATCGCCGCCGGCGCGTTGCATGCTACCAGCACCGCCAGCAGCACGATCGCAATTACATATTCCTTTTTCATTGTATAGATCGCCTCTTTCGTTTGTTTAGCCCGCGGCGCAGACACCCATCCGCACCACAGTTCATCCGTATCAATTATACTATAATCAAATATCATAGCACTTGATAGCATGTCCGTTGCACTGATACTATATAAACCTTACGGTTTGGTTGATAAGTGTGAACATAGTGTGGGACTTTGGTTGTCGCGGCTCACGAAAAATCGAGACGATGAACAGATGTTGACACTCCAGTGAGAAAGAGACCAACATGTGCTGGAACACAAAGGTTTGCGCGAGTAGCGCGGAGATCCGGACTGGCGCTACTAATCTGCCTCCTGCTCAGCGTTGGCACTCACAAGTCCGGGAAGAGAGTATTTGTCTCGATTTTCGGTGAAACGTAAATCACGAATCTTTTTATTATTTTCTGGGCACGTCGGATTGTCTTACGCAACTACAACGGCCATAATGGAGAATTATCGATCTGAAAAGTTGTTTACACCGATAATTCATCTCTATCTACGTTAATCTGTGGCTGATACTATTTTAGCCACAGATTAACACCGATTTCACTGATTACGCTCATGAATCATACCCGTATTTGCCGGGTTGGCGCCATGTTTTCAACCGACCAGAACAAATTAGTATCCACTCCAAAAAGGAGGGTAAGAGGTATGTGGGCTTCAATTTACCTAAATCTTGTGTTGTGATCTACTTTGATTTCCAAAGATCATCTGTTATCGATTTAGTAGCATTTTATTATACTTTTAAGATTTAAATTAACACTTATTACATGATTTAAAACATCATTTTCATAAGCCCGTAACAACAAGTTGTTGATTTGTACATAATACCCCCATTTACCCTCTAATTTGGAGGGGATACCAAAACCGTTATCAGTAGAAATTATGAAAAATGGATGGCGACCTGCGGAATGTCAGATTCACGTATACTTCAATGCCGTGTTGCAACAGCCGTTTTGATACACTGCTATACTGCGGAGCAATAACACATCATTACATGTGTCGACGCCGTCGGTATTGAACGCATTGCGGACAATACCGAAACGACGACTAAGTTATTCACCGATTTTTTTAGCCCTCCTTGCAAGTCTTAATTGCAACCACAGCATTCGATTGTCCATCCCGGCACTCCAGCCACTACACATTTGAGCGTGGTGTAGTCCCACCAGTCCACGTCATGGTCGCAGTCGACATCTGATGTCCATTCGTTAGTCCCAATTGTCCATCCCGGCACTCCAGCCACTACACATTTGAGCGTGGTGTAGTCCCACCAGTCCACTTCACCGTCACCATCAACATCACCACAACCCACCGCAGTGATATACGCCCCATCTCCATCGGAGCACTCCACCCCAAACTCGGCGCACCATGCAGTTGCAAATGCTTCGTTGGTGCCGTTGCCGGTCTTGTTCACGGTTGCATTGAACTCGATCGTCTTAGTCTCGGACTTGTTGAGCGTTGGGAATGTCCACTGGTACTTATTGCCACCAAGATCGGTGGGCTCAAATGGGATTGCGCTGTTGTTGTATGTCAGGAATCCTGGCAGTGTATCATTGACCACGAGGTTTGTGAGGTCGCAGCATGTGCCGTTGTTCTGCACCTGAACCCTGTATCTCACGCAGCCACTGATGTTCGCCTGGGATGTGATCTCCTCAACCCAGTCTTTAGTAACTGGGTCCCATACAGTCTTGTTCACCTCTATTCCCGGTGTGCAGTTCTTTGGCGAGACAACGACAGCCGCCTCGATCTCGGTGCGAATATCCCCGACCAGAGGCGGGCTACTACCGTTGTAGTTCGTGATGTTCATCCACTGTCCGCCATTGTTGTACGCATACCTGTATGCGACCGTCGTATTTCGCCAGTACGGACCGGTCAGTTCCCATGTACCGCCTGGGCTTATTGATGGGGCGACATTGTAGATATCGTGTGAGGCACTCACTCCGTCGTTGTGCTGCGTGTGGTTATAGGCAGGATCCCAGAACGGAACTCCTCCGTGACTATGGTTCGGACCGCGGACCACACCCGGTAAGCCAAACTCGGCATTGTCGGCATCAGGGTCACTTACCGCGATCTGGGAGCAGTTGGAATTGACGCCTGCCGCAGTCACTGCATGACCGCCGATGCGCTTCCACTCGATCTCCCATTGTCCTGGTGCAACTTCAGTCACATTCAGCACCTGATAGAACCCGAGATCGATCTTAACATCCTGACATCGTTCAATCTCCTCTTCGATCCAGTCAAACTCAGGCTTCAGCTCGGTATGTTCATACAATAGGTCCGTTAAGCCGTGTTGAATTAAGTATTCTTCAATTCCTGCCTGCTCATCAGCAACATACGTGCCGTTATGCGGAATTCCGGTTCTCTGCCCGTTCGTATCCATGAGCTCTGCAAGCTCCTGGACCAGTTGCTGCGGAGTCGTACCCGGGAAAACCACATCTCTATCAGGATACTTCTGATCGAACCACCACAGCGAGTTTGCCATGGCTGTTGGCGCGCAATAGTTCTCTTCTATTCCCGGCTGAGTGGCATTGAAGTCCTGGTTCTGGTCGAAGTCGGGCATGTATCCGCCATCTTCCTCGCCGTTATAGTCCTTCCAGTACCATCCGCAGAGGAACGATCCGTTATCTCGCTCAGGATAGATGGATCCGCTGCCTTCCTTGATGAACATACTCTGACTCGTGAAGTTTAAGGGTGTTCCGCAGCAGGTCGTGTTGTTGCAGTGGATCGTGAGCGTCCCGATCCTTACTGTGCCGTTTACCGCAGGATTCTCACCGACAGTCGTTGTTATGTGGACGTACCCCTGCGGGACAGACCCAAGCGGGCATGTGGAACCATTCCAGACACCGCTGTTGTTTGCCCAGTCTGTTATATTGATGCAACCCGGATCGAACGTGATATTCACATCAGTGGCTATTACCGGGTTTGACTCGTTTACACGCGCCATCACATCCACATCCACGCTGCAGCAGTATCCGGGCACAGTACTCGTATCCGGGTTGAAGTAGAGGAGATTTCCAGTGACCTCAGTCTCATTCACGGTGATCTGAATCGTCTCGTTATCGATTCCGCCGTATCCGTCGGCAGCTCCGAAGTCAACATAATAGGTACCGGCATCGCCGTAATCCGGCGTCCAGTTTCCGGCTCCGGTCGCAGAACCGAAGTCTGTGAAGAGATCGGTGCGGTTGCAGGAATACGTGAGCGTGTCGCTGTCAGAATCGGTTGCATCTGTGTCTATTGCGAGTGTCTCGGTCTCATTGACCACTTTGTTGCCGATCGGGTCGAGAACCGGAAGATTGTTCGGTATCGTTGTCGTCTGGTTTACCCATGTGCTGTTGACGTTCCCGTCCTCATCCACGGTATGTGTCGAGATCGTCTTTGCCGCATGGGCTGAATACGAGTCGTTGTAGAAGCTTTCTGATCTGTTGCTTGTCCAATCGTTGTCTATGTAGACCATCGTGTGATTGAAGTCCGGGTCAGCCGGGTTATCCCATGTCCAGTTTATCCAGAAGTTGCCTGTTGAATTCACAAGGTTTGTGATGCTTGCGGGGGGGTTTGAGTCTCTGGGAGTCCACGAAACATTCCAGTCATGTAGAACAGGCGTTTCTGATGTGTCCGTCGTGTTCAAGAATGCATACAGTCTGATCGAAGTAGTGGAGTCCGCACTCAACGGGATATTATAGCCAGCTGCTGCCTCTGTAGCATTGACCTCGCATAGAGTGGAGTTATCGCTTGCATTCAATATTCTGTAAGTGGTGTTCGTTCCGGATGGGATGGAATGGTTGGCGTAAAACGTATCCCAGCTTTCAAAGGATGTGGGTGTGATTGCCGTTGAGTTCAGATATCCGGACGGCTTGTATTCCTCCTGACCTCCTGAGGACTGTCTTGGCGTGGTGTAAAGATACGTTCCGGTACTGCCTGAGCACCCGGCATTACCGCCGCCATAGGGACCATATCCACCAGCCCCGCCGCTTCCGCTTGACACTGAATTACTTCCTGAGAAGGTTGAGGTGTTGTACCACAGTTTTATCCTTCCACCGGCAGCACCACCGCCGCCACCACCGGCATGGCTGGTACCATTCCCAGCATCTCCGCCTTCGCCGCCTGTTGCAGAAAGCGAACCTGAGCCGGAAAGCGTGCCTGCGTTTAGCACTATAGAACCACCAGCACCGGCACCGCCACCGCCGCAGCCCTTATAACCACTGTCTCCATCTTCTCCTGTCGCTCCATTCGCAGTTATTGTGCCCGAAATGTTTATGGAATCAGCATCCAGTAATATGCTTGCACCACCTGCACCTCCATCGCCACCCCATTGTGTATCCTGGAAGTCAGCCCCGCGGGCACCCGCACCACCTGCACCTATCTTTGTCTGGAATGTATTTGAAGTGCCGTAGGCATCACCGCCTGCACCACCTCCGCCACATCCACCAGTTGTTCCATACCTGCCGCCTGCGCCGCCAGTGTTACCATAGCCTGCGCCGCCGCCGCCGTTGAGAGAACCGCCTGCCTGACCGGCACCGTCTGTCTTGTTGTGTGTGCCGCCATCTCCGGTGCCCGATTCAGCAGCAACATAATAACTTGAACTTCCTGCACCACCTGGATAGCCCTTTCCGGTTCCGTTTAAGCCACTTCCAGTTACGTTTATCGTAGTGGCGTGTATCTCAAGCCAGCCGTAACTTCCACTGGAATATGCTTTTACGGTGGTTCCGTTTATGGTGCAGGTTCCGATATTATAGTGGCACCCATATTCATCGGTGCCTGGTGACCAGTCCGCACCATTGTGGTCAGTGCCACCGCCACAAATGCAGGGAGAGGTGGAAGTAGTATTGGCGAGCTTCGCATCTCCTCCAGCAACTGTTATATTCTCTGATGCGGAGATGTTGCTTGAATCCGTGAAGGTGTCACTCCACGCGGTCTCCGCAGCCGATGCTGTCGTCATCATCGCACCGAAGAGTGCGACCATGACAAGAGTCCATATTATCTTTGTTTTCATATTAGTTACCTCTTTTTATTTTATCCGCAGCAGTTCACCTCGTAATCGCCTGCATTCGGATAATCCTTGACATCATACCAGAGTGTCATCACATCAGCCATGTTGATCACTCCATCGCAGTTCACATCAGCAGCCCACTCGTTCGTGATCGTGTAGGCTCCTGGGTACGGATGATCTGCATAGTCGTACCAGAGCGTTATCACATCAGTCCAGTTGACCACACCGTCGTTATTGACATCACCACAGATATCGCCCTGCGACTCATCGGTGACGGTGATCTGAATAGTCTCGTTGTCGATTCCGCCGTATCCATCCGCAGCACCGAAGTCAACATAGCAGATGCCTGCATAACCATAATCTGGCGTCCAGTTTCCGGCTCCGGTCGCAGAATTGAAGTCTGTGAAGAGATCGGTGCGGTTGCAGGAATACGTGGGTGTGTCGCTGTCAGAATCGGTCGCATCCGTGTCTATTGCGAGCGTCTCGGTCTCGTTGACCGCCTTGTTGCCGATCGAGTCGAGAACAGGGGGATTGTTCGGTATCGTTGTCGTCTGGTTTACCCATGTGCTGTTGACATTCCCAGTCTCATCCACAGTATGAGTCGAGATTGTCTTTGTCGCGTGTGGTGAATATGAATCGTTGTAGAAGTTTCCCGATGTGTTGAGAACCCAACCGTTATCTATATAGATCATCGTGTGGTTGAAGTCCGGGTCAGCCGGGGAATCCCATGTCCAGTTTATCCGGAAGTTGCCTGTTATATTTGCAAGGTTTGTGATACTTGCAGGTGGGGTCGAGTCTTCATGAGTCCACGAAACATTCCAGTCGTGTAGAACAGACGTTTTTGAGGTGTTCGTCGTGTTCAAGAATGCATACAACCTGATAGAAGTAGTGGAGTCCGCACTCTCCGGGATGTCGTATCCAGCAGCCGCCTGCTCATCATTGACCTCATATAGGGTAGAGTTATCACTTGCATTTAAAATCCGGTAGGTGATATTGGTCTCAGCAAGCATGCTGTGATTGGCATAGAACGTATCCCAGCTTGAAAATGAAGCGGGAGTGATTGCCGTTGAGTTCAGATAACCGCTGGGTTTGTAACTGGAATAACTTTCTTGAGCACTGTAGTACGTGCCTGCCTCGCCTGGATAACCATCAAGACCATGTCCATACTCCGCAGTTCCGTGAGCTCCACCGCTTCCATTTATCACCGAATAACTGCCTGAGAATGTTGAAGACGCATACCAGATTTTTATCCTTCCACCGGCGCCACCACCGGCGCCACCAGCAGCATGACCTCCTGAAGGAGAGCCATCTCCTGCATCTCCACCGTCACCGCCTTCAGTATAAAGCGAACCCGCGCCGGAAAACGTGCCTGCTTTTATCATGATAGAACCGCCAGCACCGCCACCGCCAGCACCGCAGCCTTTATAGCCCGACTCGCCGTCTTCGCCATACTCGCCATTTACGCTAATTGCTCCGCTTATTGTTATGGTAGCCGCATCCAGTAATATGCCCGCGCCGCCGGCACCGCCTTTACCACCCCACTTATAAGGAGGAGGTAGTTCACCCTCATAACCACCGCCACCGCCTGCACCGCCTGCACCGATCTTTAGCTGATACGTATCCGAAGTGCCGAAGGCATCGCCACCAGCGGCGAAACCACTACCATATCTGGTCCAGTAGCTGCAGCCTAAACCGCCTTCACCGCCATAGCCACCACCACCACCGGAGGATAGTTTATAGTGCTCACCAGTCGTCGGGTACTGACCTGCACCATCTATCTCGTTATGAGTGCCGCCATCTCCTGTGCCGCGTCCGGGATACCATGAACTGCCATTGGGGTGATAATAATGCCCCGCTCCCACGCCACCTGGATAGCCTTTTCCGGTTCCGTCTAAGCCGCTTCCAGCTACGTTTATCGTATCGGCGTGTATCTCCAGCCAGCCGTAATCCCCGCTGGAATATGCCTTTACAGTGGCTCCGTTTATGGTGCACGTCCCGATATTATAGTGGCATCCATATACATCGGTGCTTGGTGACCAGTCTGCGCCACCGTGGTCAGTGCCACCTCCACAAATACAGGGAGAGGAAGTGGCGTTGGCAAGCTTCGCATCTCCTCCGGCAACTGTTATATTCTCTGATGCGGAGATGTTGCTTGAATCCGTGAAGGTGTCACTCCACTCCGTCTCCGCAGCCGATGCTGTCGTCACCATCGCACCGAAGAGCGCGACCATGACGAGAGTCCATATTATCTTTGTTTTCATATTAGTTACCTCTTTTTATTTTATCCGCAGCAGTTCACCTCGTAATCGCCTGCATTCGGATAATCCTTGACATCATACCAGAGCGTCATCACATCAGCCATGTTGATCACTCCATCGCAGTTCACATCAGCAGCCCATTCGTTCGTGATCGTGTAGGCTCCCGGGTACGGATGATCTGCATAGTCGTACCAGAGCGTTATCACATCAGTCCAGTTGACCACACCATCGTTATTGACATCGCCACAGATATCGCCCTGCGACTCATCGGTGACGGTGATCCGGACTGTCTCGTTATCGATTCCGCCGTATCCGTCAGAAGCACCGAAGTCAACATAATAGATATCGGCATCGCCACAACCCGGCGTCCAGTTCCCGTATCCGGTCGCAAAATCAAAGTCTGTGAAGAGATCGGTGCGGTTGCAGGAATATGTGAGCGTGTCGCTGTCAGAATCGGTTGCATCTGCGTCTATTGCGAGCGTCTCTGTCTCGTTGACCGCCTTGTTGCCGATCGAGTCGAGAACAGGGGGATTGTTTGGTATCGTTGTCGTCTGGTTTACCCATGTTCTGTTGACATTCTCAGTCTCATCATGAGTCGAGATTGTCTTTGTCGCGTGTGGTGAATATGAATCGTTGTAGAAGTTTCCCGATGTGTTGAGAACCCAACCGTTGTCTATATAGATCGTGGTATGGTTGAAGTCCGGGTCAGCCGGGTTATCCCATGTCCAGTTTATCTGGAAGTTTCCGGTTGAGTTAGCAAGGTTCGTGACACTTGCTGATGGGGTTGTGTCCCCATCACCTCCGCGTTCCAGCATGAAGACCGCAGCGGAAAGACGGTCATACTCAGACGCCACAGGATGAAACATCTGATCGTTCGGCTCGTTTAGGTAATCGGGGCTTATATCATCCCACCTATAGAAGTCATAATAGCTACCACCTTCGTGATGGTCCCAATGACCTATGTCATTACTATTGAGAAATGCATTGCCATTGCCGTCGTCAATACCATGCGGCACACCTAATGTCCAGTAGGTCACATCGGTTACATCAGCTTCTGAGTATGGTCCGGCGAAACCCGTAGTAGTTGGACTAAAGCGCGCACATTCGTTAATACAGTATGTCATACTTGGCATGCTCGCATTCTCACACACGACCAGAAGAGCGATCACGTATATCCGACCGTCATCGGCACTGGTTGATTCCACTTTTACGGGGACATCACCCCCACCAGGGGGTATGTCGGCAGTTGCATTATATGTGATAAAGCCGGCACCGCTACCAGTGCAATAGTCATGCATCTTAGGGGTGTTGATGGCATTACAATTAGGACAACCGCTAGCGGTTACGGCGCCTGAAGATGCTCCGTTGACCGTGATCTCAACGTTGCCAGAGCCAAGCATCCACACGCCAGCATGAACTTTCGCAATCTTCACTCCTGCAGGCACATCAGTAAAGGTGCAAGTTTTATAGCGATGGCCAACTTCTCCATCGCCGGGCCAGCTGTTAGAGCTCTTGTAGTAGATGCTGCCATTGATCGTGTCGGTATCGGTCGTTGTGCAAGGGCAAGATGCGTCCGCCGGCGCACTGTATGCTGCCAGCACCGTCAGCAGCATAATCGTAATTACATATTCTTTTCGCATTATGTAGTTCCCTCTTTCGGTTTGTTCAACCTCCTATGGCAGACGCATAACAACGTCAAATTTCGTTCGTATTAATCATATCATAATTCAATATCATAGCACGTAATAGCATGATCATCAAACTAATGTTATATAAACCTTGTGGCATCTCCGGCGCGTGTGAAAATGGTGTGAATTTTTTGATTGCCGTATTCTATGAAAACAATGATGCTGCGCAAATATCACCGCTGCAATGTGAAAGAGATCGCGATATCAACGGGTATGAATCGCGCGCGATCGATCCGGACTGATGATGGTAATATCCGATTCCATCCCCGGAACCTACCTGAGTCGCCACATCCACCTGCATCCTGGTATTGCAATACCAGAGCATTTATAAGTACTCCATGACCATAATACCAGATAATGGAGATCACTGACTATGCCATCCAGAACGTATGGTGGCAAGGGAAGGCATACATCAACGAGGATAGGCACATAAACAGTTATCTTGCCAAGAAATACCGCTGGCGTTCCCCAATACCAGGTGAGATAAAACTTGATCCCGGAAGCATCTCCACGATACGCGGTCCCCGCCAGATCGGGAAGACCACACTGGTAAAACTTATCATAAAATCCCTGATCAAAGATGGTGCCGACGAAAAAGCTGTCTTCTATGCCACATGTGACGTAATAATCGATCACATCGAACTCCTCGAACTTGTACGAGACTATCTGGAGTTTGCCGATTCCAACAATATCCATGAAAAATTCATATTCTTAGATGAGATTTCAGGTATCAAAAACTGGCAGAAAGCGATAAAATTGCTTGTGGATTCGGGCGAACTTGATGATACATGCCTCATCCTCACAGGTTCGTCTATGCTGGATATCAAGTACGGATTTGAACGGCTCCCCGGAAGAACCGGTATATACGGGAAGGATTACCTGCTGCTCCCGCTCACATTCAGCGAATTCGCATCGCTCGTGCGACCTGACATAACCGCATCGATAAAGCCTGTAGCAGCGTTATCGACCCGTGATATCAGTGAGGCAGTGAATTCAGCAGTGCCGTTTGACAGGGAACTCAAAGTACTCTTCAACCAGTATCTAACAGCCGGTGGATTTCCTCTCGCAATAAATGAGTTTTACGAAGAAAACGTGATACCGGATTATATCTATGAACTTTACACACGGTGGGTCGTAGGAGATATCACAAAGTGGGGCAGGCAGGAGAAGAGACTAACGCAGATGGTGCGGACAGCCATACGAAAACAGGGAACTGCCATAAGCTGGGATTCGTTTGCAAAGGACGCTGAAATAAAAAGCCACAAGACGGTCAGTGTATACGCAGAAGACCTTGAGAACATGTTTGTCTTCTTTGTGCTCTACCAGATTGATCTCCACAAAAAGGCTCCGAATTATAATAAGAATAAGAAAGTATACTTCTTTGACCCGTTTATATTCTCTATGTTTAATAGAATGTTCTACTTCAAGGATGCAGAGATCACCCCCGCGCTCATAGAATCCGTTGCAGTCGTGCATTTTGCACGGTTTGCACAGAAGAGCTTTCCTTATGCAGGATTAAACGATGTAGCATTCTACTGGAAAAACAGAAAGGAGACTGATATCGTCCTCTTGACAGAGGATGAACTGTTCGCAGTCGAAGTTAAATATCAGGAAAGGATAACGAAAGACGATTTCGCATCGCTCTACCATTTCAAGGAAGGGGTTATTGCATCAAAATCATCGATTAAGCTCGATGAACCTTACTCTGTAGTGCCTATACACCTCCTGCTTGCAGTGATCGCGAGTTGGTGAACGGTACTCCAAAAAGTTACGCTCTCTCTATCCTTTCTCTGTGAAACGCTTTACATACGGCTGCTACAAATCCACCTTCACCCCCCATAACTCCTCTGCTCCATCCAGTATCCAGTGCACACGAAAAGCATAGCATAAGCCACACAGCACCCTTTATGATCCACCCCGTTAGCGAAAACATTCCAGCGCCTCCGCCGCCCATTGAGAGAAATTCTTTCATTCCCTGCATGACCCGTCCGGTAATCCCCTCGGTGTACTCACCGCCTGTCGGGTTGCTGCCACCCCCGGTTCCGCGTGGTCCGGTTACATCCCTACACCCATTACAAACACGTAACTCTACACCCTCTGCGGCGTCTATATACTATAAACTCATCCCAATCGACGCAGTGGAACAATTCTTACTTTACTCTCCGTCACAACAACGAAATTCTGCTCAAATTTCATTCTGGATTCTAAAAGAATCCATTTCAGCATCTTAAAAATGTAATCCGGAGATTTCAATGGAATTCTAAGCAGAATAACTCCAAATGGGACGCCAACCATCCTTCTGAAGACCAGATAACCAAAATCCTTATCGAACGTGATGATAATCAACCGCCGCCCGGATGAGATCTCTATAATCTTCTCGTCGTTGATACCACGAAATTCTTCCAAAACCGAAATTATTTCAACTCCCTCCCCACGAAGTTGTTTTATCACCGTGTAAGGTATGTTTTCGTCCGCCAGAAACGTCACGCTATTACCTTCTGCGATATGGGATATACGTGTTCCTCTTTCAGAAGATCGGCAGCATATTGTAGTGCGGCAAGGATATCCACCGTACCTATCTGCGGATAGTTCTCGAATATTTCTTCATAAGTCCAGCCGTTAGCCAGAATTTCCAGAAGAAGTTCGACAGGGATTCTTGTTCCTCTCAGTATCGGCTTACCTGCGAGTATCTCCGGATCGATTATTATGCGGTCTTCCAGTTCCATCGTTTACACCTCTAACTATTACTTTGTGGAATGCCTTAAATACGACTACCCCAACTTACACCCACCCGCCCATAATTCCTCTGCTCCATCCAGTATCCAAGCCCCACGAAGAGCAGCAGCACGGGGCCACACAGCACCCTTCATGATCCACTCCGTTAGCGAGAACATGCCAGCACCGCCGCCTCCGCCCATTGAGAGAAATTCTTTTATTCCCTGCATAACCCTGCCTGTAATCGGCTCGGTATGCTCGCCGCCTGTCGGGTTGCTGCCGCCTCCGGTTCCGCGGGGTCCGGTCTGGTTCCCGAACCCACCCTCTTCGATCGGTACACGCTTTGTCATGGCGTTGTTATCGGTCTCGATCTCAGTCCAGTCCTCACCTGACAGGATGTCGGCAGCAGCCGTGAGATTGTACACATGCATAAGCAGCATCGGTGTCCAGTTGTAGAGGGGGATCGTCATGTTCTCGCCCGCAGGGAGGTCGAGGTGCGGGATCCTGACCATCTGCTTTCCGTCGATGTGGAATGTCACGTTGAAGTCGTGCGCATCGCTCCTGCCGTCGTTTCTGATGGTGATGTTACGAGTTAAGTAGCTAAACGCCCGATGAAAGGATTAATAAAGGCAGGATTGGAATATAATCTCATGAGTAGTGTCATATCCAAGGGCGCAGATGCGCTTGTTAGAGGAAAATTCTATTCCACAAAGAATGAACTTTTTGATGATGCACTAAAAACTTTTTTCGAGTTTAAAAAAGATATGCGGATAGCTGCAGCGGTAGAACTATATAAAACTGATGGAATGTCTCTTTCAAGAGCAGCTGAATTGGCGGGAGTTGGTACAGAGGAGATGAAGGATCATCTGGCAAAGGCTGGTGTGAGGATAAGGAGAGGCTTTTCAAATGATAAAGGAAAAGAACTGGCTATGTTGATTGAATGATACTCATCGATACCTGTATTCTGAGTTCGCTGGCTAAGATAGATAGATTGAATTTTTTAAATATTTTTTCCAGGAAACATTTCTGTTATATCACTCCCGCCATATTAAGGGAATTGAACACAAACGAGGTTGCGGGGTTTAAATTCGCTCTGAAGATAGAGGAACTGATAAGTTTCAGGGATGCAAAGAATAAGGTTTGCATCCTATCACCTGAATCAAGAGATCTTGAACTGGCTTGTGCGCTTCAGGAGATGTATAAACTTAGTCTTACCGACTGCGAATGCATTGTTCTGGCGAAATCGAAGAATGCCATCCTACTGACGGATGATACATACCTTGGCAAGGTTGCATCCCAAGAAGGGGTTAAAAATGTGTATGATCTGAAGAGCGTGTTGGAAGCGAATATAATCGAAGGGAAAATCGAGAATCGAAAAGAATTGGAAGAAATTATTGAGAGTTTGAGGCAAAAGGACTATTATTTGTTTTCTGAAGATGATTTGAGAGAACTTTTCTCATATTTCTCGTATAAGTGACCATAAGCTAAAAATATGGCGCCAACAAGTTCAAAAACTACAATCCCCTGTATACCCAGCACTAACCCTGCCCCAACTCCGCTGCTCCATCTGGTATCCAAGCCCCACAAAAAACAGCAGCACAAGCCACACAGCACCCTTCATGATCCACTCCGTTAGCGAAAACATGCCAGCACCACCGCCCCCACCCCCTACGGCTTTCTCATAAAACATGACTTTCGGCTATACGAATTATAGCGGCAAGTTAAATTAGAGAAGCTTGAAGTTATATGTACATCCATTCAAATCTTTAATCCTCATATAATTAATTGAATCGAGTGCCGATTCTAATTTCTTCATGATATCCCGTTGTTTTGGATTTTTCTTTATAAATATATTTCGGCATCCATTTTCGATTCTTACTGTACCTTGAAGATCAAATATCACCTCAAAAAGCCGTTGTAGTGTCATTTTCTCACCGTTGAAATATTCATCCAGCAAGTAACAGCAGATATTCGCAAAGGAAATCTTAAAGCATGTCATTAGCTGGTCCAGCTCTACATCCACACTATATATCTTCTTCTTATCTATGATTCTTGCAAGTTCATCTCTTTTTTTCTTCAGTGAGGTGAACTGTTTCAGGCGATTTTTTTCTATCTTCTTTATTT
>PQXF01000020.1 GCA_003194445.1 Candidatus Methanogaster sp.
ATCTGTAGAGGATGTGCTTCTGAAGAGCCGGATGAGGGAAATCTTCAAGTCCGGTTCTGTGAGGGGGCGCATAGTAACCTCGGGGCTATTACCCCGGAAAGAGGTGCGCTATGTGCCCTACT
Organism: Candidatus Methanogaster sp.; assembly: GCA_003194445.1. Classification (GTDB taxonomy): domain Archaea; phylum Halobacteriota; class Methanosarcinia; order Methanosarcinales; family Methanogasteraceae; genus Methanogaster_A. Next base: position 123 of record PQXF01000020.1, read on the forward strand.
TGACAAGAAAGCAGAGAGGAAAGAGAGGGAGATCGAAAAACTGAGCACGAAACATGAGAAATACGAGAACGAAACACGAGCATCAGCCCTGATGACAACGATCTCAATGATCTATATATCAGTCTGCCAGCACCTGCTGGAGACGTTTTTCAAACGAAAAGATCGGGCTGGAAACACTGATCGAAAAGATATTCAGACTGCCAGGCAGATACGTAGACACGCAAACAGAACGGATTATCTACCTCGACTGCCAGAATAAAAACAGAAATAGACATGAACAGAAATTTAATCTTATGGTGGAAAGAGCATGTAACGATATATCGAAGAGGTGCATAAAGCTGAATGACGGACGACTACTGATAATGGAGTATGTCATGCCACCGTGACACCTTTTGGTGATGTGTCGGGGCATCACCGAAAGGTGGGTTATATCAACTCGAGGGGCATGAAAACCTGATCGTCTGCAGTCACCAAACCCAGCACTTAAGTTTGGGGCATGTGCAATAGCTTTTTCCGCGTTCGGTTTGGCTGCACCGAGATATTGCATGTACTCAGCCAGCAGCAAACATACGCATCGATCGTGGCAAAACGCCCCTCGTTCCATGTTAGATAAATCGAAACTCATCTAACATAAAACTCCCGTTGAGTGGGACTGCTAGCACCAGACCATGTGACATCCCCAGTTAGCCGATAATGAACCGTCCATTGAGCCTTTCTGAATAATCCAACGCGCCCCAAGAATCTGAGCCATCCAAGCTTCTTCTCCTGAGAATCAAAGTAAGACCAGTCACCAAGAAACACGATCCCCTGATTCAATTCCTCCACCTCCCTGATCCCAAAATGGAAAGTCGCACCCTTCCCGAGATGCAACTCCTTTCGCATCTTGAAATTGACGAGCCCTCGTAGCGGCTTCTTCAGCCACAGGTAATTAAACTCCCCCCATACGAGTTCGGAACCCGGAAATCTCGATTGGAGTTCGATCACCAGTGATTTCACGTCCTTTCTGTGAAGGTAAATTAAAACACCCTCGGAAATATTGAGGAACGGATCATCACAAGTCTGCAAGAGCGGTGCCATTCAGCCATATCTCTTTCTCACGAATTACGATATGAACGACCAGCCTCTTGTCGATTTTGTCCTTGACCATCTTCTTGTGCACGATGTTCTTCGATTTCGACAGTTCATGAATCACTGCTCGCCTGCACATGGATCTTCACGCCTGCCCCCGCGACTCTCCACACACGATACCTGTTGCGATCAGGTGCGCAGCACGGAGCGGCTCCGGGATATGGCTGTGGGTCGTTGCGAGTTGCACGATCTTCCTCGCATCCGTAATCTCAATTCCTGCACATTGAATATACAGCGAACCCTCATGCACATTGATCTCCGCAATCGCGCCAGCATTCAGGATGGATTGCCACCGCCGATCAGCGTCCGGGAGATTCTGCATCGCGTCCCTGATCCGCGCCATATCCGGCTCGGCACGCATCACAACGATTATGGGCAGTCCGGTTCGCTTCTGCAACTCGGTTATGTCAACTACATTAAACCCGCCATAAGTCACACCATCGAGCATGATCACGCGGATCTGCGGGTAATGCTTGGTCGCAGTCACCATCTCTGTGATCACATCGGTTGCGTCCATCCCATCCCGCGTGATCTCTGACCTGAGTACGCCATCCATCCATCCCCCGCCCCGGAAGACCACACCAACGATCATGATGCGCTCACCTAAAAGCGCGGAATCATCGATTGCGAGGATCCGGATCTCCGGTTTGATGTGCACCGTATTTCACCTTCTCAACCACCCTGATATCCAGAATCGCGGTATCCGGGTAATTCCCGCTCTCGTCCTTTTCTGCGGACTTGACCATGTCCCAGATCGTTAAAAGGCAGACACTCACCCCGGAGAGTGCTTCCATCTCAACTCCGGTGCGCCCGACCGACTTCACCTCCACAAGCGCATGAATCGCATCGTCAGTAATCTCGAAATTGACATCGATCCCTGTGATCGGGATCTGGTGGCACATCGGGATCATGGCTGGAGTCTCCTTGACCGCCATTATAGCAGCGATCCTTGCTGTTGCAAGCACGTTTCCTTTCTCAACACTACCTCTATTGATTGCTGCGATCGTCTCACGTCGAAGCGCGATTCTGCCGGCTGCAACAGCGCGTCTGGTGATCGCGTCCTTTTCGCTGATGTCCACCATCGCCGCACGGTCATCTGTGATGTGAGTGAATATCGGATTGCTCATGGTCGAAACTATCTATAAGCTCGAGTGCTATTCAAACTTTTTATCGATCCGGCACTTCCGGATAAAAACACTCCTCCTCTCTCGGATGTTAGGTTTTTCGGAAAAAACCTAATTTTGTTAGGGTAGGGTACTTGCACACCTAACAGCGTCTGATTATGTTTGTAAGTCAACTTGTAAGGTGAACCGAGATGTATTCAAGCGATACGAACTTGTCACAACTGAAACCAGACATTCCCGCAAGAATTATAGAGATCGGAGGTGGTCACGGCGTCAGACAGAAATTGAACCTGATGGGGATCTCCGAGGGTAGCGTCGTGCGTGTAATCTCCAACGGCCATGGTCCGGTTACGATAGAGGTTGATAGAAACACGGTCTCAATCGGTCGCGGGATGGCGCGGAAGATACAAGTTAGTATGATGTGATAGGATGAAAAAGAAATTATCAGACATGGATTATAATGAAAAGGGCGCCGTAACAGAGATCGAGAGCGATCTACGGAAACGGGTTGCCGGCATGGGTATCAGGGTCGGTAAGACGCTCAGGATGGTTACGAAACAGCCGATCAAAGGTCCTGTCGATGTGGTTGTTGAAGGGGCAGAGACGTCGCTGGGGTTGGACATGGCAGAAAAGATCGTTGTAGAGGTGACAAAATGAAGATTCTTCTTATGGGGCACCCCAATGTCGGCAAAAGCGTATTTTTTAACCGTCTGACAGGAGCAAACGTCACCGAGTCAAACTATCCCGGAACAACGGTCGATTACACGAAAGGATGGATGAAGATTGAGGGCGAGGATGTTGAGATCGTTGATGTGCCGGGGACGTTCTCTCTAAACCCGAAGGACAGGGCAGAAGAGGTCGCTGTTGCGATGCTGCATGAGAACAAGGATGCAAAAGTGATCTCGGTAATCGATGCATCCAAGATCGAACGCGGGCTTTATCTCGCTATGGAGATCATTGAGGAGGGGTACCCTCTGGTGATCGCTCTTAATATGCGAGATGTTGCCGAGGATAAGAACATCGTGATCGATGCTGGCCGGTTGGAGCGGATTCTTGGCATTCCCGTGGTTTCAACCGTCGCAATCGCAGGCGAAGGGATAAAAGAACTTATATATAGGATCAAAGATGCGAAACCCGTCAATGTGGCGGATATCATCGCGAATGCTGCGAACGCTTCAAATACGGAAAGCGCGGCAGACGCGGGAGGTGCGGCATGAAACTGAGCACTGGAGATCGCTGGGACTTGATCGATAAGATATCAAAGGAGACCGTGACGTTTGGAGCGTATAAGCACACACTTAAGGATGCTATCGGGGAACTCACAGTAAAGCCGATGACCGGCATCCCGGTTGCGATCGCGATTATGTACGGTTTCTGGAGTGTATTCGGTTCGTTTGCAGGATTTTTCACAGACGGATTCTTTGTCAGACTCTTTGATGCGTACTGGCTGCCATGGCTACAGGAGATCTTTCCGGGGCAGGGTGGCTGGCTATATGCCATTATGGTTGATGCAGGGGGCATCGAGAGTGGTGAGTTCGTGCTTTCCAGTAACTGTCTGGAGTCATTTGGCGTCCTGACATCGGGGCTATTTGTTGCAGTTGGCGTCGTTCTGCCTGCGATAATCATATTCTATCTGATGCTCGCTCTTCTGGAGGATATCGGATACATGCCACGACTTGCTGTTCTTCTCGACACGGTGCTGCACAGGGTCGGTCTGCACGGATATGCGATCGTGCCAACGGTCCTCTCGCTCGGGTGCAATGTGCCCGGTGTTGCTGCGACAAGAATTCTCGAAACGAAGAAGCAGCGGTTCATCATGATGACGCTTCTCGCCATATTCATCCCGTGCGGCGCACAGATAGGGATCATGCAGGATCTGATGCCGAATCTTATGGGTTGGATTCTGCTCTACCTCATTATCGGGTACTTCATCTTCGGCTATATCTTAAACAAGATCGTCCCGGGAAAAGCTCCTGAGTTTCTGATCGATGTGCCGCCGTACCGGAGACCGCTGCTCTCAAATATCGGAAAGAAGGTGGGTGGCAGGGTCAGGGGCTTTTTTGTGGTTGCGATCCCCTTTGTACTGCTCGGCTGCGCTATCGTGGGTGTTCTCTACCAGCTCGGAGTTATCCAGTTTCTGGGTGATGCGCTTGCTCCGGTCTTTGTCGGCTGGTTCGGCGTGCCGAAAGAGACTGCAGGTCCGCTCATCGCTGCATTCTTAAGAAAAGACCTTGCGGTTGCGCAACTCGACGCAATAAGTGATCTTATGACGCCATACCAGATGATCACAGCCGTCGTGCTCGTCTCGATCTACTTCCCGTGCGTTGCAACGTTTGCGATGATGCTAAAAGAGGGGTGGAAAGAGTTGCTTGGAGCACTGGCTGTTCTTACAGTTGTCGTATTCGCTTATGGCGGACTTATACATCTGATAGGTATACTTCTGGGGGTGGCATAGATGGCTGGACAATCACCCGGTGGAACGATCTACTTTGCCGTACTTGGCATCATAACAACAGCATTCGGACTTGCAGACCTGCTCGTAACAGCCAGCGGAAGCGAGTTTGCGTATGCCGGAATCCTTGTGATACCAGGCGACATATTCAGAGGTGGCTGGGGCGGGATCATCGTGCTCTTTGCGGGACTCTTCTACCTTTCAGGTATCAGAAACTTTGACGATATCCACCAGTTTGCAAAGGTTGCCATGGGAAGCATTTTGATCTGGGTCGTGGCAGGATGTGATATCTTTGCGATAATCTTGGAATCGATACCAAGCTGGAATGAGGAGACCGGCCCATGGTTCAACACGCTTCCGGACTTTATTGCAGCGTACGCACCCCCTTATGCGCCAGCCGTGCTCTTGCTGCCGTTCTCGCTTGTGGTGATCTACTATATCCGCAAGAGAGCCTCAGAGGATGGGGGAGCGGGAATTTATCATGAGCGGAATGGATGAGGTTCTGTCAAGAATCGAGAACGGAACCACCATTGATACGATCGTTAAGGAGCTTTCCATGAATCGGTCCACGCTCCTTGCGATGATCGAATTCCTGGTGGACGAGCAGTATCTGGAGGTGGTTGACCTGCAATGCTCCTGCTCGACCTCGAATCTATGCGAACAGTGTCAGTGCAGCGGCGCTGACACCGGTCATGGGATGGCGATGTATGTCCTGACATCGAAGGGACTTCGATTCATTTCATGAACTAATCGTTAACGAAAATGTTAAAGGTGATAGGGCACCCTAATACTAACCATGCTATCCCGAAAAGCCGAGGATTATCTTGAAGCGATCCTCAATATCACGGAAGAGAAGGGGCATTCCAGAATAAAGGATATTGCAGTCACTCTGGATGTTAGTCCGCCAAGCGTTATCGAAATGGTAAAAAAACTCGATGGAAAGGGGTTTGTCGTCTACAGGAAATATGATGGCGTAACACTGACCGAACCGGGACGAGAGATTGCATTGATCATAAAGGATCGACACGATACAATCAAAGCATTCTTAAGGATCATCAGTGTTCCTGAACAGATTGCAGAGCGGGATGCATGTACAATGGAGCACGAACTGAACTCAATAACGACGAAACAGATCAAAAATCTGGTAAATTTTGTAAAGACCGCGCCAGAGTACCCTCAGTGGCTTGAACATTTCGAAGAGTTCTGTACGACAGGGGAGCATCCATGTGATGGGAAGGAGCGGGGATCCAAGTAAGAAGACATCCCCGCTCAAAATTCATACATCTTCAATAAGTTGTGGCGATTTGCCGCAGAGGACACTGTCTGAAACTCCGAGTGTGTTATCACTGCAGAGGGTGCAAAGGGCGCAAGGGTTGTAAGACCGATCTGATCATTTGCGTTCTCCGCGCACTCTATAGTAACGGCTCTGCCGTCGACGCTTGCGGTAAACTTTATAGATATTGCATTGAACACGTTCTCAAAGCCCCTCCCGCTTCGCAACAGAGTACACATCCTTATCCCCCCTACCCGACAGATTGATCACAACGAGATCGCCGAGTTCCCCGCTCTCTGCCGCCTTCTTCACATACGCAACCGCGTGTGCCGATTCGAGTGCAGGGATGATCCCCTCAAGCCTCGAGAGCTCGAAGAACGCATCAAGCGTCTCGTCATCGCTGACATTCGCAGGCGTGATCCTGCCGATATCCGCAAGGTACGCAAGTTCCGGACCGACGCCGGCATAATCGAGACCAGCGGCAATCGAGGACGATTCAAGGATCTGCCCGTACTTATTCTGCAGAATCTTTGACATCGCACCGTGAAGCGACCCAAGTTCACCGGTACAGAGCGATGCCGAGTGGTACGCGGTCTTCTCGGTAACCTTGAGGTTGCTGCCTCCCGCCTCGACCGCGAATAGATCAACGTCCGCGTCGTCTATGAATGGATAAAACACACCGATCGCGTTGCTGCCCCCGCCTGCACATGCAACGATCGAGTCCGGCAGCCGCCCCTCCGCACGCATGATCTGCTCCTTCGCTTCATTCCCGACGACCGTCTGGAAGTCCCTGACGATCACAGGATATGGATAGGGACCGACGACAGAGCCGATGATATAATAGGTGTTCCCGACAGTTGCAACCCAGTCACGGAGCGTCTCGTTGATAGCATCCTTAAGTGTCTTTGATCCTGACTCCACAGGAACTACCTCCGCTCCGAGAAGCTGCATCCGGTAGACGTTCATCCGCTGGCGCTCCATGTCAACCGAGCCCATGTAGATCGCGGTCGGAATTCCGAGATTTGCGCCAGCCATCGCAACCGCGGTCCCATGCTGCCCGGCTCCGGTCTCTGCGATGATCCGCGTCTTTCCCATGTACTTCGCAAGGAGCGCCTGCCCTATCGTGTTGTTCAGTTTATGCGCGCCGCCGTGCACGAGATCCTCTCGTTTAATATAGATTTTGACGCCGTACGCATTGCTGAGGCGTTTCGCGTGGTATAGTGGTGTGGGCCTGCCCGCAAAGTCTGCGAGGTAACGGGCAAGCTCGGCTATGAATTCCGGGTCGTTCTTATACTTCTCGTACCCTGCTGTCAGTTCTTCTATGGCTGGCATCAGGGTCTCAGGGACGAACTGCCCGCCGTATATTCCGAATTTGGTTTTGGAGATCATTTTAAGAATCGATGACTTTTGTAATACCAGTTGAATCGATCATGCCTTTAACATTTTTGCAAGAACACCCGCCTAACTACATAATCAAGTCTTGAATCATGCCCCCGCACCAAACTCATCCAACCAGCGATTAACCTTCTCCCCTACCCTTTCGCTCTGATTTATATAAACAGATAACTCTCGACCTATGTAAATCAGTGGATGATAGGGGGTTTTAGCCACCGGCTGCCACAGCTAACCGGATTCGCCCGGCTTGTTCGATATGCAGATGATTTCGTCGTCTGTTTTGAGAATGAAGCGGAAGCCAGAGAAGAACTTTTTATAAAGCCGGTAGAGAGATAGTTCCACGATGAATCCGAAATACCTGTTGATAGGGCTGCTTGCATCGATGATCATTGGATGCGGATGTGCTGCTGCACTTTCGTTCAGTGGCGAAACCGTGCAACTGGCAGGCAATCAAACCGGAGATATCGTCTGGAACGGATCTAACTTTGGGGGATTTTGCTATAATCTTAGCGGCGATGCCTGCACTGGTACGGAGACGCTGACGATTGGAGCTGGCGCGCTGGAGGGGCCTGATATCGATCGATTCATCGATGTGGACAACCTCACATACACCACGTCGCCAATCTGGCAGGAATACGAACTCCACAAGAATCTCGGGCTGACCGTTGAGAGCGATCATTATGGCGGAGACTCCGGGTACGGGCAAGAGTTCTGGATGGGCAAGCGGTACGTTGCCGTAGGTGGCAATGCGTCCAAACTCGCAAAGCCGCTCGTTGAGTTCGATGATACCGATACAAAAACTCTTGAGATAGGTGAGGAATGGGCTATTAGCAGCGGGTTCACACTTACTGCCATGACGCTCGATCTTGAGGGCGATAAGGTCCAGCTTCGCCTGCGAAAAAACGGAAAAGAACTCGACAATGCGATAATCAGCACAGGCAGTTCCAATTTGCAGGGAAGAGTGTACACATACCGGGAGGACGTAGCAGGAGAGGATGATGTCCCGGTATTTTCCTGTTACGTCTCCGAAATCTTCGATGGAATAGACTCCAGTATGATACGGGTCAAATATGTCTTCCTGATCGATAATGACATCCTTCAGATCAATACCGGGGAGTGCTACGGCAATATGCAGGTAAGATCAACAACTCCCGACGAGGTCACTCTTGGGAACTGGGACCCTTTGTATCTGGGGCAACACTCATCAACGTGCCGGATCATGGGAAATCTCTCCTTTGAAACCGTAAATAACGACAGCGCCATAGAATTCTACCCGCATCTGATCAGAGACGAACTGCCAGTGCTATCCGGAGGTGGTGGATTCGTATCAGATCATTGCGGCTGGTACCGGTGGGATCTGTATGAAAACTATACCATCGGGTGGAATCGGGTCGATTCGGAGGGGGCGAAGGCGTGGATCGTCCTTTGCAAAGATGGTGCGGTGGTTGATGAGCGGATACTGACCGAAGAGCAAAGAGCTCCGGTTGATTCGGATTGTCGGTACAGTTATGTCAGGAATGGGACTGAAATCATCAACGCAACCCTGAAATCGGAATTTAGAGGATCTGCGACGAACGCGGTCAAACTTGCGAATGTCACTCAGTATTCGGATGCTAATGGAACCGCCCTGCTCGTTGATGGATCGCATCTCTACAAGACATCAGATCCGGACGGCATGATAGGGGAACTTATGGACGGATATGTACTCACGGTGAAGGATATCGATCGGCACGGCGATGAGGTATGGCTTGAGCTATCGATGAACGGAACCGTACTTGAGGAAGATATACTGATGTCAGGTGACCTGTTTGAGTACAGGAACGGCAACGATCTTGGATCGGTCGATTGCACGGTCGAGGCGGTGTTTAGAGGATGCGATGCAGACATCGTCAAACTTAAGAATATTACTCAGTACTCAGGCACCGGCGTGCGGTTGATCGAGAACGAATCGATGACATATCCGGCTGGTGTGAACGATCACCCGATGGTAGGTTTATGGACACTTGAGGAGAGGTATTCGTTTTCTGCGCGGGATATCGGTTTGGACGGGGACAAGGTCTGGCTATTGCTGTTAAAGGACGGTAAGGTCATGAAGGACGCTATCATCGACTCCGGAAGATGTGATGCTGATAGATGGTTTAAATATTATAATGTAACCGGTGCGCTGGTGTTCAGCACTTATGTTGATGCGGTCTTCCGCGGCACGGAGAGCAATGTTATTCAGTTACGGCATACAACCCAGTATTCTGAGATCGGGGGAAGTGTGTTTGAGTGGGCTAAAAATATCATACCTGTAGGAATTACAATCATCCCCCCACCAACAATTACAGTATATACTCCTGACACTTACATCAGTGACCCTGAAGGAGTAACAAGGGACTTTAACATCGCAATCGATCAACCATCTGATGTTGTCTGGTATATTGATGAAACGGTCGTTAAAGATACTGAAAAAGGCGTAACGTCCGCATATTACACAAACTATAGTGCAAAAACCGGATACTGGAATGTCTCTGCCGTTGCAAGCAATGCAAACGGCGCTGACATGCAGACATGGTGGTGGGCGGTCAATTTGAGTGAACCCTCCACCGGCTTCAGAATATGGGATGCGAACAGAGAACCTCCGATGGATCTCGACTATATATGGGATGCCAGGAGTTGCACGGGATTCTATTACGACATCGATGATGATATCAGCACAGAGACGCTCACCATCCATTTGGATGATTATAATGACCGAAACATCGAAGAGGGTAATCTCCAGTATATCACCACAGCAGCCGATATTGACTTCGAATATGATGATTGGGGCTCTTACAAGGTGATCGGTTTCATGGCAGAGGAGTATCTCGCAGGCTATGAGGATAGAAACACGTCCATACCAAACGAGAACATCCGCCTTCTTTCAAAGGGTATGCTAAGCAAGGTCCTGATCGACGAAGACGAAAAACATATGATCTCCACCGGAGCATCGCTCGAACTGAAGGAAGGCTATGAATTAAAGGCCATACAACTCGATATCGACGGAGGTCAAGCGCAGATCGACCTGATGAAGGATGGAAGAAGTGTTGACAGCGATATTGTGACATCGCCAGACACGTATGTGTACACAGAGGACCTTGGGGAACTGGATGATGTCCCACTCGTTGTGGTTCATATCGACAATGTCTTTGCGGGTACGGAGTCTGATATGCTCGTAATCGATGGCATCTTCCAGATATCGGATGATCCCATCCCTGTGGGTATGGATGAGGACTACGGCGAGATGGAGATTCAATCTGCTTCGGGTTACGCGATCAGAATGGAAAACTCTGATGACATCGATCTCGAAGAGGATGAGATAGTCGATATCATGGGAAACCTCAAGTTCCTCGTTGCTGACAATTGCACCCTCCGGTTCGCGCTCTATGAGGAGATAACCGAGCCAGGAACTCATGATATTCGCGGGACGGTCTACGACACCGGAAAAGCGACATGGGATCACATGAACTTCGAGGGATTCTATTACAATATCGATGACGATCTTGGCACAGAGACACTGAGGGTCGAAGAGTGTGACGGCAACAACATTCCGGAAGACGATCTCATCTATGAGACGACTGCACAGTCGGCTGAGTTCGATCTCAGCGAATGGGGATCTTACAAGATAGTAGGTTTCATGGCAGAGCCGTACTTTGCAGGATATGAAAGAGGTGTGGCTGATGAAGATATAACGAACGATTATATCAACCTTCTTTCAAAGGATATGCTGAGCAAGGTCTTAATCGATGTCGAGGATGACCGCATGATCTCTACAGGTGCATCACTCCAGTTAGAAGAGGATTATGAGTTAAAAGTTATACAACTTGACGTTGATGGAGGTCGGGCACAGCTCGAACTGATGAAGAACGGAAGAAGTGTTGACACCGATATTGTAACATCTCCGGACACTTATGTGTACACGAAAGACCTTGGAAAACTGGATGATGTCCCACTCGTTGTAGTATACATCGACAATGTATTTGCTGGCACGGAGTCAGACATTGCTATAATCAGAGGCATATTCCAGATATCAGATGATCCCATCCCTATAGACTCTGGTACCGAATACGGCGAGATGATGATTACAAGTGCCTCAGGAGATAAAATCACGATGAAGAACAAAGAAGATAACATCGATCTCGACGGGGACGGGAACATGATGATCATGGGCGATATCGGCTTCATGACCTCATATGATGGCGATCGATACTGCCCCTTTGTCAGGCGGACGGTCGACCCGATCGCAGCACTCAGGATCGAACTTCCTGAAAGATCGGTCGTTGGTGAGGAGATTGTGATAACGATCACAGCAGACGGCTTCCCTGTCGAGGGTGCGGAGGTCTGGTTCGCTGGAGATAATCTCGGCTACACTGATTCGAATGGCGAGGTCCGGTTCACGCCTGATGCGGCAGGCATGTTCATAATCTCAGCAAGCAAGGCGAATTACAACTCTGTATTTATCGCGGTGCAGGTTATAGGCGGTCCCACTACCACCGCAGATGCCGTGATCGCACTGCAACTTGCGGTCAGCGGCGAGTGGGATGCTGATTTGGACGTGAGTGGTGACGGGAAGGTTACTTCTCTTGACGCGCTGATGATCCTGCAGATGGCGGTGGCAGATTCCGGAGCCGTATCAGAGATTGTGATCAACGAACTGATGCCGAACCCGATAGGGGCAGATCGTGGAAACGAGACCATGGAACTGTACAACTGCGACAATAAGCCCGCGGATATCGGCTACTGGGCTCTCAAAAACGAGGACGGTGATACCTATACTATTCCGGCAGGCACGACAATTGATCCGCACGGATATTACCTGACAACAAAGGTACAACTCGACAACGGCGTCGGGCAGGTGTTTCTGTATCGCGGTGGCGAGGAGGTTGACAGGAGCATCGCTTACATGCACTCGACCGAAGGAATATCGTGGCAGAGGCGGACTGACGGACTCGATACTGACAGCGATGGGGATTGGATCGAGCGCAATCCGACGTTTGGGGTGCCCGGGTGAGTCGTGCCCGGAATGATGCAGATCTCAAAGCAGAATATTTTTATAAAGTAGGTAAAGAGACAGTTCCGCGATGAATCTGAAGTACCTGTTAATAGGGCTATTTGCATCGGTGATCATTGGATGCGGATGTGCTGCTGCAATTCCATTCAGTGGCGAGATCGTGCAAGTAACTGGCAATCAAACCGGAGATATAGTCTGGAACGGATCTAACTTTGGGGGATTTTGCTATAATCTGAGCGGCGATGCCTGCACCGGTACAGAGACGCTGACTATTGGAGCTGGCGCGCTGGAGGGACCTGATATCGATCGATTCATCGATGTGGGCAACCTCACATACACCACATCCCCGATCTGGCAGGAATACGAACTTCACAAGAATCTCGGGCTGACCGTTGAGAGCGATCATCATGAAGGAGACTCTGGGTACTGGGTGGAATTCTGGGAGGGTAAGCGATATGTAGCTATCGATAAGAGGGCATACAAACTCACAAAGCCGCTCGTTGAGTTCGATTATACTGATATCAAAACACTCACAGCAGGTGAGGAATGGGATGTTGGCGGAGGGTTCACGCTTAATGCTATGCAGATCGATCTTGAGGGTGAGAAGGTCTGGTTCTGTCTGTACAAGAACGGAAAAGAAATCGACAATGAGGTGATCAACGCTGGCGATCCCAATTTGCAGGATCGGGTGTATACGTGCACAGAAGATGTGGAGAGCGCGGATGATGTTCCTATTTTTTCATGTTACGTCTCCGCGGTCTTCCGCGGGACGTGCTCCAATGTAGTGCAAATCGAGTATGTTTTTTTGATCGATGATGATGTGACAAGATTTCATACTGGCAATGAGTATGGTTCAATGAAGGTGGCGACTGCAAGTTCGTCCGGCATCGTTCTCAAAAACAATGCAACGATCAATCTGACCCCGAACACGACCGCACCGGTCATGGGCAACCTGTCCTTCAAAGCGACAGATAACACAAGCACAATAGAATTCTATCCACATCTGATCAGAGACGAACTGCCGATGCTTTCTGGAGGTGGCGGGTTTGTGCTGGATGATTGTTGGATCGATCAACCATGGAATCTATTCGAAGGTTATTCCATCGCAGCAAAGGACGTTTCATTTAAGGGGAACAAAGCACGAATCACTCTGCTGAAGAATGGCGTGGTGGTTGATGAGCGAATACTGACCGAAGAGCAAAGAGCGCCGGTTGATTCTGATTGTCGGTACAGTTATGTCCAAAACGGAACTGAAATCATCAACGCATCCCTGAAAGTGGTATTTCGCGGGAATGATTCGAATGTGGTCGAGCTTGCCGAAGTCTGCCAGCGTTCAGAGGTCGATGGTAGTATATTGATCAACAATGAGTCTCACTTATTTAAATCAGCAGATCCGGCAGGCATTCCATGGGGCATTGCTGACGGTTATGTGCTTACGGTAGAGGATATTGGTCTTGACGGTGATGAAGTCTGGCTTGAGCTATCAAAGAATGGCACGGTCGTTAAGGAAACGATATTGAACGACAACTTTGCCAATGCCAGCACATTCACCTGCAACACCTCTGACAACGGCAGCATAAACTGCGTGGTTGATACTGTATTCAGGGGCAGCAAGGCAGGCGCGGTCAAACTTGTAAATCTCAGTCAGTACTCTGATGCCGACGGAACTGCCCTTCCCACCCACGAGTCGTATCTCTACAAGACCTCTGATCCGGAGGGCATTCCATGGGAACTTGTGGATGGATATATGCTCACGGTGAAGGATGTCGAAGAGGTGACTCGGAATTATTGGTATTATCAGTACCCTGGTAAAGGGGATGCGGTCTGGCTTGAATTATTCGGAGATGGGGACGTGCTCAAGGAGGATATACTGGAATCAGGTGATCTTTTTAAGTATAGCAACGGTCTTGAATCGGTTGATTGTATAGTCGATAAGGTGTTCAACGGAGGACTTGCGGATGTTGTCAAGCTTACGAATGTTAATCAGTATTCAAACGACGGCACACGATTGATCGAGAATGGAACAAAAACATATACGACTCTCGATCCAACCGATGGCGATATATGGGAGTGCTGGGAAGGATATTCGCTTGCTCTGAAAGATGTCAATCTGGACGAGGACCAGGCATGGTTATCGTTATCAAAGAATGGTGAGGTCGTGGAGGATGCAATTATCGACGAGGATAGTTGGTTTAAGCACCATAATTCAACAGGTACGCTGGTCTTCAGCACTTGTGTTGATACGGTTTTCCGCGGTGTGGAGACCTGTAGTGTTCAGTTGATGCACACAATGCAGTACTCCGAGATAGATGGAAAACCAGTCATCGAACCGAGTGCCGATTCGTGGCAGTTGCAGGAAGGATACTACCTAACTGCACAGGACATATACCGAAACGACTCGGTCTGGCTGCAACTATCAAAGAACGATAAATTAGTTGATGAAGGTCTGTTCTATAATAATAGTTCATTTTCGCTGCAGAATGATACCGCAGACCAAACGGTAGTCTTCGGAATGGTTTGCAGCGATTACTGGGACGATGAGTATGTGCAACTAACTTCTATTACGCAGTATCATGAAACAAACGGAACCGCGCTCGCAACATGGCAATCAAAAACCCTCTATGCATCAAGGAGTTTTAACGACAAAAAGGAACTCACGGTTCCACTCAGATTTCCCACGACATTAACTGTGGATGATAGTGGCGGAGCAGATTTCAACTCGATTGAAACAGCAGTGGACGCGTCCATACCGGGTGATACGATCTACGTACGCGCGGGAACGTATGTTGAAAAAGTGCATGTGTATAAACGACTCACACTCGAAGGTGAGGGCGCGGATGTGGTAACTGTGACGGCAGAATCTGCATCCGGTTCTGTTTTTAGGGTGGACTCTGATCATGTAAACATCAGTGGATTTACAGTGACCGGTGCAACGGACCCCAGTGGTTCCGGGATTTACCTATCCGGTGTAGATTACTGCAACATCTCGGGTAACAACGTATCAAACAACTTTTACGGCATCTGCATAAAACATTCGAGCGACAACACGCTTACAGACAACACGATGTCTGAAAACAGGTACAACTTCGGAATTTTCGGTGACAATCTTTCTCACTATATCCAGAACATAGACACGAGCAACACAGTTGATGAAAAACCGATCTATTACTGGGTTGGTCGGAAGAATGCACAGATTCCAGGTGATGCTGGCTTTGTCGGAGTTGTGAATTCCACAAACATAACGGTAATGGACATGGTGCTGGCGAATAACATGCAAGGGGTGCTATTTGCATACGCCGAGAATTCGAGGATAGAGAATGTTAGCACATCTGAAAATGAGTATGGCATCTACCTATCTTCTTCGAGTGACAACACAGTTGCGAACAACAACGCCTTGAACAACTGCTACGGCATCTACCTACTCTCTTCGAGCGACAACGCACTTCTGAACAACGATGCCGCCCACAATTGGCGTGGTATCTATCTGGATTTTTCGAGTGGTAACCTGCTTACAAACAACATCGCTACATCGAATGACTACCACGGCATCTATCTGAACTCTTCGAACAACAACACGCTTACGGGCAATGCAGCAAATTTCAATTATTATTACTTCTTTGGCAGTTTCAGAGGTGATGGCATCACCCTTTCGCATTCGAGCAATAACACGCTTGCGAGCAATACAGCAAACTCAAACGGCGAGTGCAACATACAATTGCGGCATTCAAGCAACAACACCCTCTACCACAACAACCTTATCACCAATAATAAATGGTGCAATGTATGTGATTGGGATGGCGCCAATCAATGGGATAATGGCGCCGAGGGCAACTACTACTCCAACTACAGAGGCACCGACTCCAATGGAGACGGCATCAGTGATCAGCCA
Source organism: Candidatus Methanogaster sp. (assembly GCA_003194445.1). Classification (GTDB taxonomy): domain Archaea; phylum Halobacteriota; class Methanosarcinia; order Methanosarcinales; family Methanogasteraceae; genus Methanogaster_A. Next base: position 16,416 of record PQXF01000020.1, read on the forward strand.
TACTATATTCCCTGCCGATGCTACAGCTGCAAGAGTTATAGCATTGACCGCTACCCACTCATGCAGCCGTGGACCAGTCCGCCGCAAAAAGGAGATCTGGATCGCGATGGCGTCATAACCCCAGCAGACGCCGCGATCGCGCTCCAGCTGGCTGCCTGCCGCGAATGCGCTGCCGGAGCGAGCGCAGACCTGCGCTCCACATCGCAGGCGGCAGGCATAACCTCCGTGCCGATAACGCAGATAACACAGACATCAGCGCTCGAAATGAGCGTGACCGACGGCGCATGCAAGGTCGTGCTGGATGCGCGATACGGGGATGCGGAAGCGCAGGAGGCGGTGGTGACACTTACACTGACAAATACCGGATCTGGACGTGTAAATGTGTATCAGCCCACACTCCCCTCACCAGGAGAAGGCATCACTCTGACCGCACTGGGCATCTACCCCATAACCATCCCCTGCAACGAATCGGTAGATGTCCTGATCAATGTGCGCGTTACAGGAGATGTTGCGGAAGGAACGTACATCAGAACCGCGCATTTTGGTGACAGCGCTGCCACCATCACGATCAACGTTCGCCGCCTTACCCGGTACAGTCTCGATTGCGAGATCGCAGACGTGAGCGGAGATGGGCAGGTTACTTCTCTTGACGCGCTGATGATCCTGCAGATGGCAGCGAAGGATCCCGGAGCCGTATCAGCGATCGTGATCAAGGAGCTGATGCCAAACCCGACAGGGATCGATCGTGGAAACGAGACCCTATAATAGTACAACTGCGGCGATGAGCCCGTAGATATTGGTGGATGAGTTCTATAAAACGAGGATGGTGACTGGTGCACCATTCCGGCAGGTACGACCATCGAGCCACACGGATAGTATCTGACGACAAAGATACAGCTTGACAATGGCGGTGAGTATATGTTTCTGTATCACGATGGCGAGGAGGTTGACAGCAGCATCGCTTACATGCACTCAACAGAAGGGCTATCGTGGCAGCGGCGAACCTACCGGCTCGATACTGACAACGATGGTGACCGGATCGAGCACGATTCCACGTTTTGGGGCGTCGGTGTGGCGTGTGCCCGAAAATCCCGAGACTTTTTGATTTGTTCTGGTCGGTTGAAGACATGACGCCAACCCGGCAAATACAAATATGATTAGATGGATGTAGTCAGTGAAACCGGTGTTAATCTGTGGCTAAAACAGTATCAGCCACAGATTAACGCAGATGAACACAGATTAGCGGTGTAAACGGATTTCCAGATCGATAGTGCGCCATTATAGCAGTTGTGGTTGCGTAAAACGATCCGACGTTCCCAGAAAATAATAAAAAGACTCAAAATCCCTAACACAAAGTTTATGTCAGATGAAGAAAAACGGTACCCATCACAGGTGATTTGCATGAAAGGTATATTTTGGACGAATAAAAGGTATATATTGATAGGATTGTTTTTGTTGACACTTATAGGATGTACGTGTGCAGATGCGCTTGCATCTAACGGCGGCGATGTAAAGACTCTTGTGATAGGTGAGCAATGGGCTCTTGGTGGAGGATATACACTCGAAGCGATGCAAATCGATCTCGAGGGTGAAAAAGTTTGGATAGCTCTGTACAAAGACGGGAGTGAACTTGACAAAGAGGTGATCGATATTGGTAGTTCTAATTTACAGTATCGAGTATACACCTACACAGAGGGTGACGTTCTGATATGTTCATGCTATATCTCCGCTGTCTTTCGCGGAACATGCTCCAATATGATACAGGTCAAAGACGTTTTTTTGATCGACGATCAGTTTTCGGGAGATTACGAAGTTGCACTGGACGATTGCTGGGTCGGTTCGGCATGGGACATACCCGAAGGATATTCTATCGCAGCAAAGGATGTTGCTTTCAATGGAAATAAAGCACGAATCGTCCTCCTGAAAAATGGAGCGGTGATCGATGAGAGAATACTCACAGAAGAGTCTATAGCCCCCATTGATTCGGATGCTCATTACAGATATGTCAAAGATGGAACTGAAATCGTCAGTGCGACCTTGAAAGCAGCATTTCACGGAGATATTCTGAACGCGGTTGAACTTGTAGGGGTCTACCAACGTTCAGAGATAGGTGGCAGCATATTACTTAACAATGAGTCTCATTTATTTAAATCAGCAGATCCAACTGGGATCCCATGGGATCTTGCATACGGCTATGTGCTTACGATGAAGGATGTCGGCTTTAACGACGAAGTCTTGTTTGAGTTGTCAAAGAATGGCGCGGTCATAAAAGAAACAATATTGAACGAGAGTTCTGTATTTACTTACACTACCGGCATCGGTGGCATAAGCTGTGTGATCGATCACGTCTTCTGCGGATGTGAGGCAAATGCGGTCAAACTTGTAGACGTCAATCAGTATTCCGACATCAATGGAACTGGCCTTCTCATTGAGGAGTCGTATTTCTACAAAACGGCGGATCCGACCATCCAGCAGTGGGAACTGCTGAACGGGTATGTACTCACGATGAAGGACATTGAAGAGGTGGGGTATTATAGTGGTGGAAATAAAGTCTGGCTTGAGTTATCCCGGGACGGAAGCGTGGTTAAGGACGATATATTGGAATCAGGTGACTTTTTCGTATACGAAACAGGAATTGAGATTGTTAATTGCACAATAGATGCTGTGTTTCGCGGTACTCTTGGAGATATGGTTAGACTCGTAGATGTGAATCAATACACTGAGACAAGCAGACAGTTAATCGATCGCGGATCAAAAACATTTGCCACCACAAACCCGACAGGAGATGTATGGGGGCTCTACGAAGGTTATTCGCTCGATGCGAAGGATATTGATCTGGACGGGGATAAAGTGTGGCTATCGTTATCAAAGAATAGCGCGGTTGTGGATGACGCAATTGTTGATTCCGGAAGGTGGAGTGCAGATAGATGGTTTAAATATTACAATTCAACCGGTGCACTGGTGTTCAGTGCATACGTTGATGCGGTTTTCCGTGGCACCGAACACTCTGTAGTGCAGCTAATGTATGTCACCCAGTACTCCGATGTCGATGGAAGTGTGTTGATCATGTTCGGAGAAGATGATAAAAAGACATTATCTGCGGGAACTGCAACCACTATCCTCCCATTAATTACTACGCCCATTGATGGGCAGGTACTCGTGGAAGGAGATGCGATAACATTCGGCGCATCGGCAGCAGACGGTACCGCGCCCTATACATACACATGGTACGAAGATGGTAGCATCATCGGAACTAGTAATTCGTTTGATGCCGCTTTTGGTACTGGTAGTCATCCCATTACGCTGATTATTGACGATGCTGCTGGCACAAGCGTCAGCGACCGGGTGCGGGTTGAAACCAAATCGCGTGGAGATGTTGATCGGGATGGTAGTATCACTACCGTAGACGCCCTGATTGTTTCCCAGATGGCTGTCCGCGGTGAATATGACCCATTCGCGGACGTCAGCCGCGACGGGAAGGTAACATCGCTCGACATGCTTATGATCCTGCAGGCTGCGACTGGGGACATAGATATATGATCGAGACTATTCAACCCTACCGAATGCAGGACATTTTTGTCTGCGAAATGCGAAGCATCGGCGAACTCACCCCATTTGGAAAACGTTAACATTTGGGAATATCGAGTTATGAGATGAATCATGAACTGGATCATTGGCCTTATATTGTTGATGACGCTTGCGAGTGGCGCGGCGGCATTAGAGGCAAGAGCAGGAAATGATCAGCATGTATCACCAAGTACCGTGGTCGAGCTGGATGGTTCGGGCTCAACTGGCACTGGCACATTGACCTATAACTGGACCGAGGGCGGCACTGTACTTAGCGATCAGGTATCATTCAGTCACAAATTTTCGATAGGCACACATACAATCAAGCTGGCCGTATCAGATAGCACCGACACTGACACTGATGCCGTGATCGTGCGTGTGAACCAGCCCCCGATTGCGGATGCAGGCGATGACCGGGTTATATTGCCAGATACCTACATCAAGCTCGACGCATCCGGATCAAAGGATCTTGACGGTAGTATCGTATCGTATGAGTGGATCGAGGACGGGGTGCCACTCAGCACAAGAAAATCGTTTAACAATATCTTCGGGTATGGGGTGCATAAGATCGCGCTGACCGTGACCGATGATTTTGGCGATCAGGATACTGATTGCATGGTGGTGATGGTACTCTTACGCGGCGATCTGAACCATGCTGGTGTCATAACCCCCGCAGACGCCGCGATCGCACTCCAGCTGGCTGCCCGCGGCGAATGCGCCGCCAGAGCGAGCGCAGACCCGCGCTCCACATCGCAGGCAGCGGGTCTGAGCACCATGCCGATAACGCAGGCATCAGCGCTCGGAATGAGCGTGACCGACGCTGCCTGCAAGGTCGTGCTGGATGCGCGATACGGAGCTGCAGAAGCGCAGGATGCGATGGTAACGCTTACTCTGACAAACACAGAGGACCAGCATATAACTGTGTATCAACCCACACTCCCATCACCAGGAGAAGGTATCACCCTGACCGCGCTGGATAGCTACCCCATAACCATCCAAGGTAACGAGTCGAAGACTGTCCGGATCAAGGTGCGCGTTGCAGGAGATGTTGCGGAAGGAACGTACAACGCAACCGCGTATTTTGGTGATAGCGCTGCCACCATCACTATCGACGTTCGCCGCCTGACATCGTACAATCTCGATTGCGAGATCGCAGATGTGAGTGGAGATGGGGAGGTTACTTCTCTTGACGCGCTGATGATCTTGCAGATGGCAGCGGCGGATCGATAGGGTCGATACTGACAGTGACGGCAATTGGATCGAGCGCGATTCCACGTTTGGGGTGTCCGGGTGAGTCGTGCCCGAAAGTCCAAACATAACACTTATAATGATGGATAAGAAAAAGCGGTACATATCATAGGTGGTCTGGATGAATCAAAATATGAAATATATGTTGATGGGATTGCTTGTATCGCTAGTTATCGCATGTACCTGTGCGGATGCACTTGAGTTCGAGGGAAAGGCCGTACAAGTATCTGGAGAACAGACCAGAGATGTTGTCTGGGATAAAAACAATTTTGGAGGATTCTGTTACGATCTGGGTGGCAATGCTTGCGTTGGTACAGAAACACTGACGATCAAAGCTCACACACTCACAGGACCAGACGATCGAATCATCGATAAAAACCGCCTTACCTACACTATATCTCCGATCGGTCGGGGATACGAACTTTACAGAAATCTTGGGCTGACTGTGGACGGGCACTCTGGATACTGGACCGAGTTCTGGATGGGCGAACAACATGTAGCCATCGACAGACAAGCAGACGAACTCGCGAAGGTAATAGTCGAGTTCAACAGTACAGATACTAAGACCCTCGCAGTTGGTGAAGCGTGGGACCTTGGTGGCGGATTTGTGCTTGAAGCAAATGATACCGACTTAGAGGGGAAAACGGTTTGGCTTTATCTCTATAAAGACGGTAGCGTACTTGATGACGAGGTAATTGATACCGGAAGTTCCGATTTACAGAAACGTGTATACACCTACACAACGAATCTGGGTGGAGAAGAGGACGTCCCACTATTTTCATGTTACATCTCCGCGGTCTTCAATGGAACATGCTCTGATCTGGTACAAATTAAATATGTTTTCTTGGTCGATGATGATGTGACCTACCTTTGGCTCACTGGTGAGGACTATGGTGCCATGGAAGTGACGACTGTAAGTTCAGCTTATGTCACTCTGGAAAACGATGATGTAGTAGTCTGTCTGAATCCGGATACAACCGCTACAATCATGGGCAACCTATCCTTCAAAACAACCGATAACACAAGTGCAATAGAATTCTATCCACACATCATCAGAGACGAGCCACCAGTGCTTTCGGGTGGCGGAGGGTTTGTGCTGGACGATTGCTGGATCGGTTCTGCATGGAATCTCTCTGAAGATTATTCCATCGCCGCAAAGGACGTTTCATTTGATGGAGATAAAGCACGGATTGTTCTGCTGAAGAGTGGTGTGTTGGTCGATGAGGCGCTGCTGACCGAAGAGCCTAAAGCGCCGGTTGATTCCGACTGCCGGTACAGATATGTTAAAGATGGAACTGAAATCATCAACGCAACCCTGAAGGCTGCATTCTGCGAAGACGACTTGAAAATGGTTAAACTTGCAGAAGCATATCAGTGTTCGGAGATCGATGGCAGCATGTTGATCAACAACGAGTCTCATTTGTTTAAATCAGTGAACACTGGAGATGTTAATCGGGACAACTCCACCACCCCAGCGGACGCTGTGATCGCACTGAATCTCGCAGTCATTGGCAGATGGGATCCAGTCGCAGATGTAAACGGCGACTGTATAGTAACCTCGCTCGACGCGCTCATGATCCTCCAGATGGCAGTCGATGATGTGTAACCAAGTAGAGGATCCTCTCACGCCAGAGGTGCCCACTTGAACCGGAAGAACAGATATATCCTGCTATTCCTCACAATCGTCCTGTTAGCCACAGCACTCCGCTTTTACGCGCTCGATGATCGGGCCTTCCACCACGACGAAGGCGTACACGGCTATTTGACCTACAAATTATTCAAAAACGGAGATTACCACTACGATCCGACATATCACGGTCCTTTTCTCTATTACTCGACCGCAGCAATCTTCACACTCTTCGGAGACTCGAATTTCACAGCCCGGCTGCTTCCGGCGGTAGCTGGCGTGCTGCTGATCGTGCTGGTATATCGCTTGCGCGACCAACTCGGGGAATCGGGCGCGCTATTCGCGGTAGCAATGATCGCAATCTCCCCATCATTCCTGTACTATTCAAGATTCTTCAGAAATGACATCTATATCGCATTCTTTTCGCTGTTGTTCGTAGTATCTGCCGTAAAATATCTAAAACATGGACGCCACCGCCAGAGGCTGATCTATGTATGCACAGGAGCCGTTGCAGGTGCGCTTGCGCTCTCTGCCAAGGAGAACGCATACATCATCGCAGGAATCTTTTTCGCATTCGTGCTTGGATATATTGTAGTCAGGAAAGAGATAAACGCCATGAGGGTGGCCGATGCACTCTTGTTCACGCTGATCTCTTTCATCATCTTCGCGTTATTCTATACAAACTTCTTAACAAACCCGGATGCGCTAATATCGGTGATACCGGACGCGATACACCACTGGGCAGAGATGCACAGAATCGAGCGCATCGGCGGGCACTGGTCGTTCTATCTCCCAATTCTTGCCCGGTATGAACTTCCGATCGTCTTGCTTGCAATTGCCGGCGGAGTACATTATGTAAAAAAGAGAAATATATTTATTATATTTCTGCTCTACTGGGGCGTAACCTCGCTTCTTGTGTACTCCTACCTGCAGGAGAAGGTGCCATGGCTTGTGCTCCACACCTTACTCCCGTTCGCCCTGATCGCAGGCGCATATACGGGCGAGTTGCTACCGTCCCTTAACAAGAGACCGCGAGCGATCGAAGCGGCAGTGATAATCATCCTCGTGCTCTCTGCGGGATTGTTTATCCATCAGAGTATATTTATAAATTATTACGAAAACACAGATTCCGACGAGATCACAATTCGTGACATACCGGTGCACGGGCTTATCTATGTGCAGACCACATCAGAGGTGCTTGACACGGTCGGCTTCATCGAAGAGCGTGTCCGGGACGATCCGAACACAAGTATGACGATCGCTGCTCCGGAGAACGATTATTGGCCACTGCCGTGGTACATGCGAAACTACAATAGCTGCGGCTACCTTAATTCGGTTCCGGAGCGTTCGGATTCCGATATCGTCATCATTCCTGCGGACAAGACGCACAATATCACACTTGACTGGAGATACTCGAAAAAGGTCTTCACGCTGCGCCCGGGATATGATATGGCGATGTACTATTACAACCCTGAATAGATCGCGTTCATGGTGGCGTGCCTGATGCGCACATCCACGAATGCATCCCTCATCCTCCCCTTCGAGTATTCATCCTCGATCCATTCGACACCTTCGAAAGCGACGCTCCGAAGCACCAGACCGTACGCGGGCGCGGGCTTGATCCCCCGGTGGACGGGATGCCGCTTCGGGTCGAGTAGTTCCTTGATCCAGCCAGAGTCCTGCGATCCTGCTCCGATCTGTTCCAGTGCGGCAGCGATCCTGCGCACCATATTCCAGAGAAAACTCGGCGCCGAGACGTCGATGATGATAAAACCGTCTCTCTCACAGATCTCGATCCTGTTAATAGTCCTGACCACGCCTTCTATCTTCCTCGCGAAATTTGAAAAATCGTGCGTTCCTGTGAAGAGCCGGCTCGATTCCTTCATAGCAGGGACATTGTACCCCTGATCGTACAGATAATACCTGTAATCGCGGCGCACCGCATCCCTGCGGGCATCGAAACCAGAGGGCACCTCTGCATAAGCCCACGCCCAGATATCGTCGGGGAGGTCGTGGTTGATGATTCTCGGAAGCGAGTCGCCAAACCCTGCTCCGGTATCAAACGCAATGATCTGCCCGGACGCATGTACTCCCCGATCTGTCCTTGCCGCACTCGAATACCGTGCTTCTTTGATACCATCTACAACGTCATTCTTTTCGAGAGCTGCGAAGATCTCTGACTCGATGGCATGCGCGTTTTGCTGGATCTGGAATCCATGATACTGATCTCCGATATATGCAAGTTTGAGTGCAACTCTGGTTTTATTAGTCATTCTTATTCCATTGCCGTACTCCGAGGGGAGTCTGGTTGTATGGGATAATGGTCGTTTGGGCATGTCATGGTTTGTGATGCACGGGCGTAGTGCAGGTACAAGCCTCAACCAGTCTTGCGCGTCTATATCCCAAAGCCAAACGGCGAGAAAAGACCGCTCGGAATTATCGCTGTCGCGGACAAGATTGTCCGGATGGCGATTAAGAAGATCCTCGAAGCGATCTTTGAGCAGGACTTTATGGATACGTCCTACGGGTTTCGTCCGAATCGCAGTTGCCACGATGCTCTAACCGAATTAGACCGGATCATCATGAACGCTCCGGTCAACTTTGTGGTGGATATGGATCTCAAAGTTCTTTGACACAGTGGAGCATAAGCGATTGCTGGAATGTATGGGGCAGAGGGTCGTAGACCCGACGTTATTGCAACTGATTGGTCGATTTCTGAAGTCTGGCATAATGGAAGAAGGAATGTACTTTGGGGCGGAACAAGGTACGCCACAGGGCGGCGTACTGAGCCCCGTACTCGCCAATGTATACCTTCACTATGCGCATGCACGAGAGCGGAGCAATATGGCAGGAAATGCGAAACCTTTGACTTTCTCGGTCACCCTTTCGGGTGGGACTCCTTGCACAATCAGTTAAATATTATAGTATCAATGAATTACTTTTCTTTTTCCGATGACATATATTATCTGAAATAAGTCATTTCTTTTCTGTAATATGTCAAATTCATTTCGAATGCATTTTTCCAATTTCTTATAGTTAAACCCCACATGTCCCCCATCCCACTCCTTCTCTATGTTCGAGGTGTCGTTGAAGATACTCGCTTTAATCAAATCTTTTAGGGATATTCGCTCTCTATTCATTCTAAAAATTGTCAACCCAACTCTCTGAAATAAGAAGGTTATACCCACCATCTTCGGTACTGAAATCACAATGATGCCGTCTTCGTCGATCAGAGTTGACACCTGCTTGAGTAAGTCAATTTTAGATTCATACATGCTATCCGGTTCGTCACCAATATGTTCTAAAACTTCTAACAGAAAGAGAATGTGGTATTGCTCGCCTGACAACTTTGTCGCTATCTCGTCAATTGTCAAACCTTCATTGCATATCAAATCCACATTATGGATGTCTGTTTTATCAACTATTCCATGGGCGATTCTAATGAAGTTTGGACTTATATCAACCGCGACGACATTATTAAAATACCTTGCCAGTGATGGGATAAAATATCCATCTGCACAACCGAAATCGATAACATTGACTTTATGAAAATATTTCAACGTTAATCTGAGACATATCTCAAAGTGCCTTCTTTTTATGTGGGATGCGATTCCAGGTCTTAAATAATTGTATTCAGAATATGTGTTATATTCGTCCAAATAACTGGTTCCCTCCAAAGATGCACTTGGGGGCCGAATTAAGTATTGTTTCATGCTTAAACACTCCTCAAAACTCCGCGCTTCCCCTCACAGCATCCCGGTTATCGGTAAACCACCCATGCACCCCATCCAGACCATCCTCAAACTTCATCTGCGGCTTATAATCCAAAAGCCTCTTCGCCGCCTCAATAGATGATAAAATCCTCGTCTTCGCGCTCCAATCTCTCCGTTCGACCTGCCTGTACTTGCTAACAGCACACCGAATGTACCATTCACCCTCTGACTGCCCAATGTCGTAGACCCGAACATCAAACATCATGTCCTCTTTGTTTTAGCTCGGAAACAAGGTTCGTTCCTATAAACTCCTTTCCGCCGGTTATCAGTACTTTCTGTGTTTCCATGAGTACAATTCCCTTTTCAGAACGTACATGCGACTGTTCTATGGCTTATTAATTAAACCTTTTCACCCAATCGTTATCGACACAATCCGCTCCCCTGCCCTTCCATCACCAAACGGATTCTCCCAATCCCGCGCCCTATCAAGCATCACCCGGGCGCCCTCCAGGATCTTTCCGGGATCCACCCCCACAAGTACGTTCGCCCCAACCATGGCAGTCTCAGGCCTCTCTGTGTTATCCCGAAGCGTAACGCACGGCACATTCAATATGCAAGTCTCCTCCTGCACCCCTCCGGAATCCGTCAGAACCAATCGAGCGTCCGCCTCCAGCTTCAGAAACGAAAGATAATCAAGAGGCTCTATAAACGTCACACCAACCGCATCAAGCGAAAACTCCTCCATCATCTTCCTGGATCGTGGATGGGTCGGATAGATCACAGGAAGCGAAAACTCGTCTGAAATAAGCTCCAGCCCCTTCAAAATACCTGCAAACCGCACGGCATCATCCACATTCTCCTGCCTGTGCGCAGTCGCCAGAAGATACCGGTTCGGCTCAAGATCCAGTCCGGCTCCACAGATCGATTCTAACGTTTCGCCCCCATCATTTGCAATCCCCCTATTCTGGTAAACCGCATCAACAACCGTGTTTCCGGTAACAAATACTTTCTCATCAGAGACCCCCTCACCAAGAAGAATGTCCCTTGACCGAACAGTTGGTGCAAACAGATAATCCGAGATATGATCCGCAACAACCCTGTTAATCTCTTCAGGCATCCTCCGGTCGTAACTCCGCAACCCCGCCTCCACATGCCCGACCTTGATCCCCAACTTGGATGCGGCAAGCGCACCTGCAAGAACTGTGTTCGTATCGCCCTCGACAAGAACCGCACCAGGCTCTTCTTTTATCAAAACCTCTTCAATACCCGCAAGCATCCTCCCGGTCTGTTCCCCGTGCCCCCCTGACCCGGACCCGACATCAAGATTATACCTCGCATCCGGAAGTTTAAGCTGCTCAAAGAATGCCCGATCCATGTTATACGAGTAATGCTGCCCGGTATGAATCATAAACCAGTCCAGCCCCCGCTGCTCGCACACCCGCACCACCGGCGACATCTTGATGATCTCAGGGCGTGTGCCGATAATGATGCAGATCTTACCAGTCATCGATTTACATCACCTCCTGCCATTTCATGGACAATCTTTCCACAAACGATGATTTCGATGCGGACCTCCCCCGAACATAGATCCGATTCCCGAACCACGAGGATCTCCATCCATTTCCCCACCGATGTGCGGCTCGGTGAAGACTCTCGATGTCCGGTTGGTGCAGATAAGAGCAGATTCTTCCATTATTTGCTGTTTTGCCTAAGTGGTTATAAATATCATACGCCATGTACCGCCACATAACATGGACTCGCACAACACCCAGGATTTATCCAGTGTGAAATTCCTGCTCGCCTTCATTCATTAAACGTAAAATCAGTAACGATGACTTCATCCCCGTTCCTTATTCCAAACGCTTTCAATGCGGTATCGAGCGCAACAGTTCCACTTGCCGTAGCTATGGCATACGCGGCCAATGGTACACTCTGCAAATGCGCCTTCGACGTTTACAAACCTCCCGCCTGCCAGCGTGCCCGATCTCAGTACGTACACCACATTCTCGACTCCGTATCACATACCCGATGCTGTGCTATTGGAATCATTAATCCCCCATATAATTAGTTGCACGTTTCATCCGCCCAACCCAATTGGCGGGCGGATGCCACCATCGTGCTGGTGCTTAACTGCTCTATCTGCGCTGCCGCAGCACCATATAAGCGATTGCAAGCATCCCTGCGATCGCGAATACCGCCGGGAAGCCGGGTGTGCTCTTCTTCTTTGTGGGCGTCTCTTTCGCTGGTGCGGCCTGGGTCGCACCTGCCGCCGCAGGTCTTGTGGGTGTCGGCGCCACATGCTCTCCTACTGGCGTTGGTGCCATCCCCTGCTGTGATGTTGTTGTGGGGGATACTACAGGCGTTGTTGTAGTTCCGAACCATCCCGGAGGATATGTGCCACCGCTGCCACCGCCGCCGTCACCGCCTGATGATGGTGTGGGTTTGCTGCCAATTCCGAGTATGGCTTCGCTGAGGTAACCGCTTATGTCAGCGGTGTAGCAGTCAGTGGTTCCTATCCGAGTGGTGGTCAATCCAATCCACGCACTACCGTTGTATACATATATCTGCACGTTGCTCCGAGCAAGCCCCATAGCTTGGAGTTCATCGTTACTAACGCACAGCTTTATGATTACCGTGCAGTTACCGGCTACCAGTGCACCATGGGCCTCACCACTCACATTAACGACAGCCCCACTGACGAACTTATAGCCATCCCCCAAACCAGCGGTGGTGGTTTCAGCAGTAACGTTTCCTATCGCTTGCACAGTAATGGTACCATTCACTGATCGATTAAAGGTACCAGTCACATTTGCATTGCCGGACTCAAGCGTGAAGTTTTTTTCACTGATCAATGTTGTATTATTCATTGGCGCGTTCACATACACGATTACATGATTACTCTCTTTCGCGCCGCTCTTCGCATACACCTCCGTATGTCCTACATTAGTCGCGTCGAAGTAGCCGGTCGAAATAATCGTTCCGGCATACGGGTTACTACTCCACCAGACAAATACCACATTCTTCTGCACCACTTGACCTTTAAGATCGTATCCTGTTGCGTTGAATGTGTACGTGCGATTTGTTCCGGTAGTATTTCGTGTCAGCTCGCTGGTATCCGGATCTGTTATCCTGATGTGGTGTAGTTGCCCGGGCGCGTATATGATTGTAGTTGTTGTGTTATTACTGGGAGGGGTATCGTCATCGATCGCACCTATTATATAGACGCCACTCGGAATCGCACTTATATCGACAAGTTCGCTGAAATTCCCGCTCCCGTCCGCAGTCACGTTTTGCTGCACTGCAACACTCAGGTTTACATTGGAGCTTGTTGTTGTTCCATACACCCGTATAGTCTGGAGTGTGCCTGAAGCATATTGGGGGATCCCGCTACATTCTACCCGCACTGTGTCTGTGCCTGGATTGCTGAAAGATATTATGCCAAAGGCACTACCCGTAAACGTATACTTAACAAGCCAGTTCTTCTTCACATATAACTTAAGGTCATCAACTGGCGAGGCATTGAGTACAAGAACCGAACCTGCTGGCAGATCCATTCCGGTTATCTCGTATGAATATGCACCACTTGATGGCGTTACCGAGATGTTCGTCGAGGTCGATAGCGTTACTGTCGCACTTGAACCAAATTCGGTTCCATTTATCCACATCTCCTCGTATGATATCTGATCCACCGTCAGTTCCGCTGCCATTGCAGGCGCTGCTAAGGAGAATAGCAGCACTATAGCAAGAATATAATGTTTCATTATAACACCACCAGGACTGCAGCAGCCACAACCACTGCAAATGCAAAGAGAAGAGGTATAATCACCAGCACGGTGTTTTTTGCCAATTTCTGCGATCTTGCGCCACCATGTGAATCCGATAATTCCTTGATGACAAGAAGGCAGATCAATAGCACAGTCCCTACGGCGCCAAGCGCAGTTGCAGCCGCCGCTGTAATAGTCGTTACAGTCGTTATCGTTGTTATCATCTACCACACACTCCATTAGTCATGCACATATTTGTCTACCCTCATAATATATATACCTTGCGGCTGATGTTACATATAGATGCCGCGGAAGCTGGTGATTGTCGATGCAGGGGTTGTGACACTCTGGGCATATGTAGGTCTGTTGCTGATTGCGGAATTTATGACCACCCGCAACTTAAAGACTGGAATGATAGTTCATGGGTGTATCCTGGTTGCCCTGCTATTTCATAGCACGATTGTGGAGAACAGATACTTTTCAAACCTGTATGCATCCCTCTCCATAATTCCACTCATCAGGGTCATGTCCCTGTGTATCCCGCTCATGCATTTTGAATACATATTATGGTTTTTGATCGTGGGCGTTCCACTCTTCGCAGCAATCTTCGCCTGCATATATATTCAACACCTTGACCTGTGGAGCGTGGGTCTTAAAACCCCGTCTCGCAAGGATATCCCGCTCACCTGTGGAATCATATTGCTCGGAATACCGGTTGGGTGGGTGGAATATTACATACTTGAACCGGAGTTTATGATCAGCGCACGCGCGTCATGGATTGCGCCAATCCTCATCCTTATGATCTGCACCGGCGGTCTCGAGGAACTCCTCTTTCGCGGGCTCCTGCAGCACACATTCACAGAGGCTGTTGGCATACAGGGAATTTTTATAATCTCTGTGATGTTTGGTCTCCTCCATCTTGGAAACTCATGGCTCGACTGCGTGCTTGCAGGGGATATTGGATTTATATATGCACTCGTCGTAAGAAAGACTGGATCGATTTATGGCACATCGATATCACATGGGGTTATCAACATCATGCTCTTCCTGGTCATGCCGTATCTCGCGCTTCATCCGCCGGCATAAGCGTTCCCGATACAATTTACCCATGCGAACCGGTCATGTCTCACGGACCTATCAGCAGTCGTAAGCCGCATCTACACAGATTAAACAGCCTTAAAATAGAGCCGCAATTTTGTCCGGAAGCCAAACTTTTCGGAAACACTATATTTATAAGAAAAGCAGACAGTTTAGAAAGACAGAAAACAGATCAATACAGGGAGGCGGATGGCATGTTCTTCGACAATATTATATACCGCGGTTATGAACGTCTACTGACCGGCGAGATACGGAAACACCATATACCGCGCCATATCGCTGTTATCATGGATGGGAACCGCAGATATGCTGACAGACTCGGCATCGTGCGCAATCTGGGACATACGTATGGCGCCAGGACGACAGAGTGGTTTCTTGACTGGTGCTGGGAACTCGGCGTGAATCAGGCAACGATCTATGCATTCTCAACCGAGAACTTCTCACGTACCGATGATGAGCGTGCCATGATCTTCGACCTCATCATCAGGAAACTCGACGAACTGATCCATGACCCGCGCACGCACGATAGACAGATGCGGATATCTGCAATCGGTGAGGTGCATCTGCTGCCCGGTGATCTGCAGGATGCTATAAGACGTGCGGAGGATGCGACCCGCGGTTATGATGCGATGTATCTCAACATCGCTACTGCTTACGGCGGGCAGCGCGAGATTCTCGATGCGGTCTGTGACATGGCTCGCAAAGTGCGGTCCGGCGAACTACATGCGGACGATATCGACGAATCGACAATCTCCGGACACCTCTACACGAACGGGACTCTGATCCCTGATGTCGATCTGATCATCCGCACGGGTGGCGACATCCGCACCTCGAACTTCCTTCCGTGGCAGGCGAACGGGAGTGAGTGTGCAGCATACTTCTGTGCACCGTTCTGGCCGGAGTTTAGGAAGATCGACCTCCTCCGCGCAATTCGGGTCTACCAGGTGCGGGAACACGAACGGAAGCGTGCGGCAACACGAAGGATCGTCGATATGCTTGCGGCATGTGGACATGCTGAGCTGGAGGGTGCTGTCGGTCATGTCAGGCGTGCAATAGGTAAGAAGGATACTGCGACGACGGTGGTAGGGAATTGATTGGTCGCCCATGGAATCGGTCAGCAGAACTGATAAGGGGAACCGGATAAGAAGATCATACGCAACATGTCAGAATCGAAAGGTATGGATATCGACAGGATACTATCGATCATCCTCATTATTGCAATTATCATTGCAATCGTCATGACTGTCTATGTGGTAGTGACGCCGAAGCAAGGCGAGAAGTTCACGGAATTTTATATTCTCGGTCCGGAGGGGATGGCGGATGACTATCCAACGGATCTGACGGTTGGAGAAGAGGGGGAGGTTATAATTGGTGTAGTAAATCATGAATACGCCAGCATAACGTACTTGCTGGAAGTGAAACTCAACGAGACGGTTATGGGCGACGAGACACTGCGTCTTGAACACGACGAGACGTGGGAGCAGCCCTTTTTCTTCGAGGTGGCCGAGAAAGGGGATGACCGCAAGATAGAGTTCTTGCTGTACAGGGATCAGGATCGTAACGAATTCGACGAGGCAGGGGAGCCGTATCGATCGCTCCACCTCTGGGTGGACGTCTGTTGAAGGGAAAGAACCTTTATTCCATCCACTCCAACATACACCCATGTTCCTGGCACACCCGTATCTCCTCTTGCTTACAATCCCTGTGCTCGTGGCAGCAGCATACCTCATCCGAAAGGGGCATAAGAAAGGGATAATCATCGCAAGGACCGTTGTGTTCCTGCTATTGATTGTGGCGCTTGCATCTCCTTACGATCTGATCTCGCGAACCGTCTTTGATGAGACCCCAAGCGTCATCATAATCGATGATCATACTGCAAGCATGTCGCTCTTTGATAACGATACAGGGGCGCGCGTCTATGACCGGCTCCAGAGCCGCACCCCGACAAGCATCCACCAGATCACAGGGAACCGGTCAGCGATCGGGGATGCGATCACCGAGTTTGCACAAGGGAATGACAACGTTCTGCTCGTGACCGACGGCAACAACAATTACGGGTTCGATCTGGCTGATACCATCGCATTCGCAACAACTATCAATACCACGGTCTGCGCTATTAAGCAGGAGCCGGAGCAGAACGATCTGAGCGTCGAGATCATCGGAAGCAAGGACGTGATCGCAGGTAGCGAGCAGTCGTTTACAGTTATAGTGCGGCAGGCGGGTGATGATACGAGATACACACTCTCGGTCACGGTCGATGACGTAATAGTGATAGATAAGCAGGTTACTCAGACCGACAGGGAGGAGACCATATCGATTCCGCACACCTTTCAAAGCACAGGATCGCACACCATAAAAGCAGAGATCACGACTGAAAATGAAGATACAAGGAAGGATAATAATGTATTCTACAAATCGGTCTACGTGGTGCCGAAACCAAAGATTCTTCTATCGACAGTGCAAAACTCCCCGCTATCTCAGACACTTGCCGAACTATATGACACAACAACTGTCAGTTCAGTGGCATCGGCAGATCCCGAGAACTATCTTGCCGTGGTTCTTGATAATGCCCATGTAAACGATCTTAGCAACGACGAACTCGGCAAGTTGAGGATGTACCTGCAGAATGGCGGCGGGATCGTGGTCATTGGCGGGGATCGTGCGTATGATCTGGGTGGATACTACAACTCGCAGTTCGAGACGCTGCTTCCTGTAAGATCCAAGGAGAGCGAGGGAGAAGGTAAAAACGTTGGCGTGGTGATCATAATCGATATTTCAGGAAGTGTCGGCACAGAGTATGGAGCTGATACTGCACTCAGTATGGAAAAGGCACTGGCAGTAAATATACTTCGCGGAATCAGCATAAACGACCACATCGGAGTGATAGCATTCAATAACTATGCATATACCGTATCCCCACTGACCAGAGGGCTGTACAAGAGCACGATCGAGGATAAAATCACGAGGTTACAACATGGTGGGCAAACTTACATGGACACTGCGCAGAGTGCCGCTTCAACGATGCTGGATGGGTATGTGGGTGCGAAGAGCGTAATCATCATCTCGGACGGGGAACTGACTGGTGGTGAGGATGCCAGCCTTAACCTTGCAAAGGCGATGGCTGATTCCGGTATCACTACGTACGCTGTAGGTGTTGGCGATACGACAAATGAAGATTTCATGAAATCCCTTGCATCAGAGGGCCGCGGAATCTATTACAGCCCCGCTGAGTCGGAGCGGTTGAACATCATCTTTGGGGATAAACCTGAAGAGCCGGATGATACGACAGAAGGGGACTTCTCGATAAGCGTCCTTAATCCTAACCACTTCATCACAGAGAACCTTGCGCTTGCAGGCTCGATCAACGGCTACAACAAGGTCACCCCAAAGACTGGTGCGCAGGCGCTTGTTACGACCGGCACGGGAAAGCCGGTCGTCACTGCATGGCGGCTTGGTATGGGGCATGTAGTCTCCATGAGTACTGATGACGGTGCAGGATGGAGCGGCGCGCTCTACAGCGGAGATAATGCTGAACTGATCTCGAGGATGGTTAACTGGGCAGTCGGGGACCCGAGAAGGAACGACGAGATCGTGATCACTGGCGATGATGTCTATCTCGGCGATCCCGCGGTCATCGGTGTCCGGTCAGACACCGTTCCGAGCATAAATCTTGCTGGGAAGCAACTTGAGCTCTCACAGATCGACAAAGACCGGTACCAGAACTCGATTAAGACAGAGTCTCCTGGATTCATAGATATCTCAGGATATTCGATCGCTGTGAACTATCCTGCCGAGTTTCTGGATGTCGGGTTCTCTGAAGACCTGAAGGGCACGGTCGATATGTTTGGCGGGGCAGTGTATGAAGAGGATGAGATCGATCCGCTGCTTGACAATTTAAGGGAGCAATCCACACGCACGGTCCAGGAGCCAGGGGGTATGCGACTGCCGTTCCTGCTTGCTGCAATGATCATCTTCGTTTTAGAGGTGGCGATACGAAGGATGCGGGAGATTCGAAGGATGCGGGAAAAGGGGTAACCTTTCATTCCACGGCATGATTCCCCAGTTCCCTGATAAGCATACTGAGACTCGAGCTGCGAAGGAAGTGGCACGGTTTGTCTCTCATCTTACACGCCTTCTTGACATATTTACATGCGTTGTGGCTGTTTATATCCACAGGGCAGAATACCATGTCTATCCCATCCACAATGGTCTCTATCTCCTTCCTCCCCTGGATGCACCGCCCGCAGTGGTAGCAGAACGTGCCGCCAACAGATTCGATTGCATCCCTGTAATACGGCATGAGCGATTCCACGCCGCCGATATAAGCCACCCTCGCCCCGTTTAAATCGGCGCTCTCCCCTTCGCCCACAATATCCAATTCAGGAAGAGGCGCAATCTCCATCAACTCTCCGGATTTTACACTATCACTCTCACTCCGATCTCGCGATAACAGTTCATCAGTCAGCCGCTTCACTTCATTGGTGAGGAAATCGATCTCCTCTTTCAGATTCTCGGTTTGATTGAGCGTATCTTCACCACCAAGTCCCTCTAAATCACTCACCAACTGTCTGTTCAACCGTTTCTCTTCGTCCAGTGCAGCGGTGATCCTTAACCGATCCTCTCTGACGGATTCGATCTCTGATTTTAGCTGCTTTCTCTTCCGCTCCAGTCTGTTGCATTTTGTCCGGAGTTTTTCATTCGCTTTCGAGGCACCCGTAAGCTCCATCAGGATGTTCTCAGGAATACCACATGGCAGCACTCTGCGAAGCTCGCCATAAAACCTCGATGCTCGATGCTCGTGCATATGAGTGGCAGCAAATACCGCTGCCTCGATTGCATCGATATCTTCACGCTGGTTCCGCACAGCAAACCAGATTAGGGCTGGAATAGGAATATCTTTTCCATCCCCGTTGCTTCCATCCTCGATATGCCTGTAAATTTCTTCCTGTGGGATGCGTTCGATATCTTTCCTGTATCGCTCGAACCGGTCCTTTAATATCCGGTCCAGTTGTTTGGATGCCTTGTTCTGGCTGCTACATGCCTGAATGAGCCCGCCATGCATCTCATAAGCCGTGACCGGGTCACAGTCAAGTTTCAGTCTCTTGAAGAGATCGCTTAGTTCCCGGTCATTGTATGTCAATCCGAGGATTGAACAGACCGTTTGATTCTTAAGTTCCCATATCTTCCTTTCCGGCATTGATACCCCCAAAATAGGAAAGCCCGATTCCTGATCAATAGTAGAGGGACCGGGCTTCTCGTTTATTCAACTTACAAGCACCTTTTCAGCCAGACCGTGACCGATGGTGATGTGCTGCCCACATACATTTGCACGTATGTACGTACCCTTATCAGACACCGGCGCCACTATCTCTTTCCTGAGCAAGGTTATAGCAGAACCCTCTTCGAGTCCGATCTGCTCAAACTTTCCCATGACATGGGTTCCGCCAACGATCTTTTCCACAGTGGAACTTTCACCCTCTTTTAGGTGGTTGAGCTGGATGGATCTCCCATCTTGCGTTGCAAAGATCTTTGACGCCTGACCTTCACCCATCCGCATCTCCGCGCCCCCTGATGAAACTACTATGGTGCAATCCGGCACATGACGCAGGAATGTCAGCTCGCTTCCCTCTACGATCCCGTATTCGGAAAGAAAACCTTCGAAATCCTTTCCACCTTCAATCGATCTAACCGTTCCTGTATCTCCTTCTTCCAGTACTATCAGTGGAGTTGTCTCATCACCCATCTCTACATAGATCTTATCAGCCCATCCGCGGGCTATGATCAATTCATCATGATCTTTTGTTCCAAGAGCGATCGGTCCCCGATGCACATGCACCGGCTCGGTCGCCACCATCTCGATCTCGGTTCCCTCGGTTACGCCGAGTTCCGCAAGATACTCTTTAACATCCATACCCCCTGTGATCTCTTTAACGACCACAGTGGTTTCAGGTTCCGCATCTTTCAGTGATCTCATCTTATATATCTCCTTTTGGGATTTACTTCTGTGATGTATCGTTAGGTGTGCAAATACCATACCCTACAAAAAGTAGGGTTACCTACATTCTATCCAAAAATAAAAAATGGGAGAAGCACCCTCCCAAATCCAGTATCGTCAGCCGTTTATCAGTTCTTTGGCTGGTACGCATCTACCGGACAGTTGCCGACATCCGTGTCGCCGGGAACTTCTACACCGAAGCAGTCGCCTACCGCGTCATCTATCGGATTGTAGAACTTGCAGTCTCTACATACTGGCACGTTTTCACCTCCTTTCCGGTTATATCTTATCTTCGAGTCTCGATGTCACAACATCTATCAGAACACCGTATACCAGCCCGAACGCAAGCAACATCAACGCGCCACTGCTGTCACTGTCGCAGCTGAATATCGCCATCGCCATGCTGACTACAATCCCTATTATTGCGCCGCGCAGTGCAGGATGGAGATCGATGTTATCGGAAGTTCCGATAACGATCCCGATAAGCGCCCTGTTGTACACGATTCCGATCAGCATAAATGTGCCAAATTCTTCTGGGAATTTGGTCATCGCCCCGCACATACAGAAGAGACCGCAGAGTGTGCCCAGAATCGTTGCTATAACGAGTCGTTTAACGTTCATATTCCACCTCCTTACAGTTTATATTTGAGAAGAGACCTTAATCTTCCACAACCTCTGCATCAAATCGCCCATTTCGCTTAATTTGACGAGGGGGGTGCCAGATCTGCCCCTTCTCGCTCATGGTGTATAATTTTTCTGATTTTCTTACTGATATAAGAATGTTGCTCGAGCTCTTGCGTAACAGACCCGAATAGCAGGCATGAAGCTGAATACACCCATCACGCGACATTACCATCTTCAAGTTGTCCCATGAGCCCCTATGGAGTCGTTTCGCGGGATACTCACTTGTGTGCAAAACGTTCCCAAAGTTGAGCCTTTGATCTGAGTATGATCGGGCATCGTCAATGGAGTCCGTGCGCCATCAAGATTCTCCCGAACCATCGCAATATGCTCTCGCTCTCGGACAAGGCGAAACCCCATGAATTCGGGAAGCTTTGATGACTCTCTTTTTGGGAGCGTTGACCGGAAACTTCGTCATCAAATGGCTACTCCCGCTTCGGCTACAAATGCTTCAAGTACAGGCGACTCGACCTCAAGAACTTTTCTGCCAAACGTCTCCCTATATGGAAGCAAATAGCCGATTTGGCATCGGCCAATGCTCCCTCGTAAGTGTAGCCTTCGCCGACAACGATATCTTCGAGACCAAGCGGATAGGCTACATAGCCATCGGGATGCTTCTCAACTACGACTTTGAATTGTTTCATTATAGCATCCTCCTTATTCTATAGTAATGGTGTAAAACGTTATGAGGATATCTGAAGCCAGTCAAAGGCGGGTTTGGGCGGAGTGTCGAAGGGTACGTACTTTTTCCAACGCAAGCAAATACAAAAGTATCTGACCATGTCCACCCCGACACCCTCCAGATGAAATCACCAAACCACGTACTTAAGAGTCTGCCCAATAATTGTACATTTTGCGTAATTGGATGGCTGTTTTCGATATAACACACTGTTCGGGATTCCAAATTTTCGATCCGTTCCGTCGCTATCGAGTCGGGTTCATGCTCCACTCGCCCCCACAAAACACGCGCCCGCGCCAAGCGAGATCACCTGTCCGTTAACGCAACCGCCCTCGACCACCAGTTCAACCACAGACCAATCCGCAAGTCTCGACACGGTCGGGCTTCCCGGACACATAATCAGCACATCCGACTGCTCGATAAACGGTGTGTATAGATGCCCGACGATCAGCACATCAACCCCCGAGTTCCCTTGCAAGATATCAGAGCCCGCATGTACCGTTTGTGGATAGCTGCCCTTCGTGAGCCGCCCAATATTCTATCGATATCTTTTCGGATGGGTTCTAATCTTCGGCGACCACAACGTCATCAAAATATATCTCTCGCGCTTTGGGTAATTGCTATGACTGTTCATCTGTAGATAAATGTAAGCAGATGTGAGGGTCAAATCGTGTGATGGCGAAGCATATATCTCCCTGCCGTTCTCCATCACTTTGAAACTCTCACCATCTACGATGGTCTGGCTATGCCGATCAGCAATCTTCCTGCCGCTCCTATCTTCAGGCCAACCTCCGGTGTATGGTCATCCTGTTCGCCCATCGATCTTGGTTGCGATGATACAGTAGGCATTTTGCCCGGGTGGGATGCCAACGTATTCAAATTTCAACCAATCATCCTCATCTCTTGGATTCTCGTTGGTTGTGGTGGGATAGAGATAGACAGATCCTGTCAGCTATCATCCATTGCTCTGATTGTTCCAGTCGAGATCGAAAGAGATGTTCAACCCTCTACTAAAATCGACCCTATATATGTTCCTGATCCCATGAAACTTTACTGTATCATCTGAAGTGCCGATTGTATTCGCTATAAGCTTCAATCGATGATCATCTATATATCGTGCTCTCCTTAAAATCTCTTTCGCAGGTAATCTGCCATCTTTCTGCATTCAAAATCCCTTCACTGGAGTTTTCATTGAATATAGAGCTATTTGTTTCCCATATTTTAGCAGTGTTAACAGTTAATATCACTGCTACAACAAGTATAAGAAAGAAAAAATATAATGATCTCTTCGCAATCTCTTTATCCATCATAGCCTAAACATCAGAATTCCATAAATAAAAATATAGTGCCACACAATCTTTGTGCGGCACACGATTGTTAAGAGTCTCGTCTATCCCATGTCATGGGGAACTACAACAGCCGCACTCGCGTTTGCACTATTTCCAGATGCATCTGTGACTGTGTATGTGATGGTGTAGGTACGACCATCACCCTTACCTGCCCTCTCAGCCCTCAACTGGAACTCGTAATCCTCTGTCCCGATCTCAGTACCCTGGATGTCATCGACTGTTTTACCATCACCGTTGCCTTTGGCGTCGTCGGGTTCATCACTTATCACACTGGTAAGAACCACGGTTGGAGCAGTATCGCAGACGTCGCTAACAGTTACGGTCGCAACGATATCAACCATCTTGTGGTTTGGAGGCCACAACATATCTGGGCTGACTGTTACGCTTATATCTGGTGGTGTGACATCCTGCGGCACCGTCAAACCCAGATGCGCTGAGCCTGTGCCCTGGTCTGGCCCACCAACTACCGGACCATACTTTGAGGGGTAATTGGGCCATGTCCACGGACCTTCCGTCTTGCTTTCGGCCTTTACATAGAACTCGTAATCTCCTGGTGGAAGCGTCCCGGTTAGGTTAGAGCCGCTTAACGTACCCAGGGCGTCTGAGTGCTGGAAGAGGTATGTATCGGTTCCCAAGTTCTTCAGGTAAACGTCAAAGTCTTCCCCCTGATTGGCATCGGTCGTGTAGCTTCCAGAGATATCGTAGTCGGTGTCACTTATAACTGTGAACTGCAGCTCCGCATAAGACTTGGATATGCCTCCCCATATCAACCAATTATCCATCGTCATGTCGAACGCCAACTGATACTCGCAGGGCGTTGTGGTTGTGGTGGCTGTGTACGTGGTAGTCGAATTGTCAAGCTCGTTACCAGTATAACGGTGGGTATGTGCAGCGTAAGTGGTGCCGCTGCCCGGTGCTGCAATAGATGTCTGGTTGGTTTCCCAATGCCCCCAGTGCACATAGTTCCAAGTCTTCGACTCGATAGAGCTGTTTGGATTCACGGTTATAGGGTCGGCGCTTGCTAATGCTGGTGATACCACCAAAGTCGCAATCACCATCACCGCAAACAACATCGCTGTAATTCTTTTCTGCATATTCATTTTATCCTACCTCCTTTGTTTTGGTCTTCGGTTTGAGTATTTACCCCGCGGCAAGGCTAACTAACCTACAGCTGCCTTGTGTCATTGCGCCCCCAACGGCGCTCCAAAGTACAGATGCACGCAACCACAACATCCAATGCTGCACGACACCCCGATCAAAATGTGCTGATATTATGTTATATTTTGACCAAGTATTGTGTGTGATTCACAGCACATCCAAATATAGTATATTAAAATAACTGTTACTTAAACCTTTCGGTTACCAAAATTTTGCAGAGTTAAATTTTTATGCTTTATAAAAATAATTTTGAACTCCAAGCCCGTGCTCGCAGAATTGGATGGTGAATCGCTATCTTGAATTCATAATATCAAAGTGATAATTTAGAGAAAAATCAGGACCTCCCACCACGCCCCCTCGCTTTCACAGCAAGGTTCGCAGTCCGTGCTACAAACACGCCTGCCACAAAACCGGCATCGATGTTGACTACTGCAAGTACAGAACACGACTGGAGCATCGGGAGGAGCGCTTGCCATTGCCGCCAGTGCCATATCCCACAGAGACCGGAAGCCCGACCACGGGAACTGGCACAAGCCCGGAAACGACCGTTGGGAGCGTGCCGCCCCTCCCGGCAGCGACCACGATCACACCCACACCTATCTCGACCAACTTTGAAAGATCAGGAAAGAGCCGGTGGATGCCTGCCGCGCCCGTGTCATAGATCAGACCGACATCACACCCCATCTCTTCTTCCACCACCCGCGCCTCCCCCGCAACAGGGGGTGTCCACAGTGTCGGCAGTGGCGATACCGATTCTCGCTATCCCTGAAATCTCTCTGAAATGCAGCAGTCTGATCTGCTCTTCAGCTTCATCGATTGAGCGATTTCGTTGTTTCTAACCTTTGCAAGAAGGGATGTAATGGACATAATGATTACGATTCGGTATCGGCTCGCAGTGCCTGAACGCTAATTCAAGAACACCCTGTTTTCATAAGGGTTGTTCGCCACAAAGGGCATCTCACTTTGGTGTTGTTCTCTTGCTATTTCAAAGATACGCTCGGCATCGTCTCCTTCGCGTCCTTTTTTATGGAGGAGTCGTTTGAGCCATAATGGTTTTTGCATGCGGTGTCAGGATCTCGATCAACACATTTACATCGCATAACCACCAACATCAGCACCGTGACACCTGACAGTACGCGACTATATTTTGACGCTCTTGAAAGCGATTTGGAGCGCGCCGTCGAGATCGCGTCAGAGGCGCGTCTGCGCGGCATGGACCCTGAGACGTACCCTGAAATCCCGATGGCAAAAGACCTTGCGGATCGGGTCGAGAACCTGAT
Source organism: Candidatus Methanogaster sp. (assembly GCA_003194445.1). Taxonomy (GTDB): domain Archaea; phylum Halobacteriota; class Methanosarcinia; order Methanosarcinales; family Methanogasteraceae; genus Methanogaster_A. The sequence continues at coordinate 42,575 of PQXF01000020.1, forward strand.
AGGCGTTCCGGTTGCGGACCGGATTCGTGAACTGGCTTATGACCTTAAACTGAGCAGGGAAGAGTCTGCGCTGCAGCTCGGTGCTGACCTCGCAGGGATGCGCATCCACGCCTTCGAGAGCAGGGATGATGCTGTTGAGATGGCGATACGAGCCGCTGTTGCGCTCCTGACCGAAGGGGTCGTTGCGGCACCGATAGAAGGGATTGCAAAGATTACTATAGAAAAGAACGACGACGGCACCGAATTTATCCGTATCTTCTACGCAGGACCGATCAGAAGCGCGGGAGGCACTGCGCAGGCTCTATCCGTGCTGGTTGCCGACTATGTACGGCGGGAACTCGGGATCAACAGGTACATGCCGAGAACTGAAGAGATCGAGCGGTGTGTGGAAGAGATAACGAAGTACCGGACGGTCGCAAACCTGCAGTACACGCCAAGCGACGAGGAGGTCCGGTTGATCACTACAAACTGCCCGATCTGCATCGATGGCGAGCCGACCGAGGAAGAGGAGGTTGAGGGCTACCGGAATCTGGCACGGATCGAGACGAACCGCGTTCGCGGCGGGATGGCTCTCGTCATCGCAGAAGGCATGGCACTCAAGGCGCCAAAGATCCTGAAACATGTGGCGAAACTGCATCTCGATGGCTGGGATTTCCTAAACCGGCTCGTCACGAAAGGAACAAGTGACGACAGTGGCATTACTGTAATAGAACCGAAGAGCAAGTATCTAAATGACCTTATTGCGGGAAGACCCGTCTTTTCGCATCCATCGAGGCCCGGTGGGTTCCGGCTCAGGTACGGAAGGGCGAGAAACACCGGATTTGCTGCCGCAGGTATATCTCCTGCGACGATGATCATAACTGATAGCTTTCTTGCCACCGGAACCCAGACGCGTGTCGAACGGCCTGGAAAGGCGGCAGGCATCTCTCCTGTAACCGGCATCGAGGGTCCGACTGTGCGCCTCTTTAGCGGGGAGGTGGTGCGCATCGATGATGAAAAAGAGGCGGTGCTGCTACATGACCGGGTCGAGGAGATCCTCGATGTCGGCGAGATTCTCATCAATTACGGTGATTTCCTTGAGAACAACCATCCGCTGATGCCGCCTTCGTACTCGTTTGAGTGGTGGATATCAGAACTTAAAGAGCTGGCAGGCACTGATACTGTGAGTGAAATGTCAGACGCCGATCTAAAGGATCCGGATCAGGAATTTGCGCTCGAACTCTGCGACCGCTATGGTGTGCCGCTTCACCCTAAGTTCACATACCTCTGGCACGATATCTCAATTGGGGATTTCAGAACCCTATCCGAACATATCTCCTTGCATGGCCGGGTTGATGACCGGGTTCTTCTGATTCCATACGATTCAGGTGTGAAAAGGATTCTCGAGACGATCCTTCTCCCGCATAGGGTCGTGGATGGCGGGATAACGCCTGTTAAAAATTCTCCGTCCCGGGCGTCGACTCCGGAGGAGTTAGCGATACCTGATCCGCTTCCGCTGATGCGATGCGTCGGAACAGGGACTATGGGTGACGGAGGGCAGGATTCCGAAGAACAAAACGTTCTTGATGCGATATTTAAGATAAGCGGCATCCGTGTCAGACCGAGGGCGCCAACCAGGATCGGTGCACGGATGGGGCGACCCGAAAAATCAGATAAACGGGAGATGAAGCCGGCGCCCCATGTTCTCTTCCCTGTCGGGACTACCGGCGGGAAATCAAGGTTGCTTGCAAAGGCATCGAACTATACCCAATCGATGAACGCAGGAATCGGCGTGATCCCTGTCGAGATCGGGATGCGCAGATGCCCTTCCTGTGGAAACGAGACCTACGAATATAGTTGCGGATGCGGGATGAGAACAGAGCCGGTGTTCTTCTGCCCGCGGTGCAACATCCATGTCGAGAGCCGTACCTGTCCGAAATGCGGTCTTGAGACTACGTCTGCCCGGAAGATCGATCTCGATCTGAAGACGCGGTATGCATCAGCGTTCGCAAACCTCGAGGAGCGGGACAATCTTCCAAATTTCAAAGGAGTTCAGGGCATGATCTCGAAGGATAAGAGTCCGGAATCGCTTGAGAAAGGAGTTCTCCGTGCAAAACACGGTGTATTCGTATTCAAGGACGGCACTGTGAGATATGACCTGACCGACCTGCCGCTCACGCACTTCAGTGCGGAGGAGATCGGGGTAGATCTCGATACACTGAAGCGTATCGGATACGAACGCGATATCAATGGACTTCCACTGACCGATAAGAGTCAGATATTAGACCTCCGTGTGCAGGATATTATACTATCGATCGATGCTGGCGAATATCTGCTCAGAGTCTCTCGTTTCATTGATGATCTTCTCGTGAAGTACTACGGAGGCATTGCATACTACAACGCCTCGAAGAGGGACGATCTCATCGGCAGACTGGTGATCGGGCTTGCCCCGCACACCTCTGCTGGCGTACTCGGGCGGCTCATCGGGTTTACGAGGGGCTCGGTCGGGTATGCACACCCGTTTTTTCATGCGGCAAAAAGAAGGAACTGTCTCTCCCCTGATACCGATGTTCTGGTTCTGAATTCCAAAAAACCGGTTTTTACGAGACTTAAGGACATTTACGATTCAGCAGAGTCTCCCGAAGAGATCATCGATGATTTTGGCACGGTACAGAAGTCGGTCAAAGGAGTCGAAACGTACTCGATGAATCCTGAAAATGGAAGATTCGAGGTAAAGAAGGTAAAATCGGTCATCAAAACTCCTGCACCTTCCAATCTGGTGCGGATAACATCAAAGTCCGGGCGGGTCTTCGTTGCCTCGCCAGAGCACAGGATGATGGTGCATTCGGAAGAGGGATATGGGTTTAAGAAGATACTGGAACTCTCTCTTGGTGACAGACTCCTTCTGCCGAAGAGGATCGATGTCGCAGAACACGACTCCGAAGAGATAGACCTGCTCATGGAATTTTTGAGGATCGGCGGATTATCGGGAGAGATCATGGTCAGGGAAGTCAGACAATGTACTGAAAAGTGTATATGCGATCTTGGAGGGTTGAAATCCGCCGCCCAGAAGATGGGTATGGGCAAAAAGATACTCTCCAACTATCTCTACCGGGATAGCATTCCACTGCGCACTCTGAAATCGCTGCTCGATTCATCGGGGAACAGCTGGGATCTGATACCGATGGGATGCAAACTCGGTGTCAAGCGGGATCACACGACAGTTCCAAGAATAATAAAAATAGACGATAGTTTTATGCGATTGCTCGGATATTATCTTGCAGAAGGGTATGCGAGATCTATAGAGGGGAGTTTCCACCAGATCAGCCTTTCATCGATGGAAGACGATATCTTAAAGGAGATGGGGCAGTGCATCACAGATGTCTTCGGAATCGTCCCCGGACGATCAGACCATGTTCTGACCATATCCGGCAGGCTGGTACATCGCCTGTTCACTGAGATTCTTGGAACCGGAAAGGGTGCAAGGGATAAACGGATCCCATCCGGATTTGCCAGTTTGCCTCTAAATAAGATCAAGCACCTGCTGAGTGCGTATTTCGCTGGAGACGGCTCTGTCGAGAAAGATCGGCTCCATGTCACCTGTTCCTCGGTCAGTAGAAGGCTTCTGCAGGATATCGGATTGCAACTGCTCAGATTCGGCATCTTCTACCGGATGAAACACGAAAGAAGACCAGTTAGCGGGGCTGCGAAGGAATTTTACGATAAGGTAGGAGAGTCCCATGTTTTTGATCTGCATTACATCTCGATACGGTCATCTTATGCACGGATATTTGCTGAAGATATCGGGTTTGCATCGGTACGGAAAGAGGCAGCCTTAAACTCGGTTCTCTCGAAGGAAGGAACGCCGCGGTCTGTCATATCCGGTGATGCGATCCTCGATGAGATAAAGACGGTAGAACCCGACCGAGCGGAGGCGGATTACCTGTACGACATAGATGTTGAGGATCATCACAACTTCCTGATCAACGATTTCATGGTATCTGCGAACTGCGACGGCGACGAAGACTGCGTCATGCTGCTTATGGACGGTTTACTCAATTTCTCACGATCGTATCTGCCTGCAAGGCGTGGCGGCTGGATGGATGCTCCGCTTGTGCTCACAACGCGGATCGATCCGAAGGAGATCGACAAGGAGGCGCACAACATCGATATTATGGAACAGTACCCACTCGAGTTCTATGAATCGGCAAACGATTTCGCAAACCCGAAGGATGTCGAAGATCTGATGGACACGGTGTCGAAGCATCTCGGGACTGAGGCGCAGTATAAGAGTGGGTTCACGCACCCGACATCGAATATCGCAGCGGGACCTCTGAACAGCGCATACAAGACGCTCGGATCAATGGTCGAGAAGATGGATGCACAATTGGCGCTTGCCCGAAAGACGAGAGCGGTCGATGCCGATGATGTTGCCGAGCGGGTGATCAACTCGCATTTCCTGCCTGATATGATCGGAAACCTCCGCGCATTCTCCCGGCAGAAGGTCAGGTGCGTGAAGTGCGGAGCGAAGTTTCGGAGACCTCTCCTGAGCGATACCTGCCCGAGATGCCACGGCAGGGTCATACTGACGGTCACTGAGGGTTCTGTCAAGAAGTATCTCGACACATCCACGCGTGTGGCAGCGGAATATGAGGTGTCCGAGTATACGCGGCAGCGGATCGAGCTGATCGGTCTTGAGATCAAGTCGCTTTTTGAGAGTGACAAGTCGAAACAGATGGGATTATTTGATTTTATGTGATGCAAGTGTTTCGTTGGGTGCGCACTTCCTTTCACTTGGGACTTAAAAAACCGAGGGCTCTCAATTCATCTGGGACATTGGTCATGATTCGTGCGTTTTTTGTATCTCATCCGGGCGGATATTTATCGTCCCCAATGTCTGTGCGATCCCTGATAAATTCATGAGATGATTTTTACTCTTCTATCATATATAATATTATATCAAATGGGGTGATATGATAATATAACTGGTATGGCGGTTCATCGCTTGTCAGATAACAATAATAATACTGTCATTGAGGACTCTGTATATTTGTGCTTCTTCGAGTTACCCTCTGATTTGGAGGGGATGCGTTTCATACCATATCCGATAACTGCGACTCATTTTGAAGTTTAAGCAAAGTATATATTCGATTATCCTGCAATGATATCCAATTAAAGTCCAATTTCTGAGGTGACTGACCATGAAACAAACCACACTCCATCACATCATTCACATCCTGCTCTTCATCGCAGTGCTTGCCGCAGCATCCGGCTGCATCGAGACCGACCATAAGCAACCAGACTCATCCACACCAATAGAGCTTATACCATGCGGCGAAGGCGTAACCGGTGAGGGTGCCGATTACCTGATCCTTGCGCCAAAGATGCTCTTTGTCGGGAGCGAGAGTTCGATCAGCATGTCTGCGTTTGGGGACGCGCATGAGCCAGTAGAGCGGTGCGTTAGGTACACGCTTTCAGACCGCGACAACAACAGTATTCCTCTCGTCCGTGCATCGACAGGCAAGTCCGGGCACTCGGTCGCACGATTCGAGACCCCAGAGGTCGAGGAGGGCACTTACTCCTTAATTGCAGAGCCGGTCGGGACTGGAGAGGAATACACTGCAACGGTACGCATCTCAAAGAGCAATCCGATATTTATCGAGACTGATAAGCCGATCTACAAGCCGGGACAGACGGTACACGGAAGAATCCTCCTATTAAACAACAATCTAAAGCCGGTCGAAGATTCTGTCAAACTGGAGATCGCGGATGCTAGTGGGATCAAGGTCTTTCGGGAGACGCTTGAGACGAACGGTTTTGGCGTAGCCGCGTTCGATCTGCCGCTATCTGCCGAGCCGAATCTCGGTACATGGAAGATCAAGGCAGAGGCAGGCGAATCGAAGTCTGTGGTGGACATCGAGGTCGAGCGCTACGTACTCCCGAAGTTTGAGGTCGAGACTGCGACCCGAGAGGACTGGTTCCTTGTCTCTGACCGAATCACAGGCACAGTTTCTGCAAATTATTTCTTTGGAAAGCCGGTCGATGGTTCTGTCGAGATCGAGGCGGTCAGGTACACCGGAACGTGGGAGACTTATGCCACGTACAGCGCAATTCTCGAGAGCGGCTCTGCCGAGTTCGAACTGCCAGCAGTTGGGTGGATCGCAGGGACTTATGGTGCAGGCGGGCAGGGGAGTCTCATGTTAAACATCTCGGTTATGGATACCGGAAACCACACCGAGACCACGACAGAACTCTTAAAGATCGTGGAATCGGATACGATTCTCCAATTGATCCCTGAATCGAGTACCGTAAAGCCGGGGCTTTCGTTTGAGGTGCTGATCGTGACAGAAGATCCCGACGGAAACGCGATCGAGACGGATGTTTCCGTGAGCGCCACATTCCATCAAGATCAGGGGGGCTACACCGAAACCATGAGAGATGATACCGTCTCGACCAAAAACGGGATCGCAATCCTGTCTTACACGACCCCTAACAATTGCACAGGCGCTTACATCGAGGCGACGTGCCGCGACACGAGCGGCGCTGGTGATGTCGTGCGCCAGAGCGTGAATCTTGATGCGGCATACTCGCCGGGCGCAAACTTCATCCACATCGCGCAGACGAGCGATGGCGTGCCCAATCTCGGAGATACGATGACCTTTGCCGTGCACTCGACCAATCCGGGCACGGTATTCTATGATATATTCGCAAACGGCAGAACCGTGTACTCGGGCACGAGCGAGAGATCCGAGATTGCGGTTGGGGTCACACCGCAGATGAGTCCGTCCGCAAAGATCGTGGCATACATGATCAATCCGGATAGCGAGGTCTCTGCCGATGTTCTGCCTTTCGAGGTCCGTTTCGAGACGAGCGTCGATCTAACGAGCGAATTTGGCAGCGATACAATAGCTCCGGGGGATGATGTGCGCGTGAACTTTGACGCGAGGGCGCGATCGATGATCGGCGTTGCGATCGTTGACGAATCGGTATATGCTCTGAGTGCCGGCAGGCTCAATCTCAAACAGGTCTTTGATGAACTGGAGAAGCGGTTTATGGAGCCGCAGATCGAGATCCATCCGGAGTACGGGGGCTATTATGAACGCAGATTGGTAGGAACGTACGATATTCTGGACGATGCCGGAATGCAGGTGCTTGCATCACCATCCTTCGAGATTCCGAAGACGCCGGTTCCGGAGGTGCTGGGTATGTTGAAAGGTGTCGGAGGCAGGAATATGGCTGCGATGGATATGGCGGTCGTGGAAGTAGCGGAAGAAGAAGTGATGCATGCGCCATCAGCCATAGCGACTCCAGCACCAACATCGGAAGCAGACGGTGAACTCGCAACGGTCGAGCGTGTGCGCCAGTTCTTCCCTGAGACATGGCTCTGGATGCCAAACCTCCTGACAGACGCCGATGGCCGCGCACAGATCGATCTCACCGCGCCTGACAGCATCACGACATGGCAGCTCCATGCGGTCTCGTCATCAGGGGAGGGTATCGGGATATCAGAGGACAGCCTCACCGTATTTCAGGACTTTTTCCTCGATCCTGACCTGCCGTACGCTGTGACCCGCGGAGAGGTCTTCCCGGTTCGGGTACAGGTCTATAACTATCTCGATACGCAGCAGGATGTCAAACTAACGCTCTCAACAGGTGACTGGTTCGAGACCATTGGCAACGAGGTGGTAACCGTGCCGGTCGGCGCAAACAGCGTCAGAGACATAAGTTTCACGATCACGCCGACCAAGATCGGCGCCCACACGATCGAGATTGCAGCACAGACGAAAGCAACGGCTGATGCCGTGAGAAAAGAGATCATTGTTGAAGCAGAGGGTACAAAACAGGAGATCGTTGAGAACGGAAACCTGGGTGCAGGTACAGGCAGCATCACGCTCGATGCCACGCTTCCTCCAGGAATTGTTGACGATTCTGGGGTTGTTATGGTTAGTTTCACGCCAAGCATAGTTGCACAGACGATAAACGGTTTGGATAGCCTCATTAACATGCCGTTTGGCTGCGGCGAGCAGAACATGATCATGTTTGCGCCAGACGTCGAGGTTCTGCGCTATCTCAAGGCGACCGACCAGACCAACCCCGAAGTCCGGGCAAAGGCAGAACTCTTCATCATAACAGGCTACCAACGCCAGCTCACATTCAGACACAACGACGGCTCGTTCTCAGCATTCGGCGAGGGTGGACGCGAGGGCGGCAGTCTCTGGCTCACTGCATTTGTCCTCGACTCGTTTGCAGGCGCACGGAACGTGACATCGATCGACGACTCGGTTCTCGCAGAGGCGTCGGACTGGATATGTGCGCACCAGAGCGATGATGGTTCATGGGACTCGGTCGGTTTCGTCTGCCATCAGGAGATGATCGGCGGAATGGAGGGGAGATATGCGCTCACTGGTTTCGTTGCGATCGCACTTGCTGATTATGGTGGAGCGGATCCGGCAGTCCTTGAGGAAGCGCAGGCGTACCTCGAAGCGAACCTTGAGGAACAGACCGATCCATACCCGCTTGCGATCGCATCTGTCGCGCTTTTGAAACTTGAAAGCCAGTATGCTGATACCGCTCTTGAAAAACTGATCACGCTCAAGCATGAGGATGAGAACGGCGTCTACTGGGGATCCGACACAGATGTGGTCAGGGATTCCGACAGTGGCCCCCATCCGTTCAAGTACGGTCATCCGCCTTCGAGCAGGAACGTCGAGATCACATCGTACGCTGCGCTTGCTCTGATCGATGCGAAGCATCCGCTTGCAAACGACGTTGTCAAGTGGATCTCGACGCAGAGAAACTCGCTTGGCGGCTTCTCTTCGACGCAGGACACTGTTATGGCACTTAAGGCACTGATGACCGCGGCAGCAACACAGGGTAGGGATATCGATGCCACAGTGACGATCTCAGCCGACGGAAGCACTGTCAAGGAGATCGGAATCGATGCCACGAACTTCGATGTGCTCCAGACCGTTTTGGTACCGGAAGGGACAAGAGAAGTGGAACTTGCGCTTGCCGGAACAGGAGAAGTAGGTTATCAGTTAGTAAAGCGGTTTAACGTGATCCTTCCTGAGGTTGCTCCGGTTTCTGACCTGCAACTGAATGTCACATACAATGCTACCAACGTCGCTGTCGATGATGTGATCACCGTGCGGACGCGGGTCACGTACACCGGAGCAGCAGATGCAACCGGCATGATGATCGTGGATGTTGCAGTGCCCACAGGGTTTACGCCGGTCGTGGCGAGTCTTGATGCGCTCGTTGCTGATGGTACGATCACGCGCTACGAGATCGCGGGAAGGAAGGTTATTGTCTACGTGCTCGACCTGCCGCGAGGGGCAGAACTCTCGTTTGAGATGAAGATGCGAGCGCTCTTCCCGGTAAAGGCGATCGTGCCTGACAGCCGGGCGTACTCGTACTACGAGCCAGAGGTCTGCGCGGGCGCGAAGGGCGGGGAGCTTGTGGTCGGTGCGTAGGCGTGGGGGGAGTGGGGTCACTTCCACCCTGCTCTTGGGGGGTTGAACATATAGGCACTGATATATTTAAGTGAGACGCGGATCAAGTGATTGAAATGCCAAGAGTAAACTACAAAAATACACCATGCTGGATGGAACAGACAGAGAATTAATCCAGAAAGTAGATGATGGCTCAATCATAACCCACTTCGATAAAACGCCAGTACCAGAAGAACCCACTGATGTGGTATGCCCGCACTTTCTGGAATTGAAATGGGCAAATGGCCGTCACTATAACCGCGCATGGTGTCATTTGCAAGAAACGTTCGGGTTTAGGCAAGCCCCAATAAATAACTTACCCGAATGCAGGCTCGATGGTGACATCCCACTTTGGCAAATTTCCTGATCTTTCAATTCTCTCTTCGCAGATTTTCATTGCCTCTTTTGTCAATTTCACTCCGTTCTGGTAAACTTTATCGATGAGATGAACTGCAGGATGTACACTGTTCCACGTCATGGTTTCAGCCCATTTGATAGCTTTATTGACTGAAGACAAGAGTGTGCCGTTCCAATGCATCTCTAAAACCCCCCAACATCGTTCAACAGGGTTGTATTTGCTGTGATAAGGAGGATAATAAGCCAGCTGGATCTTCAATCCCGTGTTATCAGCAAATTCGATCATTCTTTTGATAAATTGTGTTCTACGGCTACTTACGTGCGGCCCATTGTCCAGATTTATGACCAACTTTCGAATATCCGCATGCCGTTCTTTATTTTCTTCCCACCACAGTTCCAGGCAATCCACAACAAAGTCGCTGGTCTCCACCGAGGTGCTGAATACGATAGATAGATGATCCGTTGTTGGTTCAAATATACCAAAAGGAACCATTTTTATCTCAGGATTCATATCATGATCTAAAGCCTCTTCTGGTTCTCCAACTCTCGGATTTTCCATCCTCTCTGAAAACTCTCCGA
>PQXF01000021.1:0-19310 GCA_003194445.1 Candidatus Methanogaster sp.
AAGAAATTAGAATCGGCACTCGATTCAATTAATTATATGAGGATTAAAGATTTGAATGGATGTACATATAACTTCAAGCTTCTCTAATTTAACTTGCCGCTATAATTCGTATAGCCGAAAGTCATGTATTAGAGATATTGCAGTGATCCACATGATAGAGATAAATCCCATACCTATGAGTTGCCCCCGCCACTGCAAACCCCGATATATTCACCCAATCCACAGTCACATCAAACACATGACCATATACTGATGCCGCCCGCACTGTCACCACATCCGCGCCATCGCCGATCAGCGTGACCTGCTTGCCACATCCACATTCTCGACATAAGTTCCCTCATGCACACAAATCGTATCCCCTGGACTGGCTGCGTTCACCGTCGCCTGAATCGACCCGCCCGGATACACATCCCACTCAGCACCAGCACCCACACCCGCCGCCGCAAGCACCGCCACGAGTGTCGCAGCTGCCAGCAGCAGGCGGGTCATGCTTCACGCACCCCGCACCACCTCTCGTATCGCAGAGAGATCCAGCCGTGATTGTGGCTTAATCAGCTTCGTAAGTGGGTCAACAAACAACACATTATTCTTGACCAAAAATGCCTTGGATATCTCATCCACTTCATTCATACCGATCTCCTCATACGCAGCAAAACTCTTCAATACTTCAACCAATTTCTCATAACTCACACGATATTTAGCATCTTCTATGATTATCTCACCACCCAACTCATTAACTCTTTTAAGCATCGTTTCTATCTCGCCGGTTCTGAGCGTAAGCATCCTGCCGACCACATCTTCGATATTCTTCCCGCTTACTTTCGCGTTGACCAGCTTAACAAGAGACACCGGCTTTCCACCGACGCTCTGCCATGTAATCGTCTTCTCCTGCTCACCCCATCCATAGCCATCTAAGAAATCCATTGTTTGTTCGTAATCAAAATCATCCACCAGCAGATAATCGCACCGTCCGGAAAGCATCGCCTCGCTGTAAACCTGCTTGATAAAGAGCGAATCAGATGTTACCGCAAAGACGTGGCACAGATGCAGCTCCTTTGTCAATCGGATAAACAGATTGAAGAGTTCGTAGATCAGATGCGTATTGATCCTGACATCGCCTATCTTTTGCAGTTCGTCCACGATCAACACAGGAACTTTATTCTTTGCTATCTCGGTAAAATAATCTTCTAAAAACTCAAAAACATCTTCATAAGTTTTTTCTCTAAAAAACAAGTCCAGAACACCTTCAGTTATTGGTATCCCCGTGAATTTCAAGCTTTTCAGCGATACTTCTGATATCGTCTTTAATATTTCTTTATACTCCTTCTTCTCCCGATCTAACTTGAACAGAGCCCGGACGAAGTCATCATAATTCGATATAAACTTTCCTCTGAGATTTATGTAGAAGATAATATAATTATCTGGAAGTTCTTCGATCAGATGAGTGATCAGTTCAGTCTTCCCAGAGTTTATCGGTCCGTAAACGAACGTGATCAGTCTCGGTTTCATGCTCAAGATATCCATCATCTCTTTTATTTCCTGTTCCCTGTCATAAAAGGTTACTTCTATCATATTATGTTCCTCTATTTGTGGATCGTGGTTTATTGGAATGATATCGTCCATCATAACTTAATTTCCTCAGCCGCCGCCTGCAGGATCATGAGCGCATCGAGCGAGGTGACGCTGCCGTCGCCACTGACATCGGCTGCGTCGTTGTGTGCGCCGGCAGCTGCGAGCTGGAGTGCGATCGCGGCGTCCGCGGAGGTGAGGATGCCGTCAGAGTTGAGGTCGCCTTTCTTGCTCATGGGCAGGCTCGGACCGCCGTCATCCACGATCACGCCGTTTGCTGCACGGTCGTCATCGCTGATACCGCCGTCGGTTAGCGTTATGACGATGATCCGATCCCCATCGTCATCACTGACCGGAATCTGATACCAGTGAGGTGTGTTGTCATCCGGCGTCGGTCCATACTTCCAGTATTCCGTACCTGCTGGCACGTTTTCAGGGAATGCCAGTGGTATGTTGACGCTCTCTCCGCTGGAGATGCCGGTGATCTCGAAACTGAAGAATCCGTAGACCGGATTCAGACTGTCAGGTATTTCAGGCATCGCATCCGGTGGGATTGCAGCAAGATTCTCAATGGTGCCAGCGCTGCTGTCGAGATAGACCTCGCCTCTACCTGTGGAAGAATCGACTGGTGTGCCGGATGGCGTTTCTGAGAAAGTGTATTCGGTGGAGTCTCCGCCCAGTATCTCACCAGTTTCCGCATCCTCGTACCAGCAGTTCCATCGGTATGTTCCTGAATCACCCCCAGTGAACTCGTAGATGTTCCACAACCAGTCATTTGTGGTTGCGTTCCAGACACCGTTGTAAAGCTGGATTTTTGTGTCTGAGAATAGCAGTTCGTCGTTTCCGGGGTTGAAGTCCGGTTTATCATAATGCGCGTACCGACAAGTTCCATCTGGCATGGTCATTGTGATGTATGTCTTTACGGTATGACTGGTACCGGTGGCAGTTTTTAGTTTGCCGTACAGGGTATCCCCCACTCTGAAACTGGTGGCTCTCTCTGTTACGACTCCTGTGGTTGTGGTTTTGTTGAAGTACAGATCGAGATCGGTCGGGGGATCGGTTTCAACCACGTAAGTGGGTTTTGATCCGATTTTCAGATGTATCGGGCTTGGGTCTGTTGAGAAGTTGGCGGTTCCGAGAACGTCTACTGTGAATGTCTGTGGCGATTCGGGGGATGCTGTATAGTCGTAGTTGGTGACCGCACCGGAATCAGCATCGTCGATATACCACAGCACCGTTACTTTCTTTCCTGAATTATTGAAGACTCGTTGGTAGGTCGTTTTTCCGGGTTCTACGGATATGTCCTTGTTTTCTGCTTCGGATGGGGTTGTGTCGTGCAATGTACTCACAACAGTATCGATTACCTGAAGGGACTCCCTTGGTGTAATTGTCTCTTCCTCACCAACACAGGTGATATCGTACTCGTCTTTGAGACTGTAGATTATGGGCATCTCGATTTTGTTTGCAAACATCAGTGTCAACAGTCTGGCAAAAGCACCAGTCGTAGAATCATACGGACCTATTTCAGTGAGCGGGAAAAACTCAGTAATCCAGATTGGCTTATCTCTATTTTCGTACTTTTGGATCACATCTTCGACTTTTTTGATATTCTCGTCGAATTCCGCATTTGGTTTTGCGTAATAATGGATGGCTACTTTATCCATATAAAAATTATTATTCTTGTTGCCACCATTTTTTGTTATGTTGTCGTACATTGCATCAAAGTACATAGTGTTGAATTCTTGTCCATCATTGCCATAGAGATCGCTTCCCATGCCAAGACCGGCACCCATGACAATTGCGTCTTTGTTTGCGGATTTTGCTGCGTTGTAAGCAGGAATGAGTCTCTTCTCAACATAATCCTTCGGAGGGATGTGATCGTGATTTGGGTTTGCGGTCGTATTACCGTAATCTACCTCGTTACCCACCTCGAAATACCTGACCGGTCTTATCAGTCCGGGCATGTCGTTTACCCCATCTCCATCGTACCGCTCAACTATGTGGTACACATAATCCGAGTACTGGTCGGCGGTTATCGCATCAGACGATGATATGTTATTATTATCCTGATTCAACACCATTAATAATTCAGGAGAATCCTCATCCTGATGCAGTTTGACCAGATTGTCATATCCTGATTGGTATGTCATCTCCTTGCCGCAGAGCGTTTTTAGGTCGTAAGGGTAGCTCCAGTTTGCGTGATCCCACTCTGATCCGGTCAGATCGCTGGTTTCAAGATCATACCACCATGCACCATCACGGACAATTCCAAAGTTTTTAATCTTCTCCTTGTATGCGGGGAAGTCCTCTGCCCATCTATACCAATGGGTGTTGATGCCGAGCCGGGAGCGGGATATCTCATGGGGAAGCCAGCGGATGCCTGTGAGCGGGTATCTGTCGATGTTGGTGCCGCCTGGGATGTCGTGTGGGGTGTCGCCGATGCCGTCTCTGTTTGTGTCGGTGCCGGTGTAGTCGGAGTAGTAGTTGCCTTCGGAGCCGGAGTCCCACTGGTTGGTGCCGCGGTCATAGGCATTGCAATTGGTGTTGTTGATGAGATTGTTGTGGTGGAGCGTGTTGTTGCTCGAATAATCGTACAGGAAGATGCCGTGGTAGTTGTTCGAGCAGTTATTGCTCGCAAGCGTGTTGTTGCTAGAAGAGTACAGGAAGATACCGAGGTAGTTGTTCGATGCGGCGTTGCTTTCAAGCACGTTGTTGATCGAAGACCGCAGGCAGATACCGTCGTCGTTGTTCGATACGGTGACGTTCTCTATCCTCGAATTCTCGGTGTATGCAAATAACACCCCTTCCCCATTGTTCGTCAGTGTCAGGTCTCTGACTGTGATGTTTGTTCCGTTCACAACTCCTACAAAGCCGGCATCGCTTGGAATCTGTCCATCCTTCTGATCAACCCAGTAGTAGATCGGTTTTCCATCCACTATGCTGCTCATATCTATGTTCTGGGTGCATTCGGAGATAGTGAAGCCTAACACATCGAAATTGTACGTATTTCCTGACATCGTGTTACCTGCAAGCGTGCTGTTGCTAGAATAGTACAGCCAGATGCCGTAGTAGTTGTTCGAGCAGTTATTGCTCGCAAGCGTGTTGTTGCTAGAAGAGAACGGCCAGATGCCGTAGTAGTTGTTCGAGCAGTTATTGCTCGCAAGCGTGTTGTTGCTAGAATGGTAGAGGAAGATACCGTGGTCGTTGTTCGAGCAGTTGTTCTCAGAGATACTGCAGCGATCTACATTGTAGAGATTGACCCCAGAATGGTCAGTTGCCCCCGTCACCGTAAACCCGCTGATGTTCACCCAATCCACCGTCACACCAAACACATGATCTCCCGTATCCGCCGCCCGCACCGTCACCACATCCGCGCCCTCGCCGATCAGTGTGAGTCGCTTGTTCACATTCACATTCTCGATGTATGTGCCGGCATCCACAGTGATCGTATGCCCATCCTGCGTATCAGGATCGTCTATCGCAGCCTGAATCGTCGAGAAGTTCTCGCCTGTGTCGAGATTGTGAACACCATTGCCATTGGTTGGTGCATCCACACGCAGAATCACAAGACCATTAAAACGATCAGCTATGTACGCATAATCACCTGATACAGCAACACCCCGTGCATATCCTGCGTAACTTCCTGCAAGTGCAGGTGCTGCTTTGTCGGTGACATCTACAATCACAAGACCATTAGAACTATCAGCTACGTATGCGTAATCACCTGAGACCGCAACATCTCTTACACAATCAGCAGTGATCAATCTTCCCGATTCCGATGGCGCGGCGGGATTGCTTATATCAAGCACAACAATATCCTGCCCTTGACCGATGTACGCATAATTGCCAGAAACTGCGCATGCATGCGTAGCACCCCCGAAACGCCCTTCAAACGTCACATCCACCCCATCCGCCGCGCCCACTCCCGCGCTTGTCATGCACACCGCGGCGGCGATGAGCATAATCATAAGCATCCTGCTGCGGGTCATGCCGCCGCCTCCGCGATCTGCATGCTCGTGAAGTCCGCGCGCCATTATCCACAACCCATGTCGCGCCCGCCGCCGTGCCCGCGCACGCAAGCAGCAGCACCGCGAGCACGCCCGCGCTGGGAATTGTTCGCAAAACGACATGAGTTTCGGTTGTGGGGGGATGCCTTATCATAATAATCGACTCCGGTGTGTTACATCCTTCACACACAACCCGCCCCTATAAAAGCCTTCCGCCCCCTCAAATATCGCTATGCAGAGCCACCACCCGGGCGCCCGGGCGCCCGCGAACCAGCGTGCAATCAGACAACCCTCGCGGCAATCACTCTCGACTCCGCCACGCCCCCGTCCCGTGACTGCGCCCGCCACAAACTCAAACGTCGCTCCCGCTGCCGCGCCTGCCCCATGGTACCGCAGCAGCCCCAGGCGCAAAGCCACCACCCGCCGCCGAAAGCAGCAGCACGAGCGCGGCAGCCACCAGCAGCAGGCGGGTCATGCTGCCACTTCCTCACCCATCCCTTCCTTCGCCCTTGATATACGAAGCGGAACATCGAGATCCATCTCGAGGAACATATCAAAAAGGCGCATGCTCACATCCACGGTATCATTACGCTCATCGATCCCCTCAACATAGACGATTACATCAAGGTCCTCGTCTTCATAAGGTCCGAAATATTCAACATCCTTGATCCTTTGTGCACCAAACTCCTTTGAAACTTCATTCAGGATTATTTGCACAATCTCTTCTTTATCCATCTAAAATTCCTCCACAAGACTTTTACATACGTCAATGATCATAGACGCGTCTGATATCGCAGATTCGCACATATCTTTCGCAACCTCTACATTTAGATCGTAATCACACTTTATACGATCCATTCTCCAAACATTCATCTGCTTAGCAAGCGTTTCGTCTCCAAACTTCCTTATAAGCAGTTTTTTGAACTTATCCACCAGTGATCTATGCCTCGTAACATCAATCTGCATCTGCAGATACACCGCAGACCTTGCAGCATGATACATCGAATAATACGATTTATGAATCACAGTTCGATTACTTAAACCAATCTCAAGAAGTTTCTCCGCAACAGAGAGATTGTCTTCTGCAATCACCAATCTGGACTCTGCAATATCCGTCATAAATCGTTTTATCGTGGTCAAATCCACTGCGTCATGCTCGTTCAGATAAACGAGCAGCCCCCATTTATCTGGGGTCAGTTCCATCAACTTATTTTTCTGCATCATGAGAATCACTTTTAGACGCTATTGGGGCTATCCATACAACCGACCTTACATAAACATTTTCGTATCCGTCGTTCCTACGCCCGCACCGCCACCACATCCGCGCCATCGCCGATCAGCGTAATCCGTTTCCACACATTCACATTCTCCGCATACATCCCCGCATGCACATAGATCGCATCCCCCTGCGTCATCGATCGTCGTCTGAATCGAACCGCCCGGATACACATGCAACTCAGCACCAGCGCCCATGCCCGCCACCGCAAGCACCGCCACGAGTGCCGCAGCCACCAGCAGCAGGCAGGTCATGCCGCCACCTCCACCGTCTGCGTGCCCATACGATCCGCGCCGCCCTCATCATCCGCAACCCATGTCGTCGCGCCCGCCACCGCGCACGTAAGCATCAGCACCGCGAGCACGCCCGCGCTGAGAATTGTTCGCGATACGATTGCGTGTTTCGGTCGTGGGGGACGCCTTGTCATAATAATCAACTCCGATGTACGAGACGTCTCATGCTTCTTCTCTCTTCCATCCTCATTTCTCTTCACCTGCCTTAATTTCTTCAATAACCACTTCTCCTGTCGAATAGTTCAATCCAACTTCCATTCCTCGTAACAGGTCTGTTCCAAGCAACGTATCCGCGGATTTTGTCAGCACAATATCCACATCGATGACATCTCTGCCCCATTCCATCCTGCCCGAGAAAACCGGTTCGTCCTCGAGTATCGTGCCATCTGCCAGTTCCGCATTCTCCAGCTTGATCAGTTCGAGACCCAAAGAAACAGCTGTCGTGACCGGTAAACAAAGATACCCATCAAATCCCGTATCCGGAATCCCTTCGACAGTAATATCCGCTCTACTGCCTATAACTCTGATCTCTATGAGCGGTGAGCCGTTGTCGCTTATCTTTCCTTTCATCATTCGCAAACCCTATCTCCCTTTGAATGAGACTGCTGCTCGATAGCCGATTTTGCCCTGGAAGAATATTTTATCAGGATATTTCTCTCTGGCTTTTTTGCCTGCCTCAACACCGGTAGCCCCAATAAAATAATCTCCACTATCCACTTCAATAACCACGTACTTGCCGCGATAGTCCGCCTTTAACTCTTCTGAGATTCTTTTGAAGAGTTCTCTCCCTTTCTCTCCTATCCTCCGTATATCAATTTCAGGTTTCATATGTATTCATCCCCCCTTCATAACTAATAATTATTCCAATTTGCATCCTCAAACATAACTCCTGCCCCAGACCTCAATCGAATCGCCACTCGTTGCAACATCCGCCGCCTGTATGTTCACAAAGTCCGCGCCGCCATCGCCATCCACAACCCACGTCGTCGCGCCCGCCACCGCACCCGCGCACGCAAGCAGCACCGCGAGCACGCCCGCGCTGAGAATTGTTCGCAAAACGCTACGTATTCCGGTTGTGGGGGGCTGCCTTGTCATAATAATCGACTCCGATGTGCCACATCTCCTACGCACAACCCGCCCCTATAAAAGCCTTTCGCCCCCCAAAATATCGCTATGCAGAGCCGCCACCCGACCACCCGCGAACCAGCGTGCAATCAGACAACCCTCGCGGCAATCACTCCCGACTCCGCCACGCCCCGGTCCCGTGATCTGCGCCCGCCACAAACTCAAACGTCGCTCCTGCTGCCGTGCCTGCCCCATGGTACCGCAGCAGCCCCAGGCGCAAAGCCACCACCCGCCGCCGAAAGCAGCAGCACGAGCGCGGCAGCCACCAGCAGCAGGCGGGTCATGCCACCACCTCCTCGCCCTGCAGAGCCAGCCCAATTCTACGCATCTCGCATCACCTCTCGTATCGCAGAGAGATCCAGCATAGACTGAGGCTTCATCATCGCGGTAAGCGGATCCACGAAAAGAATGTTCTCTTTGACCAGATACCTCTTGGAGACCTCATCCACCTCATTCATGCCAATCTCCTCTCTTTTTACGAACATCTTCAAGGCAGATACCAACTTCTCGTAGTGCACATCACAACGCTTGCTGCCTATCAGTATCTCATCTCCCAATTCCTTAACGAGCTTCAATTGAGTTTCCAGTTCACCGATTCTGAATGTAAACATCTCTTTAGCTTTCTCTTCTCTGTTTCCGCAGTTTATGAGTTCAACCAGACAGACTGGCTTTCCACCGCAGTATTCCCACGCCACCCTCGCACCCTCATCAGTAAAGCCATAACCTTTCAAAAACGCGGCGGTAGTCTCGTAATCAAAATCATCCACCAGCAGATATCTGCACCGTCCTTTGAGCATTGCTTCACTGTAAACACGCTCCAAGAAGAGCGAATCAGAGGTTGCCGCAAAGACATGACACAGATGCAGCTCTTTTGTCAGGTCTATGAAAAAGTTGAAGAGTTCGTAGATCAAATGTCCATTCACCAATACATCCCCAATCTTTTGCAGTTCATCTAAAATCAGTACCGGTTGCTTACCTGACTTTTTCACCTCTTCAAAAAGTTTTAACATATACGAAAACGCGTTCTTCGGCTTATTATCCTTGAAAACGTAATCTATAAACTCCCTTGTTATTGGTATGCCTGTGATCTTAGTTGCAGATGAAATTAGCTCTGCAAGCGTCTCTTTTCCCTTCCTCACCGTCATATCAGTCTCCATCTCCATCTCAAACAACGATTCGATGAAATCATCGTAACTTGCTAAAAATTTAGTTCTGAGATTTATGTAGAAGACAACATAATCATCTGACAGTTCGCAGGTCAGATGAGTGATCAGTTCGGTCTTCCCAGAGTTTATCGGTCCGTAAATAAAAGTGATCAGTCGCGGTTTCATACGCAGCGTATCCATTATCTCTTTTGTTTCCCGTTCCCTGTCGTAAAAGGTTACTTCCATCATATTACCTATCCTCCATTTACGTTTTGTACCTATTATTCTTATGATCCTAAAGCCTTCGATACAGCCCATCATCCGCTGCCACAAGCAGCACCACGACCGCCGCAGCCACCAGCAGCAGCAGGCGGGTCATGCCGCCGCCTCCATCTGCATGCTCGCATAATCCACACCCGCGCCGCCATCATCATCATCCACAACCCCCGCCGTGCCCGCGCACGCAAGCACCAGCAGCACCGCGAGCACGCCCGCGCTGAGAATTGTTCGCAGATCGATACGAGTTTCGGTTGTGGGGGAACGCCTTGTCATAATAATCGACTCCGAGGTGTTACATCCCATACGCACAACCCAACCCTATAAAATCCTTTCGCCACCCCACACTCTGGGCACACACCCGTCGCAGCTCACACCCTGACCAGACGACTGTGACGGGCAGCCATCCATCACTCGCCTACGCCTCAAAGCCACCCGTCTCAACACTCACTGCCGCTGCAAGGCAACCATCACCGCGACTCGCTTCTATAAGCTAATATTTTTGGAGTAGCCATCTTCTACTTCAACGATTCACTGATAACGATATTTCCCCCATCAAATGTTGCACACAACCGATCCCCAATCCTTTTAGCGACCTCTTCCGGAAGTGTAATTGTCAATTTGTTATTCACACGATCTACGCTGTAAATAAACTTTGCATGTAGTCCTTCAGGTACTTCTACCCATTCATCTTCCGGGAGCGATTCCAGATCCTCCATACTTTCGATCTTTACTTTTCGCATAACATAGATCACTTCCCTCTTTTCACATATAATCTCTTCTCTGCTCCTGTTGCACCCCTTGCAGTAATAACCCTATACCGGTTTCCATACGATTTTAAAACGACAAACAAAGTCCTCCCATACGATTCTCCTATCACTTCTTTTAACTTTTCCCCTTTCCTTGAGGTGTTTCGTATCAGGATCCTTCCATTTACGGCATTTTCTACTTCCTTCTCAGAAATTCTATGCCTATAAATGTGATCCAATGTTTTACGGTTCCATTCGATTAAAATCTCACGTTTCATTGTTTATATCGTTCTCAATCCACCAAAAATCAAACTTTTTTTTAGATTGCCAATCGCTTGCTCACGTTCTTTGTATAAGTTCCGGGTAAACGATGATGGCATCCGTCGCCTGTATCTCGCAAAAGTCCACACCCGCGCCGCCATCATCATCATCCACAACCCAACATCGCGCCCGCCACCGTGCCCGCGCCCGCAAGCACGCCCGCGCCAAAGATCATCGTTCGCAAAACGATTGCGTGTTTCGAGCAGGGAAAATATCTTGTCATAACAATCAACTCCGCTATGTTATATTCCACACACGCTATTACCCCCATAAGTACCTTTTGCATCACAGAGACCATCATGCCTTATGATGTTGCGGATGAAATCTGTGGTTTTATGTGGATATCATGTAATATTGAGCAGGTTCTCATAACCTGACAGACCTCTAACATACTCATCGATAGCCTTCGCCGCAACCTTTCCCGCACCCATAGCCGAGATAACAGTCGCAGAGCCTGTTACAATATCGCCTCCTGCAAATACGCCGGGCTTTGATGTTGCTCCGGTCTCATCCGCCACGATTGTCCCGTACCCTGCAATCTCAAGATCAGGTGTTGTCATCGACACGAGTGGATTTGGGGATGTACCGATTGCGATTACCACGACATCGGCAGGGATGATGTGCTCGGTATCAGGGACCGGAACAGGTCGGCACCGTCCTGACTCATCCGGCTCGCAGAGTTCCATATTGACGCATTCCATACCTGTTACCCAGTTATTCCCATCGCCGAGAATCCGTATCGGATTTGTGAGCAGACGAAATATGATCCCCTCTTCTTTTGCGTTTAGAACCTCTTCTGCCCGCGCTGGAAGCTCATCCTCGCCGCGGCGGTAGACGATAGTCACTTCCCCTGCGCCAAGCCGAAGCGCACACCGTGCGGAGTCCATCGCCACATTGCCGCCGCCGACAACGATTGTCCGGCGTCCCTTCTTAACCGGCGTGTCGAATTCGGGAAATAGGTATGCCTTCATAAGGTTCACACGGGTCAGGAACTCGTTTGCAGAGTAGACGCCGTTTAAGTTCTCGCCGTCGATTCCGAGAAACGAAGGAAGTCCTGCGCCTGTTCCCAGAAAGACGGCGTCGTAATCCCGTAGCAGCTCATCCACCGTACCGATCTTCCCGATGACCGAGTTCATGCGCATATCAACGCCCAGCCGCCGTATGAAATCGACCTCCGCAGCAACGATCGACTTTGGCAGCCTAAACTCCGGAATTCCGTACACGAGAACGCCGCCGGCAGCGTGCAGCGACTCAAAGACCGTGACGGAATGCCCAATCTTTGCAAGCTCGGCTGCAGCGGTAAGTCCTGCCGGACCTGCTCCGACGACTGCAACGCGTCTGCCTGTGGGTGACGGGAGATCAGGGATAGTAACTCCCTCTTCCATCTCGTAATCCGCCACAAACCGCTCAAGCCCACCAATTGCGATCGGGTCTCCTTTTCCGCCCTTTCCAAGTACACAGACCGCTTCGCACTGCGTCTCCTGCGGGCAGACTCGTCCACAGATGGCAGGCAGTGAGTTCGTGCTCTTTAGCGTGAGAACCGCTGAATCGAAGTCCTCTTCTGCGATCTGGCGTATGAAACGCGGGATATCCACGCCGACAGGACAACCTTCGATGCAGGGAGGTTTCTTACAGTTAAGGCAGCGATTCGCCTCTGCCACCGCTTCATAACGGTTGTATCCGAGTGCAACCTCCTCGAAGTTCGATCTGCGCTTGGATGGAGACTGTTTTGCCATCTTGGATCTTTTTTCGGGTTTTGATTCAGTCTTTATCTTCATACTGCTGGATCCTCCGCTGCTTTGTAGTCAAGCGCCTCCCTCTCTTCTGGCAGATACATGGCAAGTCGGCTCATCAGAAGCGTGAAATCGACCTCGTGTGCATCGAACTCGGGTCCGTCCACACATGCAAACTTCGTAACGCCTCCTACAAGCACCCGACATGCGCCGCACATACCAGTCCCGTCCACCATGATCGGGTTTAAGCTGACTACGGTCTTGATGCCAAAGGGCTTTGTGACGCCAGCGACCGCCCGCATCATCACAGGCGGACCGATCGCAATCACCCTGTCGACCTGCTCGCCGCTCTCGATCACATTCTGCACGATATCAGTAACAAACCCGTGGTGTCCTTTCGTGCCGTCATCGGTTGTTACATAGAGTTCGCTGCTTGCTTCTTTCATCCGTTCCTCCCAGAACAGAATGTCTGCACTCCGCGCACCGATTATCGAGATCACTTTGTTCCCTGCCTCCATAAGTCCCCGTGCGATCGGAAATATCGGCGCAATCCCGACGCCACCGCCCACACAGACGACGGTTCCGAACTTCTCAATCGTTGACGCGCATCCGAGCGGTCCTGCGAGATCAGCGATCGAATCGCCCGCACCGAGCGACGCAAGCTGGCAGGTCGTCTTTCCGATCTCCTGGAAGATGAGCGTGACTGTTCCGTCTGCCGCGTCGAAATCAGCGATTGTGAGCGGTATGCGCTCCCCACACTCATCGATTCGCAGTATCACGAACTGTCCGGGCATCGCTTTCTCTGCCACTCGCGGGGCAGCGATGTCCATCCGGTGGAGCGTCGGGACGAGTTCTTGTTTTTTAAGTATTGTAAATGGCATCTCGTAATCAGCTTCCTCTATTACTCATTTGCATAATAACCGCGCCATGATCAAAAAGATGTTGGTCGTCGTTGTAGTGGCGGTACCAGGTACGTGTTTGTGGTGTGTGCATAGGGAGTGCGTAACGGATTTTACGCTCTGCCTCGTTGGAGTCTGGCAGGGCAAGACTATGCGAAGTGATTTATAAGGGTTTTACCAAAAGCATAACCGATGAAAAGAGATGTTAGTTTCTCGCTGCTCGGACTCATCATGCTGCTATGCCTGGGGATTGCAGCAGCCAGTGTGTATTACCAGTACACCTACACTGATCTGCAATCAAAGTATGAAGTCTCAAACGAGACCTTGCAGAAGACGATGATCGACTATCAGGAGAAGGAGATGATTTTAGACGCTACTCTTAAGAACCTGAGTCTTTCGGAGGAGCGGGAGGAGGCGCTCGGAGGTAAGTATCAGAAGGTCGAGACCGAGAAGGTAGGACTCCAGACCGACCTTGCAACGGCAAATGCGGCTATTAAAGAGCTGAATAGGCAGAAAGAATCTCTGGAAAGCGAGGTTGAGACTCTGGATAAGCTATATACGAAAGCAGAGATGGAAAGACTTTCTCTGGTGAAAGAAGTTGACCGCTGCGAGGATACGATTGAAAGTCGGGAAAATACAATCGATAGTCTAAGAGCTGAAATTGCGGATCTAAAAGCTGAAATTGCGGCTAATACACCATCCGAATGACTTCAATTGTCTACCATCCCGATTACCTGCTGCACGATACCGGAAACCATCCGGAAACCAAGGAGCGGTTGATCGCGATCATGCAACTGATCGAGGAGACCGGGATTGATCTGCGCAGGATCAAGCCAGAGCCAGCATCCATAGAAGAGATCCGGTATGTCCATGATCCGGACTACATATCAAAAGTTAAGGAATACTCGAAACGTGAACTCCCACTTGATCCTGATACCATTCTCTGCAAGGACTCGTACCACGCCGCGCTGTTCGCCGCGGGCGGGATGATCCGCGCCGTCGATCTTGCAGCAGGTGGCGAGAACGCGTTCGCGCTTGTCCGCCCGCCAGGGCATCATGCACTTCCGGATCGCGGGATGGGGTTCTGTCTCTTCAATAACATCGCGATCGGGGCGAGACATGCCCAGAAGATCGGATACGACCGCGTGCTCATTGTGGACTGGGACGTGCATCACGGAAACGGTACACAGTATACATTCTACGATGATCCGTCGGTCTTTTATTTCTCGGTTCACCAGTACCCACACTATCCCGGAACCGGATCATCAGACGAGACTGGAAGCGGGGCAGGGCAGGGTTACACGCTTAACGCGCCGCTTCCGGCAGGGTCCGGCGATGCCGAGTA
Organism: Candidatus Methanogaster sp.; assembly: GCA_003194445.1. Taxonomy (GTDB): domain Archaea; phylum Halobacteriota; class Methanosarcinia; order Methanosarcinales; family Methanogasteraceae; genus Methanogaster_A. Next base: position 14,739 of record PQXF01000021.1, read on the forward strand.
TACCCGCGCATTCGAAGAGATTCTGATGCCGGCAGCGAGCAGGTTCGATCCTGACATCGTCCTCGTATCTGCCGGCTTTGATGCACACATCGATGATCCGCTGGCAGGAATGGCGGTCACGACTGAGGGGTTTCGGGAGATGGTGTCGATCGTGTCCTCGATTGCTGACCAGTGCTGCGAGGGTAGGCTCGCGATTACGCTTGAGGGCGGATACGATCTTCATGCGCTCTCGTATTCGGTGGTCGGGGTGCTTGAGGTGATGGGAGGTTAGCTTGGACTGGAATTAACGGAATGCATATATGTGATTGGGATGGAAACCGCAATAACACTTGGACTGAACTGGTGCAAAAATGAGATTGGTTTCATATCTGATTACGATGCTGTTGCTAAACAGTATAGCTCCGGCACTGGCATCTAACGACGTATATACGATAGAAGGTAATACTACAGAGCAGACCATCGATGGCGATTTTGCACCATTCACAATAAGTCCGGCAAAGGGGTGCATCGGCGTATGGTCCACCCCATCCGGGGCAGACATCTATCTCGATGATGTTTATCAAGGGGTAACAGGCCCGGATTGGTTCCGTATATACAATGTTTCAACGGGATACTGTACGATCCGGCTGGAAAAATCCGGATATGTGGATTACACAGAAACCATCTACGTTTTAGCAGGAGATGCTGCATTGGTTTCCGCATACCTGACTACAACCGCCACACCAACCACCGCAGCAACACCGACGCCGCCTCCGACCGCCTATATTCGCGTATGGTCCGACCCATCCGGGGCAGATATCTATCTCGATGATCTTTATCAAGGGGCAACATGTTCGGATTGGTTCTGGATACGCGATGTTTCACCGGGATCACGCACGATAAAATTAACAAAATCCGGATATGTGGATTACACGGCAACAGTCCACGTTTCAGCAGGAGATACAGGATCGATAGAAGCAAGATTAACCAGAGAGGCTGGTCTAATCTCCATTTCTTCTTCACCATCCGGCGCAGACATCTATCTCGACGGCGCATACAAAGGCACAACCCCTGCAACGATTTCAGATGCTTCGCCCGGCTCACACACACTTAAATTAGAAAAATATGGCTACGCTGAGTGGCTAACATCGGTACAGGTCACATCCGGAGTTACAGACTCGATAACCGCACACCTGACCGCCACGGATGTCTCACCACCTGCGATACGCATCGATAAGCCAACCATCATCGAATACACCAATAACGGACTCCTCGAAGAAGGTGAAAAAGTAGAGATAACCTATGGAGCAAACGACCCCAGCGGAGTCGCCTCGATAAAAATAATGCTCGATGGAATAACACTCGAATCCCAAAACCAAGCCGGAACGTACACTGTAACAACGAATTCCCTCTCGGTGGGTGAGCACACGATTAGGGTCAGAGCAATCGACTCAAAATCAAACAGAGGCTTCGAAGAACTCCCGATAACAGTTGAAAGAGCCGGACCAAGTGTGTATTTCGGAACCACAAGAACCACGATCAAGAAAGGCGAAGACGCGATCTTCACGCTATCAGCGGTCAATCCGATCGGAAATCCCCCGATTACAGTTCAGTTGATATTAAAGCCGCCAAATGGCGTCTCGGTTACCAGCAGTTCATTCGCGAAAGCCGGATCCGGGATATATGCCTGCACCCAGACCATCGAATCCGGCGATGATCTGCGGTCGATCGAGGTGCACCTCACAGGCAATGAGGTCGGAGCGCATGAGATCGAAAGCGAGGTGTACTACCAGTTCAGGGGCAGCCCAAAGTCCCCGACACGATACGATACGCTCACGCTGGTCGTTGATGAGCGTGATCCTCCGCCACCTGTGCCAACGCCAAAACCGTTGCCCGGACTTACGGCGGTGGTTGCGATCATCGGGATATTGGTAGCTCACAGGAGGGTACGAATATGAGGTGCATAGAATTTCATGATCGCGAGAAGGAGACAAAGGAGATCCGGGCGATACCGGATAGCCGACCGACTCTGATCACGTCTGTCTACGGACCGATCAGCGGAAAGACGGAACTTATCGACCACGTAACGTCCGAACTGCCGGACGTGCAGGCGCAGGGGGATTCCGGGTTGGTTACATCAAATTTATGGGGGAAACGATCATGAAAAGAATCGCATTTCACAATAGGGAAAAGGAGACAAAAGAGATCATGGATATCTTGGACGATGAGCCGTCCCTGATCACGTTTGTCTACGGACCGATCAATAGTGGAAAGACCACAACGATCAGCCATCTGATCAAAGAACTACCAGAGGATTATGCCCCGTTCTACGTCAATCTGCGTGGGAGGTTCGTAACGGATTATGAGGACTTCCTAAACGTCTTGTTCGAGATTGACGAAGAGGAGGGGGGTGGTAATGTCGCCGAGTATGCGAAATCGGCATTAAAGGATCTGGGCACAGTCAGTGGAATTCCGATACCGATAAACTTGTTTGAGCGGATATTTGAAAAGAAGGATAAAAGCAAGGATATGTTTAGATACATCGAGCGGTTCTTTGCAGAAATATCAAAGACGCGTACTCCCATCCTGATCATCGATGAATTGCAGGTGATAGGGGATCTGAAGATCGATGGGTTGCTGATTTATAAATTGTTTAACTTTTTTATCCGATTGACAAAGGAGACACATCTGGCACAGGTGTTTGTGGTGACGTCTGATTCGCTCTTCCTCGAAAATGTCTACAGTGAGGCGATGCTGGACGGCAGGTGCAGGTATCTACTCGTGGACGATTTTGATCATGAGACGACATCCGCGTTTCTGGATAAGTACGGTTTCACCGATGATGATATTGCGATGGCGTGGGAATCCTGCGGCGGAAAGCCTGTGTGCTTGGTCGAATTGGTGAACACCAAACTCGGCAGCGGGGATATAACGGAAAAAACAGACAAAATGCTTGAAGAAGAGATAAGTAGGCTTGTATTCCTGCTGGCGCGAAACAAAGAGACAAAGAGCGATATTATCGATATGCTAACGATCTTCGCTTCTGTTGAAGAGGTGAAATACTCTGACAGCATGGAGATTGATTTGTTAAGTTTTCTGGTGAAACAGAACATACTCTTCCTTGACTCTGCCAGGAGGACGATTAAACCGCAGTCGAGGTTGAATCTGCTTGCGATTCGAGAGGTGATTGCGGATGCGTAGAATCGGGATGGCCGTTTGGGTGTCGCTTGTGATCGCACTTGCGGGGCTGCCGCAGGTGTGCAGGCGCAGGGGGGGTGATGATGGGCTTGTCGCGGAATGGCACTTCGAGGAGGGGTCCGGGAGCGTTCTCGGGAAGATTAAAGTGAGTTCCGGTCAGTACTTCACAACACCTGTTGAGGCGGTGATGGAATGCTTGGAAGAGCGAGGCGAGGAGCCGGACCGGTGCTCGCCTTCCAAGATTGCGGATGGGGTCGGGGTGCCGCTTGCGGTGGTGCTTGAGATGATCGGGGGTTGTTGGGGTGATGGTAGATATAATAATTGGCAGGTGGGATTGGTTTGATAGTACGATCCTCAAGCTCGGTGAGGCCTGATATGAGCAAAACAAACTGCGAAGAAATTGAAGAGGTTAGCAATAATATACTTACCGATCGAAAATTTGGGGAGATGATTGAGAAGTATGAAGATAACCCTTTAGTGGGGCTTTTCAGAGGTAACGATAGGCGTCCCGGGTACTATGAGATTTCGTTGATTGGCATGTGGGTAAAAACCCTTCAAGGTGTCCATGGATTGGCTAAAGTTAGAAAAGAACTGACAAAACATGAAAAAGACTATCAACATGCTCGACTTCAATTAGAACTTGCCGCAACCATCCACAGAAACGATACTTGCAATGTGATCAAATTGGAACCACCTGTAAGAAGCAGACATGCAGACATACTTGCCAACATAAACGGAGTGGATGTCCATATCGAAGTAAAATACAGGAACGAATTCGAGAGATTTTGGAGATATCAGGATATTACTTTGATAATACCGGAAATAGCAAGGGCTCTTAAACTTGGAAAAATTAGCGCAAACATATCTATCCATCATGTCATTCCAAGTAAAGACGATATTTATGGTGCACTTGTAAAAGTGGGTCATAAATTGAAGAATGATGTCTTACCATTTTCCATAGAGGAAAAGGAGTTTACAATAGACGTAAAAGAAAGTAGAGAACCAAGTGGTTTTGATTTTGTGAAGTATGGATATGAAAATGGAGAGTTTATACTGTCTGGCTATACAGTGAACATTACTTATGAACTCTGCGAGATCATCAAAGGCAAATCAGACCAATTACCAAAAGATTCGCCAGGATTGTTTGTGATTAAAGTTCCCACACATACCCATAATAAAATAGAATATGATTACATCAAGGAGAAAATACAGAAAATCTTCGAAAATCATCGAGATCGTTGCAGCAATATACTTGGTTTAGCGTTGATGGTTATGTTTCAAATGAAAGTAGGACACTTTATATGTGAAGCAAACCTTATGTAAAACAACCCATGTGTCAAATAAGTGTCTAAAATGAAAAAAGAATTATTAATCTTGAAACGTAAAAAAGCAAAA